>NZ_JACCFE010000002.1:1226000-1839000 GCF_014256275.1 Rhodococcus sp. 4CII
CCTCGGCGACATCGACGTGCAGTCGGTGGCGGGGGCGTTGTCCACCGGCACCCACGGCACCGGAGCCCGGTTCGGAGGTCTCGCCACTCAGGTCCGCGCCCTCCAGGTGGTGCTGGCGGACGGATCGGTGGCCGGCTGCTCCCCCACCGACAACCCCGAACTGTTCGAGGCCGCACGTCTCGGCCTCGGCGCGGTGGGCATCATCTCGAAGGTCACGATCCAGTGCGTGCCGAACTACGTGATGCACGCCGTCGAGGCACCCGAGTCGCTGGACGCCACCCTCGAACGCCTCGACCACGACCGCAGCACCATCGACCACTTCGAGTTCTACTGGTTCCCCCACACCCGCCGCGTGCTGACGAAACGCAACACCCGGCTCCCCGGTGACACTCCGACGTCGCCCGTCCACCCGGTCCGCGCGTATGTCGACGACGAACTGCTGTCCAACATCGTGTTCGAGGGCATCAACCGGGTCGCAGTCCTCGCGCCCTCGACGATTCCGCGGATCAACCGTCTGTCGTCGCGCATCCTGGGTGCGCGCGAGTACACCGACCGCAGCTACCGGGTCTTCGCCTCCGAGCGCCGGGTCAAGTTCCGCGAGATGGAATACGCGGTTCCCACCGAGGCACTGCCCGGCACTCTCGCCGCGATCGACGCGTGGGTGGAGAAGTCCGGGTTCACCGTGGCGTTCCCCGTCGAGGTCCGCTTCGCCGCGGGCGACGACGTGTGGCTGTCGACGGCGAACGGCCGGGACACGGCGTACATCGCCGTGCACCAGTATCACCGCCGCGATCACGAACCCTATTTCGCCGCGGTCGAGGCGATCGCCCGGGACGTGGACGGCCGGCCGCACTGGGGCAAACTGCACGGGCGCACCGCCGAGGACCTACGGCCCGCGTATCCGAACTTCGACGAGTTCGTCGCCGTCCGCGACAAGTACGATCCCGAGCGAATGTTCGGCAACGCGTACCTGCAGCAGGTCCTCGGTCGCTAACGTGGGGTGGGTGCCCCCCAGTCGATCTTTCGACCGTCGTGCCTTCCTTCGCGTCGCCGGAACGTCCGGGGCGGCCGCGCTCGGCGTCGTCGCGCTCGGCGCCTGTGGCGAACGGCTGCACGATCCCGGGGTTCCGCCCCTTCCCGACGGCCTGTCCGTCGCCGGCGGCGGTGCGGTGTCCGAATTCGCCCCCGTCGACAAGGCGACGTGGCGGGTGCAGGGAGATCCGCTGGTCGCGCCCACCGGCGACGGGCCCCTTACCGGCATGCGGCTCGCCGTCACCGACCTGTATGCCGTTGCGGGACAGCAGATCGGCGCGGGCAGCGGTCGGCGACTCGCCGAGGTGCCGGCCGAGACGGGAACCGCCGCCGTCGTGACGCGTCTCCTCGGTCAGGGTGCGCGCGTCGTCGGCCTGGCCCAGACCGACGACCTCGGGTACGGGCATTCCGGTGTCAACCAGCAATTCGGGACGCCGCCCAACCCGCACGCCGAGGATCGTCTGCCCGGCGGCGCGACGTCGGGCGCCGCGAGCGCGGTCGCGCAGGGCGCCGCCGACATCGGCCTGGGTGTCGACACCACCGGTTCCGTCCGGATCCCCGCCTCGTACCAGGGCCTGTACGGGTTTGCGCCGTCGCGGGGGGCCGTCTCCACCGAGGGGCTGTTCCCCCTGTCCCCCACGTTCGACACCCCGGCGTGGGTCTGCGGCGACCTGGCCACCCTCGTCGCCGTGTCCGGCGCACTGCTTCCCCTCACCGCGGAGACCCCGTTCCGCAGCGCACTCACGTCGGACGGCATCAACGCCGTCGCCGAGGCAGGCGTCCTCGGCGCAATGCGGCGCGCCCTGACGTCGTGGGAGAAGAGCTCCCTGCCCCGCCTGACGTGGACCGACACCGACATCGGCCGCCTCCCCGACTGGTACGAGGCGGTCGCCGACGTGCAGGGGTACGAAGCTTGGGAACTGCACGGCGACTGGGTGAGCGAGGCGATGACGTCGCTCGGCGACGAACCGCGCCGCAATTTCGGCGACGCGAGCCGAATCTGGGAAACCACGTACGCCCGGAAGATGACCATGCTGGCCGAGGCCTCGAAGACGATCACCGCGTACGTCGGCGACAGGCTGCTCCTGCTGCCCGCGACGTCCTCCCCGGCGCCCGAGCGGACGAGTTACCCCAGCGGCGACCGGTTCCGGAACACGATGCGTACCACCGGCATGCTCACGTGCCTCGCATCCATCTCGGGCCTGCCCAACGCGACCGTGCCGCTGCGCACCGACGACGGAATGCCCGCGGGCCTCTGCCTGGTCGGTCCGTTCGGCCGCGACCGCGACGTCCTGGCCGTCGTCGGCAGCCTCGACGATGCCGGACTGATCGACTGACGTCAGCCGCGGAGCAGTTCCGCCTTCCTCGCCTCGCTCGCGAACGACGCCCTGATCGAGTTGCGCGCCAACGTGTCCCGTTCGGCATCCGTGAGCCCGAGCTGGTCCCGCAACTGCGCGAAGTTGTCGTCGACATATCCACCGAAGTAGGCGGGATCGTCGGAATTGACGGTGACGATCAGGCCGGCCTCGAGCATGGTCCGCAGCGGGTGTTCCGACAGGGAGTCGACGACGCACAGCCGCACGTTCGACAACGGGCACACGGTGAGCGGCACCTCCTCGTCCACCAGGCGCGCCACGAGCGCCGGGTCCTCCAGCGCCCGCACCCCGTGATCGATGCGCTCCGCGCCGAGCAGGTCGAGCGCCTGCCAGATGTACTCCGGCGGGCCTTCCTCACCGGCATGGGCGACCACGTGCAGGCCTTCCGACCGGGCGCGGGCGAACACGTCCTCGAAGAGCGACGGCGGGTTGCCCACCTCGGCCGAGTCCAGTCCGAGCCCGACGATCGGCGTCTGCAACCGGACGATCTCCCCGAACACGTCCTCCGCCTCGTGCACGGGACGATCCCGCAGGATCGCGGCGATGGCGGCGCTGCTGAGTCCGAACTCCCGCTCACTGGTGGCCACCGCGTCCATGATCCCGTCGAGCACCTCGTGCAGCGGGACACCACGATTGACGTGTGCCTGCGGATTGAAGAAGAACTCCACGTGCGCCACGCCGCCGGCGGACGCCCTCGCGAAGTAGGCGCGGGTGAGGTCCGCGAAGTCCTGGGCCGTCCGTAGCACCTGCATGTTGGCGAAGTAGAGGTCGAGGAACGACTGCAGGTCGGTGAACTCGTACCGCGAGCGGAGGTCGTCGAGGTCCGTGTACGGCAGCTGCACGGAATTCCGTTCGGCGAGCTCGAAGATCAGCTCGGGTTCGAGGGAACCCTCGATGTGCATGTGCAGCTCGGCGACGGGAGAGCTCACGGGTGAAATACCTGCCTTTCGGACCGCCTAGGCAGCGGTGTCGCGGTCGACGATACGGACGAAGCCCTCGTCGTCGATATTCGCGGTGTCCCCGGTGTGAAACCAGCCCCCGGTGAACGTCTTCGCGGTGACGTCGGGCCGGTTCCAGTAACCGCGGCTGACTCCGGGCCCGCGGCACAGCAATTCACCGATCCCGCGGTCGGCCTCGGGACCGAACAGGGCCACCTCCATCCCGCCGAATGCGACCCCCACGCTGCCCGCGTGTGTCAGTGCGCACTCGTCGGGTAGCGCCAGCCCCGCTCCGCAGGTCTCGGTCATGCCCCACCCGAGATAGTGCTTGGCCGCAGGGAACGTCCGCCTGAGCAACTGCGACTGCTCCAGCGACAGGCCGGCCCCGCTGTAATCGATCCAGCGCACCGCGCGCCTGCCGAAGCTCGTCACCCGCGAGGACTCCACGGCCCGCAGGAGGACGGCGGGTGCCGCGGTGAGCACGTCGGCTCCGGTGCCCCGCCACGAGGCGGCGTCGGTGCTCCCGGTCAGCAGGACCGTCCCGCCCACCACCAGCGTCGAGAGCAGTTCGACGAGCGATCCGACGGTGTGCAGTTCCGGTTCGACCAGAAGATTCCGCAGCCCCTCGGAGCTGAAGCCGCGCGCGTGGAGGACGGATTCGATGGTGGAGAGGACGTTCTCGTTGCTCAACTCGACGCCCTTCGGGGACTCCGACGGGCCGGGCGTGTACGACAGCAGTACCAACTCGTCGGGGCTCGCGCCGTCGTCGATGAACGAGATACCTTCCGGCAGTTCGCCGTCGAGAATCAACGCCGATTCGCTGTCGGCGAGCACCTCGCCGGTCTGCGCGTCGCCGAGCGCCGGGCTGACGCCCACCGGCACGCCTCCGGCCAGCAGCACCCCGAGGAAGGCCTCCACCCAGCGGACCCCGATCGGCTGCCGCACGGCGACGCGGTCACCGATCTCGACGCCCTTCGCCTTCAGTCCGCCGGCGACCCGCGCCGCGGACGTCCACAGCTGAGAGAACGTGAGCGACCGGCCGCCGTCCTCCTCGACGGCCACCCGGCCCGCGTAGCGGTGCACGGACACGTCGAGCAGTTCGGTGAGCGACGGGTTGAGCCCGCCGTACCGGAGCAGGCCGTCGCGAGCACGGACCACCCGGTCGTCGTGGAAGAACGGGCCCCCACTCGGGTACTCGACGAGGGACGACGGCATCTGCACCTCCGCTGACTCCACTGCTGCGCGAACCGGGACGTTGCCACGACTATATGACGCCCGTCACAGTTGCGGGGAGCGGATCGCCGACGCCTAGCGTCCGGTGTAGGTGGCCTTGCCCGGTCCGACATCGAGGAAGCTGCGCACCGCGCCCCGCAGGTCGTCGGTCTCGAACAGCGCGCCCGACACGTCGGGCGTGATCGAGTCGGCGTGCGCGACTCCACCCGACCGCCACGCGGAGATGATCTGCTTCGTGGCGTCGTGTGCGCGGGTCGGACCGTCCGCCAGCCGTGCCGCGAGTGCGCGTGCCTCCGTGTCGACGTCCTCGTGGACGGCGTTGACCACACCCCAGGTGTGCAGCGTCGCGGCGTCGTACAGGTCGCCGGTCATCACGAGTTCCCGCGCCCGGCCGGACCCCGCACGTTCGGCCAGCCGCTGCGGCCCGCCCATCGACGGCGTCAGGCCGACGACCGTCTCGACCAGTCCGAACTTCGCCTTCGGCGCGGCGAGGATGATGTCGCAGGCGAGCGCGATCTCGAATGCCGCGGTCAGCGTCAGGCCGTGGGCCGCGTAGACGACGGGGCAGGGCAGCGCCTCGAGCGGATGGCAGATCTCGGCGAACAGTTCCTGCCACAGATCCGCGCCCTGCTCCGCGGTGAGCCCGTCGAACACGTGCACGTCCACCCCCGCGGAGACGACCTTGCCCTCGGCGCGCAGCAGCACCGCGCGGGGCGGGTTCTCGGCAAGCGCCGCCACGTCCGACTGCACGGCGTCGAACATCGCTTGATCGAAGAGATTCAACGGGCCGTGGGCGAATGTCAGGATCGCGATCTCGGCGCCGGCATCGGTGCGGACACGCTCGAGTCGGGTGGGATGCGCAGCGGAGGCAGGCTCAGTCATGCGGCCAGACTGCCACATGCGTTCCGCCTACGATCGGGGTGTGGACTCGCTGCGCGCGGCGCTGGCCGACGTCGTCGGCGAGCGGTTCGTGACCGTGGACGCGGACGTGCTCGCCGCCCGCGCCACCGACCACACCGGCCGTTACCGCGGGCGGGCGAGCGCACTCGTCCGGCCCGCCGATGCCGCGGCAGTCTCGGCCGTGCTGGGGATCTGCCGCGGCGCCGGTGTGAAGGTCACCGTGCAGGGCGGACGCACCGGCCTCGAAGCCGGCACGGTTCCGGAACACGACGACGTGCTGCTGTCGACGGAACGGCTGACGTCGGTCGGGGCCGTCGACCGCGAGAACCGCCGCGTCGCCGTCGGCGCCGGTGTCACCCTCGCCACGCTCCGGCGCGCCGCCGCCGACGCGGGACTGCTGTTCGGCGTCGACCTCGCGTCCCGCGATTCCGCAACGATCGGCGGCATGGTGTCGACCAACGCCGGTGGGCTGCACACCGTGCGGTACGGACCCATGTCCGCGCAGGTGCTGGGCCTCGAAGTCGTGCTTCCCGACGGGGCGATCGTGCGGCGCAGCACCCGGGTGGGCGCCGAGAACTGCGGATACGACCTGCCCGCACTGTGGGTGGGCAGCGAGGGCACTCTGGGGGTCGTCACGACCGCCGATCTCACGCTCCACCCCGTGCCGGACTTCCGCGTCACCGCCCTCGCCGGCTTCGCACAGCTGCGCGGGCTGATCGACGCGGCTCGCGTCGTCCGGCGGCTCGAGGGGGTGGACGCCGTGGAGATGCTCGACGGCCGCGGACTCGAATTGGCCTCGTCGCAGCTGGGTCTCGCGGTTCCCACGGGACTGCCGTGGTACCTCCTCGTGGAACTGGCCGGCCGCCGCGACCTCACCGACGAGCTGGCCGAGGGGCTGGAGCGCTGCGGTCCCGACGACGAGCCCGCCGTCGGGATCGACGCCGCCGGGCGCGCGAGGCTGTGGGCGGCACGGGACGCGTTCGCCGACGTGGTCGGACTGTTCGGGCCCCCGCTGAAGTTCGACGCCGCGCTCCCCCTGGACACCCTCGCCGCATTCGTCGCGGATGCCGTCGCGCTGGTGACGAGCCGGGCACCGGGCGCCGTTCCGGTGCTGTTCGGACACGTCGCCGACGGCAACCTCCACCTGAACGTCCTGCGCTGCCCTGACGAGAGCGTGCTCTACCAGCCGATCACGGAACTGATCCGCGATCACGCCGGCACCATCGCATCCGAGCACGGTGTCGGCGCTCACAAACGCAACTATCTGGACCTCGCCCTCGGTCGCGAGGACATCACGGCAATGTGGGCGATCAAGCAGGCGTTCGACCCCGACGACTACCTCAACCCCGCAGTGATGTTTCCCGACTGGCTGCGTCGCCCTCGGTGACACCGGACTTCTTCTCTCGCAACGGTCGTGCGAAACACACCGAGGCGACGAAGCCGATCAGCAGAACGGCGGCGGGCAGCCAGATCGACTGCGCCATCGCCGTGGCGAACGGTTCCTTCACGAACTCGGGCATCTCGCCGACGCCGGCCTCCTGGCTGTCGCTGTTCAGTCCCTGCGCGGACAGCCGCGCCGTGATGAGTGCGCCGATCGCGGCGCTGCCGAGCACCGCGCCGACCTGACGGGTCGTGTTGTAGACACCGGCTCCGGCACCCGCCTGGTGGGGCGGAAGGTTGTGCGTGGCCGTGGCCGCGAGCGGCGACCAGATGCACGAGTTGGCGAGTCCGATCAGGCCGATCGGCAGCAGCAGTTGCCAGATCGCCACGTCGGGCGACATCACCATGGACAGCCAGCCGAGGGCGATCGAGAACAGCAGGAATCCGGCGCCCGCGATGTACCTCGGGTGGGTGCGGTCGACGAGTTTGCCGACGATCGGCGCGAAGACGCCGGTGAGGACGGCCATGGGCACCAGCAGCAGCGCCGACCGCGTGGGTGTCAGACCGCGCACCGCCTGGGTGTAGAACATCAGCGGCAGGACCATCGCGGTGATCGCGAAACCCATGGCGGTGATCGCCACGTTGGCGAGCGAGAAGTTGCGGTCCGTGAACAGCCCCAGCGGCAGCAGCGGCTCGTTCTTGTTCCAGGACTGATACCAGACGAAGACTCCGAGAAGGACGAGACCGGCGCCGATCGACGCCAGCACGGTGGCCGACCAGTCGTAGGAGCTGCCTTCCTGGATGCCGAACACGAGGAAGAACATGCCGAGCGCGCTGAGGACGACACCGGGAATGTCGAACTTGTGCTGGTGGGTCTCGAGCGCGGGCACCAACCGCCAAGCCAGCACGAACGCGATCACCCCGACGGGCACGTTGACGATGAAGATCCACTCCCAGCCGAGGTTGTCGACGAGGACGCCACCCGCGAGCGGGCCGACGAGGGTGGCGACGCCGGCGACGGCGCCCCACAGCCCCATCGCCGTGCCGCGACGGTCCGGCGGGAACGTGCGGGTGATGACGGCCATCGTCTGCGGCGTCATCAGGGCGGCGCCGAGACCCTGGAAGACCCGGGCGACGATGAGCATGGTGATGGTGCCGGACAGACCGCACCACAGCGACGCCGCGGTGAACAGGACGAGCCCGATCAGGTAGATGTTCTTGGGACCGAACCGGTCACCGAGGCGGCCGGTGACCAGCAGCGGTACCGCGTAGGCCAGCAGGTAGGCGCTGGTGACCCACACGACCTTGTTGATGTCGGTGTGCAGGTCGTTCATGATCGCCGGGTTGGCCACCGCCACGATGGTGCTGTCGACGAGGATCATGAAGAAGCCGATGACCAGGGCCCACAGAGCGGGCCACGGATTTCGATGCTCGGGTGGCGACGTGGGTGGTGCGGTGCGCTCGGTGTCCATCTTCAATCCTTTGCTGAACCGGAGGGGATCCGGCGTGAATGTGTCAGTCGGTCGAGAAGTTCCGGCGAAAGCCAGGGCAGGGCGCCGGATTCGATGTCGGTCACCAGAACGCTCAGCCAGTCGTGCTCCGCACGGGCGACGGTGAGGAGGAACTCGTTGCCCAGGAGGAAGATCCTGGGTGTCTCGGTGGAGCAGGCGAGCGCGGACGCGGTCTCGAGTTCGCCGATTTCTCCGCGGAGGTGATCGAGGCGGTCCCGGAGCAGGTCCACCACGGTGTGCGCGTCGACGTTGTGCGCCTCCGCCAGCGCGAGGGGAAACTGAGGGTACTCGTGCGCCGGGGTGGCGAGCATGTCGCTCACTCGGTGCACGAGCGCCTCACGGCCCGTGTCCGTGATCTCGTACATGGTGCGTTCGGGCCGGTTTCCCGCCCGGTCGGTGCCGGTGGTGCGCACCAGTCCTTCACCTTCGAGCCTGCTCACGGTGTGGTACAGGGACCCCGGCCGGATCTTCACGACCCGTCCGCGCCGGGCGGCGGCGAGTTGGTACATCTCGTACGGATGCATCGTGCGCTCACACAGCAGTCCGAGGATGGTGACCCCGAGTGGTGTGAGTGCCACGGTCACCACCTCCACTACTCCACGGTGAATACTCCACGTGGAATATACCGTCCGGAGGGGGTGGGAACAAGCGGCTACCGTGGGGTGCGTGGACTCCCATCACCTCGACATCGTTCGACTCGCCTGGTCACGTGAACTGGGATTGCCCGACGACGCACTGGCCACCCGCCCGGACGCCGACGACCGCGCCGTCCGGGTGGACGACGAGACCGACACGATCCGATTCCTGCGCCTGGGCGAGGCGTCCGCACTGGTCGGACCCCGGTGGGCGATCGAGCGCGCCGACGCGCACACCTCCGGGGAATTGGCGGAATCCGCGACGCTGCTCGCACTCACCCAGGATCGATCCGGACGGTGCGCCGGCCCGATGGTGCTCGCCTTCGCCACCGACTACCAGGACCCCGCGACCGGCACGCCTCCCCTCGTCTCCCACGAGTACGACCACGTTCGCCATGTCGAGGCGGCAAGTCCCCCGGACGACGTCACCGAGGCCCGCCTCGGTGACCGCGACCGATGGTTCACGATCCTCGACGACGCACAGCAGCCGGTCGCTTCCGCCGGGTACGCCGAGTTCCAGGGTTTTCTCGCCGACGTCGGTGTGCTGACGGTCCCCGCGTTCCGGCGGCGTGGGCTGGGCGCCACGGTCGCCGGCATCGCCACCGACGACGCTCTCGACAGCGGACTGATCGCCCAATGCCGTTCACCCCGCGACAATCTGGCCTCGCGCGCGCTCGCCGCCCGCGCCGGATACCGGGAACTGGGCACGTACTCCGCAGTCACGCTGTCGCGAAGTACGCTCTGAGACCACCTCGAAAGACGGGACGAGTGACCATGACGGACCGGACGGAAGATCAGCAGGGCACGGCGGGCGCCTACGTCGAATCGGGCGCCGAGTTCACCCGTGACACCCCACTACATCGCCACCCGCATCACAGCGGACGGTCGAGACGGGTATCCCGTCGAACCGGGCCGCTACCGCCTCGTCGCCGCCCGCGCGTGCCCGTGGGCCAACCGCGCGATCATCGTCCGGCGACTGCTCGGACTCGAGGACGTGCTGTCCCTGGGGTTGTGCGGGCCGACCCACGACAAGCGCAGCTGGACTTTCGATCTCGATCCGGGCGGGCTCGATCCCGTGCTGAAGATCCCGCGCCTGCAGGACGCGTACCTCGCGCGTTTCCCCGACTACCCGCGGGGCATCACCGTGCCGGCGATCGTCGACGTACCCACCGGCCAGGTGGTCACCAACGACTACCCCCGGATCACGCTGGACCTGTCTTCGGAATGGACGCGGTATCACCGCGAGGGCGCCCCCGACCTGTACCCGGAGCCGCTGCGCGACGAGATCGACGAGGTCGCCGAACTCGTGTTCCGCGACGTCAACAACGGCGTGTACCGGTGTGGTTTCGCCGGATCCCAGGACGCCTACGACGCCGCGTACGACCGTCTGTTCGCCCGCCTCGACTGGCTCGAGGAACGCCTGACCGACCGCAGGTTCCTCGTCGGCGACACGATCACCGAAGCGGACGTGCGCCTGTTCACCACCCTCGCCCGCTTCGACGCGGTCTACCACGGGCACTTCAAGTGCAATCGGAACAAGCTCGACGAGATGCCGGTCCTGTGGAGCTACGCGCGCGATCTCTTCCAGACCCCGGGATTCGGCGACACGATCGACTTCACCCAGATCAAGCAGCACTACTACATCGTGCACACCGACCTCAATCCCACGCGGATCGTGCCGAAGGGCCCGGACCTGTCCGGCTGGCTCGCACCGCACGGACGTGAACAGCTGGGCGGCAAGCCGTTCGGGGACGGCACGCCGCCACCACCGCCGAAGCCCGGCGAGGAGGTCCCGGCCGGGCACGGAGCGTGATCGGGCGGCTCTACGCCCCGGCGTAGGTGCCGAAACTCCAGAACACGCCCTCCGGGTCGCGGCAGGTGAATCCGCGCGACCCGTAGTCCTCGTCCCGCAGTCCGCGCACGATCGTCGCGCCTGCGGCCACGGCGCGCTCGTGGAGCGCGTCCGGGTCGTCGACGGCGAGGTACACCGAGCCGGTCCCGGGCGGGAGGTCGCTGATCACCGAGTCTTCGCGAGGTGAGCCGAGCATGATCCCACCACCCTTCGGCCAGCCGAGTTCGGCGTGATCGACCCGGTCGCCCTCGCCGTACGCCGCCCTCTCCTCGAACCCGAAGGCATCGACGAGGAAGCGGATGGCGGCCCGCGCGTCGCGATACACGAGGGTGGGCCACACACAGGTGGTATGCGTCGAAGTAGTCATGGCTTCACTCTGCGCCACCGCCGCCGTCGACGTCTTGGACGAATGAGAACGGATCGCTCTCGCGCCACCGCGACGGAGCGAGTCCGGCGAGGTCACGCCAGTCCCGCGCCATGTGCGCCTGGTCGTAGTAGCCGCACACGGCCGACACCTCCGCGAGCGTCGCGGTGGGGGCACCCTTGAGCATCCGGTGCGAACGGTGGAATCGCGACAGCCGCACCACGTCCTTCGGCGTGACGCCGTACTCCGCGACGAACTTGTCGACCAGATGCCTTCTGCTCCACCCGACCTCGCGTGCGACGTCGCCGACCCGGGTGCCGCCGCCGGCGACGAGCAGGCTCCAGGCCCGCGCGAGGTGGGGGTCGATCGCCGCCTGCGCCGCGCGCCGCGTCAGGACCTCGTCGAGGATCGCGAACCGCGCGTCCCATCCGGATTCGAGGGACAGTCGCTCGGTCAGTTCGTCCGCATCTGGGCCGAGCAGGTCACCCAGTCCGACCACCCACGCGCCGAGGGCTGCGGTGGGCACCCCCAGCAGCGCCCGGGCGCCGAGCGGACTGAGCGCGAGCTGGACGCCGTGCTGGTTGCCGTCGTGCCGGATCGTCACCGGCGACGTGGCGATGCCGCTGGCCAGCGTGTCGTACCGACCGGGCGCCTGCCGCGGCTCCGCCTGCGCGGCGATGTCGAGCGGCTCGTCGATCGTCAGGATCACCGTGAGCCAGGGCGACGGCAGACCGAGGTGGATGCCGGGCTCGAACCCGGCCAGCCGATAGCCGTCGTACCCGCTCACCAGCGCGCGGAGCGGTGCGGCCGGGCGCCGGAACGCACCGGACGACCTGGCGGTATCGCTGTCGACGACGCTCACGACACCAGCCTAGGCACCGGTGCCGACACCGGCCACAGCGTGCGCTCACCTACAGTCGGTGCCAGCACACTCGAAGCGGACGGCGAGACGGGAGCCCCGATGGCTGGCAATGGTGGACCGGTGGAGAAGGTACTGGTCTCGGTCCTCGACAACGGAAGTCGACTCCAGGCCCCCGCAGTGGCCAAATACGTCGACTGGGTCCGGCGCTCGCACCCCGGCGAATCGCCCGCGCAGATCGTCGAGCGCATGGAGAAGATGTTCCTGCTCGCCGTCACGGGCAGCGGTAGCGCGGTCGGCGCGACGGCCGCCGTTCCCGGTGTCGGCACGGTCGCGTCCATCGCGGCAGTGGGCGCCGAATCGGCGTTCTTCCTGGAGGCCGCGGCGCTGCTGACCCTCGCGGTCGCATCGGTGCACGGCATCTCCGCTGTCGATCATCAGCAGCGACGCGCACTCGTCCTGTCGGTCGCCCTCGGCGAATCGGGCATGGAGATCGTCCAGAAGGCGACCGGCGTGACCGCGAAGAATTGGGCGACCGCGATCACCAGCCGAATCCCGGGCCCCACGTTGAAGGGAATGAACAGCACACTCGTGCGCAAGTTCATCACCAAGTACGCAGCCCGCCGCAGCGCATTGATCCTCGGCAAACTCGTGCCCGCCGGCATCGGCGCGGCCATCGGCGGCGCAGGCAACCGGGCCATCGGTAAGGGCGTGATCAAGAACGCGCGTGACGCGTTCGGGCCCGCCCCGGCCCGCTGGCCGGACGAACTGCGTGCGATCGAGCCCTGATCTAGTGGGCGAAGTGCTGTGCCGTCGAACGCCCTCCGCCCTTCTCGCGAAGTTCGGCGCACACTTCCTCGATCGCCTCGACGAGGAGAGTGCCGAGGTCGGCACTGAAGCCCTCGCGCACGACGATGCGCAACACCGCCACGTCCTCGGCGTCGGCGGGCATGGTGTATGCGGGAACCTGCCACCCTCGCGCCCGCAACTCGTGTGACACGTCGAAGACCGTGAATCCGGGATCCCCCGCCATCTCGAATGCCACCACCGGAATGTCGGTGCCGTCGGTGATCAGCGTGAAGTACTCGAGTTCCCCGACGCGCTTGCCCACCCGAACGGCGGTGACGCGCAGCGTCTCCATGATCGACCTGTAACCGGCCCGGCCGAGTCGCAGGAAGTTGTAGTACTGGCCCACCACCTGATTGCCCGGCCGCGAGAAGTTCAGTGTGAACGTCGGCATGTCGCCGCCCAGGTAGTTGACCCGGAACACCAGGCCCTCGGGAAGATATTCCCGGTCACGCCACACCACGAACCCGATTCCTGGATACGTCAGCCCGTACTTGTGGCCGCTGACGTTGATCGACGCCACCCGCGGAACCCGGAAGTCCCACAACAGATCCGGATACAGGAAGGGGACGACGAAACCGCCGCTGGCCGCGTCGACATGGATCGGGACGTCGGGGCCGCCGGACGCGGCGAGGTCGTCGAGCGCGTCCGCTATCTCGGCCACCGGTTCGAGTTCCCCGGTGTAGGTGGTGCCCACGATGACGACGGCTCCGATGGTGTTCTCGTCCACCGCGTCACGCACCTGTTGGGGCGTGATGACGTAGCGGCCCTTCTCCATCGGCAGGTACTTGGGCTCGACGTCGAAGTACCGGCAGAACTTCTCCCACACCACCTGCACGTTGCTGCCGAGCACCAGATTCGGCCGCGCCGTGTCCTTCCCGGCCGCCTCCCGCTTCGCCCGCCACCGCCACTTGAGCGCGAGACCGCCCAGCATCACGGCTTCACTCGAACCGATCGTCGACACACCGGTGGCGCTGGCCGGGTCGGTGGTCGACAGGTGGGGGGCGTGGAAGAGGTCGGCCACCATCGACACGCACCGCGACTCGATCGCCGCCGTCGCGGGATACTCGTCCTTGTCGATCATGTTCTTGTCGAACGTCTCGGCCATCAACGTGTCGGCCTCGGGGTCCATCCAGGTGGTAACGAACGTCGCCAGGTTCAGCCGCGAACTGCCGTCGAGCATCAACTCGTCGTGGATGAACCGGTACGCGGCCTCCGGAGCGGATTCGTCGTCCGGCAGGCGCAGCGCGGGAAACGGATCGATCGACAGGCGTCCCGTGTAGGCCGGGGCAAGGATGTCGCGATGGTGATTGTGGTGGTGGTGCTTGCTCATGTGTGTCCCCAATCAGTGGTGTCAGCGCGCGCCGTACGTCAGTTGGTGAATCTCGTCATGGCAGCCCAGTAGGGTCGAATCAGTTCCATTCGATTGTGGCAGGGGAGGACGGGTTGACCACAGCAATCCCGGGAAGTTTCGCGCATCCGATCGAGGTGCGCGGGCTGTCGAAACGCTTCAAGAACGTCGACGCGGTCACCGACCTCGACTTCGCCGTGCCACAGGGATCGATCACCGGATTCCTCGGGCCCAACGGGTCGGGCAAGACCACGACCCTGCGGATGATTCTCGGTCTGGTCCGGCCGACGTCCGGCACCGCCACGGTCGCCGGGGTCCCGATCCGCCTCCTGACCGACCCGGCGCGCACGGTCGGCGCCGTCCTCGACTCCCAGAGCCTGCATCCCAACCGGACCGCCCTCGATCACCTGAAGGTGTACGCGTCCGCGATCCGTGTGCCGGATGCGCGCGCACGGCAGACGCTCGCGCTCGTCGGGCTCGAGGACGTCGCCGGGCGCAAGGCGGGCGGCTTCTCCCTCGGCATGCGTCAGCGACTGTCGCTGGCAACCGCACTGCTGGGCGACCCGCGGATCCTGATCCTCGACGAACCGGCCAACGGACTCGACCCTGAAGGCATCGCGTGGCTGCGCGAGTTCCTGAAGGGATTCGCCGCGTCCGGACGGACCGTTCTGATCTCGAGCCACATCCTGCGCGAGGTGGAGCAGACCGTCGACAACCTCGTGATCGTGAGCCGCGGCTCCCTCGTCTATCAGGGCCGCATGGAGGAGCTGCGCAAGTCGCAGCAGAGCCGGCTGCTGGTGGCGTCCTCGAACCCGCCCGCGCTCGCGACCGCGCTGGCCGCCCGGGGAATAGTCGACGCGCGGTCGCTGGCGGACGGGCGCCTCGCCGTCGTCGGAGCGTCCCTCGACGTCGTCCAGTCGGTCGCCGCCGCGGCCGGGGTCACCATTTTCGGGGCGGTCGGCGACGACATCGACCTCGAACAACTGTTCCTGTCGATGACCGCGGGCCAGTACGTCGCCGGGGCGAGCCCCGCCGCGCCGTGGGGTTACGGCCCGCCGCAGACGTATGCACTGCCACCCGGGTACCCGCAGCAGCCGGGTTACGGTCCCCCGCCCGGGTACGCTCCGCCACCTGCACACCCCCAACACGGTCCGATGTCCGGAGGCCCGCGATGACAGCTCTTCTCACCGCGGAATTCCGCAAGGTCACCACGCTGCGGTTCTGGTGGATGCTCGGTCTCGCACCGTTGGTCGTCGGGATGTTCTCGAGCGCGATCACCCTTCCGGTGATGCGCGCGTTCACCGATGCGTTCGAGGCCGACCCGGGTGACGCCAATCTGGTTGCCACCCTGTTCGGGCTGGCAGTGGCCCTCGCCCTCGTCATTCTCTTCGCCGCGCTGTTCGGGGCGGTGAACGTGGGAACGGAATTCCGCTACAAGACGCTGACCACCACGTTCCTCACCGCCCGCGGCCGGGACGGAGTGATCGGCGCCAAACTCGGCGTCACCGCGGCCTTCGGTTTCTTCTACTGCCTCGTCGTGGAGGTCGTCAGCGTCGCCCTGCTGCTGACGTTCGGCGGCGAGGGTTTCGCGGTGCGCGGATCCCTGTTCGCGATGCTCGGGGCGGCACTGCTCTGCGCCACGTTGTGGGCGCTGCTCGGCGGCGGTGTGTCGATGCTGACCGGCTCATCCGTCGGCAGCACGATCGCACTCGTGGTCTGGTACACCCTCGGCGAGATGATCCTCCGGTCGATCCTCGGCGGGATCGGCCTCGGCTCCGTCGGCGGCATCCTCCCGGTGTCGGCCACCCTCGGGACGGTCGCCAACGCCGCCGCGGGCAACGAGATCGACTGGCTCACTCTCTGGCCCACCGCCCCCCTCGCCCTGCTCGTGTGGACCGCGGTATTCGTCGCCGGCGGCTGGGCGTGCACCCGGCAGCGCGACATCACCTGACACGGCACCGGGCGCCGGCCTGTCGGTGGCCGGCGCTAACGTGGATCCAGTGGCAGGTGAGAGTGCGTCCGGATCGGTGATCGAACGAGAGCAGACGCCGAACCAGGACCAGGCGCGGCCCGGGTGGATTCGGCGGCTGAGCGGTGAATGCTGGGCCCACCGCCGCGTCGCGCTCGGAGCCCTCGGCGTGACGGTGGTCGCCGCAGGCATCGACATCTCGTTCCCTCTCCTCACCAAGTACGCGGTCGACGCAGCGGGATCGGGAAACGCCACGCAGGTGATCGGCACCGCCGCACTGCTCATCGCACTGCTCGCGTGCGTGCGGTTCGGCTGCCAGTTCGGACGCCGGATGCTCGCAGGCAAACTGTCACTCGACGTCCAGCACGATCTGCGGCTCGGTCTGCTGGGCGCACTGCAGCGGCTCGACGGGCGGGGGCAGGATCAGATCCGCACCGGCCAGGTGGTGTCCCGGTCCATCACCGACCTCCAGCTGGTGCAGGGACTTCTCGCGATGGTCCCGCTGTCGGCAGGCGCGCTGCTCCAGTTCGTCCTCGCGCTCGCCATCATGGCGTGGCTGTCGCCGCTGCTGACCGTGGTCGCGCTCGTGATCGTCCCCGCCGTCTGCCTCGTCGTGTACGCGATGAGGCCGAAGCTGTTCGCGGCCACCTGGTCCGCACAGCAGCGGGCCGCCGACCTCGCGCAACACGTCGAGGAGACCGTCACCGGGGTCCGCGTCGTGAAGGGGTTCGGCCAGGAGCGCCGCGCCGTCGACCAGCTCGAAGACCACAGCCGGACGCTGTACGCCGAACGCCTGCGCGCCGCGCGGATCAACGCGCGCTTCGCCCCGACCATGGCGGCGCTCCCTCAGCTCGGTCTCGTCGGCGTCATCGCGCTCGGTGGCTTCCTGGCACTGCACGGCTCCATCACGATCGGCACGTTCCTCGCATTCGCCACATACGTCGCGGCGATGACGGGCGTCACCCGCACGCTGTCGTCCGTCGTGATCATGGCGCAGTTGTCGCGGGCCGCGGTCGAGCGCGTGTACGAGGTGATCGACGCCGAACCGGAAGTCGCGGACCCGGCGCATCCCACGGCCCTGCCCGACGGGCCGCTGGGCGTGGACCTGCGCTCGGTGACGTTCGGATTCGAACCGGACCGCCACATCCTCCGTGGACTCGACCTCTGCATCGCACCCGGCGAGACGGTCGCGGTGGTCGGGATGGCCGGCTCCGGCAAGACCGCACTGTCGCTGCTGCTCCCGCGCTTCTACGCCCCTTCGTCGGGAGCCGTGTCCCTCACCTCCGGGGGCGAGTCGTTCGACGTCTCCCAGCTGTCCGCGGAACAGTTGCGGGAAGCCGTCGGCCTCGTGTTCGACGAACCGTTCCTCTTCTCCGACACCATCGCGGCCAACATCGCGCTCGGCAGGCCCGACGCCAGCGCCGAAGAGATCCGGGCCGCGGCCGCCATGGCCGCCGCCGACGAGTTCGTGTCCGCACTACCGGACGGCTACGACACCGTGGTCGGCGAACGCGGCCTCACCCTGTCCGGCGGTCAGCGGCAGCGGATCGCGCTGGCGCGCGCCCTCCTCACCGATCCGCGGGTGCTGATCCTCGACGACGCAACCTCTGCCGTCGACGCCACCACCGAGGCGTCGATCTTCGAGGCGTTGCGGGCAAATCGGGGCCGGACGGCGCTGATACTCGCGCATCGCCGCTCCACGCTGTCGCTCGCCGACCGTGTCGCGGTTCTCGATGGCGGGCGGATCATCGATTCCGGCACGGTGGCCGAACTCGACGAGCGATGCGCCCTCTTCCGCGCATTGTTCGCCTCCGCCGAGAACTCGGGCCCCCTCGACGTGAGCGTGCCCGCGCAGGCCGACCCCATGCCGTACCGGCGCATACCGCTCGAATCGGAACTGTGGCCGGACGACGACGAGGACTGGGACGTTCCCGGCGGTGCCGTCGCGTCCGGACGCACCCCGGCTCTCGGGTCGGGCGGTGGCCGGACCGCGGGTGGACCGATGGCGGGCGCCCTGGGCAACGTGGCCGCCACCCCGGAACTCCAGCACGCCGTCGATGCGCTTCCGCCCGCCGTCGAGAGCCCGGGAATCGAGACCCGGAACCTCCGGCTGCCCGAGCCCGACTTCCGGCTGTGGCGGATCCTGCGACCGGTTCGTGCCCTCCTCGTCGCCGTCGTCGTCTGCCTCGCGCTCGATTCGCTGGCCGGGATCGCGTTCCCCTCCATCGTCCGGTTCGCCATCGACCACGGGGTGGTCCCCCAGGACTCCGCGACCCTGTGGACGGCGGCGGGGGTCGGCGTTCTCCTCGTGGTGGCCGACTGGCTCGTCGTCGCCTTGATGACGGTGATCACCGCCCGGGCGGGTGAGCGGGTCCTGTTCGGACTGCGGGTACGCAGCTACGCCCACCTGCAGCGACTCGGCCTCGACTACTACGAGCGCGAACTGTCGGGCCGGATCATGACCCGGATGACCACCGACGTCGACGCGTTGTCGTCGTTCATCCAGACGGGTATGTCGACCGCCGTGGTGAGCGTGCTGACGGTCGCCGGCATCTCCGTCGCCCTCGTCGCCACCGATGTCACGCTCGCGTTGGTGGCGCTCGCCGTCATTCCGCCGCTGGTCGTCGCGACCCTGCTCTTCCGCCGGATCTCTTCGATGGCGTACACCGTGTCGCGGGAGCGGATCTCACTCGTCAATGCCGACTTCCAGGAGAACATCGCCGGGTTGCGGGCCGCCCAGGCATACCGGCGGGAGGAATTCGCCGCCCGCCGGTTCGCCGAGCGTGCGAACAGCTATCGACGCAGCCGGATGCGGTCGCAGCGGGCGATCTCCGTGTACTTCCCGTTCATCGCGTTCCTGTCGGACCTGGCGCTGGCCGCCGTCGTGTTCGTCGGCGCCCGGCAGGTCGCGGGCGGCGACACCACGGCCGGAACGCTCGTCGCGTTCGTGCTGTACCTGGGGTTGCTGTTCGGGCCCATCCAGCAGCTGTCGCAGGTGTTCGACGGGTACCAGCAGGCCAGTGTGGGTCTGCAACGGATCGGTGACCTGCTCCGCACACCCAGTTCCATCGAGCGGGCCACCTCCCGCGACGACCTGCAGCCGGTCGCTGGGCACCTGCGCGGCGAGCTGTGCCTGCGCGACGTCGGGTTCCGGTACCAGGGCGCGGACAGCGACGCCCTGACCGACATCGACCTGCACATCCCCGCCGGCACCACGGTCGCCCTCGTCGGCAAGACCGGCGCGGGCAAGTCGACCATCGTGAAACTGCTCGCCCGTTTCTACGACCCGACGTCCGGCGCGGTGCTCGTCGACGACGTGGACCTCCGCCGGTACCCGCTCGGCGCGTACCGCGGGCGGCTCGGCGTGGTCCCCCAGGAAGCCCACCTCTTCACCGGCACCGTCGCCACCAACATCGCCTACGGTCGCCCCGACGCGAGCCGCGCGGAGATCGAGGACGCCGCCCGCGCGGTCGGCGCCCTCGGCACCATCGCCGAGTTGCGGGGTGGGATGCATCACCCCGTCGGCGAGCGCGGGCAGGGCTTGTCGGCGGGTCAGCGGCAGCTGATCGCGCTCGCCCGGGCCGAGCTCGTCGACCCAGACCTGCTGCTGCTCGACGAAGCGACCGCGACCCTCGATCCGGCCACCGAGCAGGTAGTTCTCGATGCGAGCAGCCGGGTGACACGCACCCGCACGTCGGTGGTCGTAGCCCACCGACTGGCCACCGCGGCCCGGGCAGATGTCATCCTCGTGATCGACAAGGGACGGGTTGTCGAGACCGGTTCGCACGCCACCCTGCGCTATGCCGGTGGCCACTATTCGGGACTGTGGGATGCGGCGGAGACCGGCGCGGGGAATAATCGCGGGGCGAGAACCGTCATCGATGGTGACCCCATCGGTTGGCCGTGAGACAGCTCACACGTGCGGGCCTGGCGATCTACACGTCACACGCGAGGGCTAGTCTCATGTATATAGGCGCTCTGATCGGGTACCGAAATAGAAACGAGGCGAACACCTGCCGTGAGCAGCAGCTCTACATCCCAGTTCGGACAGAACCAGTGGCTGGTTGACGAAATGTACCAGCGTTTCCAGGACGATCCGTCGTCCGTGGACGCGAGTTGGCACGAATTCCTGACGGATTACTCTCCGGACGCCGCCGCCAAGGCAGGCGCAGCCAACGGACACGGCACGAACGGCACCACCACCGCCGCACCGGCTGCCGCTCCCCCCGCCAAGACTTCGACCCCCCCGGTTTCCGAGTCCAAGACAGCACCCCCGTCTCAGACCAAGACGGCCAACGGCGCCGCGCCGAAGACCGCACCCAACGGTGCGTCCTCGAAGGCTGCTGCCCCGAAGACCGAGGCCCCCAAGAAGGCCGCACCCGCAAAGGACGTCGCTGCGAAGGACGCCAAGGCGCCCGCTCCGGCCGCCGACGAGTCGAAGGTTCTCCGCGGCGCAGCTGCTGCCGTCGCCAAGAACATGTCGGCGTCGCTGGCCATTCCGACCGCCACCAGCGTTCGCGCCATCCCTGCGAAGCTGATGTTCGACAACCGGATCGTCATCAACAACCACCTCGCCCGTACCCGCGGCGGCAAGATCTCGTTCACGCACCTCCTCGGTTACGCGATCGTGCAGGCGGTCAAGGCGTTCCCGAACATGAACCGGCATTTCGCCGAGATCGACGGCAAGCCGAACGCGGTCACCCCCGCACACACCAACCTCGGCCTGGCCATCGACCTGCCGGGCAAGGACGGCAACCGGTCCCTCGTCGTCGCCGCGATCAAGAACACCGACACCCACAACTTCACGCAGTTCTACAGCGCCTACGAGGACATCGTCCGGCGCGCGCGTGACGGCAAGCTCACCGCCGAAGACTTCTCGGGTGTCACGATCTCGCTCACCAACCCCGGCGGCATCGGCACCGTGCACTCCGTGCCGCGACTGATGAACGGCCAGGGCGCCATCATCGGTGCCGGCGCGATGGAGTACCCCGCCGAGTTCCAGGGCGCGAGCGACGAACGCCTCGCCGAGATCGGCGTCGGCAAGCTCATGACGCTCACCTCGACGTACGACCACCGCATCATCCAGGGTGCCGAGTCCGGTGACTTCCTCCGGACCATCCACAACCTGCTGATCAGCGACGAGTTCTACGACGAGATCTTCCACGCGCTGCACATCCCCTACGAGCCGGTCCGCTGGCGCAAGGACGTGCCCGAAGGCGCCGTCGACAAGAACACCCGTGTTCTCGAGCTGATCGCCGCGTACCGCAACCGCGGTCACCTGATGGCCGACACGGATCCGCTGCAGTTCGTCAAGGACAAGTTCCGCAGCCACCCGGACCTCGACGTCCGGACGCACGACCTGACCCTGTGGGACCTCGACCGTGAGTTCAAGGTCGGCGGCTTCCACGGCCAGGAGAAGATGAAGCTGCGCGACGTACTCAGCGTGCTGCGCGACGCGTACTGCCGCCACGTCGGTGTCGAGTACACGCACATCCTGGAACCGGAGCAGCAGCAGTGGCTGCAGGATCGGGTCGAGGCGCACCACGTCAAGCCGACGGTCGCTCAGCAGAAATACATCCTGAGCAAGCTCAATGCGGCCGAGGCCTTCGAGACGTTCCTGCAGACCAAGTACGTCGGTCAGAAGCGGTTCTCCCTCGAGGGCGCCGAGTCGGTCATCCCGATGATGGACGCCGTCATCGACCAGGCCGCCGAGCACCAGCTCGACGAGGTCGTCATCGGCATGCCGCACCGCGGTCGTCTCAACGTTCTCGCGAACATCGTCGGCAAGCCCTACTCGAAGATCTTCACCGAGTTCGAGGGCAACATGAACCCGGCGGCCGCGCACGGCTCCGGCGACGTGAAGTACCACCTCGGTGCCGAGGGCCAGTACATCCAGATGTTCGGCGACAACGACATCACCGTGTCGCTCACCGCCAACCCGTCGCATCTCGAGGCGGTCGACCCGGTTCTCGAGGGTCTGGTCCGCGCCAAGCAGGACATCCTCGACAAGGGCGAGGACGGCTTCACCGTACTGCCGCTCATGCTGCACGGCGACGCCGCTTTCGCCGGTCAGGGTGTCGTGGCGGAGACGTTGAACCTGGCGCTGCTGCGCGGGTACCGCACCGGCGGCACCGTGCACATCGTGGTCAACAACCAGGTCGGTTTCACCACCGCCCCGGAGCACTCGCGGTCGTCCGAGTACTGCACCGATGTCGCGAAGATGATCGGCGCACCGATCTTCCACGTCAACGGCGACGACCCCGAGGCCTGTGTGTGGGTCGCCCAGCTTGCCGTCGACTTCCGGGAGAAGTTCCAGAAGGACGTCGTCATCGACATGATCTGCTACCGCCGTCGCGGTCACAACGAGGGCGACGACCCGTCGATGACGCAGCCGGCGATGTACGACGTGATCGACACCAAGCGCAGCGTCCGTAAGAGCTACACCGAATCCCTGATCGGGCGCGGCGACATCTCGCTGAAGGAAGCCGAAGACGCCCTGCGCGACTACCAGGGCCAGCTGGAACGGGTGTTCAACGAGGTCCGCGAACTCGAGAAGTACACCCCGGAGCCCAGTGAGTCGGTCGAACTCGACCAGGTGCTGCCCACGAAGCTGAAGACGTCCGTGGATGCGTCCGTGCTCGCGCGGATCGGCGACGCGTTCGTCGACCTGCCCGACGGCTTCACGGTGCACCCGCGCGTCAAGCCGGTCATCGAGAAGCGCCGCGAAATGTCCCGCGAGGGCAAGATCGACTGGGCCTTCGCAGAACTGCTCGCGTTCGGTTCGCTGGTCGACCAGGGCAAGATGGTCCGCCTCTCCGGCCAGGATTCCAAGCGCGGCACGTTCACGCAGCGTCACTCGGTCCTCATCGACCGCAAGACGGGCGCCGAGTACACCCCGCTGCAGAACCTCGGCAGCGAGAACCCCGGCAAGTTCCTGGTCTACGACTCCGCTCTCAGCGAGTTCGCCGCTGTCGGCTTCGAGTACGGCTACTCCGTGGGCAACCCGGACGCGCTGGTGCTGTGGGAGGCGCAGTTCGGTGACTTCGTCAACGGCGCGCAGTCGATCATCGACGAGTTCATCTCGTCCGGCGAGGCCAAGTGGGGTCAGCTCTCCGACGTCGTGCTGCTGCTGCCGCACGGCCACGAGGGCCAGGGTCCCGACCACACGTCCGGTCGTATCGAGCGCTTCCTGCAGTTGTGCGCCGAGGGTTCGATGACCGTGGCAGTCCCGTCCACCCCGGCCAGCTACTTCCACCTGCTGCGGCGCCACTCGCTCGACGGAATCCGCCGCCCGCTGGTGGTGTTCACGCCGAAGTCGATGCTGCGTAACAAGGCCGCCGTCTCCGAGGTCGAGGACTTCACCACCGGCAAGTTCCGCTCGGTGTTCGAGGAGCCCACGTACGAGACGGGCGACGGCGAGCGCGACAAGGTTCGCCGTGTCCTCCTCGTCAGCGGCAAGCTGTACTGGGAACTGCTCGCGAAGAAGCAGAAGGACAACCGCGAGGACATCGCGATCGTCCGCATCGAGCAGCTGTACCCGGTTCCGAGCCGGCGTCTCCGCGAGACGCTGGACCGCTACCCCAACGCGACCGAATTCCGGTGGGTTCAGGAGGAGCCGGCCAACCAGGGTGCGTGGCCGTTCTTCGGGCTCGCGCTGCCCGAGTTGCTGCCCGACAAGCTGTCCGGGATCAAGCGCATCTCGCGCCGTTCGATGTCGGCACCGTCCTCGGGTTCGAGCAAGGTGCACGCCGTGGAGCAGCAGGAAATCATCGACGAGGCCTTCGGCTGAGTTCGATCGCCTGAGCTGCCATCGAGCCGGGTCGAGTTCACTCCACGGAGTGGATTCGACCCGGCTTCGTTGTATCTCGGGCCAGATAGGCGGGCACTCACCGCCCGGCCTCACGCACCCCTTCTCGACACACGCACCCCTTCTGGCGCCCTACAGCGGGTGCGGCTACCGAAAACGAGAGCGTGCGCAGCGAAAACGCACCGGGGACATTCCCCGGTCCGAGCTATGTCAGGTTGTGGTGGCCGAGAGCAGCGCCGCGGCGATCTCGGGGGCCGCGGCGATGGCGAGGGCGGGAAGGGCCTGGACGTTGAGTTCGATCAATTCGTCGCGGGTGAGGTGCGGGTCGCGCAGCCAGGTGATGGTGACTTCCTCGACGTAGGCGATCCATCCGCGGACGGCGAGTTCGACTGCTCGGGTGCGTTCGATTCCGATCGCGGGAAGTTGTTCGAGGGTCCGTTCGGACATGACGGCACGCGTGTCCTCGAAGACGGCCCGCATATCGGGGTCGCCGCTCGCGGTTCCCCGCAGCAGCGAGACGTAGGTGGCGCGGTTCTCGCTGACGTAGTCGACGTACGAGGCCAGTACCGAACGCAGGATCTGCATGGGATCGCGCGCCTGCCCGACGTAGGGGTCGGGCGCGGTGCGCGCGAGCATTTCGCTGCTGGTGTGCCGCACGATCTCGAGGTGGAAGTCGTGCTTGGAGGCGAAGTAGTGGAACAGCAGGCCTCGGGAGACACCGGCCTGATCTGCGATGTCTTCGACGGAGATCTGTTCGAGGGGGCGTTGGGCCAGCATCTTCGCGCCCAGGTCGATCAATTGCGCGCGCCGCTGTTCGGGGCTGAGACGGGTCCGCTTCACAACGTCCATGAGACAAGACTACTGAATGAAGGTCAATAGGCTATTGACTGCCCCTCAATAGCGACCTATGGTCTATTACATGAGTCTCCCCGTCACAGACACTTACGACCCCACCGCGGGTGTCCGCCACATCGACACGCTGATCATCGGCAGCGGGTTCGCCGGCCTCGGCGCGGCGATCAAGCTGACCCAGGCAGGCAAGACCGACTTCCTCGTGCTCGAGCGCGGCACCGAGGTCGGCGGCACCTGGAGGGACAACACGTACCCGGGTGCGGCGTGCGACGTCCCGTCGCATCTGTACTCCTACTCGTTCGCCCTGAACCCCGAATGGACTCGGTCGTTCTCGACGCAGCCCGAGATCCAGAAGTACATCCAGTCGGTGGCCGACGAGTACAAGGTGCGCGACAAGCACCTCTTCGGTTGTGACGTGCAGTCCGCTCACTGGAACGAGGCGACCACTCGGTGGGAGGTCAGCACTACCAAGGGGAACTTCGTCGCGAAGGTCGTGGTATCCGCTGTCGGCGCTCTGTGCGAGCCGTCCCTCCCCGACATCAAGGGCATCGAGGACTTTCGGGGCGAGATCTTCCACTCCGCCCGCTGGAACCACGACGCCGACCTGACGGGCAAGCGCGTCGCCGTCATCGGCACCGGCGCCTCGGCCATCCAGATCGTCCCGGCGATCGGCAAGAAGGTGTCGCATCTCGACGTGTACCAGCGCACCGCGCCGTGGATCCTGCCCCGCGCGGACCGCGAGTACACCGCGCTCGAGCACACCGCGTTCAAGTACCTGCCCGGGTTCCAGAAGCTGTGCCGCACCGGCATCTACTGGATGCGGGAGAGTCAGGTCGTGGGGCTCGCGAAGGCCCCGATCTTCATGAAGCCGCTGCAGTTCGCGGCCGAGCGCCACCTGCGCCGTCAGATCAAGGACAAGGATCTACGCAAGAAGGTGACGCCGAACTTCCAGATCGGCTGCAAACGCATGCTGATCTCGAACAACTACTACCCCACCCTCGCGCAGGACAATGTCGACCTGGTCACCGACGGCATCGCCGAGGTCACCGCCGACTCGGTGATCGCGAAGGACGGCACCGTCCGCGAAGTCGACGCCATCGTCGTCGCCACCGGTTTCCACGTCACCGACTCCCCCACGTTCGAGGGCATCTTCGGCAAGGACGGGCGTTCCCTCGCCGAGGTCTTCGACGAGGGCGGACAGCAGGGCTACAAGGGCGCCGCGATCGCGAACTTTCCCAACATGTTCTTCCTCGTGGGCCCCAACACTGGTCTGGGCCACACCTCGATGGTCTTCATGATCGAGTCACAGCTCAACTACCTCGTCGACGCCCTGCAGACGCTCGACAAGTACGACATCGGCAAGATCGAGGTCCGTCAGGACGCGCAGGACCGGTACAACGCCGATCTCCAGGAGAAACTGTCGCACAGCGTCTGGAACAACGGTGGGTGCGCGAGCTGGTACCTCGACAAGCACGGCAACAACACGACACTGTGGCCGGGCTTCACGTTCCAGTTCCGCAACGAGACCAGGCGTTTCGACCTCGGCGCGTACGACAGCGTGGCCACCGCGGACCTGCCGGCACCCGTGTACGTCAACGGCTCGGTCCCCGGTTCCACCGCCATCCCGGCACAGATCGACCTCGACGACGACAAGGTGACAGCACAGTGAGCGAGTTCGCAGGCAAGGTAGTCGTGATCACCGGCGCCGGTTCCGGCATCGGCAGGGCACTCGCCCTGAACCTCGCGGGCAAGGGTGCCCGGCTGGCGATCTCGGACATGGACACGGTCGGGCTCGCCGAGACCGCACGCAAGGCCGAGGCGCTGGGCGCCGACGTCAAGTCCGATCACCTCGACGTCACCGAGCGCGAGGCGGTGCTCGCGTACGCCGACGCGGTGCGCGCTCACTTCGGCACGATCAACCAGGTGTACAACAACGCCGGCATCGCCTACCACGGTGAGTTCGAGAAGTCCGAGTTCAAGGACATCGAGAAGATCATGGACGTGGACTTCTGGGGAGTCGTCAACGGCACGAAGGCCTTCCTGCCGCATCTCATCGCGTCGGGCGACGGTCACGTCGTGAACGTCTCGAGCCTCTTCGGTCTGCTGTCGATGCCCGGTCAGAGCGCGTACAACTCGGCGAAGTTCGCGGTGCGCGGTTTCACCGAGTCGCTGCGCCAGGAAATGCTGATCGCCAAGCACCCGGTCAAGGTGACGTGCGTGCACCCCGGCGGCATCAAGACGGCCATCGCCCGCAACGCGACAGCGGGCCCGGGCGAAGACCTCGACACGTTCGCGAAGTTCTTCGACCAGAAGCTTGCACGGACCACGCCGGAGGCGGCGGCCGAGACCATCGTGACCGGTGTCCGCAAGGGTAAGCCGCGGGTGCTGATCGGCGGCGACGCCAAGTTCCTCGACGCCTGGGTGCGAATCGTCGGGCCGAGCTATCAGCGGGTGGTCGCCGTCATCGCCGGACGAATTCTTCCCAAGTCGAACTGAGGTACCGATGACCTTCCACCTGCCGCTGCCGGTCGTCGCGACGGCCCTCCGGCCGTTCTACCGGCTCAGCCTCAATGCGAGGCTTCCGTACGCGGTCCAGCGGGCGATCCTCGAACTCGCTGCCCCGTTGCAGCAGTTGCCTGCAGGCGCCGTCGTCCGTCCGGCCGTGCTGGCGGGCCGGTTGGCAGAGCGAATCACGGTGGGAGCCACCGATCCCCGGACCGCGGTGCTGTATCTGCACGGCGGGGCGTACACGATCGGTTCTCCGAAAACACACCGTTCGCTGGCGGCTCACCTCGCGAGGGAGTCCGGCAGCGCGGTCTACACCCTCGATTACCGGTTGGCTCCGGAGCATCCGTTCCCGGCCGGACTCGAGGACGCGGTGGCGGCGTATCTCGAGCTGACCACGGAACACGGCTACGCGACAGGGCAACTCGCCGTCGCGGGGGATTCGGCGGGCGGGGGTCTCACGGTCGCCACCGCGCGGCGCCTGATCGACCGGCACGGTGTGACTCCGGCCGCGCTGGCGCTGATCTCGCCGTGGGTCGATCCGGGCCGCCGCGACACCTCCCGAGACCGGGATCTCGTGGTCAACACGGCGTGGTCGACCGACGCCGCCGAGAAGTACCTCGGTACCGGCGATGCGCACGACCCGGGTTACGCACCGCTGCACGCGAATCTGGCAGGGCTGCCGTCCACCCTGGTCCATGTCGGGGTGGACGAGGTGCTCTACCCGCAGATCATGGAGTTCGTGGCGAAGCTCGATGCGTCGAAGGTCGATGTCATGCTCACCGAGTACGCCCGGCTGTGGCACGTCGCCCATCTTCAGGCGTCCCTGGTCCGCGAGGCCGCGGACGCGGTCGCCGAACTCGGGGCCTTCCTGGGTTCACAGATGGGCGTCGAGCCACACGCGCGCCACGTCGGCTGAACCTGCACCATCGCGGACCTGGCCGATCATGTCGGCCAGGTCCGCGGTGGTCAGCTCACCCGCCACGACGTTGAGCGCCTTCTGCTGAGCTTCGCCGAGGGTTCCGATCCGGAACAGCGGCACCACGTTCTGTGCGGTGAACACGTGCTCGTCGTCCGCCAGCAGTACCAGGTCCGCGGCCGCCACGTCCGGTGACGCGGTGGTCACTCCGGCCACCTCGAGGGCGCCGTCCGGAGCGTCCGGGCCCGCGAGTTCCCCGACAGCCGCGGCGTCGTCGGCCACCGTCCGGGTCTGCGCGAAAGTGCACCCCGTCAGCCGGGGAAGGGCGTCTGCCTCGAAGTTCGGGCCGAGCGCCGCGGTACTCCCGGCGCATGCGGGCACCAACTCGTCGAGCGTGGTGAGATCACGCGTCCCGGACACCTGCGACGTCACCGCCAGTGCCGAGCGGTCCTCGGCAGCTGCGTAGTCGGAGATCGAAAGCCCCTGCGGCAGAGCCTTGCTCAACGCCTCGAACACGTCGTCCGGTTCGGTCTCCACCGAGCCGGGGTCGTAGTAGCGCAACAACCGGCCCGTGAACTCCGGTACCAGCGTGACGTTTCCGGCATCGAGCTGACCGAGGTATGCGGTCCGGTCGCCGAGCCCCGCCTCGTTCGTGACCGGCGCCCCCGTCGAACGCAGGGCACCGGCATAGATCTCGGCCAGGATCCGGCTGTCCGCGCCGTCACCGGCCCCCACCACGATCTCGCCCGTCGGCCGGCCCGAGGAACCGTCGAGGGTCGCGTCGCCGCCGCACGCCGCCGACGTTCCCACGACGAGAAGCAGGGCCGACGCGGTGATCAATGCCCGGGACCACCGTGCCGGGCGTGGTCCGCGTCCGCCCGATTCGCCTGTCCGTGTGTGTGCCACGTCGCGCCTTTCGTTTACCTCGAGCTGGTCGAAAACCGTGCTCTGTCCGTCCCTATCGTTACACTGGCCAACCGATGGCGCGGACACGCGTCCACCGGTTTCCGTCGGCAGGTCCGGCGCCGGTGACAACGGGAAGGACGCTGATGCGCACCTCGAGAATTCTGTCGGGCTTCACCCGCCGCTCCGTGGGCAGTATCGCCCTCGCGACGGCCGCCGTCGTGTCGCTCGCAGCGTGTGGTGGCGGATCCGATCCCCTGTCCGCGGGCGGCGAGGGATCCGGGGACGACCCCAACACGATCATCGTGGGATCGGCGAACTTCCCCGAATCCGAGACGGTCGCCAACATCTACACCGAGGTACTCCGCGCCAACGGGTTCGACGTGAGCACGAAGTTCAACATCGGCAGCCGTGAGGCGTACATTCCCGCCCTGAAAGACGGCTCGATCGACGTCATTCCCGATTACACGGGCAACCTCCTGCAATACCTCGATCCGGATTCGACGGCCACCAGCGCCGCCGACGTGGACGCCGCGCTTCCGGCCGCGCTGGGCTCCGAGCTGAAGATCACCACCCCGGCCCCGGCCGAGGACAAAGACGCCGTGGTCGTCACCAAGGAGACGGCGCAGCGCTGGAATCTGACCTCGATCGGGGATCTCGCGGCGCACTCGGCCGAGGTGAAATTCGGTGCTCCCGCCGAATTCCAGGAACGCCCCGGTGGCCTGCCCGGGCTGAAGGCCAAGTACGGCCTCGACATCACACCCGACAACTTCGTCCCGATCGCCGACGGCGGTGGTCCGGCGACGGTCGGTGCCCTCGCGTCGGGACAGATCACGGCGGCAGACATCTTCACGACGTCCCCGGCGATCGCAAAGAACGGTTTCGTGGTGCTCGCGGACCCGCAGAACAATTTCGCGGCGCAGAACGTCGTGCCGGTCGTCCGGACCACCAAGTCCTCCGACAAGCTGACCCGGGCGCTCGACGCGCTGTCGGCGAAGCTGACCACCGAAGAGCTTGTCGCGCTCAATGATTCGGTGTCCGGCGACGCGAAAACCGAACCGGCCGCGGCCGCGAAGCAGTGGGTGACGGACCAGGGACTCGACAAGCCGGTCTCGTGAGGAGCCTGCGGTGATCACATTCTCGGGAGTCACCAAGCAGTACCCCGACGGCACGACGGCGGTCGACGGCCTCGACCTGGAGATCGACGCCGAATCGTTCACGGTCTTCGTCGGGCCGTCCGGCTGCGGCAAGACCACGTCGATGCGGATGATCAACCGGATGATCACCCCGACCGCGGGAACGATCACCGTCGACGGCCGCGACATCGCCCGGACCGACGCGGTGAAGCTTCGTCTCGGCATCGGCTATGTCATCCAGAGCGCAGGACTGCTGCCGCACCGCACGGTGGTCGACAACGTCGCGACCGTCCCCGTGCTGCGCGGCGATTCCCGGCGCAACGCCCGCAAGGCCGCGTTGACGGTGCTCGAACGGGTCGGGCTCGACCCGGCACTCGCGTCCCGCTATCCCGGCCAGCTGTCCGGGGGGCAGCAACAGCGTGTCGGGGTCGCGCGGGCGCTGGCCGCCGATCCGCCGATCCTGTTGATGGACGAGCCGTTCAGCGCGGTCGATCCCGTTGTCCGCGAAGATCTGCAGGCCGAGATGCAGCGCCTGCAGGCCGAGATGCGCAAGACCATCGTGTTCGTCACCCACGACATCGACGAGGCCGTCAAACTCGGTGACCGGGTGGCGGTGTTCGGACCAGGCGGCCGGTTGCAGCAGTACGACGCACCCGACACGGTGCTGTCGGCGCCGGCCACCGACTTCGTCGCCTCGTTCGTGGGACGGGACCGTGGTTACCGGGGGTTGTCGTTCCGGAGCGCAGATCAGGTTCCGCTGCACACGATCCGGACCGCGAGCGAGAAGGAGTTGCCCGGCCTGCGGCTCGAACAGGGCGAGTGGGTACTGGTGGTCACCGATTCGGGCCGTCCGCGGGGATGGATCGACGTGACCGGCGTCGAGGGAGCGCGGGCCGGTCGCCCGGTCTCCGAATGCACGGCCGCGGGCGGATCGCTGTTCACACCCGGCTCGGACCTCCGGCAGGCCCTGGACGCGGCCATCTCGTCGCCGTCCGGCATCGGGGTCGCGGTCGACGCCGACGGCGCGGTCTCGGGTGGCATCCTCGGCTCCGAGGTGATCGCGAAGCTGGCCGAGCAGCGGGCGGCCGAAGATCGTGCGAGGGGTGAGCACCACTTCACCGCCCAACCGGCGACCCCGGACGGGCAGTGATCCGATGCGGTGGCTCATCGACAACTTCTCGGTCGTCGTCGACCTGACGAAGACCCATCTATATCTTGCGCTGGTTCCGCTCCTCATCGGCCTGCTCATCGCCGTCCCGGTGGGAACCGCGATCCGTGGCGCGTCCTGGTTGCGGAAGATCACGCTGATCGCGGCCGGAATCGCGTTCACGATCCCGTCGCTCGCACTGTTCGTGACGATCCCCTCCGTCGTCGGATTGCAGATCCTGGACCCGCTCAATGTGGTGATCGCCCTGACGATCTACTCCACCGCCCTGCTGATCCGCGCCGTGCCCGAGGCACTCGATTCGGTTCCCGCCGATGTCGTCGATTCCGCCACCGCGATGGGCTTCACCCGCCTGAGGCGGGCCCTCACCGTCGAACTGCCCCTCGCTCTCCCCGTTCTCGTCGCGAACGTGCGGGTGGTGGCGGTGACCAACATTTCGCTGGTTTCGGTGGGTTCACTGATCGGGATCGGCGGTCTCGGCACCTTGTTCACGCAGGGATACCAGCGTGACTACCCGGACCAGATCCTTGCCGGGATCATCGCGATCGTCGCGCTGGCCCTCGCGTTCGATCTTCTGCTGTTCCTGGTCGGCCGTGCGCTGACGCCGTGGACCCGGCAGAAGAAGGTCGGGCGCACGCCGCTGGTCGCGGGGCAATCGACGCTCCCGGCCGCCGAGGAGGCGTCATGACCATCTTCGGCGGCGCGTGGGAGTACATCGTCGACCCGGCAAATTGGTCGGGCAGCACCGGAATCGGCGCCCGAATCCTCGAACACCTCTGGTACAGCTTCCTGGCGGTGGCGCTCTCCGCGGTCGTGGCGGTGCCGATCGGTCTGATCATCGGGCATCTGCGCAAGGGCGACGTGGTGGTCGTCGGTCTCGTCAACGCGCTGCGCTCGCTGCCGACGCTGGGTTTGCTGACGTTCCTGGTGCTCCTACTCGGGCTGGGTCTGATCCCGCCCATCCTGGCGCTGGTGATCCTCGGTATCCCGCCGGTGCTGGCCGGCACATATGCGGGCGTCGCGAATGTCGACCGGACGGTCGTGGACGCAGCCCGCGCAATGGGGATGACCGAGTGGCAGGTGCTCACGCGTGTCGAAGCCCCGAACGCGTTGCCGCTCATGCTCGGCGGGCTGCGCAACGCCACCCTGCAGATCATCGCGACGGCAACGGTGGCCGCGTACGTCAATCTCGGCGGACTCGGCCGCTACATCTTCGACGGACTTGCCCTTCGGCAGTACGACCGGGTTCTCGTCGGCGCGCTTCTCGTGACGATTCTCGCGCTTGTCGTGGACGGGTTACTCGCCCTTGCGGTGTGGGCGTCCGTTCCGGGCACCGGCCGACTGCGGCGCAACCCCAGCGCCGAGCAGATCACCGACCGCGCTTGACGGCGAACACTTTTCGAACACTCCGTGAACGGCAAACACCCCGTCCGCGGAACCTTGGTGCGGGCTCCGGTCCGGGGTGTTCGACGGATTCTCGCTAGCCGGTGACGCCTTCTGCACGAGCAGCGGCGGCGACTGCCTCCGCGACAGCGGGGGCCACGCGAGGATCGAGCGGGCTGGGAACGATCTTGTCTACAGCCAGCTCGTCACCGACGACCGAGAGGATGGCCTCGGCGGCGGCAAGTTTCATGCCCTCGGTGATGCGGCGGGCACCGGCGTCCAGGGCGCCGCGGAACACACCGGGGAAGGCGAGCACGTTGTTGATCTGGTTCGGGAAATCGCTGCGCCCGGTGGCGACGATCGCCGCGTGCTTGCGGGCGACGTCGGGGTGGATCTCCGGGTCCGGGTTCGACAGCGCGAACACGATGGAGTTCTCCGCCATGGTCGCGATGAGCTCCTCCGGCACCGTGCCCGCGGACACCCCGAGGAACACGTCCGCACCGTCCAGGGCCTCGACGATGCCGCCGCGGCGTGCGGCCGGGTTGGTGCGGGCCGCCAAATCCACCTTCACCGCGTTCAGATCCTGGCGGTCGGCGGAGACGATGCCCTTCGAATCGAGGACCGTCACGTCGGCGATGCCGGCGGCGAGCAGGATGTTCGCACACGCCACGCCGGCGGCACCGGCCCCGGAGATCACCACCCGCAGCGAGGACAGGTCCCGGTCCTGGACCTTGACCGCACCCTTGAGCGCGGCGAGGACGACGATGGCGGTGCCGTGCTGGTCGTCGTGCATGACCGGGCAGTCCAGCGCCTCGATGACGCGTTGTTCGATCTCGAAGCAGCGCGGGGCGGAGATGTCCTCCAAATTGACCGCCCCGAAGCTCGGGCGCAGCCGGATCAGGGTCTCGACGATCTCGTCGGGGTCCTTCGTGTCCAGGACCAGGGGGATCGAGTTCAGGCCGGCGAAGTTCTTGAACAGCGCGGACTTGCCCTCCATCACCGGAAGCGAGGCGCGGGGGCCGATGTCGCCGAGACCGAGGACCGCGGAGCCGTCGGAGACGACGACCACGAGGCGGTTGGTCCAGGTGTACCGGTCGGCGAGGGTCTCGTCGGCCGCGATGGCGCGGGAAACCTGCGCGACACCGGGCGTGTAGGCGATGGACAGGGCGCGCTGCGAATCGAGAGCGGTGGTGGTCTCTACGGAGAGCTTCCCCCCGATGTGGCCGGCGAAGATCTCTTCGTCGGTCAGCTCGAGCTTCTGCGGTGTGGTGGGTTCGGACACGATGGACACGATGACACTCCTGCTAAGTCCAGGCTCACTCGGGGCCGGGTTACTGAGAAGTAACCGTGAGGATCGGCGCTGATCCTCACAGTTGCTCCACGAACGACAACTGAGGGTGAAGCTTCCGGGGTGCGCGATCACGATGGCCGCAGAACGTCCGAAGCGTCATGGCAAGGGCGGGTGAGCCCTGGCAACACTGCCATTAAACCCCCGCCGAAGGGCGGTGGCGCCGACGTCGGAGTGGTGCCAAGTCTGGCACGAGGATCGATGCACAATCAAATTGTGGCGACAGTCAGATGTCTCACGTTTTCTGCCCTCTACCTGTGAGAACAAGTTACCGACGGGTCACTGTGAGAGCCGGTTTCAGATAACGCGCCGAACGTCCGTCAGCCCCACCACTGCGTGGACAGCAGCAGGGTCGCAGCCGCGAGGACGGCCACCGACGCGACGACCGCGACAACGCCCTCCCTGCGGTCCGCGATCCGCTGCGCGACGATCACGAACACGGACGCGACGACGTGCGCGCTGATGGAGACGGTTCCCGGGCCGGGGAATCCTCGGCCGCCGCCCACGTAGGCCGAGCCGATCACGACGAGGCACAGGATCACCACACCGGCGGCGACGGCCCCGCTGAGGGCGCGCAATGCCCGGACGACGAGCGGACTGCGTGGCGGTTCGGTGGGCGTCACCGTTCTCGGGACGGCGACGGCGTAGGGGTCGTACCGCTCGGACTCGTGGGTGTTCATGCCGAGACCACCTGCACCCCGGACGCTTTCGACACGAGCGTGTCGAACTCGTCGGCATCGGTCGCGAACTCTCCCAGCCGGATCGCCTTGTTCGTCCCGTGGTAGTCGGAGGAACCGGTGACGACCAGACCGGCTTCGTCGGCCAGTTCCTGCAGAACCCGCGCGTCGTCGGCCGAGTGGTCGGGGTGGTGCACCTCGAGTCCGTGCAGGCCGGCACCGGCCAGGTCCCGGACGTGATCGAGCGACAACAGCCGCCCCCGACTCCGCGCTCGCCCGTGGGCGAGGACGCTCACGCCCCCGGCCTCCGCCACCAGCCGCACCGCGTCGTCGAGCGGTGTGTCCGACTTGTCGACGAAGTAGCGGCCGCGCGGGGCCAGCAGATCCACGAACGCCTCCCCGACGCTGCCGACGACTCCCGCGCGCATCAGTGCCCTCGCCAGATGGGGGCGTCCCGCCGCAGGTCCGGCTTCCGCCAGCACCTCGTCCGCGTCGATGGGGAGACCGTCCTCCATCATGAGTTCGGCCATCGCCCGGATCCGCACGATCCGCTCGTTCCGCAGCCGCTCCCGTTCGCGGGCGAACGCGGCATGCGCGGGGTCGAACAGGTACGCAAGGAGGTGCACCGCGACCGGCCTGCCGTCCTCACCCCGCCCCTCGCACGACATCTCCATACCCCGCACCAGCGACAGTCCCGCAGGAAGGGCGGCGACCGCCTCGGCCCACCCCGCGGTGGTGTCGTGGTCGGTGATCGCCACGATGTCGAGTCCCGCCGCCCCCGCGGCGCGCACCAGCTCCGCCGGGCTGTCGGTTCCGTCGGAAGCCGTCGAATGGGTGTGGAGATCGATGAGCACCCAACCAGTCTGTCAGGTGTGGCGACGCGGGTCGCGAGCGTGCGGCCCGGGAGCCTGGCGTGTCGTCCGACGCCGCCGACCCGCAGTCGGCGCTGACGTACGATTCACCAGCAGCGTTTCCGACTCGGCAGCGTTTCCGACTCGATGGTGAAGGGAGGGCCCCGGTGCCGTCTGTGCCCTCACTCCCCAAGCGTGGCAGCGACAAGGACCAGCGCGGCAGCAAGGACGCCGGCCCCAAGATCCGGATCCCCACCGCCCGCGCCATCGTGGACTGCGGCGTCTACGTCGACGGCACACGACTTCCCGGCAAGTTCACGCACCAGGCCGCGCTCGCCGAGGTCCGCCGGCGCGGTGAGGGGTTCGTGTGGGTCGGACTGCTCGCCCCCGACGAGGGACAGATGGAGAGCGTGGCCGAGACGTTCGGCCTGCACGAGTTGATGGTCGAGGACGCCGTCCACGCTCATCAGCGCCCCAAGCTCGAACGCTACGACGACGTGGTGTTCCTGGTCCTGCGGACGGTCAACTACGTTCCCCACGAGTCGGTGGCCACCGCCAGCGAGATCGTCGAGACCGGCGAGGTCATGGTGTTCGTGGGCGCCGACTACGTCATCACCGTGCGCCACGGTGACCATTCCCCGCTCGCGAACGTCCGTCGTGCGCTCGAACAGAACCAGGAGCGACTGGCCCTGGGCCCGTACGCGGTGCTGCATGCGGTCGCCGACCACGTGGTGGACACCTACCTCGAGGTCACCCAGGCCATCGAGGAAGACGTGGACAGCATGGAGGAGGCGGTGTTCAGCCCGCGCAGCAGCGTCGCCGTCGAGCACATCTACCTCCTCAAGCGCGAGATCGTCGAACTCCGGAGGTCGGTGAACCCGCTGGCCAATCCGTTGCTGAGATTGACGCAGTCGCCGGGCAATCCGGTGCCGAAGGAGATCCGCCGCTATTTCCGCGACGTGCTCGACCACCACACGACCGTGGCCGAGCGGATCGCCGAATACGACGAGGTCCTGAGCTCGCTCGTCGACGCCGCCCTCGCCAAGATCGCAGTGCAGCAGAACACCGACATGCGCAAGATTTCGGCCTGGGTCGCGATCGCGGCCGTGCCGACGATGATCGCGGGCATCTACGGCATGAATTTCGACAACATGCCCGAACTACATTGGCAACTGGGCTATCACAGCGTTCTGGTCGTGATCGCAGCGATCACGGTGGGCCTGTTCGTCACGTTCCGACGCAACCACTGGCTCTAGAGCGTGGCGGCGCCGCGGTTCGGATCGCGGACGTCGATACCCGCTTCCGCCCAGGCGTCGCGGAGCGCCCCGGCGCCGCGCAGTCGCACCCACGCCGCCTCGGTGCCGGTGATCGGTACGACCGCGAGGAACTGAACGGCCTCCGCCGGTTCGGGCAGCGGGAGGTCGGGGACGGTCGACGCGCCGAGCAGCACGGCGGTGAACGGTGCGTCCTTCCACAGCGGTTCCCCCAGGTCGAGCAGGGCGTCCTCGACGAGCACCACACCTTCGACGGACGGCGCGGCCGCGAGCACCGCGAGGGTGCGTGCGACCCCGGACGCCACCCCGGTGCCGCCGCGCAGCGTGAGGATCAGTTCGGCACGCGGTCCGCGCAGTGGGTCGGCAACCAACTCACCGGGGTCGCCCATCGGGTGCCGGGAACAACCCAGGGTCGCGTACCGAACGAGTTCTTCGTCGTCGGGAGCGAATCGCAGGACATCGAGGGGCTCGACACCCAGGAACGTCACCGACGCCGCGGTCGGCTCCGGGCCCCCGAACTGCTCCCGCAGGTGCGCGCGAACAGAGGCCACAACGCTGTCAGTCACTCCGTCATCAAACCACCGAACCCGCTCACCCGTCCTCCGGCCTCTCGAGCCGGTAGCGTCGGAGCATGGTCTCGGTACTCGCAGTGTCCGACGAGACGATCGAGTCGCTGTGGAGTTCGCAGGTGCGTGCCATGGATGTCGATCTGATTCTCGGCGCGGGCGATCTCCCGTTCGACTACCTGGAATACCTGATCGACGCACTCGACGCTCCGTGTGTGTTCGTGCCGGGCAACCACGACGCCGACCTGTCCGGCTACTCCGCTGGGCGCGTCGGGTGGATGCGGGCGGGCCTGCCCTCGGCGTGGCCGGGGCCGTGTGGCGCGGTCAACGCGGACGGCCGGATCGTGCGGATTGCGGGACTGCGCATCGCCGGTCTGGGCGGGTCGATCCGCTACAACGACGGCCCCAATCAATGGACCGAACGGCAACAGCGCCGACGAGCCCGCAACCTGGCGCTGACAAGTGCGTGGCACGCGCGCCGCTCTGGTGTGTCCGGCGTCGACGTGCTCCTCACGCACAGCCCTCCGCGGGGTGTCGGAGACCAGGAGGATCCGCCGCACCGAGGCTTCGAATGCTTCGAGAACCTGGCGGGCAGGTTGCAGGCGCGCGTCATGATCCACGGGCACGTCCACCCGTACGGCCGAGCTGCCGAGGACCGCACGCTCGGCGCGACGACGGTGATCAACACCGTCGGTTTCACCCTGATGGAACTGGCCCCGGGGGCCGATCCCACGATCGTGAGGCGCCGGCATGGCACGTGACACCGGGTTCCCCGCCGCCGACGCGGAGAACGACTTCACCCGCCAGCGTCGTCGCGCCGAACTGTCGCGGCTGGTCAACTGGCTGCGCCGGGAACCCGACGACGTCAACGAGATCCTGCCGTTCGACGAGGTGGTCGCGGCGGTCGGCCGGGTCGGCGAGCGGTCGCTCGGACTGCAGGTGATCCCGGTCAACTCCATCGTCGGCAGCGTCGACCGCACCCGCGATTTCGACCGGTTCTTCCGGCCCACCTCCACCCGCGTGCGGGAACGCTGGCAACGGCTCGCCGCTGCACAACGCCGGGGCGAATCGGTGCCGCCGATCCAGGTGTACCGGATCGGGTCGATGCACTTCGTCAGCGACGGCCACCATCGCGTCTCGATCGCGTACGCGATGCACTGGAACACGATCGACGCCTACGTCACCGAGATCCAGACCAAGATCTCACCCGACGGGATCGCGCAGCGCGGCGACCTGGTCATCAAGGACCACCGCCGCCTGTTCCTCACCCGGGTGCCGTTGAGCGGCCCCCAGCGGGCAGCCGTCGTCGTCACCGATCCGTGGGAGTACGCGGAGATCGGCCAGAGCGTCGAGGCCTGGGGATTCCGGCTCATGCAGGAGGTCGGTGAATTCCTCGGCCGTGAGACCGTGGCGCGGCGCTGGTTCGGTGAGGAGTTCCTGCCGGTGGTCCGGATGCTGCGAGCAGCGGAGATGCTGCCCGACCACACCGACGCCGAGGCCTACCTGTGGGTGGCACGGGAGCGGTACCGCCTCGTCCGCAGGCATGTCTGGAACGACGAGATCATTGCCGAGCTCCGTCAGCGCGCCCCCCGCAGGCACCGGCCCTGATCCGTGAATCGCACGACGCGCTCCTCCGCGCCGGGATGCGCGAACTCGAGCAGTCGCCGGCCCTCTGCCTCGATCGCGGTGCGGTGCGTCTTGGCGACGGTCACCAAGGGCTCCACTTCCAGTGTGGCCCGGGCCTTCTCGACCACGGTGGTGGTGAATGCCGCGACCCTGCCGTTCACGAGGACCGCCGGTTTGATGATGCCGTTCTGCGTGAAGATCTTCCTGCGCAGCTCGTCGTCGAGGAGTCGACCGCGGTCGGCGTGCGAAAGCAGCACGTTGTCGAACGGCGCGAGGATGCGGACCGGCGCCGGGGTCCCCGGATCGGGTCGCGGCGCGTCCGGGAGGTCGAAGAGCTCCCGCCCCGACTCTCCCGCGAACACCCGGAGTCCGGGCCGCAACCGGTCCAGGACCTCGCCGAGCCGGGTGAGCCCCGACCACGCCTGGGCGTCCCGGGCGCTCGCGGGACCGAATGCGGCGAGGTAGCGCAGCAGCATCGTGTCGATCGACGGCGCGGCGGCCAGTGGGCGGCCCACCCACGACTCCAGCGTCGACAGTGCCGGTTGCCCCGATCTGCCCCAGAGGCCGCGCGGCGGAACCTGGACCATCGGGACCAGTCCCCGCACCCCGTGGGCGAGCGCTGCCCCGTCGTTGCCGGGGAACCGCTGCTCGAGCAGTGGCCGCAACTGCAACTGGGTGCGGGGTTCGTCGCGCACCAGTTCGCGTCCGGCGGCCGCGAGGGCGTCGAGGTCGACGCCGTGCAAACCCGCGCGGTGCTGCGGGTTGGTGTGGAGGTCCCGGTCGAGCAGCGGTTGCGTCAGGGGACGGAAGGAGAGGGCGTCCGCCGCGGACAGCGCGAAGACCGTCCCTCGCATCGCGACGATGCGCACCACCGCGCGATTCTCGATGAGGTCCGACAGCGACTCCGCACGGAACCGCGTCAACCGCGCCCACAGCGCGAAGTACGGCGGTGCGGGCGCCTGCGCCTGCAGACCGCAGAGGTGCTCGATCATGTCGAGCGCGGACAGGTCCGAACGGCTCAGCAGTGATTGCCGGGCCAGTGTCGCCCGGCCCAGCGCTCGATTCGACATCCGTTCGGACCCCACCGTGAACCCCCTCGTTAGTTAGCCCCAGTACCGTGTTTACCTACGCCCATGCACCCATCACCACAGGAGGACCCCATGGCCGCCGGATCGACCACCGCAGCCCGGGCTCTCCTGCCCGTCATGTGCTTCGTCGTGATGATTGTCGCCGTTCTGCAGACGCTGGTGGTACCGATCGTCGGAACCATCGGCGCGCAACTCGACGTCGGTCCGACGGCCGTCGGCTGGCTCCTCACTGCCAATCTCCTCGCCGCCGCCACCGCAACACCGGTCCTCGGCCGCCTCGCCGACCTCCGCGGCAAACGGCCCGTCCTGCTCGGCGTGCTCGTGGTCGTGCTGCTCGGCTCCCTGATCGGTGCGGTGTCGACGTCCGTGGGGGTGCTGATCTTCGCCCGCGTGCTCCAGGGCGTGTCGTTCGCGCTGTTCCCCATCGGTATCGCGGTCCTGCGCGACGAACTTCCCGCGGACAAGCTGACCGGCGCCATGGGGATCTTCTCCGGCACACTCGGTTTCGGCGGATGCTTCGGCATCGTCCTCACCGGGGTCCTGGTCTCCGACGGCGCCGACTTCCACCGCGTCTTCTGGCTCTCGTCGGCCATCACCGCCGCCGGACTCGTCCTCGCCTGGATCGCCATCCCCCGCCGGCCGCGCGGCGGTGCGGGTTCCATCGACTGGATCGGTGCGGCCGCTCTCGCCGCCGGCCTGGTCCTCGTCCTGCTGCCGCTCGCCGAGGGCGGCACGTGGGGCTGGGCGTCCCCCGTCACCATCGCCAGCGGAGTGGCGGGCATCCTCGTCCTCGCGGGCTGGTTCCTCTACGAACGCCGGATCACCGATCCGCTCGTCGCACCCCGGCTGCTCACCGACCCACCGGTCCTCGTCACCCATCTGTCCGCGCTCGTGGTCGGCATGTCGATGTTCGTGATGTTCCTGGGCAGCTCCTACTTCGTCCAGACCCCGAGTGCGATCGCCGGGTACGGCTTCGGCGCCACCGTGCTCGAGGCGAGCACCGTGTACCTGCTGCCGGGCGCGATCAGTGGCGTCATCGCCTCGATCCTGAGCGGAAAGCTGATCCACCGCTTCGGCCCCCGCGCCGTCCTGATCGCGGCGAGCGTCGTCGGCGTCAGCGGGTTCCTCGTGTTCATCCTCGCCCACGACCGCACGTGGGAAGTGGTCGCGGCCATCCTCCTGATCAACACGTACATCAGCCTCGCGTACGCATCCCTGCCGTCGCTGCTGGTGGCCGAGGTCCGGCAGGACGAGACCGGCGTCGCGAACAGCATCAACTCGATCGCCCGGTCCGTGGGCAGCTCGTTCGCCAGCGCCCTGCTCGCGACCCTGCTCGCCGGCATCACCATTCCCGGGACCGGTGTCCCGACCGAATCGGCCTACGTGATCGCGTTCGTCGTGGGCGCGACCGCGGCCGCGCTCGCCGGGCTGCTGCCGTTCTTCGGGATCACCCGCACCACCCGGACCCCGTCAGACGACGAGGAGAACGAGGTCCACGCCACCGCCCTGGCCGCCGAGTGGGGCACCGTCGGGGGTCTCGGCGGCGCGAACACGAGCCGCACTGGTGAGCGCCACACTCCCGTCACCGGGTGAGGTTCGCCCCCGAGTTCTGATCGAACACGGCAATCTTCGAGCGGTCGAACCACAGTTCCAGCGGACTGCCGTGCACCGCGGACGATTCCGCCGACAACCGGGCCACCAGTTGCCCGCCGCCCGCGACCGCGGTACCCGAATCGGCGGCGAGTTCCTCGAGTTCCCGGGAGTTCACCTGCGGGCCTTCGGCCGTGAAGTAGGCGTACTTGTCCGACCCCATCGACTCGAGCACCTCGATGTTGGCCGTGAACCTGGCACCAGCGTCTCGCTGCGCCGCGTCGACGAGCGCCACGTCCTCGAAATGCTCGGGGCGGATACCGACCACAACGTCCTTCGCCGAATTCGACGCCCCGATCCGGCCGAGCGTCTCCGCGGGCAGCGTGAACTCGCCGAGCGGGGTCGACACCCCGTCGGCCGTCAGCTGTCCCGGGAAGAAGTTCATCGACGGTGAACCGATGAATCCCGCGACGAACAGGTTGTTCGGGTGGTCGTACAGTTCCTGCGGCGCGCCGATCTGCTGCACCACCCCGCCGCGCAGCACCACCACCCGGTCGCCGAGGGTCATCGCCTCCGTCTGGTCGTGTGTGACGTACACCGTGGTGGTGCCGAGTCGTTGTTGCAACCGGGCGATCTCGGTGCGCATCTGGACGCGGAGCTTGGCGTCGAGATTCGACAGCGGCTCGTCCATCAGGAACGCCTTGGGGCTGCGGACGATCGCCCGGCCCATCGCGACCCGCTGCCGCTGCCCGCCCGAGAGGTTGGCCGGTTTGCGGTCGAGGTGCTGAGTGAGATCGAGGATCTTCGCGGCGTCGTCGACCTTCGCCGCGATGTCCGACTTCGACATCTTCGCCAAGGTCAGCGGGAACGCGATGTTCTGCCGCACCGTCATGTGCGGGTACAGGGCATACGACTGGAACACCATCGCGATGTCGCGGTCCTTCGGCGCCTTCTCGTTGACCCGCTCCCCCGCGATCCGCAGTTCCCCGGACGAGATATCCTCCAGCCCGGCGATCATGTTGAGAGTGGTCGACTTTCCGCAACCGGACGGTCCGACCAGGATGATGAACTCGCCGTCGGCGATCGTGATGTCGACGTCGCTCACCGCCTTGGCGCCGTCCGGGTACAGCTTCGTCACCTTGTCGAGCACGATTTCGGCCACAAGATTATCCCTTCACTGCGCCGGAGGTCAGGCCGGCCACGATGCGTCGTTGGAAGAACAGCACGAAGACGATGATCGGGATCGTGATCACCATCGCGGCCGCGGCGATCGACCCCGTCGGCTCCTCGAACTGGGAGGCGCCGGTGAAGTTCGCGATCGCCGCCGGCGCGGTGATGGAGCGTTCCGTCGACGTCAGCGAGATCGCGAACAGCAGATCGTTCCAGCAGAAGATGAAGACCAGGATCGCGGCGGTGACGATGCCCGGCGCCGCCAGCGGTGCCACGACCTTCCGGAACGCCTGCGCCGGTGTGGCGCCGTCCATCTTGGCCGCCTTCTCCAGTTCCCAGGGGATCTCCTTGAAGAAGGCGGACAGCGTGTAGATGGCGAGCGGGAGCGCGAACGTGATGTACGGCAGGATCAGGCCCGCCCAGGTGTCGAAGAGCCCGAGCCTACGTTCGATGTCGAACAAGGGGCTCACCAGGGAGATCTGGGGGAACATCGCGATCAGCAGCGCCACCCCGACCAGCAGCTTCTTGCCCGGAAAGTCCAGCCGGGCAATGGCGTAGGCGGCCATGGTGCCGATGACGACGGCAATTACCGTGGAGATGAGGCCGATGCCGATGGAGTTGATCAGCGCACTGGTGAACGCGTTGGTCTGGAAGATTCCGCGGTAGTTGTCGAGTGTCCACTTCTGTGGAATGAACTTGCCGTCCTTGATCGTTCCCGCGGGTTTGAACGACAGGCTGGCGATCCACAACACCGGGATCAGCGCGTAGAGCAGGACCAGCAGGTTGACCACGGACCAGCTGATCTTACGGCGAGGGGTGTCGACGACGGCCATGGTTATCGGTTTCCTTCCGTGTCGGACCCGGGAGCCGACGCGCCGAAGAGCTTGATGAACACGAACGCGAGGAGTGCGACGCACAGGAAGATGAGGACGCTGATCGCCGACCCGATACCGAGGTTGAACGCCTTGAACAGGTTGTCGTAACCGAGGATCGACAGCGAACCGGTGTCGTTGGCGCCCTTGGTGAGGACGTAGATGTTGTCGAAGATGCGGAACGCGTCGAGCGTGCGGAAGAGCAACGCCACCAGGATCGCGGGTTTCATCAACGGCAGGATGATCCGCACCAGCCGTGTCCACGCCCCGGCGCCGTCCACCTGTGCGGCCTTGAGGAGGTCGTCGGGAACGAGGGCCAGCCCGGCGAGCAGCAGCAGCGCCATGAACGGGGTGGTCTTCCACACCTCGGCGAGCACGATGATCGCGAGCGACGGAATCTGCTGGGTCAGCGGTGCGCTGCCGTCGGGCAGCAGGTTCGCGAGATAGCCGGTTCCCGGCGTCCACGCGTAGTACCAGCTGTACGCGGCCGCGACCGTGACGATGCCGTAGGGGATGAGCACCACCGTCCGCACCAGCCCCTTCCCGACCAGCGTCCGGTGCATCACGAGCGCCAGGATCAGGCCCAGGACGAACTCGATCACCACCGAGACGACGGTGATGCTCACCGTCACCGCGAACGCCTGCCACCAGTACCCGTCCGTCAGCACCGACACGTAGTTGGCGAGGCCGACGAACTTGCGTTCGTCGGGGAACCGGAGGTCGTAGCGCTGCAGACTCAGCCACACCGCGTACACGACGGGATAGGCCGTCACCGCGATCATGAGGATCGCGGCCGGGGCCACCAGCCACAGTCCCAGGCGGCGCTCGGCCTTCTTGCCCTCCGAAAGCTGGCTCTTCGACGCGACTTTCGGCTCCTCGGCGCGGTCCGCCTGCACGGTTTCGGTCGTCACGGGATCAGCCCTTCCGAGTTGACCGCCTTGCGGACCTGTTCGGCGAGTTCGTCGACGGTGCGCGGCGGATCGATGTCACCGACCGGATTCAACGTGGCGGTGATCAGGGTCGAAATGCTCTGGTATGCCGGAGACACCGGCCGCACGGAGGCGGTGTCGAGGCCGTCCCGCACCTCACGCCACGCGGGGTACGCCTCCTGGAACGCCGGGTCGTCGTACAGGCTCGCCAACGTGGGCGGCACACCACCGTTGACGGCGTTGTTGCGCTGGTTCTCCTCGTTTCGCAGGCACTGCACCGCTTCGAACGCCAGATCGGGATGCCGGCTCGTCTTCGCGACCGCCACGTTGAAGCCGCCGATCGTCACCTCGGCAGGCCGGCCGGGTATCACCGACGGGTACGGCGCGGGCAGGAAGTTCTGCTGACCGTCGACGGTGAGCACCGTGTTGCCCGTGTTCTCCGACGTCGGGTTGCCCTTGTCGTCGATGAACGGGAGGTCGCCCTTCTCGGCATTCTCGATCATGCCCGGCAGCACGAACGGCCAATTGACCTCGAACGCAGACTTTCCGCTCTCCATACCGAGCCGGGACGACGCCTCGTCGCCCTGGGAAACCGACGGGTCGGCACCCTTCGCGGTGGCGACCCGCTTCATGACCTCGAGCGCCGTCAGGGCCGCATCGCCGTCCGCGACGGTCACGGTGGTCCCGTCGTCGGCGACGACGGATCCGCCCGCGCTCGCGAGCAGCGTGTTGAACCACACCATCAGGCCCTCGTACTGCTTGCCCTGCACCCCGATCCAGCTGGGCCGCCCCTCCCCGGCCAGGCCCTCCGCGATGTCGATCATCTGATCCCACGTCTGCGGCGGCTGCCCGTCCGGCATCAGGTCCTTGCGGTACCAGAGCAACTGGGTGTTGGTGTTCAGCGGCGCGGCGTACAGCTGGTCCTGCCACTTGGCCGATTCGAGTGGGCCTTCCAGCGTGCCCTCGCCGACCTTCGCCGCGACGTCGGGTGGGAGCGGCAACGCCCAGCCCGCCTCGGCGAACTCGGCGGTCCACACGACGTCGAGCGTCATGATGTCGAGCGAGGAGTCGTTTCCGGTGAGACGACGGGCCAGCTGGAGGCGTTGATCGTCCGCACCCTTCGGCAACGTGCGCTGCTCCACGGTGTACCGGCCCCCGGCCGCGGCCGTGCAGTTGGCCGCGGCCTCCGCGTACTGTTCGGCGCCGTCGGCCGCGGTGTAGAAACTGAGGACGACGCCGTCCTCGGACGACCCGCACGCGGCCAGCAGGGGAACGGTGAGGACCGTGGCCGCACCGATCAGTCCCCACTTCAGCGAGCGTCCGGGCTTGGTGCGATGCAGCACAGCCGCCTCCTCGAGCGGCCCCTCACGGATCCAGTCGCGGTACGGCTGGGCACGCGGGCCCGCGCATTGGTTCCTGCCGGAACGCGCACTCCACCGACAGGTCACGGTTTCGGCGAGAGCAGCGGCCCTCGCATTGCGCCGTAAACCTATCCGACATCGTCGGCGAACTGGGTGAAATCGCCGCGAACGTCGCGAATAGGACGCAATCCGTGATCAGACCGCGACCCGCAGGCCGCCGCGGGCGCGCCGCTCAGAGCGCCAGTTTGGCCAGCATGTCCCGGGCGGTCTCCGCCGACTTCGGCTCGCACAGCACGTCGTACCGGCCGGCCACCAGTTGCATCGTGGACGCGAAGTCCCGGGTACCCCGCGTCGCCGCGTACGGGATGGTCGTGGAGATCAGCCCGAAGATGATGCCGCCGACGATGCCGACCACGAGCGGTGCCAGGAAACCACCGGTGACGATGCCCAGCAGCAGACCGAAGAACACACCGAGCCATGCGCCCGAAACAATGCCTCCGCCAATGACTTTCGCCCAGGTGAGGCGGCCCAGCACCCGCTCGACCTGCATGAGGTTGACACCCACGATGGTGACGTCCTCCACCGAGAATTCCTGATCGGAGAGGTAATCGACGGCGCGCTGCGCCTCCGCGTACGTGGGGTACGAACCGATGGGCCAGCCCGTGGGGGGTTCCGGCAGAGCCCCACGCCGCGCCCCGTTGGACTGTCCGAGTGGATTCGTCATCGTCAGCTGGTCTCCTCGTGTGGTTCTCTCAGGATCGGTCCTGTGACAACCATTCTGCCTGCTGCAGCTATCCCCCGTCAGGTCGCGCGAACTCGGTGGTCCGTTTCATGCCCGCCGCGCGCCCCTTGGCGGAGATCACCAGCGCCATCTTGCGGCTCGCCTCGTCGATCATCTCGTCGCCGAGCATCACGGCGCCGCGCCCCCCGCCCGCCGCGGATGTGTGGAACTCGTAGGCGTCGAGGATCAGTTCGGCCCGGTCGTAATCGTCCTGGCGGGGACTGAACACGTCGTTGGCCGCCTCGATCTGGGTGGGATGCAGAACCCACTTGCCGTCGAAGCCGAGCGCGGCCGTGCGCTGCGCCGACCGCCGGAAGGCCTCCACATCACGGATCTGGAGGTAGGGGCCGTCGATGGCCTGGAGCCCGTGCGCGCGGGCGGCCATGAGAATGGTCATCAGAATGTGGTGATATGCGTCCCCGCGGTCGTAGCCGTCCGGCTGCTCCCCGACGACGAGGGTGCGCATGTTGATGCTCGCCATGAAGTCGGCGGGACCGAACACCAGCGTCTGCACGCGCGGGCTGGCCGTCGCGATCGCGTCGATGTTGGTGAGCCCGATCGCATTCTCGATCTGCGGTTCGATGCCGATCCGCCCGACCTCGAGCCCGTTGGCCTTCTCCACCTGCGTGAGCAACAGGTCGAGTGCCTGAACGTGGCTGGCGTCCGGCACTTTCGGCAACAGAATCGCGTCGAGGTGGGCGCCGGCACGCCCCACGACCTCGGCGACGTCGGCGTACGTCCACTCGGTGGTCCAGTCGTTGACCCGCACCACCTTGATCTGGTCTCCCCACCCGTCCTCGGCCAGGGCCTCGGCGATGGTCCCCCGCGCCTCCTGTTTGGCGAGCGGCGCCACCGCGTCCTCGAGATCGAGGAAGATCTCGTCCGCGGGCAGCCCCTTCGCCTTGTCGATCATCTTGCGGCTGCTGCCCGGAACGGCGAGCACCGATCGCCGTGGCCTGTAGACGGAACTCATGACGGACGGTCCTCCACTTTCGCAGTGTTCGATTGCCTGTATTTCTGCACAAGGATCTAGCCTGGCAATCATGGCAGCTGCGAACAAGGTTTTTGCAGCCAGGCTGGCCGGCCTGGTGGTGCTCGGCCCGGACGGGGAGTCGATCGGGCGCGTCCGGGACGTGGTGATCACCGCCCGCGTCGGCAGGCAGCAGCCGCGCGTCCTCGGACTGGTCATCGAATTGTTCACGCGCAAACGCATCTTCGTCCCGATGCTCCGTGTCACCGCCATCGAACCGAGCTCCGTCACGCTCACGACGGGCAACGTCAGTCTGCGCCGATTCCAGCAGCGACCCGGCGAGGTGCTCGCGCTCGCCCAGGTGGCGGATTCCCACGTGCGCGTGGACGACCCGGAACTCGAGGAGCTGTGGGACGCCGACATCATCGTCGTCGATCTCGGCATCGAGCAGACCCGCACCCGGGACTGGGTGGTGTCGAAGGTCGCGGTGCGCGGCCACCGCGGCCGGCTCGGCAGGCGCGCCGCCATGCACGTCGTCGAGTGGCAGCACGTCCAGGGCCTCACGCAGACCGACCTGGCGATGCCCGGCCAGGGCGTGTCGGCGCTGCTCACCCAGTTCGAGGGGATGCGCGCGGCCGACGTCGCGAACGCGATGCGGCTCCTGCCGGAGAAGCGCCGCCACGAACTCGCACTAGCACTCGACGACGAACGCCTCGCCGACGTCGTCCAGGAACTGCCGTCCGACGACCAGACGGATCTGCTCATGCACCTCGAGGTCGAGCGGGCCGCCGACGTCCTCGAGGCCATGGACCCCGACGACGCCGCCGACCTCCTCGGCGAGCTTCCCGAGACCGAGGCCGAATCGCTGCTGCAGTTGATGGACCCGCAGGACTCCGAGCCGGTCCGCCGCCTCCTCGAGCATTCCCCCGACACGGCGGGCGGTCTGATGACCCCGGAGCCGGTGGTCCTCACGGCCTCGACGACGGTGGCCGAGGCCCTGGCCCGTGCCCGGATCTCCGACGTCACCCCCGCCCTCTCGAGCATGGTGTTCGTCGTCCGTCCACCGACCGCGACACCGACCGGGCGCTACCTCGGCTGCGTTCACCTGCAGAAGCTGCTGCGCGAGCCGCCCGCCAGCCTGGTCGGCGGGTTGCTCGACACCGACATGCCGCGGCTGGCCCCCGAAGACTCCCTGACGTCCGTCACCCGCTACTTCGCCACCTACAACCTGGTGTGCGGGCCGGTGGTCGACGCCGAAGACCACCTGATCGGAGCGGTCACCGTCGACGACGTCCTGGACCACCTGCTCCCCGAGGACTGGCGTGAAGAGGAGATCGACGGATGAGCGAGAAGGCACCCAGCGCAGCCGCCCGGAGCCTGTCCGATCGACAGCGCCTCGACACCCCGCGCGGCACCCGGCGCTTCCGGGTCACATACGACGTGGAGGCCGTCGGGCGGGCCAGCGAGAACTTCGCCCGCTTCCTCGGCACCGGCCGCTACCTGATGATCCAGACGGTGATCGTGATCGTCTGGATCGTCATCAACGTCTTCGCCGTCCGGCTGCAGTGGGATCCGTACCCGTTCATCCTCCTCAACCTGGCGTTCTCCACCCAGGCGGCGTACGCGGCGCCGCTCATCCTGCTGGCGCAGAACCGCCAGGAGAACCGCGACCGTGTGTCCCTCGAGGAGGACCGTTCGCGCGCCGAGCAGACGAAGGCGGACACCGAGTTCCTCGCCCGGGAACTGGCGGCTCTGCGCATCGCGATCGGCGAGGTCGCCACCCGCGACTACCTGCGGCGCGAGCTCGACGAGATCAAGACCCTGCTGGCCGACGAGGACGACACCCGCCCCCGACGGAAATGAGCGCCGGCGAATCCCCGCAATCTCCGGCAGCGCCGATCACGTATATGTAACGTCAGTCACATCTTCTCGGATGTATGCGGTGTGCCGAAACGAAGAGCACCGCAGGGGGTGATCGAGTGCGGATACGTGGACTGTTGACGGTGACTGCCCTGACGGTGGGCGCCGTCGCCACTCTCGGCTCCTCCACCGGCGGTCCTGCGGTCAGTGACGCGGCGGTGAGCACCACCGCCCTCAGCGCCACGGCCGGGACGTCGACTATCGCGGGCACCATCCCGCAGGCCGCATATCTTCCGCCGTCCGGTCTCGTCGCACCGATGCCGCGGGTCGCGCGCTCGCAGCGGGCAGCGCCCCCGCCGCCGCTGCCATTGCCCGTGCCTCCCGTGACAAATCCCACATCTCCGACGTCGCCGTCCGGCACCGGACTCATCGCCGCACCGGTGGTCCTCAGCGCCCTGGGCATCCCGGAGATCGTGCTCAACGCATACCGCTCCGCGGAACTCGAGATGATGGCGGAGGCCCCGCAGTGCGGACTTCCGTGGCATCTGCTCGCCGGTATCGGCCGCATCGAATCGGGTCACGCCGGCGGCGGCCGCACCGACTCGGTGGGCACCACCCTGACCCCCATCCTGGGACCGGTTCTGGACGGACGGCTGGCGGGCAACGAGGTCATCCGGGACACCGACCGCGGCGCCACCGACGGCGACCCCGCTCACGACCGCGCCGTCGGCCCGATGCAGTTCATTCCGTCCACGTGGGCCAAGTACGCGTCCGACGGCAACGCCGACGGCGTGGCCGACCCCAACAACGTCTTCGATGCGACGCTGGCCGCCGCCCGGTACCTCTGCACGGGCAATCTCGACCTCCGCGATCCCCTCCAGGAAACCCGCGCGGTCCTGCGATACAACAACTCGGCCGCCTACGCCGCCAACGTCATCACCTGGTCGAACGCCTACAAGAACGGCGGCACCCCGACCCCGAGCCAGCTGTCGGGGGCGGCCTCCCCGACGCCCGGACATCTCGCGGACGCCGCCGCCGGCGGGTCCGACCTCACCCGTGATCTCGCGACGACGCCCTCGCCCGCCACCGACGGTGCGGCCACCCCCGCGTCGCCCGCTCCGGCCCCGCCGATTCCCGGGCTTCCGCCGCTGCCGCAGCTGCCCTGTCTGATCTTCTGCGCGCCGGCCGATCCCGCCGCCCCGGCATCGCCCGCACCCGATCCGCTCGCGCCCGCAGCGGCGGTGCCACCGGCCACCGTTCCCCGGTAGTTCACTCCCCGTTTCGCCGCGCGCTCTGCTTTCTCGCAGGGCGCGCGGCGGCGTGTTGCCGGTAGCCCGGTCGGTCCGGCCGGGCGGTGACTCGACACTCGGCCACGTTCGGTCCTGGCGTGACCTTGTCGTGTTCGTTACCCTCGCGTACGTACATTCCGAGTAACGGAAGCCCCCGATGCAACTTCGTTTGATCACGGTTGGATAACGGAAATGTATCGAATCAGGTAGCCTCGATCCGGTCAGTTGAACGGAACACCCCGAGACGGGGGTTGCAGGAGGCAATCGAGTGGGTCGGCACAACAAGAAGACGGACTCCCATATCCGCCGCAATTCGGTCATCGCGCTTACCGGACTCGTCCCCATCGGACTGATCACCGCAGCCAACACGGCCGGCGCCGCACCCAAGGTGCCCTTCCTCTCCACGAGCTCCTCGTCCGAGGCCGCCGACGTCGCCGAGCAGGCGCCCGCCGCCGTTCCCGAGGCCGCGGAGTCGATCACTCCCGTAGCCGAGACCGCCGCGGAAGCTGCGCCCGCAGCTCAGGAGGCCGCCGCCCCGCCGGCACTCGCGCCCGTCCAGGCCACCCCTCCCCTCCCGACGAGCATCGCCCAGGGCGCACTCGGCATCCCGGCGATCAATGTCGCGGCCTACCAGAACGCCGAGCGCATGCTCGCCGTCGAACAACCGAACTGCCACATGTACTGGACGCTCATCGCCGGAATCGGCCGCGTCGAGTCCACCCACGCCTACGACGGCAAGGCCGACGACAAGGGCAACATGCTCGAACCCGTCCTCGGCCCCGTCCTCGACGGGTCGCTCGGCGGCAACAATGTGATCCGCGACACCGACGGCGGCAAGCTGGACGGCGACCCCAACTACGACCGCGCCGTCGGACCCACCCAGTTCCTGCCCGAGACCTGGAACCACTACGCGGGCGACGGAAACGGCGACGGCGTCGCCGATCCGCAGAACCTCTTCGACTCCGCGCTGACCACCGGAAAGTACCTGTGCGACGGCGGATTGGACGTTCGCGACCCGATTCAGGCCGCCAAGGCGGTGCACCGCTACAACAACTCCGCCGCCTACGTGGCCAACGTGCTCGCGTGGTCGGCCGGCTACTCCAGCGGCATCATCCCGGCGGCCGCGGACCTGCCGCGCATCCACTGAGCGCGCATCCTTACGATTGAGTCATGTCAGTCCTGAGCGAGTCCGCTGTACGTAGCGCCCTGGCGCGCGTCCAGGATCCCGAGATCCGGAAACCGATCACCGAACTCGGGATGGTCAAGAGCGTCGACATCGCAGCCGACGACAGCGTCGACATCGCGATCTACCTGACCACCGCCGGCTGCCCGATGCGGACCGAGATCAGCGACCGCGTCACCAAAGCTGTCGCGGATGTTCCCGGCGTCGGCGCGATCCGAGTCGAACTCGACGTGATGAGCGACGAGCAGCGCACCGAACTCCGTAAGTCGCTGCGCGGCGACTCGGCCGAACCGGTCATTCCGTTCGCCCAGCCCGGCTCCCTCACCCGCGTCTACGCCGTCGCGTCCGGAAAGGGCGGCGTGGGCAAATCCAGCGTCACCGTCAACCTGGCCGCCGCACTGGCGGCGCGCGGGCTGTCGGTGGGCGTTCTCGACGCCGACATCTACGGTCATTCCGTTCCCCGCATGCTCGGCACCGACGCCAAGCCCACGCAGGTGGAACGCATGATCATGCCGCCCGTCGCACACGACGTGAAGATGATCTCCATCGCCCAGTTCACCCAGGGCAACACTCCGGTGGTGTGGCGGGGTCCGATGCTGCACCGCGCGCTGCAGCAGTTTCTTGCCGACGTCTTCTGGGGCGATCTGGACGTTCTGCTCCTCGACCTGCCGCCCGGCACCGGCGACGTGGCCATCTCCGTCGCTCAGCTGATCCCGGGCGCGGAGATCCTCGTCGTCACCACCCCGCAGCAGGCCGCGGCCGAGGTCGCCGAGCGCGCCGGTGCCATCGCATTGCAGACCCGTCAGCGCATCGTCGGTGTCGTCGAGAACATGTCCTGGATGGACATGCCGGACGGCAGCCGGATGGACATCTTCGGTTCCGGCGGCGGCCAGGCCGTCGCCGACCGTCTCACCAAGGCCGTGGGCGCGAAGGTGCCGCTGCTGGGCCAGATCCCGCTCGAGCAGGCGGTCCGTGAGGGCGGCGACGGCGGAGTTCCCATCGTCCTCGGCCACCCGGACTCACCGGCCGCGTCGGCGCTCCGCGACATCGCGGACAAGCTGGCCGTGCGCAAGCGTGGACTCGCGGGAATGTCGCTGGGAATCGACACCACCCGCCACCTCTAGGCGCTCCGCGCCCGTGCGCCTTTCTGGTTGTTCCAGCAACCGAAAAGGCGCACGAGCGCGAAGCGCCTATGTCGCGTCGAGGTCGATCGGGGGACGCTCGCCGGCCGTCAGGGGCTTGTTCTGCGGTGCGGTGGGCGTCGACGGGTCGGCGCTCACCGCTTTTGTTCCCGATTTGTCGAACGACACAGGATTCGGCTTGTCGAAGTTGCCGGTGAAAATCGAATCGTCACCGTCGAGCAGATGCTTGGTGATGACGGCGCGCGGAGTCATGCCGCGCAGCTGATTGAGGTCGGACAGCGGCTTGCGAAGATCCTCGAACTCCGGACCGAGCTCGTCCTTGAGCTGCTGGCTCGCGCCACTCGCATACTCACGGACCTGCCGCAGAGATTTCGTAACCCAGCTGACCGCACCTGGCAGCCGCTCGGGTCCCAAGATGACCAGAGCCGCGACGAGGAGGACCATGAACTCGCCCCAACCAATGTTGCCGAACACGTGGTCAGCCTACTGTGCGGTGCGGGTCGGTGCCCAGATGGCGGAGCGATCTCACAGCAACCTCTCGAGTCAGTCGGACGCCGGGGTCACGTCGACATCGACCAGTCGACCCTCGCGGATCAGCTGAACCCGGACGGGTTCGCCGATCTTCTGCAGGTTGACGGCGACGACGAGTTCATCGGCGCTGGTGACCGTGCGGTCGCCGACCTTCACGATCACATCGTTCTCGACCACACCCGCCCGCGCGGCCGGACTGTCCGAGCGGACATTGGCCACCTGCGCGCCGCTGGTGTTGTCGTTGACGACCGTGCGGGCGTTGACGCCGATGTCCGGGTGATGCATCTGCCCGTCCCGGATGAGTGTCTGCGCGACCGTCGTGACGTCGTCGATCGGGATCGCGAATCCGAGGCCGACCGATCCACCCGACTCGCTGAGCATGGCGGTGTTGATGCCGATCACCCGCCCCGTGTCGTCGACGAGCGCCCCGCCCGAGTTGCCGTGGTTGATGGCGGCGTCCGTCTGGACGGCATCGATGACGGCATTCGTGTCGGAGCCTTCCCCGGACAACCGCATCGGGCGGTGCAGGGCGCTGACGATTCCGCGGGTAACGGTCTTGCTGAGGCCGAGCGGGGAGCCGACGGCGACGACGTCCTCACCGACCTGCACGTCCCCGGACTTGCCGAGTTCCGCGACCGTCAGGTTGTCGGCCGACACCTTGAGGACGGCCAGGTCGGTCTTGATGTCGCGGCCGACGATCTGCGAATCGGCCTTGGTGCCGTCGGAGAAGATCACCTGAATCTTGCCGCCGTCGGGCGCGGTGGCCGCGGCGGAGATGACGTGATTGTTGGTGACGATGTAGCCGGCACCGTCGATGACGACACCCGAACCGGTGCTGCCCTGGTCGCCGACCGCCACCTGGATGGACACGACGGCGGGGAGGACGGCATCGGCGACCCGCGCGACGGGCGACTGCCCGAGGTCCTCGTCGCCGCCGCCCTGGACGAGGGTGACGCTCCGACTGGTGAGCGAACTGCGGTCGGCGGTGATCACGGCGGCGAGGAGCCCGCCGACCAGGCCGATCGCGAGTGCGAGTCCGCCCAGCGTGACGAGGGCCTTCGGGGCTACCTTGCCGCCGAACAGGACCTCGCGGGCACTGAGTGCAGGTGCGGGCGGGCGGGAGCGTTCTTCGGGGTGCAACGCCGGGGAGCCGAGCTCGACGCCCGCCGCGGGATCGCGCCAGGGGTCGGCGGGCGGGGCTGCGTCCACCGGCGTCGCGGGCTTCTCGTGGGGATCTCTCTGGATGGTGTCCGTCTCGCCCTCGGGACGGCCGAACGCCTCCGCGAGCACCGGGTCCGGCGCCCCGGCCGTGCGGAATTCGCTCTCACGCCTGGTATCCGACGGGGCGAACGAACCGGTGACGCCGCCCGGTCTGCCGAACGCGCGACTGGACGCCGCGTCGATGTTCGGCCGGTACACGGGCCGCGGATCGAGCCGCGGCGCATCGGCCGGGCGAAGCGTGCCCGACTCCTCCGACGCGGGACCGTCGGGTGCGGTCGTACCGGGACCCGGAGTCTTGTAATCCGCCGTCACGCTGTCGTGTCCCCCTCGTGTGCGTCCGTCACGCGCCCCAGTATCACCGATGGTCCCGCGGGCGCGGACACCGCCGTGGTCGGTCCGGATGCGCTCAACGGCGCCGGCGCCGGGACCAGATCCGGCTGGTGATCGAGTACTCGCTCGTGACCGGCGAATCCGCGGAGTGGGCGCCGAACGGGGGCTTGTCTGCGGGATCGCCCTGGTTGCAGCTGGGAATCTGGCTCAGCAGACCGAGAAGGCCCGAGGGCATCGCGACGTCGCCGCTGCGGCGCAGCGCCCGCCGCGCCTGCTGCTGAGAATCGACCTCGAACGCGCATTCGGCGCAGATGGACAGGTGATGGGCGGCCCGGAGATAGGCGGACATGCGGAGTTCGCCGTCGACGTAGGCGGCGATGGCCTCACTCGCCAGGTGTTCGGTGGAGCCAAACTGGCGAGGTACACGCCCCTGCGTCATTCGTCCCTCCTGGTAACTACCCGACGCCGATCTGATCGGAGTCAACCTTTCCGTTCACAGCCAGATGATCACGCAGAGCCTGCCTGCCGCGGTGGATACGGCTGCGCACGGTTCCGAGCTTGACACCCAGTGTGGCACCGATCTCCTCGTAGGACAGTCCTTCGATGTCACACAGCACGACCGCGGCACGGAACTCCGGGGCGAGAGAATCGAGCGCTGCCTGCAGATCCGCGTCCAGGCGGGCGTCGTGGTAGATCTCCTCGGGGTTCGGCCCGTCGGCCGGGACACGATCGTAGTCCTCCGGCAGCGCTTCCATGCGGATGCGGTTACGACGGCGGACCATGTCGAGGAATAGGTTGGTGGTGATGCGGTGCAACCAGCCTTCGAACGTGCCGGGCTGGTAATCGGACAGCGACCGGAAGACACGGATGAATGTGTCCTGGGTGAGGTCCTCGGCGTCCTGCGCGTCGCCCGACAGCCGGTAGGCCAGCCGGTACACCCGGTCACCGTGCTCGCGGACGAGTTCGTCCCAGGACGGCATGGCCGACTTCTCGCCTGTGGCATCGAACACAGCGGTGCCCGTCAGCTCGGCTTCCGACGGCTGCCCATCGGTGTTCTTCTCGTCTGGAGCCATCGAGTGGTTGCTCATCGAGTTAAGTGGATCCTCCTACTCAGGACCGCAGATCACTGGACGTGGTATAGGCGTCAACTCCCGGGTTCCGGGATTTGTTCCCGGGCCACCGGATTTTCTTCCGTCGTCGTGATCTCCCCGCCGGGCGGTCTTCGGATCTGGCGTTGGTCATACTCTTTCCCACCGCGATATGTGCGGGGTGTGAGCAAGCTGAGCTAATCCTGAGAATCGCGGACGAGCGTGTCGGGGGATTGTGTCGAGCGCGCCTCGCAGCGGCGATGACGAGACCCCGATAACCTCATGTGCGTGCAGACAAACGCCGAACGGATACTCACCCACGCAGAAGGGGCTGTCCGGGAAGACGAGGCCCTCGGTGCGGCCAGGGAGCGGGCGGACGACCTCGGTGCCGCGCCGGTACCTCCCGCGGTCGGTGCTGCCCTCGCCCTGTTTGCCCGCATGCTGGACGCCAAGACGGTCGTCGAGGTCGGGACCGGCGCCGGCGTGAGCAGCCTGTGGCTGCTCCGGGGAATGCGCGAGGACGGCGTCCTCACCACCATCGACAGTGAACCCGAACACCAGCGGGCCGCCAAGCTGTCGTTCCGGACCAACGCGATCGCACCCGCCCGGACGCGGCTGATCAACGGCCGGGCACTCGACGTCCTGCCGCGCCTCGCCGACGGGGCCTACGACCTGGTGTTCGTCGACAGCGCACCGGTCGATCACCCCCACTATGTCCGCGAGGGCGTCCGACTGCTGCGTCCGGGGGGCGCCATCGTGCTGCACAATGCCCTGCACGGGGGTCGCGTCGTCGATCCGAGCCAGCGTGACGCCGCGACCGTCGCCGTCCGCGAGGCGGCGAAGGCGCTCGCCGAGAACGACCAGCTGATCCGCGTGTTCCTGCCGATCGGCGACGGCCTGCTCTGCGCGTCCAAGCTGTGAGCTAGATCCACACACCCTTGCCGATGGCGACGACTCCCCCGTTGCTGACGGCGAAGCGTTGCTTGTCGCGCTCGAGGTCGACGCCGATGATCTCACCGTCGCCGACGACCACGTTCTTGTCGAGGATCGCGCGGCGCACGACGGCGCCCTTGCCGATCCGCACGCCCGGCATGAGGACACTGCCCTCCACGGTGGCACCGCTGTCGACCATGACGTTGGAACTGAGGACGGAGTTGCGGACCGTGGCGGCCGACAGGATGCACCCGGCGCCGACCACCGACTCCTGCGCGAGTCCGCCCTGCACGAACTTGGCGGGTGCCAGGTTCTCCGTCTCCCCGCGAATCGGCCAGCGGCGGTTGTAGAGGTTGAAGATCGGGTGGACCGACACGAGGTCCATGTGCGCGTCGTAGAACGCGTCGAGCGTCCCGACGTCGCGCCAGTAACCCCGGTCGCGGTCGGTGGCGCCGGGGACGATGTTGTCCTTGAAGTCGTACACGGACGCCTCGCCCGCCTCGACGAGCGCGGGGATAATGTCGCCGCCCATGTCGTGGTCGGAGTCGGAATTCTCCGAGTCGGCCCGGATGGCGTCGACGAGCACCTTGGTGGTGAACACGTAGTTACCCATCGACGCGAACGTCATGTTGGGGTCGTCCGGGGTTCCCGGCGGATGCGCCGGCTTCTCGAGGAACTGCACGATGCGCCCGGACTCGTCGCTGTCGATACAGCCGAACGCGAATGCCTCGCTGCGCGGCACCCGGATCCCGGCCACCGTCACTCCGGCGCCCGATTCGATGTGGTGCTGCACCATCTGCTCCGGGTCCATCCGGTACACGTGGTCTGCGCCGAACACCACGATGTACTCGGGGTCCTCGTCGTAGACGAGGTTCAGCGACTGCAGGATCGCGTCCGCACTACCGGTGTACCAGCGCGGACCCAGACGTTGCTGCGCGGGAACGGGAGTGATGTATTCGCCCGCGAACCCGGACAGTCGCCACGTCTGAGAGATGTGGCGGTCCAACGAGTGCGACTTGTACTGCGTCAGCACACACAGGCGGAGGTATCCCGCATTGACCAAATTGCTGAGCACGAAATCGATCAACCGGTAGGCGCCTCCGAAAGGCACAGCGGGCTTCGCCCGATCCGCGGTGAGCGGATAGAGACGTTTGCCCTCGCCGCCGGCGAGCACGATTCCAAGCACATGTGGCTGGCTCCTCACCCTGTCAACCTATCCGGCAGCCACTCCCCCCGCCAGCGAAGCGCCGAGTCACCGTTTCTCCGATACCTGAATGTGTCCGAGAGCGGTGGCCCGAAGCGGCCCGGACGGCTAGGTTAGGCCGGTGCGGGTGGCGATGATGACCAAGGAATACCCACCGGAGATCTACGGCGGTGCGGGTGTACACGTCACCGAACTGGTTGCTCAGTTGAAGCAGCTCTGTGAGGTGGACGTGCACTGTATGGGCGCTCCGCGCGTCGGAGCGGTCGTGCACACTCCCGACCCCGCGCTGGCAGGGGCCAATCCGGCGCTCGCGACGCTGTCCGCCGAATTGCGCATGGCCGACGCCGCAACCGGCGTCGACGTGGTGCACTCCCACACCTGGTACACGGGCCTCGCGGGCCATCTGGCCTCCGCGTTGTACGACGTGCCCCACATCCTCACCGCGCACTCCCTCGAGCCGCGGCGGCCGTGGAAGGCGGAGCAGCTGGGCGGCGGCTACCGCATCTCGTCCTGGTCCGAGCGCAACGCGGTGGAACACGCCGACGCGGTGATCGCCGTGAGCGCGGGGATGCGACTCGACGTCCTCGACGCGTATCCGTTCGTCGACCCGCACCGGGTCCATGTGGTGCGCAACGGGATCGACACCTCCGTCTGGCACGCGGGACCGGCAGCTCATGGGCAGTCCGCGCTCGCGGAGATCGGCGTCGACCCGGACCAGCCGATGGTGGCGTTCGTCGGCCGGATCACCCGGCAGAAGGGCGTCGGGCATCTGATCGCGGCCGCACACCAGTTCGCGCCCGACATCCAGCTGGTGCTGTGCGCGGGCGCACCCGACACACCCGAGATCGCCGCCGAGACCGAACAGGCAGTCGCCGCCCTGGCGGCGCACCGCGGCAACGTGTTCTGGGTGCGGGAGATGCTGCCTACCGAACAGGTGCGGGAGATCCTTTCGGCCGCAACCGTCTTCGTGTGCCCGTCCGTGTACGAACCGCTGGGGATCGTGAACCTCGAGGCCATGGCCTGCGAGACCGCGGTCGTGGCGTCCGACGTCGGCGGTATCCCGGAGGTGGTGGACGACGGGGTCACCGGCCGTCTGGTGCACTACAACTCGTACGAGCCGGAGGCATTCGAACACGCGCTGGCGGAGGCGGTCAACGCGATCACCTCCGACGTGGGCACCGCTGCGGCCATGGGAAAGGCCGGGCGGGCACGCGCGATCGCCGAGTTCTCCTGGGCGGCCATCGCACAACAGACGCTCGACGTGTACCAGGACGCGCTGTCGCGGCGCTGACCGGGGATTTCAGAGCCGGGTGTAGGTGGACACCGTCACCGACGCCGTCACCGGATACTCCTGCGGGAGGGCCGCGATCGACGAAGCGAGCCGGTCCGGTGTGAGGTGCCGCGCCGACGGCCCCATTCCGACGAGCCGGGTGACGTCGAGGTGCGACAACGACATCGGATACTCCACGGCGACGTGGTCGGTGCGCTCGAACCGCCCGGACATCGCCGCGCCGAGCCGCTCGACCTTGCGGTCGTCCACCCGGACCATGCCGAGCAGGTCCACCAGCTCACCCAGATGCCGCTCCGTGGGCGTGAGGACCACCAGGGAGCCACACTCGGCCAGCACCCGGTGCGCCTCGTCGGCGTTGCGGGGCGCGAACACACACAGGACGTGATCGAGGGCGTGGTCGCGCACCGGAAGGTGTTGCCACACGTCGGCAACCACCGCTCCGGCGCGCGGGTGCGCCCGGGCGATCCGCCGCGCCGCGTACTTGGACACGTCGAGACCGATCCCCCGCGCGGACGGGACGGCGTCGAGAACGCGCGCCAGGTAGTGGCCTGTGCCCGCGCCGATCTCGAGGATTCGCGAGTCGGCACCGGGCTCGGTGCCGGCCACCACCGCGTCGGCGACCGCGTCCATCAACGGGTCGAAGCTGCCGCCGCCGAGGAACTCCGCGCGCGCGGCGATCATGTCGGGACTGTCGCCGTCGAACTTGCCACCGGCCCCGGTCATCAGGCTCACATAGCCCTGACGCGCCACATCGAACGAGTGCCCTGCGTCGCAGAGGATCGCACCCTCGTCGAGTTCGACGCTCGCCCGGCACTGCGGGCACGCCAGCAGGTCGATCACATCGGCCAGCACGAACGTTCGCCTCCTCGTCCCGGACATGAGGCAGGCCCCGCACCGACAACGGCGACGGGGCCTGCCCTGTGAGGGTCTGTCCGCACTCGACTAACTGGTGACGCCCTTGAGCTCTTCACCGAGTGCGGCAGCTTCCTCCGGGGTGAGCTCGACAACCAGACGTCCACCACCCTCGAGCGGAACCCGCATGACGATTCCTCGTCCCTCTTTGGTTGCTTCGAGGGGACCGTCCCCGGTCCGGGGCTTCATGGCCGCCATCCTCTGCTCCCTCCAGATCTGCGCTGCCTGCTTGCGCCTCGACAAATTTTGGCACCCCGCCAACACTCGGCGAGGCTTGTGTCATCCATTCTTCCCTATGGACACGAGTACCGGGAACCTGAGTCACAAATAGGCAGGTCCACCGGCAGTTCAGGCGGCGATCGGCACCCAGCAGGCAGCGACGTGATCGTCTACCATCCCGGTGGCTTGCATGAGCGCGTACGCGGTGGTAGGGCCCACAAACTTGAAACCCCGGCGCTTCAATTCCTTCGCCATCGCGGTGGACTCGGGTGTGACCGCGGGGACGTCGTTCACGGTGGCGGGACGGCTCGGACGCGGCGGCGGGGCGAACGACCACAGCAGCGTGTCGAGGTCCGTGTCCGACAACTCCAGGAGGGCACGCGCGTTGCTCACCGACGCCTCGATCTTGGCCCGGTTCCGCACGATCGACGCGTCCCCCAGCAGACGCTCGACGTCCCGTTCCGTGTACCGCGCGACCGCCTCCGGGTCGAACCCGGCGAACGCCTCCCGGAAGGCGTCCCGCTTGCGAAGAATCGTGATCCACGACAGTCCCGACTGGAACGCTTCGAGGCACAGCCGTTCGTACAGTTCGTCGCGGCCGTGCAATGGGCGACCCCACTCGAGGTCGTGGTAGTCGCGGTACAGCCTGGACCCGTCCGTGTCGACCGCCCACGCGCACCGCACCCGGTCCTCGGCGCTCATCGGACGTCACCCGGATCTTCGGACGCGGCTTCGACCGCGGCCAACTGTTCACGCAGCGAATCGATTTCACGTCCCAGCCGGGCCAGCGCCCAGTCGACCTCGCTGGCCTTGTATCCCCGCAGCGTCTGCTGGAACCGCAACGCCTCGACGTCGGCACCCGTCACGCCCTCGGCAGGCAGGGCGGTGAGCGTGGTGCCGGGCGGCAGCGGCGCGAGCTCCTCGGAACGGCCGAACACCGCACTGGCGGCGAGGAACAACATCGCGCCGACGAACGCCATGACGAGCAGATAGAGCAGGGCTGTCACCATGCTCCGATCCTGTCACGGACGTCCGACAGCATCCTCCCTGAGGTGTGCGCGGTCAGGGGCACACCGTGTTCATCGGCGGACGATCGGCCAGCGCGACGTCCGTCGTGGTCGGAACGAACGAGTCGCCGTCCACCAGGAACTGGGTCAGCCCCGCGCCGGAGTCGGGCACTCCGCAGCGGCGCATCATCGTGCCGATGATCTGCCTGCTCATCACCCCGAGTTCGGACAGCGGGCGGTTGCGGTGCTTACGCACCCCGAGATTGACCTGGCCGATCGCACCGAGGCCGAGACGGTCGTAGGTGTCGAGCAGCAGCCCGATCTCGACGCCGTAGCCGGGGGCGAACGGGACCGCCGACAGCAACTCCCGGGTGCCCGCGTACTCACCGCCCAGCGGCTGCAGCACGCACGTCAGTTCCGGACGCAGCGAGGCCAGCATCGGCCGGGCCACGAGTTCCGTCACCCTGCCGCCCCCGTTGGCGTCCTCCGTCCCGCTGAGGCGGAGCGGACGCCGGTAATAGCCCTTCACCAGATGGATGCCGTCCGCCGTCAGCAGCGGTCCGAGCAACTTCGGGACGAACGCCGGATCCGGGTTGATCAGATCCGAGTCGACGAACGCGATGAGATCGCCGGTGCTCGCGGCGACCGATCGCCACAGCACTTCACCCTTGCCCGCCACGGGAGGAAACGCCGGAACTGCCTCCTCCCGGCTGATCACGGTGGCACCCGCCGCCCGCGCCCGGTCCGCCGTCAGGTCCGTCGAGCCGGAATCGAGCACGATCAGCTCGTCCACCAGACCGCCGAGCAGCGGGTGGATGGTGTCGACCACCGCGGCGACGGTCTCCTCCTCGTTGAGCGCGGGCAGGACCACCGACACGGTGCGCCCCGCCTTGGCCCGTTCGAGTTCGGCGATGCTCCACGACGGCTGGTCCCAGCTGTTCGCCTCGGCCCAGGAACGCGGGGGCCGCTCCTCCGCCACCATCGTACGGGCCGCCCGGGCCCCCACGGCACTCATGCCAGCCCCCGCACGGTGCGGGACGGTGCGCGTCGGCCCTGAATCGCGGCCACCATGTCCACCACTCGACGCGTGGGGGCAACTTCGTGGACACGGAAGACGCGGGCGCCTCCTGCGGCGGCCATAGCTGTCGCTGCCAATGTTCCCTCCAACCGCTCGACGAGATCTACACCTAGAGTCTCCCCGACGAAGTCCTTGTTGCTCAGCGCCATGAGCACTGGCCATCCCGTATTTACAAGATCTTCCACTCGCCGCAACAACTCGAGCCCGTGGTAGGTGTTTTTCCCGAAATCGTGGGTCGGATCGATGAGGATCGAATCGGCGGGCACCCCCAGCCGGGCCGCGTTGTCGGCGGCCCGAACCACTTCGTCGAGGACGTCGGCGACGACGTCGGAGTAGCGGACGCGGAACGGCCGGGTCCGCGGGACCGCTCCCCCGGTGTGGGAACAGACGATGCCGGCGCCCGTCTCCGCGGCCACCTCGACCAGTGCCGGGTCGGCACCGGCCCACGTGTCGTTGATGAGATCGGCGCCCTCGGCGACGGCCAGCCGGGCCACGTCGCTGCGCCAGGTGTCGACGCTGATGAGCAATTCCGGGTAGCGCTCGCGGATCGCGGCCACGAACGGCACCACCCGCCGGGTCTCCTCGGCCGAGTCGACCATGTCACCCGGCCCGGCCTTCACGCCGCCGATATCGACGAGGTCGGCGCCCTCGTCGACGGCCCGCTCGACGGCCGACATCGCCGCGGCGTCGGCGAAGGTGGCACCGCGGTCGTAGAACGAATCGGGTGTCCGGTTCACGATGGCCATCACGAGCGCACGATCGACCGCTACGGGGCGCCCGCACAGCGTGGGCGACGGGCAGTCGGGCTCGGGCGGTAACTGTCTCTCGGCCATGGCGTCAATACTGGCACGCAGGTTTCGCTGCGCCGTCGGCGCTCGTGAGTACCTGTCGACGTCCGGCGGCTAATAAGCACTCACGGGCGCGGCAGCGCACCCTTCGCGACCTCGTCGACATATCCGTCGTACGAGGGCTTGTAACCGTCGCTGCGCCCGGCCAGGACGTGCAACGTCTCGGTGTCCTCGACCTCGTAGCCCTCCTTGCGGAGTTCCACCTTGCGGCTCTTGAACGTCGACGTCTGCTCCAGCGAGTCGACGACGCGGACGAACAGCGGCACCGCGTATGACGGCAGCCGGGAGAACAGCAACTCCGCCACGTCCCGGCCGTCGAACTCCTCGTTCTCGTGCAGGGTCACGGCGGCCATCCCCGCGCGACCGTCGGTTCCGGGGATCTCGACCCCGTAGACGACGGCGTGCTCGACCGCGGGGTGCGCGAGGAGCGCGCCCTCGACCTCGGTGGTCGCGACGTTCTCGCCCTTCCAGCGGAACGTGTCGCCGAGCCGGTCGACGAACGCGACGTGCGACCACCCCTGACGGCGCACGAGGTCGCCGGTGTCGAACCAGCAATCGCCGTCGTCGAATCCGTCGCGGACGAGTTTCTTGTCGGTGGCCTCCTCGTCGGTGTACCCGTCGAACGGGGCCCGGTCCGTGACCTTCGACAGCAGCAGCCCGACCTCGCCGGTGCGGACCTTGCGGAGTTTGCCGTCGGAGTGCCGTCGGGGCGATCCGCTGTCCTCGTCGTACTCGACGACGGCGTGCGGGAGGGGGCAGATGCCCGCGGTCTTGTCGACGTTGAGAGCGTTGACGAAGGCGATGTTGCACTCGCTCGCGCCGTAGAACTCGGCGACCCTAGAGATCCCGAACCGGGTGGTGAACTCGGTCCAGATCTCCGGGCGGAGACCGTTTCCGACCATCAGCCGGATGTCGTTGTCGCGGTCGCCGGGCTGCTCGGGCTGGTTCAGCAGGTAGCGGCACAGCTCACCGATGTAGGTGAATGCGGTGGCCCGGTTCAGTGCGACGTCGGCCCAGAACTTGGACGCCGAGAACTGCTTTCCGAGGGCGAGTGTGGCACCCGATGCCAGGACCGACGACAGCGAGACCGTCAGCGCGTTGTTGTGGTACAGCGGAAGGCAGCAGTAGAGGACGTCGCTGCCGCGGAGCCGGACTCCCATGTTGCCGAGCCCGGACATGCTCTTGAGCCAGCGGAAGTGGCTCATCAGGCTCGCCTTGGGCAATCCCGTGGTGCCCGAGGTGAAGATGTAGAAGGCCTTCTCCCGGGCCTGGATCTGCTCGCACACCTCGGGGTTGTCGTCGGCGGCGCTCTCCGCGAGCCGGTCGAGGTCGTCGTAGTACAGCACCGACGCCGCGGCGGGCGGTTCGTCGAGCGAATCCACGGCCTCGCCGCAGGATTCGGACACCACCAGCACCCGGCTCTCGAGCAACGAGATGCTGTGTGCGAGGACGTCTCCGCGCTGGTTGTGGTTGAGCATCCCGGCGGCGGCGCCGAGTTTGACGGCGGCGAGCGCGATGAGCAGCGTCTCGGGTGCGTTCTTGCCCAGGATCCCGACGACGTCCCCGCGGGACACCCCGAGGTCGGCGAGGACGTGGGCGTACCGGTTGACCCGGATGTTCGCGTTCCGGTAGCTGAGCGAGTTGCCCTCGAACCGCAGGAAGGTGCGGCGCGGGTGCGCCGCGGCCGCGCGCTGGAAGACGAGCCCGATCGATTCCTTCGCGTCGGGGGTCCGGATCAGTCCGAGAACCCCTTTCGCCATGATCGGCAGCTCCGGGATCATGGCCGGCAGCCGCCAGGCGAGGTCGACCAGGCTGATCGTCGAACGAGCTTCAGAACGCATGACATCCCCTCGGGCGTGCAGTATGAGTCAGGTCACCTTACTGCACGGTAACAACGCGCGCCACGACGCGGACGGACGATCGGGCCTCAGGAGACGCAGGCGTCCAGTGCCGCCCCGACATCCGTCCGGACGAGCAGCCGATCGAGGGCGCGCTGCGCGACGAACCCGCCCCCGCGCAGCCCGTCGAGCCAGTCCAGCAGCCCCGCGTAGTGACCGTGCGGATCGAGCAGGACGACGGGCTTCTCGTGCATGCCGAGATAACCCGCGGTCCAGGTTTCGAACAGCTCCTCGAGCGTGCCGATGCCGCCGGGCAGCGTGACGAACGCGTCGGCCCGGTCCTCCATGACCTGCTTGCGCTGGCGCATCGTGTCCGTGACCACCAGCTCGTCGGCATCGACGTCGGCGACTTCCCTGTGCACCAGCGCTTTCGGGATCACCCCGACGGTCGTCGCACCGGCGGCCCGGGCGGCCTCGGCCACCGCACCCATCATCGAGACGTTGCCGCCGCCGGACACGAGTTGCCAACCGCGCTTACCGATTTCGGCACCCACTTGGGCGGCGAGTTCCAGGAAGTGGTCGCCCACGGGCCCCGAGGCGCAGTAGACGCACACCGAGAACGGCTGCGACGGAACGCCTTCCGGTATCACCACTGGTCCTCCGTTCCGAGCAGAGCAGCCTCGTCGACACCCTGCTGCGAGCGTACGACGATCTGCACCGCCTCCTCCACACTGTCCGTGACGTGCAGCAGGTTGACGTCGCCCTCCGAGATCTTGCCGCTGTGTTCGAGGGTTCCGCGGATCCAGTCCACCAGCCCGGACCAGTACTCGGTGCCGAACAGGATGATCGGGAACCGGGTGACCTTGCGCGTCTGCACCAGGGTCAGCGCCTCGAACAGCTCGTCGAGCGTCCCGAAGCCGCCGGGCAGGCAGATGAACGCCTGCGAGTACTTCACGAACATCGTCTTGCGGGCGAAGAAGTACCGGAAGTTGATGCCGAGGTCGACCCACTCGTTGAGGCCCTGCTCGAACGGCAACTCGATGCCGAGGCCGATGGAGTATCCACCCGATTCGCTGGCGCCGCGGTTGGCGGCCTCCATGACACCGGGGCCGCCACCGGTGATGACGGCGTATCCGGCCTCGGCCAGGCGTGCACCCAGCGCCCGTCCCGCCTCGTACTCGGGGTGACCTGGCTCGGTGCGGGCGGACCCGAACACGGTGACGGCACGCGGCACCTCGGCGAGGGCACCGAACCCTTCGACGAACTCGCTCTGGATCCGCAGGACCCGCCACGGGTCGGTGTGCACCCAGTCGGTCCGCCCCCGCTCGTCGAGCAACTGCTCGTCGGTGGTGGTCTCGTCCTTGCGGGCGCGCCTCAACTGCACCGGACCCCGGTGCTTCACGGACGAGGACTTCCGACCGTAATTGTTCTTCTCGGGTGCCATGCGCCCCAGGCTAACGGTTGGCCCGCCAGGGGCACCGGGCAGTCACGACGCGGTCAGATAGGCGCGCAGCACCGCCGTCACGTCGGTGATCTGCTGCACGGGCACGTGCTCGTCCCGCTTGTGGGCGAGGTTCGGGTCGCCGGGACCGTAGTTGACGGCCGGGATGCCGAGCGCGGAGAACCGCGAAACGTCGGTCCACCCGTACTTGGCGCGGAACTGCCCGCCGGCCGCCTCGATGAGGGCCGCGGCCGCCGGATCGCTCAATCCGGGCAGGGCGCCCGGCGACAGGTCGGTGACCTCGAACCCCAGCTCGAGCCCGTCGAAGACCTCCCGCACGTGGTCGATCGCCCGCTCGGCGCTGCGGTCGGGGGCGAAGCGGAAGTTGACGTCCATCTCCGCCGCGTCGGGCACGACGTTGCCGGCCACTCCCCCGGCGATCCGCACTGCGGACAACCCCTCCCGGTAGACGCAGCCGTCGATGTCCACCGACCGCGCCGTGTAGTCCGACAGCCGCTGCAGGACCGGGGCGAACCGGTGGATCGCGTTGTCGCCGAGCCACGACCTCGCGGAATGCGCGCGGGTGCCGCGGGTGGTGAGCGTCACCCGCAACGTGCCCTGGCAGCCCGCCTCGATGAGCCCGCCCGTCGGCTCGCCGAGGATCGCGACGTCCGCCCGCAGCCACTCGGGGATCTCGCGCTCGATCCGGCCGAGCCCGTTGTGGACGGCCGCGATCTCCTCGCAGTCGTAGAACACCAGCGTCAGGTCGTGCGCGAGGTACTCCACGGTGGCGGCGAGATGCAGGAACACCGCGTCCCCCGACTTCATGTCGACCGTTCCGCAGCCGTGCAGCAGTTCGCCCTCACGCCGCGACGGCACGTTGTCGGCGATCGGCACGGTGTCGAGGTGGCCGGCGAGCATCACCCGGCTCGGCAGCCCCCGGTCGGTGCGGGCGAGCACCGCGTTGCCGTTGCGGATGATCTCGAACCCGGTGGTCTGTTCCCGCAGCGCCGACTCGACGGCGGCGGCGATCGCCGACTCGTCGTGCGAGACGCTCGGAATGTCCACCAGTGCGGCGGTGAGGTCGATGGGGTCGGCGTGGAGGTCGAGTGTGCTCACCCGTCCACCCTAGGCGGACGCCCCGTCACGGGTGCTCAGGCGTCGACCCCGCCGGGAATCTCGTAGATCGCCCCGTCGAAGCCGACCCGGTACAGGCGCCCGGCGGCGAAGCCGGTAGCGCCCTTTCCGTAGGTGACGACGCTGGAGGTCGGCAGGCCCGACCCGAGGACGCAGTACCGTCCCGGCGCGTCGATCCGCCAGATCTCGCCGCGGGCGTTGGCGGGTACGACCGGACGGCCCTTCGAGTCCAGCGTCAGGCCGTCGGGTGCGGCGAGGACGTCGCCACCGGTCAGGTCGAGGATGCTCTCCGGCGCGCCCGGGTTCGCCAGCGGGATCCGGCTCACCCCCGGATTCACGAATGTCCGCGACACGTACAGGTACCGGTCGTCGGCACCCAGCACCGCACCGTTCGCGCTGGGCAGCGTCGCCCAGTTCGGTTCGACCCGGCCGTCCGGGAACACCCGGCCGATCTGGGTGCCGAAGTCGTTGGTGGCGTATGCGATTCCGTCGGCCGTCACGTCGAGCCCGTTCGCCGCGCTCAGCCCCGAGGCGAACGGCGTGAGCACGTTCGTCGCGGTGTTCAGCTTCGCGATCGCGCCCGGACGGAGGACGTCGCCGAGAAGCACCCGGGCGTCCGCGCCGTACCCGACGAGCAGTGATCCGTCCGTCGCCCATGCGAGTGCGCCCGCGCCGCCGCTCGGCACCGTCGCGACGGGCACGGCCGCCGCGCCGGGGGCGTCGAGCCGGAAGACGCGACCACTGACGAGGTCGGTGGTGTAGAGGCGGCCCGCGCCGTCGACCGTCGCACCCTCGAGCGCGGCACCCGGAATACTGCCCACTCGAACGGGCGCCTGACCCGCGCCCGGACAGGTCGGCGCGGCGACCGCGATCGACGGGGCCGCGACGGAGACCGCCCCGGCGAGGAGTGCACCCGCCGCGGCCACCCGCAGCGTGCTTCGCAAGGAACGACCGAACTGTGGAACGCGCATTCTCACAACCTTCCCGACAGGGTTTGCAAACAGCCCGTGCATCGTCTCCCATCGCGCCCGAACCCGCTCGGTTTCGAATCGATCACGCGCTGATAACGACCGGCTCGGAATGTGCGAGTAATGAGGCAGTAACCTCTAGTGCCGTGAGCACACAGGGAGCATCAGCAGTAGGCATCGCCAACGTGACCGTCGGCGGCACCGTTCTCGATACCTGGTTTCCGGCGCCCGAGCTGGGGAACTTCGCCGAGGCGGGGACCCAGCGGATCGAGGGTGGCGACATCCCCTCCGATCTGGCACTTCTCGCCGGACCCGACGAGGCACGCGAGGTCGACCAGGTCGTGGTGCGCACCACCATCGCCGACCTGTCGGCGCCGCCCGCCGACGCCCACGACGCGTACCTGCGCCTTCACCTTCTCTCCCACCGCCTCGTGACGCCGCACGGCGTCAACCTCGACGGTCTGTTCGGCTTGCTGTCCAACGTGGTGTGGACCAACTTCGGCCCCTGCGCGGTCGAGGGCTTCGAGAAGGTGCGCTCGCGTCTGCGGATCCGCGGCGTGGTCACCGTGTTCGGTGTCGACAAGTTCCCTCGGATGGTCGACTACGTCGTCCCGTCCGGTGTCCGTATCGCCGACGCCGACCGCGTGCGCCTCGGCGCCCACCTGGCGAGCGGCACCACCGTGATGCACGAGGGCTTCGTCAATTTCAATGCCGGCACGCTCGGCAACTCCATGGTCGAAGGCCGGATCTCCGCGGGGGTCGTCGTCGACGACGGATCCGATGTGGGCGGGGGCGCGTCGATCATGGGCACCCTGTCCGGTGGCGGCAAGGAGACCATCTCCGTCGGCAAGCGGTGCCTGCTCGGCGCCAACGCGGGTCTCGGTATCTCGCTCGGCGACGACTGCGTGCTCGAGGCCGGTCTGTACGTGACCGCGGGCACCAAGGTCACCGGCCCGGACGGCACCGTCGTGAAAGCCAAGGACCTCAACGGCCAGTCCAATCTGCTCTTCCGCCGCAACTCCGTCTCCGGTGCAGTCGAGGTCGTGCCGTGGAAGGGAACCGGCGTGGAACTGAACGCGGCTCTGCACGCAAACGACTGACACTGTGAGCGGCACGCGAACACCCGGCACCATGACCGATTCGACCAGCACCCTCGGCCGGGGCCTGAAGGTCCGTCATCTCACGATGATGGGCCTCGGGTCCGCGATCGGTGCCGGACTGTTCCTCGGGACCGGTGTCGGCATCGCGACGGCCGGTCCCGCCGTCCTCGTCTCGTACCTTCTCGCCGGCATCATCGTGGTCTTCGTCATGCGCATGCTCGGCGAGATGGGGGCAGCGATACCCGCCAGCGGTTCCTTCTCGCACTACGCGCGGATCGGGATCGGCGACTGGGCCGGATTCGTGATGGGGTGGCTCTACTGGTTCATGCTGATCATGGTGCTCGGCGCCGAGATCACCGGCGCCTCCGGCATCGTGAGCGGCTGGTTGCCCGGGGTGCCGCAGTGGGTCGTCGCGCTCGTGTTCGTGATCTTCTTCGCAGCGGTCAACCTCGCGAAGGTCAGCAACTTCGGCGAGTTCGAGTTCTGGTTCGCCGCCATCAAGGTCACCGTCATCATCGGGTTCCTGGTGATCGGCGTGCTGCTCGTGTTCGGCCTGCTCCCGGACACGGAACCGGTGGGCACCACCAATCTCTTCGGCCACGGCGGTTTCATGCCCGAAGGTTTCGCCGGTGTCGCCGCGGGACTGCTGGTGGTGGCATTCGCGTTCGGCGGCATCGAGATCGTGACCATCGCTGCCGCCGAGTCGGAGGACCCCGAACGCTCGATCGCCGTGGCGGTGCGCAGCGTCGTCTGGCGCATCAGCGTCTTCTACCTGGGGTCCATCTCGATCATGGTCCTCGTTCTTCCCTGGGATTCGTCGGACCTGAAGAGTGGACCGTTCGTGGCGGTGCTCAACCAGGCGCACATTCCGTACGTGGCCGGGTTCATGGAACTGGTGGTCGTGGTCGCGTTGCTGTCGGCGTTCAACGCCAACATCTACGGCACGTCGCGGATGGCGTACTCGCTGTCCCGTCGCGGCGACGGTCCCGCGTTCATGGCCCGGATCTCGAATTCGGGTGTCCCGCTGAACGCGGTGCTGCTGTCGGTGTTCTTCGGTTTCGTCAGTGTGCTGCTCAACTGGTGGCTGCCCGACGACCTCCTCGGACTTCTCCTGAACGCCGTCGGTTCGGCCCTCCTGGTCATCTGGATCTTCATCGTCGTCTCGCACCTGAAGTTGCGCCCGCAGCTCGAACGCGAGGGCAAGCTCACCGTGCGGATGTGGCTCTTTCCGTGGCTCAGCTACCTCACGCTCGCGATGCTCGGCGGATTCGTGGTGCTCATGCTGTTCGACACCGACGCCCGCGTCCAGCTGATCTCGACGTGCGTCCTGTTCCTCGTCATCGCGGCACTCGGTGTGCTCAACACCCGGCTGCGCAGGCAGTCCCAGCCGGCATCAGGGTAGGCGCTATCGCCGTCCTCGGGCCGCCAACGCGTTGACGAACACGTTCGCGATGTCGGCGGGGTCCTTGGCGACGTAGCTCGACCCTCCCGTCACCCGGGAGATCTCGGCGAGCGTGGCCGCGTCGGCGTCGTCGGTGATCCCGATCGTCACGATGATGACCGGCCGCGCCGGATCCGTCTCCCGTTGCAGGATGCTCATCAGCTGGTCCCTGGTGACGGAGTCCGGGTCCTCGTTGGCGCCGTCGGTCAGGATGATCACACTGTTCACGGCGCGCGGATCGTACGTCTCCTGCACCGTCCGGAACGCGGCGAGCGTCGTGTCGTACAGGCCGGTGCCACCGCCGATGAGCCCTTCCACCTTGGTCGCCTGCTGCGCCATCAGCTGCCGCTGCGAGACACCGTCGACCACGGTGTCGTAGCGGCGGATCGGGACCATCTCCTTGTAGTCCTGCGGTCCCCCGCCCAGCCCCTGCGAGAACGCCCACAGTCCCGCCGACACGCTGTCCGGGAACATCGCGTTGCCGGCGAGGGCCGCGTCGACCGTGAGGTCCATGCGGGACCGGTTTCCGGCAGGCATCTCCATCGAGGCCGAGACGTCGATCGCGACGAGTGTGCGGATGGGAAGTGCCATCAGCGCCCATCCGCCGAGCGCGTCCTGCAGCGCCGATTCGTCCTCGAGCGCGAGCTTGGTGGTCTTGCCGACGCCGCGGCCGTCCGGCAGTGGACTCCCGTCCGGACCGCGGAACCCGTGATCGGCGAGGACACCGCGCGCGCCCTCACCGCCGAGGACATCGGCCACGGCACGGGCCACCTGCGTCGCCCGGTAATGCCGATCGGGCGCGGGCGCGGTGACCACGAGGGGGAAGTTCATGAAGTTGCTGCCGCTCGGCGGCACCGTCGCGGCGATCGTGCGCGCGCCGTCGCCGTCGGAGAAATCGAGCACGGATTGCTCGGTGGCCACGGCGACTCCGCCGCGGTCGACGACGCCCTGCAGCATGTCCTCGCCGATCGGCTCGTCCGCGGTCCGCGCGCTCTCCTCCTGCGCGAGCGGGACCAGCGCGGCCCGCACCGTCCCCGCGGACACGGGATCGGCCTGCCCCTCGGCGAGCGCGGCGTTGATCGGGGCCTGCGCGACCCCGGTCACGAGGGGGTTTCCCAGCTGGATGTCCTTGATCTGGAGGGCCGCGAGCCACGTCGGCGACGTCGGCGCGTCCTCCTCGCGCGACGCCAGGACGACGGGCGAAGACGCGATCGACCCCGTCATCACCTCGATCGGACCGGCCGCGGTGAGTGCCGCCTTGCCCACCCAGGCGCCGGAGTCGGGGATCCACAGGTCCGGGGCGTCGGTGCCCTTCCCCAGCCGTCCCGCGATGTCGCCGGACGTCGCGGCGCCGACCGTGACGTTCGCACAGCTCAGGTCGGTGTCCTTCGCGTCACCGAGAATTCGGTCGAGGGCGGGAACGATGCTCGGGTCGGCGGCGAGGGTGTAGTCGGTGATCTGATCGCATTCGTCTGCCCAGGAGCGCACCGCCTGGATGACGACCACCACGGAGGCCACCAGCCCGATCACGACTGCGGCGCACACCGCGTAGAAGGCGGGCGAACGACCGGACCGCTCCTGGTGCGCGCTCGAATGACGCCCTCCGGCCATCGTCTGCCTTCCTGACATTTCGGCCACGAAACGACCGAATACGCACTGGACCCGACATGATCCGGCCCACATCGTAGCGAACGGTGCAGCGTACGGGTCTGCACCGGTGTCGGACGTCCGGATCAGGGCAACCTCAACGCTGGGTGTGCGCGACCTCGAGCCGGCGAGCCACGAGCGCCGCCTGGATCTGCCGCAACCCGGACGGGCGGGTCGGGTCGCAGCCCGTCAACTGCGCCACCCGCTCGAGTCGGTAATCCACCGTGTTGGTGTGCAGATGCATCTTCTTCGCGGTGCGCTGCCGGTTGAGGTCGTGACCGATGTGTACCTCGAGCGTTTCGATCAATTCGGGTGAGCCCTGCAGCGGGTCGAGGAGTCGCGCCAGGTGGGTCCGTCCCGGCCCGGGACGGGTGAGCTGGTATTCGAGCGCCAGATCGCCCATCGCGTAGAGGCCCGGCGGCAGTGCGAGTTGATCGGCCAGGTCGAGGAGTTCGTGGACCTGCTCCGCCGCTGCCGGGATCCCGGCGGTGTGCACCCGGGTCGAGGTGGCGGTGAGGGGAACTCCGGCCGCCGCGCCGATGCGGTCGAGCAGGGAGATCATCCACGCCCGCTCCGGCGCCCCCGGCAGCAACAGCGTTCCGCCGTCCGGGCTCAGCGAACACAGGGCCGCCCCACCCGAGGCGTCCGCCAGTTCGATCTGCAACCTCCGCAGCTTCTGCCGGGCGACGACGGTCTTCCGCCGGTGGGTCACCGCCTCCGTGGGATGCGAGGGTATCGACAGTCCGAGCACCACGTACTCGTCGGCCAGTTCCACCCCCGCGTGCCGGGCCGCGGTCGCCGCCTTCCGCCCGCTGAGCAGCGCCGTGACGAGGTTGACCGCGGCGCCGTCACGTTCGCTGTTGACGGCCTCGAGTTCCTCCACGTAGCTGGTGGTGGCGGCCACGGTCACGCATTCGAGCAGGCTGAACATCACCTTCTGGATGGCCAGCAGTTCGGGGAGGTCCTCCGTCCGGGCATTCGACGCCACGAGGTCGCCGGCCTCCCGGATGCCTTCGTGGAGGATCCGGAGCACGAGTGTCAGCGGGAATCCGTCGCGGGCCCAGCGCGCCGAGCTGTTGCGCACCTCCGCGAGGTCCGCGTCCGTCGGGCCGATGCCCTCGTCGAGCATCTGGATGCCGAGGCCGAGGCAGACCACGGTGAAATCCATGACGTCGCTCTGCAATTGTTCGCCGGGAAGCGAACCGCACGGGGTCACGTTGTCGGCGAAGTGCCGGACGAGTTTCCGAGCGACCGTCACGGTGTCGCGGAGCGGAGCGGACGCGGGCCTGCCGTCGACGAGGATCTGCGAGCCCGCCCCCGAACTGTGATTCGTCATAGTTCACATCGCTCCCGTGTGTGGATGACACCGAACTCTCGCACCATCGACATCACGTACACATAACGAGGGTTCGCTTCTGTCACCGTTGTATCACGACAGCGCTGTGTCCAGGGCGAATACGGCGAGCGCCGGGAAGGGCCGTTCCGGGGCGGTCGTGCGCCGGTCAGTTCTCCTCGGCGACCCGGACGACGAGTTTGCCGAAATTGCTGCCCCGGAGCAGTCCGATGAACGCCGCGGGCGCATTCTCGATCCCGTCGACGATGTCCTCGCGATAGGCGAAGCGCCCCTCCCGGATCCACTCGGACACGTCGCGCTGGAAGTCGGCGTACATCTCGGAGACGAACTCGCGCTGGATGAATCCGCGGATCGTCAGGCTCTTGACGAGCACCCGGCTGAAGAATCCGGGCAGCCGGTCCGGGCCCTCGGGTGCCTCGGTGTCGTTGTATTGCGCGATGAGGCCGCACACGGGAACGCGCGCGTACAGATTGAGCAGCGGCAGCACCGCCGCTGCCACCGTGCCGCCGACGTTCTCGAAGTACACGTCGATGCCGTCGGGGCACGCCGCACGCAGTTCCTCGGCGAAGTTCGGGGACCGGTGGTCGACGGCGGCGTCGAATCCGAGTTCGTCCAGCAGGTAGGCGCACTTCTCGGGGCCACCGGCGATCCCGACGGCCCGGGCACCCTTCCGTTTCGCGATCTGCCCGACGGCCGAACCGACCGGACCGCTGGCCGCCGCGACGACGACCGTCTCGCCAGCCTTGGGTTGCCCGATCTTCAGTAGGCCGGAGTAAGCGGTGAAACCGGGCATGCCGAGGACCCCGACGGCGGTCGACAACGGTGCGGCGGCCGGGTCGAGTCTGCGGAGCTGGTTGCCGTCGACCACGGCATGCGACTGCCAGCCCGCATATGCGAGCACGTAGTCACCGGTGGCGAAATCCGGGTGTCGCGATTCGACGACCTGTCCGACCGTGCCACCGACCATGACCTCGCCGATCTCGACCGGGTCGGCGTACGACTCGGCGTCACTCATCCGGCCGCGCATGTACGGGTCGAGCGACAGGTAGATGACGCGGATCAGCACCTCACCCTCGCCGGGCTCGGGCAGGTTGACGGCCTCCAATCGGAAGTTGTCGGGGGTCGGCGCACCGTCCGGCCGCGACGCGAGGACTATCCGGGTGCTCTGAACGATGCTCTCCACACTCACTGTGCGCCTGCCAATCCGTGTCGGGCCGGTATCTTTAGCCACCCTACCGACGTCAGAACAGTTGCTTCTTCTGCACCTTGCCCATCGCATTGCGGGGAAGCGACTCGACCACGCGGATCTCGCGGGGGCGCTTGTGCACCGACAGTTCGGTGGCCACATGTTCGATCAGCTCGGTCTCCGAGACGTTGTCCCCCACCACGAACGCCACGAGCCGCTGGCCGAGGTCCGGATCGGGAACCCCGACCACCGCCGCTTCCCGCACGCTCGGGTGGCCGAGCAGCGACGTCTCCACCTCCCCCGCCCCGACCCGGAATCCGCCCGACTTGATGAGGTCCGTGGATTCACGGCCCACGATGCGGTGGAACCCCTGCGGATCGATGACGGCCACGTCGCCGGTCTTGAAGTAGCCGTCGTCCGTGAAGGACTCGGCCGTCGCGTCGGGCCTGCCGAGGTAGCCGTCGAACAGCATCGGCCCCCGTACCTGCAGCCCGCCGATCGACTCGCCGTCGTGCGGAACGTCCCGCCCGGCCTCGTCCCGCAGCCGGGTCTCGACGCCGCGGACCGGGACACCCACCCACCCCGGGCGACGCTCGCCGTCGGCCCGGGTGCTGAGCGTCAGCATCGTCTCGCTCATGCCGTAGCGCTCGATCAGTGCGTGCCCGGTCAGCTCCTGCAGCTTCTCGAACACCGGCACCGGCAGCGGGGCGCTGCCCGACACCAGCAGTCGCGCACCCGACAGCGCACGCGCCGACTCGGGGTCGCCGGCGATGCGACTCCACACGGTCGGGACACCGAAGTACATCGTTCCCTCGGCCGCCGCGTACGCCGACGGCGTGGGCTTCACCGTGTGGACGAGGCGGCTGCCGATCCGCAGCGGTCCCAGCACACCGAGGATGAGCCCGTGGACGTGGAACAGCGGAAGTCCTTGCACCAGTGTGTCGTTGCCGGTCCACTGCCAGGCGTCCACGAGGGCATCGAGGCCGGCGGCGATGGCCTTCCTACTGATCAGGACCCCCTTGGGCGGTCCCGTGGTGCCGGACGTGTAGAGCACGAACGCGATGCTCGACTCGGGTGGTTCGGGGTAGCTGTGCCACGACCGGGCGTGGACGCGGACCGGAACGACGGGCAGTCCCGCCGGATCCGGCGGCGCCTCGCCCAGCCATGCCTGCGCACCCGAATCACGCAGGATGTGTTCGAGTTCGGCCGGGCCGGAATCGGGCGGCACCGGCACCGCGGTCACGCCCGCGATGAGGCATCCCACGACCGCGAGGACGGTGGTGACGGTGGGGGTGGCGAAAATCGCGACCCGATCCGCGCGTGCCACCCGCTCGGCCACGGACGTCGCCGCACCGAGCACGTCGCCGCGCGACAGGGTGGCGTCGCCGATCCGGAGAGCGTCGGGAATGTCGTCGCCCCGGGCGACGGCCAGAGGATTCAGAGATCGCAGCAGCACATCGCACAGCCTCTCACAGAGCGCGGACGCGGCCCTCGAGGTCTCCCGGCGGCGGACTGACGGTGGCCAGTGCTGCGCCGAGCAGGGCCCCGGTCAGCACCGCCCATCCGTGTGCGTCGTCGATCGTCACCAGCAGGACGCCGGCGAGCACGATTCCGCCGCTCGCTGCGAGGGCGCGCCTTTCCTGGGACTGCATCACGACCAGACCGGCGAGGGACGCGGCCAGCGCGAGCGTGGCACCCGAATTTCCTGCCCCCGGCGACGGAAACAGAAACGCGGTGAACAGACCGAAGATGACCTGGCTCGCCACGAACAGCAGAACGGCGCGGATGCCGCCCCAGACCCGGACCGCGAGCGGCGCGACCCAGGCGAGCACGAGCAGGTTCACCACCGTTCCGGCGAGTCCGCCGTCCTGCACCGCCACCGACGTGACGATCCGCCACCACTGGTGGTCCCGGATCTGGGTGGGGTCCCGCTCGAGGGCGTCGAGGACGGCGGGCAGCACGATCTGCAGCAGCGACGGCACGGCGATCAACAGCCACAACACCACCGCGGTGCGCGGCGGACGACTGAGCCGGACCTCTCCGATTCGGGTCGACGCGAGCAGCGTGGCGAGCACGAGGACGACGGCGAAGAGGACCGCACTGGTCCATCCGTCGCCCGAAGTCTTCACCGCGAAACCTTACAACGGCAATCCCCCACCGGAACCGATCGGCGTTCAGTCCCGCGTGACCACCGAACGGAGGAAGAAGCGCAGGTTCGAGGGGCGCTCGGCCAGTCGCCGCATGAAGTACGCGTACCACTGGCTGCCATACGGCACGTACACCCGAACCTGCTTGTCCTCATTGGCGAGCCGACGTTGCTCGAGGTCGCGGATCCCGAACAGCATCTGGTGTTCGTATGCGTCCGCGGCGCGGCCCGTGCGCCCGACCAGGGGGGCGACCGCGTCGATCACCGCGGGATCGTGTGAGGCCACCATCGGGTATCCGGCCCCGTCCATGAGTATCTCGAGGCATCGCAGGTACGACGCGTCGACGGCGGCGCGGTCCTTGAATGCGACCGATTCGGGTTCCCGGTACGCGCCCTTGCACAACCGGACCCTCGAACCGGCGCCGGCGAGGGTGCGACAGTCGTTCTCGGTGCGGCGCAGATACGACTGCACGACGGCACCGAGCCACGGGAATTCGGTGCGGAGGTCCCGCACGATCGCGAGCGTCGAATCGGTGGTCGTGTGGTCCTCGGCGTCCACGGTCACCCATAAGCCCGCGGCGTCCGCGGCGGCGCAGATCGTGCGCGCGTTGTCGGTGGCGATCCGGCGGCCGTCGCCGGCCAGCGACTGCCCCAGCGCCGACAGCTTCATCGACACCTCGAGCCGGCGAACACCCGATTTCCCTTCCGCCGCTTCGGGAAGGGCACCGAGGTCGGCGACGAGCGCCAGGTACTCGTCCACGGTCGCCTGCGCTCCCGTCGCGTCCCGGGTGTCCTCCCCGAGGAAGTCGATGGACACCGACCGGCCCGAGTCGAGGATCTCCCGGACCGACACCAGCGCCGACTCCCGGCTCTCGCCCGCCACGAAACGGTCGACCAGTCGCCGGGTGACCGGGGCGCCGGTGACGGCACGTTTGACGCGCGACGACCGGGCCGCCGCGAGGATCGCCGGGCGCAGCGGATTCGCCAGGACGGTGGGCGCTTTCATTGCGACCCCATGTGCGGATAGCGGTAGTCGGTGGCGGGAACGAACGTCTCCTTGATGGTGCGGGCCGACACCCACCGCAGCAGGTTGAGCTTGGACCCGGCCTTGTCGTTGGTGCCCGATGCGCGGGCGCCGCCGAACGGTTGTTGCCCCACGACGGCACCGGTCGGCTTGTCGTTGACGTAGAAGTTTCCGGCGGTGAACCGGAGCGCCGACGTGGCCTGTTCGACGGCCCGGCGGTCGTCGGCGATCACCGCCCCGGTCAGCGCGTACGGCGCCGCCGAGTCGACGCGGGCGAGCACGTCGGCGAACGCGTTCGGGGCGGAGTCGTCGTAGACGTGGACCGTGAGGATCGGACCGAAGTACTCGGTGGTCATCGCCTCGTCGGTGGGGTCGTCGGCCAGCAGGACGGTGGGCCGGACGAAGTAGCCGACGCTGTCGTCGTACTTGCCGCCGACGGCGATCTCGAGGCCTGCGGTGCTGCGGGCGCGTTCGATGGCCGCGACGTTCTTGTCGAAGGCGCGCCGGTCGATGAGCGCACCGCCGAAGTTCTCCAGATCGGTCACGTCACCGTAGGTGAGAGCGTCGACTTCCGCGGTGAACGTGTCGCGCATCCTCCGCCACAACGACTTCGGGACATACGCGCGGGAGGCGGCCGAACATTTCTGCCCCTGGTACTCGAACGCCCCGCGGATCAGCGCCGTCCGCAGCACGTCCTCGTCGGCCGAGGCGTGCGCGACCACGAAGTCCTTGCCGCCGGTCTCCCCCACCAGCCGCGGGTAGCCGGCGTACTTCCCGATGTTCGCGCCCACCTCGCTCCACAGGTGCTGGAACGTGCGGGTCGACCCCGTGAAGTGGATACCGGCGAGGCGCGGATCGTTCAGGAGAACCTCCGACACCGCCTGCCCACTGCCGGTGAGCAGGTTGATCACACCGGGAGGCAGTCCCGCGGCCTCGAGCAGCTTCATCGTCCAGTACGCGGCGACGGTCTGCGTCGACGACGGCTTCCAGATCACCGTGTTCCCCATCAGCGCCGGCGCGGTCGGCAGATTGCCGGCGATCGCGCTGAAGTTGAACGGGGTGATCGCGTAGACGAAGCCCTCGAGCGGCCGGTATTCCAGCCGGTTCCACACGCCGGGCGAGGAGATCGGCTGCTCGGCGAGGATCTGACGTGCGAAGTGAACGTTGAAGCGCCAGAAGTCGATCAGCTCGCACGGCGCGTCGATCTCCGCCTGCTGGACCGACTTCGACTGGCCGAGCATCGTCGCGGCGGCGAGCGTTTCGCGCCACGGCCCCGACAGCAGGTCGGCGGCGCGCAGGATCACCGCGGCCCGGTCGTCGAACGAGAGCGCCCGCCAGTGCGGTGCCGCCGCCGACGCGGCCTCGACCGCCGCCGACGCGTCGTCGTGGGTGGCGCTGCGCAGCGTGCCGAGCACGGCGGAGTGCCGGTGGGGCTGGACGACGTCGACGCGGTCGCCGTTGCCGTGCCGGTGTTTCCCCCCGATCACGTGCGGGATGTCGACCGGATCGGTGCCGATGTCGGCGAGTGCGGACTGTACTCGGGAACGTTCGGGACTGCCCGGCGCGTACGTGTGGACCGGCTCGTTGGTGGGCACCGGAACCTGGGTGATGGCGTCCATTGCTGCCTGCCTCCTGCCCTCAGATCGTGAGGAACTGTGACCGGGAACCGCGGGTCGGACGGGGACACCCGTCCGAACGGAACCCTCGAGCCCAGGTTAGCGCTGCCCGGGGGTCCCCATCCGGTTTTGACGCGCCGACGGGCTGGCTACCATCGGCCACATGCCCGAACGGAATCGTGTGTCACCCCGATCCGACGTCGTCGCGATTCCACTCCGCGGCCGGTTCATGGGCAACCGGGGCTGCCTGCACCGCGGGCACACCGTCGTGCGTAACCATGCAGGCAGACGGTGGATCACCTGCGTCACCGACTACCCCGCCCGCACGGTGCCGCAGTGGAGCGAGGGGCATTACACGGTGCTGTTCTTCCACGACGAGGCGGTGGCGCTCGCGGCCGGGCACCGACCGTGCGCCCTCTGCAGGCGCGCGCGATACAACGACTTTCGCGCCGCCTGGCAGCGGGCCGACGGGGGCGGACTGCCGAGCGCGGACGAGATGGATGCCCGGTTGCACGCGGAACGACTCGACGGCTCCCGTCAGCGCACCCACGAGGCCGCGTGGTCGTCCTTGCCCCGCGGCACGTTCGCCCTACTCGACGGCGAACCCGCTGTCGTGCTGGACGAGACCGTCGTCCCGTGGTCGAAAGACGGATACGGGACACCGTCGGCGCGTCCGTCCGGGACGGCGACCGTTCTGACGCCGCCGTCCACCGTCGCCGTGCTCGCGGCCGGCTACTCGCCCGACATCGCGTAGCCCGCCGCTACACGTCGCGGGCATTCGAGACGAGTTGATGGACGTCCTGGTCGGTGGCGCCGAGGCCGAAGCTGATGATCCGCTCGGGGTGGATGCGGATGGTCGGGCCGCCGAGTCCGTTCGACTGCGCGGCCTCGGCGTCGAGAGCCTCGGCCCGGCCGCGTATTTCGACGCAACGGACCCGCCACGGGTCGACGGACGGCACGTCGTCGACGACGAACGCCACCTTCCCGTTGTCGGCGACGTTGCGGAATTTCCGGCTCGCCGCCATGTTGTAGCCCTGGATGTCGATCGTGGACGTGTCGGCGTTGTAGTGGAAGCCCACCGGACTGACCTGCAGGGTTCCGCCCGGTTGGACCGTGGCGAGCCGGCCGAGGCGTTGCGATGCCAGGTAGTCGAGTTCCTGCTGGGTGAAGGACATGAGGCCAGGCTAGAACCTGAACCGCGCTCGAGGTCAAGGTTTCGGGACGCTTCTCAGCCGAGATCGTCGAGAGTGCGCCGAGCCTCCTCCACCCTCCGCTCCGCCGTCTCCAGATCACGCTCTCCCCGCTGCACGTCCTCCGCCGACGCCGTCTCCGCGTTCCGGGTGAACTGCCGCTCCTGCTCGGCGTGGTCGAGTTCGGCGCGCAATTCCGCGATCCGATGGTCGATCTCGGTCAGCGTGGACCGAGTCTGCTCCCACGCCGCCGTCGCGTCGTCCAGGGCATCGCGGGCCTCGTCGGCCAGGGCCGTGGCGTCCGCCAGTTCCGCTGCGGCCGCCGCGCGTTCGGCGTCGAGATCACGCTCCTGCGATTTCTTCGGCTTTTCGGCCGGTGGTGTGGGGGCGGGTCCGGACTTCGACGGCCGCTTCGCCGACTTTCCCTGGACGACGGCGAGTCCGGCCGGACCGAACCCGCTGTAGGTCGCCGCGGTCACCACCCGGCCGCGCCGCACCTGGTCGGCGGTTTCGGCGTCGGCGAGGGCGGCGTGCAGCGTCTGACCGACCTCCCGCAGGGCGTCCTCCCCGACGGTCCGGTCGCGCTCCGCGGCGAGTTCACCGGCCTTGCGCGCCAACGCGCGGACCACCTGCTGCCGCTGCGTCGTCAGCCGCCGCAGGTCCGGCCCGGACAGGTGCCGTTGCGCGTCGCGGAGTGCCTCGCCGAGGGCGAGGAGGGCATCGACTTCGTCAGGCAGCTCACGGGCGAGCAGATTGACGAGCCAGCCCACGACCGTCGGCTTCCGCAGCTTCCCGATCTCGGTCGCCAGCGCACGGTCCTTGCTCTCCCGTGCCGCCGCCACCCGCGCGGTGCGGGCCTCGACGAACTCGCCGGGGTCGAGGCCGTACAGCTCGTCGGCGACGTCGTCGAGGGTCACCGCACAATCCTGACACCGCGGCTACCCGCGCCGGGCCGACTCGGCTCAGACCAGTCGTTCGGCCGCGGCCGCGATCCGTTCGTCGGTGGCCGTGAGCGCGATGCGCACGTGGGTGCCACCGCCGGGCCCGTAGAACTCCCCCGGTGCTACGAGAATGCCGCGGTCGGCGAACCATTCGACGGTGTCCCGGCAGGCTTCGCCGCGGGTGGCCCACAGGTACAGCCCGGCCTCGGAGTTGTCGACGGTGAATCCGGCGCCCCGGACCGCGGCGAGAAGGATCTCGCGGCGGCGGCGGTACCGCTCACGCTGCTCGTTCTCGTGGTCGTCGTCGCGGAGCGCGGCGGTCATCGCCGACTGGATCGGCAACGGCACCATCATGCCCGCGTGCTTGCGGACCTCGAGAAGTTCGGCCACCAACGCCGGGTCACCGGTGACGAATCCCGCGCGGTAGCTCGCGAGGTTGGATGTCTTGGACAGCGAGTGCACCGCGAGGAGGCCGGTGAGGTCGCCGTCGTTCACCCGCTCGTCCAGGATGGACAGCGCTTCGCCCTCCCAGGTCAACCCGAGGTAGCACTCGTCGGAGGCGACAATCGCACCCCGGCGTCGCGCCCAGTCGACCACCTTGCGCAGATGCTCGAGCCCGAGCACCTTGCCGGTGGGGTTGGACGGCGAGTTCACGAAGATCAGCGACGCGCCCTCCGGACCGAGCCGGTTGAGTCCGTCGGCGCGGAGCACGCGCGCCCCGGCGAGGAGAGCACCCACTTCGTACGTGGGGTATGCCAGCTCCGGAATGACGACGAGGTCCTCGGCGCCGAGACCCAGCAGGCGCGGCAGCCAAGCGATGAGCTCCTTCGTGCCGATCGCGGGGAGCACCGCCGCCGGATCGATTCCGGTGATCCCGAATCGACGGTGCAGAGCCTCGACCGCCGCGTCACGAAGTTCGTCCGTGCCGTGCGTCGTCGGATATCCGGGCACCGCGGCGACCGCGGTCAGCGCCTCCTGAATGATCGGGGCGACAGGATCGACCGGGGTGCCCACGGACAGGTTGACGATGCCGCCCGGGTGCGCGAAGGCTTTCGCCTTCGCCGACTCGAGTGAGTCCCACGGGAAGTCGGGAAGAGCTTTGGCTACCGAGATACGAGGCACATCTAGTCCTCGCCCATGGGAGGCAGAGCCTTGACGAACGGCGGGTCGTAGTCGACCTTGCCCAGCTTGGCCGCGCCGCCGGGGGAACCGAGGTCGTCGAAGAAGTCGACGTTCGCGGCGATGTAGCCGTTCCACTGTTCCGGGACGTCGTCTTCGTAGAAGATGGCTTCGACGGGGCAGACGGGTTCACAGGCGCCGCAGTCCACGCATTCGTCGGGATGGATGTAGAGCATCCGCCCGCCCTCGTAGATGCAGTCGACAGGGCATTCCTCGATGCACGCCTTGTCCAACACATCCACGCACGGTTCAGCAATCGTGTAGGGCACTGCCGCTCTCCCTGCCTTTCTGACACGAGTAAGCACGAGGTACGGGCCGCTTGTACCCCGCGGAAGACCCTATTATCGCCTGCCCGGTCGACCTCTCCGCGGTGAGGGTTACCTGACCACGCGCACCGCTGCGGGAAGCGCTGCCCGGGACGCAATCCACTTCTCGCCCTGTTTCGCGGCTCTCGCCAGCGCGCCCCGTTCGCCGAGATATCCAGCCACGACACCGATCACCGGGATGTTCCCGAGGAGAGTGGACGTCGGGCCCGGTTGCGGACGCTCGTCGAGTTCGTTGCCGAGTGCGCGCACCGTGCGGGCGGTGCGCCACAGGACATCGATCAGCGGGAACGGGCGCCACAGCGGCTGCTCGTCCCGGGAAGCCGGTCGCCGCGCCGCGTCGGCGAGCGCGGCCCGCGCCTCCGTCTCGCGAGCGCAGAGCACGGACGCCAGCAGATCCACCTGCTCGGACCGTTCCGTCACCCCGTGCTCTCGGGCCACGGCGACGAGCACGACGGCCTGGTTCGCGAAGCCCAGCACGTCCTGGATCGGAAGCCGGTTGACGAGCACACCGAACATGCCCGGGAACGCGACCGCGAGGGTGTTGACGGCACCGATCCGCGTCACCCACCACCGCGCCCGCTCGTCGTCGCCGGCCTCGTCCCACGACGCCGTCCCGGGAACCTGGATGGTGTCGAGGATCCAGGCGATGCCGTCGAGCAGCGCCTCCACGGCTCCGCGCTGCTCCGCGGTCGGGCCGAACGTCCGAGCCTTGATTCCGAACGGGTCCGTCAGGGCCAGGTCGAGAACCGGGTTGATGCCCCGCGCCACATGATTCAGGATGGTGACGATCGTGTCGTCGCCGAGGCGATCCGTCTCGCTCATGCGGCCGGCGACCTTCCCTCGCGTCGTGCGTGTGTCGTAGTGCGTTCTTGTGCCGGGCGGCCGATGCCCTCGGCGATGGCCCGCAGCTCGGCGACGGTCTTCTCCGAGCCGTGCTCGGATCCCGCCATCCGGGAAATCGTCTCCTCCATCAACGTCCCGCCGAGATCATTGGCGCCGCCCTGCAACATCACCTGGGTGCCCGTCACCCCCAGCTTGACCCAACTGGTCTGAATGTTCGGGATCCGCCCGTGCAGCATGATCCGCGCCAACGCGTGCACCGCCCGGTTGTCCCGGTTCGTCGGACCCGGCCGCGACGCCCCCGCCAGATACAGCGGCGCACTCTGGTGCACGAACGGCAACGGCACGAACTCCGTGAACCCACCCGTGCGGTCCTGAATCCCGGACAGCACCCGCAGATGCCCCACCCAATGCTTCGGGTTGTCCACGTGCCCGTACATCATCGTCGAACTCGACCGCAACCCCACCTCGTGCGCGGTGGTCACCACCTCCACCCACGTCGCCGTCGGCAGCTTGCCCTTGGTCAGCACCCAGCGCACCTCGTCGTCGAGGATCTCCGCCGCCGTGCCGGGAATGGTGTCCAGACCGGCCTCCCGCAGTTCCGTCAACCAGTCCCGGACACTCTGCCCACCCCGCGACGCCCCGTTCACGATCTCCATCGGCGAGAACGCGTGCACGTGCATCGACGGCACCCGCGCCTTGACCGCCCGCACCAGATCGGCGTACCCGGTCACCGGCAACTCCGGGTCGATACCGCCCTGCATGCACACCTCCGTCGCCCCCGCCACGTGCGCCTCCCACGCCCGGTCCGCGACCTCCCCGGTGGACAGGGTGAACGCATCCGCATCACCCTTGCGCTGCGCGAACGCACAGAACCGGCACCCGGTGTAGCAGATGTTGGTGAAGTTGATGTTCCGGTTCACCACATACGTCACCTCGTCACCGACCGCGTCCTTGCGCAGCGCATCGGCCAACGCGACCACCGCCTCCAACCCCGGGCCGTCGGCCGTCGCCAACGCCAGGTATTCGTCGTCCGACAGCCCGGCCGGATCCCGTTCGGCGCTGCGCAGGGCCGCGAGCACGTCGGTGTCCACCCGCACCGGGCCACTGAGCTCGAGGACCTGTTCGCGGACGGTTTCCCAGTCCCCGAACGCGCTCCCCAGGTCGCTGCGGGTGTCGGTGTTGCGACCGGCGGTGTCGATCTCGGTGTTCAGATCCACCCGACCCGCCGACTCCCACGACTCGTCCGGCTCCTGCCACGGCAACCCCACCGGACGCGTCCCGGGCTTCGCCAACCCGGTGTGCGGGTCCGCGAGGGCCTGCACGTGCCCGGTGATCCGCGGATCGATCCACGGCGCACCGGCCAGCACGAACTGCGGCTGCGCCGCCGTCCGCTCGGTCAACTCGAACCCGGCCGCCGCGGTGATCTCGGCGAGGGTGTCCAGGTTCGGCCACGGCCGCTCCGGGTTCACATGGTCCGGGGTCAGCGGCGAGACCCCACCCCAGTCGTCGACACCCGCCCCCAACAGGGCGGCGCACTCGGTGGTCGACACCAGATTCGGCGGCGACTGGATCCGCATCCCCGGCCCCAGCAGCAACCGGGACACCGCGATCGTTGCCAGGAATTCCTCGAGGCCCGCATCCGGGACATCGCGCATCGCGGTGTCCGGCTTGGCCAGGAAGTTCTGCACGATCACCTCCTGAACATGCCCGAACGCCTTGTGCGACTTCCGGATCGCCATGATCGATTCGGCCCGCTCCCGCACCGTCTCCCCGATCCCCACCAAAATCCCGGTGGTGAACGGCACACTCAACCGGCCCGCATCGGTCAGGGTGCGCAACCGCACCGCCGGATCCTTGTCCGGGCTGCCGTAATGGCACTGCCCCTTGTCGGTGAACAACCGGGTCGACGTCGTCTCGAGCATCATGCCCATCGACGGGGCCACCGGCTTGAGGCGGGAAATCTCCTCCCAGCTCAACACCCCCGGGTTCAGGTGCGGCAACAGCCCGGTCTCCTCGAGCACCCGGATCGACATCGCCCGCAGGTAGTCCAGCGTCGAGTCGTAACCCCGCTCGTCGAGCCACGCCTTAGCCTCCGGCCACCGGTCCTCCGGCCGGTCACCGAGGGTGAACAACGCTTCCTTGCAGCCCAATTCGGCGCCCTGCCGGGCGATCTCGAGCACCTCGTCCGGTTCCAGATACGCGCCGCGTCCCTCCGCCCGCAACTTGCCGGGCACGGTGACGAACGTGCAGTAATGGCACTTGTCCCGGCACAACCGCGTCAGCGGGATGAACACCTTCCGCGAATACGTGACCGCCTTCGGCCGACCTGCCGCCAGCAACCCGGCGTCCCGGACCTTGCCCGCCGACGAACACAGATCGGCCAGGTCGTCGCCGCGGGCCTGCAACAACACCGTCGCCTCGTCCACGTTCAGAGTCGCGCCGTCCCGCGCCCGCCGCAACACCCGCCGCATGGCGGAGGCGGACGGTGTCACGTCCTGCGCAGACGCGCCGGACGGGGCCGGTGCCGGAACACCGGGCATGGGAAGCATCGTGGGCCGGCCGGATTCTTCACCTGAATGGGTCACCCAGCGATCATGCGCCATCGACGACGGACGCTGCCACCCAGACTCCCGGTAGCCGTGTGGATCGCTATCCGCGGGGGTAGTCCTCGTCGACCGGAACCGACCGGCTCTGCTCGGCCACGTCCGCCTCGTTCACCTCCAGCGACGACACCTCTTCGACCTCGTCGGAAGTGTCGTCGTCGACGGCGAGTTCCTGCTCGAGCCGGTCCGCCTCGGGAACCTCCGGAGAATCGGCCGCATCGAATGACGTCATGTCTGCGCTCCTTTCACTTCGGGGGGTCCTCCCACGATAGGTCGCTTCTCGACAGAATGGCGGGGCACGGCCAAAGTAGGGGCATGAGTGTGCCCACCACCGTCACGATGGCGGACCCGCTGTGGCGGCCCAGCCCCAAGGCCAGGCAACTGTGGGCGATCAACGCCGCCCTTCTCTGGTTTCCCGTCTTCGTCGTGCAAGCCGTCGCGCTCGTCTTCCACTGGTGGCCCATGTGGGTGCACGTCACGGCCCTCGCGATCACCGTCGTGCTCGCGATCGTCCACGTCGCCGTCGTCCCGATCTGGCGGTACCGGGTGCACCGCTGGGAGATCAGCGACACCGCGGTCTACACCCGCAGCGGATGGTTCACCCAGGAACGCCGCATCGCCCCCATCTCCCGCATCCAGACCGTCGACACCGAACGCGGCCCCATCGACCGCATGCTGGGCCTGGCGACCGTCACCGTCACGACGGCGTCGTCCGCCGGTGCCGTCAAGATCTCCGCCCTCGATCAGGACACCGCCGACCGCACCGTCGCGCGGCTCACCGAGGTCGCGGGCACCAACGCCGGTGACGCCACGTGAGTGCGGCACCGGAACCGGGAATCGCTCCCCCCATCGCGCAGGGCGAGGCCGCGGTCGCCGCCGAGGAGGAGCAGCCCTGGTTGCGGCTGGACCGCCGGATGCTGCTGGTCCACCCGGTCAACGAGATCGTGAAACTTCTGCCGGTATTGCTGATTTCGCTGGTGATCGGCACGCAGAGCGGCAACCACGTGTGGAGTCTCGTCGCTGTCGTCGTGTTCGTCGTGTTCGGTATCTCGCGCTGGTTCACGACGAGCTACCGGATCGGCCCGGTGCACGTACAACTACGGCAGGGCCTGTTCCGCAAACGCCTGCTGTCGGTTCCGCGCAACCGCATCCGATCCGTCGACGTGGAGGCGGGGGTCCTGCATCGCCTACTGGGCCTGTCGATTGTGCGCATCGGCACCGGCAAGCAGGTCGGGTCCAAGCCGGACGCGGCGAAGTTCGAACTCAACGCGCTCTCCGCACGGCTGGTACCCGACCTTCGCGCCGCACTGCTCGACCGTCAGGCCGCTGCCGGAGCCGAGCACACCGCGGTCGCTCGGGAGCCGGCGGTGACCGAGATCGGCCACTGGACACCGGCCTGGGTGCGCTACGCCCCGTTCTCGGTGACCGGGGTGGTAACCATCGCGGCCATTGTCGGACTCGCGTTCCAGTACGGGATCGGCGCGAAGATCGCCCGCTCGTCGACGGTGGCCGAGGGCATCGAATCCGCCGAGCGCGTCGGGATCGTCCTCGCCGTGGTGGTCGGCAGCATCGTCCTCCTGATCGCGGCGAGCGCGCTCGCGTGCGTCCGGTACCTGCTGACCTACGGCAACATGAGGCTGACGGACAACGGCCGCACCCTTCACGTCAGTCACGGGCTGTTGAAGACCCGCCAGACCACACTCGACCGCGCCCGTCTCCGCGGTACGACGCTCGAGGAACCGCTCCTGCTGCGACTCGCCGGTGGCGCGCGACTGGACGCCGTCATGACCGGCGTCAGCGCGGAGCGCCGGGAGTCCTCGCTCCTGCTCCCCCAGGGTCCGCGCGCGGAAGCCGAACGGGTGATGGCCACCGTGATCGGCGACCACCGGCAGGCAGCGGTCGCGCTCACGGCGCACGGCCCGGTCGCCGCACGCCGGCGCTACACGCGGGCGCTGATCCCCGCCGAGATCGCCCTCGCCGTCGCTCTGATGTTCCTGATCCTCGACCGGCCCGTGTTCGGAGCCGCGTGGGCCGGAATCGGCGTGCTCGCCGTCGGCGGCGTGGCACTGGCGTGGGATCGGTACCGGGGTCTCGGACATGCGGTGCTACCCGGATGGTTGATCACCAGCAGCGGCTCCCTCGACCGCGCAAGGCACAGCCTCGAGGCCGACGGCATCATCGGGTGGACCGTCCGTCAGACGTTCTTCCAGCGACGGGCCGGCGTCGCGACCGTCGTCGCCGCCACCCCCGCGGGCACCGGCAAATATCTGGTAATCGACCTCCCCGCCGATCAGGCGTGGTCGCTCGTCGAGTCGGTGACACCCGGTGGAGGTGATGTATGGGCGCGGCACTGACCGACATCACCGGACTCGACGCACAGTTGATCGAATGCCGGGCCTGCCCCCGCCTCGTCGAGTGGCGAGAGCAGGTCGCGCGCGACAAACGCGCCTCCTTCCGGGACGAAACCTATTGGGGCCGGCCGGTTCCCGGTTTCGGACCACCCGACGCGCCCCTGCTGATCGTCGGTCTGGCCCCCGCCGCCCACGGCGCGAACCGCACCGGTCGTATGTTCACCGGCGACCGCAGCGGCGACTTCCTCTACGCCGCACTCCACGCCGTGGGTCTGGCGAGTAAGCCCACCGCCACCCACATCGGCGACGGCCTCGAACTGTTCGGCGTCCGCATCACCGCCCCCGTGCACTGCGCGCCGCCCGCGAACAAGCCGACCCCGGCCGAACGCGACCACTGCCGCCACTGGCTCGACTCCGAACTGCGGATCCTCCGCCCCCACCTGCGGTCGGTGATCGTGCTCGGAGGTTTCGGCTGGCAATCGCTGCTCCCCGTCCTCGACGACGCCGGCTGGGCCGTCCCCCGGCCGCGACCCAAGTTCGGGCACGGGGCGCACGTCGAACTCCCCCACACCGAACTCCCCAGCACCGAACTCTCCGGCACCGAACAGCCGCTGCACCTGTTCGGCTGCTACCACGTCAGCCAGCAGAACACCTTCACCGGCCGGCTCACCCCCGCCATGCTCGAATCCGTGCTGTCCGACGCCGCGCGCGCGGCCGGGTTGAGCGAGTGACCCGGGCGAACGGTACATCCGACCTCACCGAGGCGCCGAAGGTGCCGTTCACCCCGCATGCCGCCGGTTCGGGAGTTCCTCGATGATGTATTTGGCCATGCTGCCGAGGCGGGGCCGGGCGGGTTGCAGGGTGTCGACGCCGAGGGCGGTGAGTGGCGAGGCCGTGACGGAGCCGACGCAAACGGGTGCGACGGGACCGCGGAATGCGTCGAGGAGGGCGTCGACGCGGTCGGTCTCCTTCGCGGTGCTGAGGAGGGACGACACGGCGGGCGCGCTGGTGAAGGTGACGGCGTCGACCTCGGCGTGGATGATCCGATCGAGCAGCGTCTGCAGCGGTTGCTGGTTCTCGGGTCTGATCCACCGGTACACGGACACGGCCGTCGTCTCCGCCCCGGCGCCGGCGAGAGAGACGCTCAGGTCGGTCATCGGCTCCCACTCGGTGATGGTTCCGTGCAACTGGACCGCCACCCGCAGCCCGCGCACGCCCTCGGCGACGAGGTGCTCGTGCACTTCTTCGGACGACTCCGTCTCCGGCGACCACTCCTCACGCAACCCCGCGCCGCGGACGGCGCCCTTCGCCTTGGGACCGCGGGTGATGATCCGGGCCGACTGCAGGGCGCCGAGCAGCGCGTCCTCCTCGCCCCAGGCCCGTGCCGCATCCAACCATCCCCGGAATCCGACGGCAGTGCTGACGACCAGGAGGTCCGGCGGCGTCGCGATGACCTCGTCGGTGCGGGACCGCAGATCGGAGTCGTCGGCGAGCGGCAGCACGTGGATGGCGGGGGTGTGGGTGATCTCGGCACCGTGCCGTTCGAGGAGCGTGATGAACTCGGCGGCCCGGCGTTCGGCGGTGACGGCGATGGTCAGTCCGGAAAGTTCGTCGTTCGACATTCACCCAGTGTGACGGACGAATCGCACTAGGCTGCCCACATGATCACCGCGGTTCACACATTGGTCTATGCAGACGACCCCGACGCCGCCCGCGCCTTCTTCCGCGACGTGCTCGGCTGGTCCCATGTCGATGCCGGGGGCGGGTGGCTGATCTTCGGCACCGGGCCGTCCGAGATGGGTGTGCATCCCACCTCGGACGATCGGGGCGGTGAACCGTGGTCGACGAGACCGCACCACGAGATCTCCTGAGTTGGCTCATTTCGTTAGTGCGTGAACTCAGGGCTCCACAATCCGGTCGAGCAGGGCCTTCGTGTTGGCCTCGACGTCGGGTGGGAACGTGTGGCGAGTCCCGTTGATCGCGATGGTCGCCGACCGTAGTGGTCTCAGCAGTTTCACGACCTTCCCGATCGCGAATCCGCTACGTTCCTGCACCACCCGCGAGACCGCCAACGCCGTGAACACCACGGTCAGGTGCGCCTCGATCGCATCACGGGTCCGGTGGAAGATCGGCCGCGCCCGCAGATCCGTCTTCGACATCCGAAACGACTGCTCCACATGCCACAACTCGTGATACTTCCCGATCACCTCACCCGGATCCATCACCGACACAGGAAGATTCGTCACATAACCCTTCAAGCCCACGAGCATCCGCGCCCGCTCCAGCGAGGCCGTATCCAGCCGTCGGCCCTTCGCAGTCGCCTTGACGAACCGTGTCGACTTCGGGACGGTGTCACCGTCGACCACAGCACGAGCCCGCGCCTCCTGCGCGTTCAGGGTCTTCTCGTCACGAGCCGCCCGACTGCGCGAGTACTGCCACACCGCCCGCCACGCATTCGGATGCTCCGCCTGATTCCAGACGGGTTCGGCGCGTTTACGGGTGTTGTTCACCACCGAGCGACCATGCCGCGGCGTGATCGTGTCGATGATCTGCCCACCTTTGAAAACTGTACCGTTCCAATGGAAATGGGAACAGAGATCACCGGGCGCCTTCGTCACCCGTGACCCGACGATGAACTTCAGGCCCGCCCGATCCAACGCCGCCAGATTCGCCGCCGACAGCATCCCGGCGTCGGCGGCCACGACCATCTCGACGCCCTCGAGATCGTGGCGGGTCTGGAACTGGCGCACGATCGGCACAATCGTGTGGGTTTCAGCGGCGTTGCCTTCGTAGCATCCGATTTCGAGGGGGAAGCCGGTGCGGTCGACGAGCAACCCCACCACGATCTGCGGGTCGACCCGACGTTCCTTCGAGTACCCGACTTTGCGCAGGTCATCCTCTTTTTCGGCTTCGAAGTACAAGGTCGTCACATCGTAGAGCAACAGGCTCAGGCCGCCGGTTTCGGCAGCGTGGGCGAAGCACTGCTCGGCGATCTTGTCCCGGTACTCGCCGGTGATGACCTGCTTGAGGTGGCGTTTGATCGTGGCGTAGCTGGGCGGGTCGGCGCCGAGGTCGTGCAGGACCCGGCCGGCGTCGAGTTTCGAACCGGGTTCGACGATGCGGGCGATCACCAGATCGCGGAACACCTCATCGTCGACGATTCCGAAGCCGAGTTGCTCGTACACCTCGGTCATCACCTGGCGCAGCAGCACCGATCCGGTGGATTCGGTACGTCCCGGCGCATCGATCCTCGCGGGTTTCTCGGCGGGGTCAAGCAGTGTCTTCTGCCCGGTGGGCAGGGGTTTTTCGACCGGGATCTGGGGTGTGACACCCAGATCGAGAGCCTGCTGGTCGGGTTCGAGCCATGCCCGGGCGCGTTCGAGGAGCATCCCGAGTTCGAGGTCGGTGTGGGCGGAGCCGATGTGTGTGACGATCTCCTGCCGGCCGTTTGCGTATCGGGCGATCTGCACGGCCGTGGCCCCGGATTTGGTGCGCACCTTCCTGATAAACGCCACCCGCCGAGCCTAAACCGATGCGATTAGTGCGTGAAATCCGCCCGATCCGAATACAAGCAAGCAGGTCACAGGCGTGAGTACCCGTTCACCGCCGAAACGTGAGCCAACTCAGGTCGGACGATCGGGGCGGTGAACCGTGGTCGACGAGACCGCACCACGAGATCTCGCTGATGTGCGACGACATCGAGTCGACCGTCGCGGAACTCGAAGCCAAGGGTGCCGAGTTCACCCGCGGAATCCGCAACGACGGATACGGCCTCACCACCGCCCTGAAGATCCCGGGAGCGGGCGAGATGATGCTGTACCAACCCCGGCACCCGGTGGCGTACGACGGTTAGGCCTTCGCCTGCGCGCTGCTGCGCGCCGCGTTGGCCTGCTCCCCCGCCTTCGGGTCGGTCTCCGACTGCTTCTTCGACACACCGTCGGCGATCCGGTCGCCGAGGGGCTTGTCGACGTTGCGCCAGTATTCGAACGCCTTCGCCAGGACCGGTTCGCTGACGCCGTTCAGCAGGTGGCCGACGATGTTGTCCACCAAACGGTCCCGTGCAGCGTCGTCGAGTACCTCCCGGACCATGGTCCCGGCCTGACCCCAGTCGTCGTCGTCCCGGTGGAGCGCATAGGGCGAGCGCACCATGTCGCCGGCGGCGTACCAGGTTGCGGTCTTCCCGACCTGTGACGGGTCGGCGTGCGGGCCGCCCTTGGAGTTCGGCACGTACACCGGATCGCCGGGGTTGTGGTGCCGCATGTTGCCGTCCTTCGAGTACGAGCGGACGGGGACGTGCGGGCGGTTGACGGGTAGTTCCTTGTAGTTGGCGCCGATGCGGTAGCGGTGGGCGTCCGGGTAGGAGAACAGCCGTCCGACAAGCATCTTGTCGGGGCTCGGGCCGATGCCGGGCACGAGGTTGCTGGGTTCGAACGCGGCCTGCTCGATCTCGCAGTGGTAGTCGGTGGGGTTACGATCGAGAGTCATTCTGCCGACGGGGATGAGCGGATAGTCGCTGTGCGGCCACACCTTGGTGAGGTCGAACGGGTTGAACCGGTAGTCGTCGGCATCCTTGAACGGCATGATCTGCATGTTCAGGGTCCAGCTCGGGTACTCGCCGCCTTCGATGTGCTCCCACAGGTCACGGGTGTGGTAGTCGGTGTCCATGGCGGCCATCTGGTCACCCTCGTGCTGCGTGAAGAACTCGATGCCCTGGTCGGTCTTGAAGTGGTACTTCACCCAGAACTTGTCGCCCGCGGCGTTCACCCACATGTAGGTGTGGCTCGAGTACCCGTTCATGTGCCGCCACGTGCGCGGGATGCCACGGTCGCCCATGAGCCAGGTGACCTGGTGCGCCGATTCCGGGGACAGCGTCCAGAAATCCCACTGCATGTCGTGGTCACGAAGGTTGTTGTCGGCACGCCGCTTCTGCGAGCGGATGAAGTCCTGGAACTTCATGGGGTCGCGCATGAAGAAGACGGGGGTGTTGTTGCCGACCATGTCGTAGTTGCCCTGGTCGGTGTAGAACTTGATCGCGAATCCACGCGGGTCGCGCCACGTGTCCGGGCTGCCACGCTCGCCGGCGACCGACGAGAATCTGATCAGCAGATCGGTCTTCTTGCCGGGCTGAAAGAGGTCGGCTTTCGTGTAGGCGGAGACGTCCTCGGTAACTTCGAACCGTCCGAACGCCCCGCCGCCCTTCGCGTGCGGTTGGCGCTCCGCTACGCGTTCGCGGTTGAACTGGGCCATCTTCTCGATCAGGTAGTGGTCCTGCAGGAGTATGGGCCCGTCCGTCCCGATCGTGAGCGAATGTTCGTCACTCGTCACCGGGATGCCGGCGTCGTCGGTCGTGAAGTTCTGATCTGTCATCGCGATGCTCCTTCAGCAGACTGCTGGGGATTACCGCGTACCCTCGCGCTCGGATGGTGAAACAGATCCGAAAGCGGCCTTGGCACTGACCTTCCACAGGTAGACGGCCGCGGGAACCAGCGCGCCGAACAGGAGCAGCAGGGTCGATGCGGAGGCGAGCACGAGGACGTCGCCGCCGGGGCCGCCGACCATGCAGAGCAGGAAGCCGGCCCCCCACCCGGCGAGCGGCAGCACCCCCGCGCCGACCCGGCCCGTGGTCGACCGGGCAGCGATCACCAGCGCCAGGTTGACGATCGCGGCCGCGAGGATGCTGATCGGGAACGGGGTGGACCCGATGTAGGAGGGCAGGAAGAGCACCGACAGCACGGCGCACAGGAAGCCGTCGAACACCAGCAGCGCGAGGGTGATCCTCCCCAAAGCATCGAGGTGCCCGGGTTTCGCTGCGGTGCCGACGGTCATGTGTCAATAGTGGATCACGCGACGGGCGGGTAGCCCAGCAGGGTCAGCAAGTGGCTCTGCATGTCGGCGAATCCGTACAGCACGCTGTAATACAGGTCGTGCTGGGCCGGCCACGACGGCCGAAGTGAGTCGACGAACGCGACGATGGCGTTCTGAACATCCCAGTTGTACATCTAGCGCCTCTCCTGACGGGTGTCACACGGACTCTGCCGAGAACCGCTTCGTGACGTGCGCCACAGTGTAATACGTAACGCCCGTCACAGGTACCTGCGGTCAGTGACCGACGCCGGCGAAGAGGTCGTGCTCCCGGCCGTCCTGGCCCGTGTCGCCGAGTGCACCTCGCACCAGCACGAAGTGTTCCTCGGTCAGGATCGGCTGCGCGATGTCGTTGGAGAGCGCGTACTCGGTGCCACTCGGTGCCACCGTCACCTGCGTGGCGTGCGCCGCGAGCGCCGCCCGCTTGGCGTCGAACACGCCCCGCACGTCGATGACCGTCGTCACGTCGGAGTCCGGGACACTCGGCAGTTCGCCGGGCTCCGGCAGGCGCCAGCCGTCGGGCACGTCCCCGATCCGGCAGAGACCCGACTCGAGCGCGGTCGCCTCGGTCACCGTCCAGTACAGCTTCGCGACGTCCCACGGTTCACCGCGATCCGGGTAGCACGCCGAACCCGCGGCCTCGACGGCCGCGGTGGTGATCGTGTGCGCCTGGATGTGGTCGGGGTGCCCGTATCCGCCGTCGGTGTCGTAGGTGACCACGACGTGCGGTCGCAACTCCCGGATGAGAGCCACCATCGCCGCGATCACGGACTCGCGGTCGGCATTGACGAACGCGCGCGGGTTCGCCGCCGACGCGGTGCCTACCATCCCGGAATCGCGGAAGCGCCCCGCCCCCAGGAGAAACCGCGGCCGCCCCGCGCCCAGGCGCGAGAGGGCGGAGGTCAGCTCACCGATCCGGAACCCGCCGAGTTGATCGGCGGCGCCGGCCACCAGATGCGCCCACTCGTCGCCGATCACCTCGCCTTCCTCACCGAGCGTGCACGTGAGGACGTGAACCTCGGCGCCCTCTGCGACATAGCGCGCGATGGTGCCGCCGGTGGTGATGGTCTCGTCGTCGGGATGGGCGTGGACCAGCAGAAGTCGCCGCTCACTCATTCCTTGATCCTGCTCCAGTCTGCTGCGTCGCTGAATATTCCGACCGGCACGGCGCCCGACAGAGACACACCCTCGACGCCCGGTCCTGCCGCGACCAGCGTGCGATCCTGCATGATCGGCAGCACCGCAGCGAGATCCCAGAGCCTGCGATCGGCATCGGCGAGGGCCTGCGGCACGTCCCCCGTTCCCCGCAGCCCGGCGTCGATGGCCGGTTGCAGCGTGGGATCGCAGACGCCGGACAGGTTCGACGGAGCCTCGGCCTCCACCACCGAATCCCCTGCGGGGCCCGACGTCCCGGTGTTCGCCTGCGTCGTCGCGACCGCCACGGGCGGGCAGCTGTGCCGGGAGGCCAGTGCCGTCGCCGGATCGGATCCGGCGCGCGACCATCCGACGACCGCTCCGATGTCGCCCTTGCTCAGCGACTCTCCGTACAGCTCCTCGGCGGGAAGTGCCGTCACGGTGGCATCGACGCCGGCGCCGCGCAACTGGTCGGCTGCCGTGTTCGCGACTGCGCTCGCGGTGTCGTCCCCCTCGGGTGTCCCGATGACGAGAGTCAGCGGCACACCGTTGCGGACGAGCCGGGTCGCCGGCGCAGCACCCGCGGGAACGGCGGTCGCCGTGGGGGTTTCGGCCACATAGCCGTACTCGGCCAGTTGCGCCAGCACCTGCTCGCGGCTCGGCCGCGCGGGTGCGGTCGCGACGTAACCGGGGTCGGACGGGGCGTAGACCTGCGACCGCGCAGGAACAGCGGACGCCTCGCTGCCCGCGCCGACGACGGCGAGCAGGTCGGTGTCCAGGAGGTCCAGGAGACTCTTCCGCACCCGGACGTCGGCAAGTTCGGGCACCCGGCCGTTCAGCGTCAGGTCGAGTCCGCGGGGCTGATACGACGACCCGGTGCGCACCGTCGGGATCGCCGCGAGCTGCGCCGAAGTAGCCGTGCCCCCGTGTATCTGCACGACCTGGGTGTCGTTGTTGCGCATCGAGTCGGCGAGCTGCGACGGCGATCCGTCGCGGCGCATCAGGATCTGGTCGGGGGTCGCCGGCTTGTCCCAGAACCGGTCGTTGCGTTCGAGCAGGATCTCGTCGCGACCGCGATCGATGGACTTGATGTGGAAGTGCGCGCCCGACACCGGGATGTTCTCGGACAGCCCGGTCGCGAAACCGCCCGGGGAATCCTTGATGAGGTGTGACGGCAGCAGGTCGGTGAACAGTTCACGCCACGCGGGGTACGCGGCCTTCATCACGACGGTCACCGTCTTGCCGCCGCCGGACGACCTGACGTCCTCGATGAGCCGGTACCCGGCCGGGTCGACGACACCGGGCGCACTGATCATCTGCTGCCACAGGTACCGGAAGTCCTCGGCGGCGATGGGGGCGCCGTCGGACCACTGCGCCTCGTTCCGCAACTGGTACGTGACGGTGAACGGTTCCTGCGACGTGACGTCCGCGGCGATGACAAGCGACGAGTCGGGAATCCAGGTGCTGCCGCCTGGGTGTGCGGGATCGGGCACCGGCCGGAACGGGCTCGGCAGGACGAGCGCGCTGACCGCGGAGTTCGCCGGCGACTGGTCCGACAGCAGGTGCGGGTTGAATCCGCTGCCCACGTCGTCGATCGCGACGACGACGGGCTGCTTCTCGGTGGGCGACACCGTCGGCTTGGGGCTGTCGGTGCTTTCGACGGGCGGAGGCGGATCGGCGGTGCACGACGTGAGTACCGTCGTCGTCACGGCCAGCAGGAGCGCGGCCACTGCCGTCCCCCGCCGTCGTCCCCGCAGTCCTCGACCTCTCGCGAGTCGACCCCCAGCACCCACCGCGCCGCCTTTCCTCAGAGATACCGGAAGGCTCCGGAAACCCACGAGCGAATGTACCTTCGGTCGCCTATCGACCGAAGGTACATCCGCCCGGTTGTGTATGACGTGGTCGGACGTGCCGACTACAGGGCCGCCTTGTCACGGGCCTTGGAGCGCGAACGCTCACGGGCACGGTCGGTGGCCGACAGGTGCACCTTGCGCACGCGCACGACCTCCGGGGTGACCTCGACGCACTCGTCGCCGGCGCAGAACTCCATCGCGCCTTCGAGCTCGAGCTTGATGGGCTTGGCGAGGGTCTCCATCACGTCGGCGGAGGACTGACGCATGTTGGTCAGCTTCTTCTCGCGGGTGACGTTGATGTCGAGGTCCTCCTGGCGCGGGTTGATACCGACGACCATGCCCTCGTAGGTGTCGGCACCGGGCTCGACGAAGAAGGTTCCGCGATCGGCGAGCTGGATCATCGCGAACGGGGTGACCGAACCGGTGCGGTCAGAGACGAGCGAGCCGGTGTGGCGGGCGCGGATCTCGCCGGCCCACGGCGCGTAACCGTGGAAGACGGCGTTGGCGATGCCGGTGCCGCGGGTCTCGGTGAGGAAGTCGGTGCGGAAGCCGATCAGGCCGCGCGACGGGACGATGAACTCCATCCGGACCCAGCCCGCACCGTGGTTGGCCATCTGCACCATCTTGCCCTTGCGGTTGGCGAGGAGCTGGGTGATGGCGCCGAGATACTCCTCGGGGCTGTCGATGGTGAGTTCCTCGAAGGGCTCGTGCACCTTGCCGTCGACCTGACGGGTCACCACCTGCGGCTTGCCGACGGTCAGCTCGAAGCCCTCGCGGCGCATCTGCTCGACGAGGATGGCGAGCGCGAGCTCACCACGACCCTGGACCTCCCAGGCGTCGGGGCGGCCGATGTCGAGGACCTTGAGCGAGACGTTGCCGACCAGTTCCTGGTCGAGGCGGGACTTCACCATGCGGGCGGTCAGCTTGTGTCCGCTGACCCGGCCGACGAGCGGCGACGTGTTGGTGCCGATGGTCACCGAGATGGCGGGCTGGTCGACGGTGATCCGGGGCAGCGGGACCGGGTTCTCCAGGTCGGCGAGGGTGTCGCCGATCATGATGTCGGCGAACCCGGCGACGGCGACGATGTCACCGGCGACGGCCTTCTCGGCCGGCTGACGCTCGACGCCGACGGTGGCGAGCAGTTCGGTGATCTTGGCCTTGGTGACCACGGGCTCGCCGTCGATCTCGCGGCACCAGGAGACGGTCTGCCCCTTGGTCAGCTCGCCGTTGTGGATGCGGACCAGCGCGAGGCGGCCGAGGAACGCGGAGGCGTCGAGGTTGGTGACGTGAGCCTGCAGCGGCGCGTCGACGTTGCCCTTGGGGGCGGGCACGTAGTTCAGCAGCACGTCGAACAGGGCGTCGAGGTTCTCGGCGTCCGGTGCGTGACCGTTCTCGGGCTGAACCTTGGACGCCTTGCCCTCGCGGCCGGACGCGTAGAGGACGGGAAGGTCGAGTGCGAGCTCCGCCGCTTCCGCCGCCTCGTCGTCGAGGTCCGAAGCCAGGTCGAGCAGCAGGTCGTGGCTCTCGGACACGACCTCCTCGATGCGAGCGTCGGGACGGTCGGTCTTGTTGACGACGAGGATGACGGGCAGCGAGGCGGCGAGCGCCTTGCGCAGCACGAAGCGGGTCTGCGGCAGCGGGCCCTCGGACGCGTCGACGAGCAGGACGACACCGTCGACCATGGACAGGCCGCGCTCGACCTCGCCGCCGAAGTCGGCGTGGCCGGGGGTGTCGATGACGTTGATGACGGTGACACTGCCGTCGGCGTGATGCTTGTGGACGGCGGTGTTCTTCGCGAGGATGGTGATGCCCTTCTCGCGTTCGAGGTCGCCGGAGTCCATGACACGATCGACCAGTTCGGCGCGCTCCTCGAATGCCCCCGACTGACGCAACATGGCGTCGACGAGAGTGGTCTTGCCGTGGTCGACGTGTGCGACGATGGCAACGTTACGGAAGCTGGTGATGGTCACGCGGTGGCTCTCCTGGCTGAGTTGATTCGGCCACGCGAAAGTTCCCTCGCACGGCTTTCTGGCGGCCGCCTTGTCATCTCGATTCAGAATCCTCGTCGAGGCGATGGTCAAATCGCCCAGTACAGGCATCGCGGCCACGTGAATACTACCCGCCCGAGCGCCGACTTCGCGCATCGCCGACCACACGAGGCCTGCCCGACCAGCGTAAAGTGATCTGCGCCACGTTCGTTTCGGTGTCTCCCGCGTGTGGATCGAGGCCGAAAGCTGAGGGGACGCTAACCTGGGTGCGGCCGGCGGAGACCGGCATCCACCGGAGTAGGAAGGCCGAGCCGAGTATGGGCAAGGTGAAGGCCAGCAAGGTATCGGGTCTCAAGCCGAAGAAGAAGTGCTGCCGCAGCAAGACGCGTTGCATCAAGTGCCCCGTGGTCATCATGCGGATGAAGAAGCTCGAGAACGAGGGCGCATCCAAGAAGGAACTGAAGAAGGGCCTGAAGAAGGCCCGCGCGGCCTGACGTCACGCCTACCCGTTCAGGTGCGGCCGCAGGTCCGGCACCCACCCGCGGTCGTTGCCGACGAGGTCGATCTCCCCCAGTTCGCGCCCGTCCACCCACCGCAGCTCCGCATGATCGAGCGCGACCGGTGTTCCCGACACCAGTTCGACCCGGTACGCCCGCAGCACCCGGCCGTCGGGCAACGGCACGTCGCCGCCGATCCGGTCGCTGCCGGACACCTCCACCCCGAGTTCTTCCCGCAGCTCCCGGCGCAGCGCGGCCGCGGCGGTCTCCCCCGCTTCCGCCTTCCCTCCGGGCAGCTCCCACTGTCCCGCGAGCTCCGGGGGCCGGGTGCGCTGCGCGAGCAACAGCAGGCCGTCGACGATGATCGCGGCCGCCACGACCTCTCCGGCGTGGTCGACGGGTCTTGCACGTTCCGCTGGCACCGCACCATCATGGGGTATGGCCGAGTTGCTGTCAGACGGAGAGATCGACACCGCGCTCGCAGAACTGCCCGGGTGGCGGCGAGCCGGCGATTCCCTCGTCCGCACCGTGGAGTCGCCGAGTTTCCCCGACGCCGTCGAGCTCGTGCGGAAGGTCGCGGACGCGGCGGAGGCTGCGAACCACCACCCGGACATCGACATCAGGTGGCGGAAGGTCACCTATACGCTGTCGACGCATTCCGCGGGCGGGCTCACGCAGCAGGATCTGGATCTTGCTGCGCAGATCGACGCGCTGGCGGGCTGACCGCGGCGGCACGCGTCGTGCGGCGCCCCGCGTAGGCCACCCAGGCGTAGACACCGAACGCACCCACGACGTCGACGGTGCCCAGCCACGCGAAGATCGCGGGGCGGGAGATCAGCCAGATCGAGTCCTGGAAGAAGCTGAGCACCCACGGCACCCCGATGAGTGTCGTGACGAGCCAGTAGCCGGCGAGGATCCGGGTGCCCAGCATCGGCCCGTACGGACCGTGCAGCAGCCAGATCAGCATCGGGATCACCCACACCCAGTGGTGTGACCACGAGATCGGGGAGATGAGCAGGCCCAGCAACTCGACGATGACGAGGGTGCCGAGCCGGTCGTCGCGGGCGATCGCCCGCCAGGCAAGGACGGCGAGGACGAGCGTGACCGCCACGGCCAGCAGCCAGACGGCGCCGGTCTCGACGTCGTACCCCAGCAGCCGCGACAACGCGCCACGCAGCGACTGATTCCACACCGAGCCGACCGGGCCGATCCGATCCGCGTCGCCGAGCAGGTGGGTGAAGTACTCCCGCGCCTCCGAGCCGATCAGCAGGTAGCTGACTCCCACGGTCGCGGCGAAGGCGATCCCCGAGAACGCGGCGGCCTTCCATCGGCGCTGCAGGAGGAAATAGAGGCCCGTGATCGCCGGGGTCAGTTTGATCCCGGCGGCGACACCGACGAGCGCACCGGACAGCCACCACCGCGAACTGCGGACGGCGGTCATCACCAGCAGCGCGAGAAAGACGTTGATCTGGCCGTAGTCCAGGGTGGTGCGCACCGGTTCCACCCACACCCCCACCGTGGTCCACAGCACCGCGACCGCACGCCAGTGCGGTGTGCGTGCGGTGTCGCCGAGGACGAGCCCCAGGCTCATGCGGGCCAGCGCGTAGAGGGCCAGGATGGTGAGCAGTTGCCAGCCGACGCCGACCAGCGGGAACGGCAGGTAGTGCAGGGGAAAGAAGACGAGCGCGGCGAACGGCGGATACGTGAACGGCAGCGGAAAGTCCGGTGTCACTTCCGAATAGGTGAAGTCGTAGAGACTGCCCCCGTGCAGCGCCTCGGACCCGTCGACGTAGACGTGCAGGTCGACGAGGTTCATTCCGTTGGGACTCAGCAGCGTCCACGCCATACGCCCGAGCACCGAGAGCACGAGAAGCACAGGCGCGCACCGCAACAGGGTGTGCAGGGCGGCCGTCCCCCACGACGACGTGGGCGAACGCTCGGACGGGTGGTCGGAGGATGCTCCGTCGTCGGACGCTGCATGGTCGGACGCTGCATGGTCGGACACAGTGTGGTGCTCTCCTGTGAGGTGTAGACGTCTCAGCCGATCCCGAAACGGTCCCGCACAGCGTAGACGGCGGCGCCCGCGGGCCCCGAGGTGTCCGTAGCGGTGCGTAACAGTTGCATCACCAATCACACGGACCACACCGGCCACACGCTATCGTCACCGGAGGATCACCGTCGGGGTCTGTATGCCATACACTCCCCACCGGGGTGCCGCAGCGACCGGTGAACGAACTCGTGAGCTGTACAACCCGGGGGCGCTGTACATAGAGTGACCCCCCGAGCCGTCAGCGCGGATTGAGTTGTCGTCCACGCTGTTATGACTAAGGATGGGGAGACTGTGCTTCGAACCCGAGGTATGCGCAGAGCAGTGACTGCTCTCGCTGTGGCCGCAGCAGCCGCGATGGCAGTGCCGGCCCAGGCGATCGCGCAGCCGACGCCGCCGCCCGTGCCCGAAGGCATCCCCGTGGAGATGCTCGCGTCGTTCGCACCCGCGATCATCGGAGCAGCCGCAGGTACCGAAGACATCGCCGCAGGTCCCCAGGACGCGATCCTGGATCAGGCCCGTAATCTCCTCGAATCCCCCGGCATTCCGCCGGAGCTCAAGTCCACTCTCGAGCGCGTCATCACGTTCCTCGACGGCAGCGGCGGCGGCGGTCCCGAGATCCCCAAGGAGAACGCGCCCGTCATCGCGCAGTTCCTGTACCCGACCATCGGTAAGGGCTGCATCGGAGAGGGCGCCGACTCGGTGGGCACCGCACTCGCGGTTCCCGGTCCGGCCGTGCTGCCCCCGCCCGGACCGAAGGCAGGTCAGGCCGGTTTCGTGTTCACGGCTCTCGGAACCAGTTCCGTTGCCCCCGAACAGCCCAATCCGCTGACTGTGACGTGGATCAACCTGGACAACCAGCGCCGCGCCACCCAGAACCTCACCAACGAGGCCAAGATCAACCCGGACGGACCGGCCACACTGTCCGCCATCGCGGACACCGGCCCGGGCCGCGTCCTCGCCGTCGTCTCGGGTGGCCTGACGACGCAGAAAGAGGGCGCCGCGCCGATCACGTGCAGCTTCCTCCCCACCGTCGGCATGTTCCAGGTCGCGTAGAACCCTCGACACCGATACACGAGGGGCCCCTCCGGATACGTCCGGAAGGGGCCCTTCGTGCACCGCAACCCTGTTTGCCGACGGCGCCGCCGTGGTAGACCGAAGAATGCCCTCGATGCACCACACCCCGGACCACTCACTGCGATCGCGACACGCCCGGCGTTCGATCCTCTCGATCCGCTCGGAGGGATCGATCCTCTCGATCGGTTCCGCCTATTCGATCCTGTCGGTCGGCAGTGTGGGCTCGGTGCTCTCGATCGGGTCGGTCGGTTCGGCCGGCTCGGCCCTGAGCACCGCCTCGTTCGCGAGCCTCGGGTCCGCCCTGTCGGGGCTGTCCCGATGGTCGCTGATGTCCTGGAAGGGATGGCACGACGCGCCGCCGGAACACCCCCACTTGACGGTCATCGCCGACGAGCCGGACCTCGCACGGGACGCGACCGCGCACGTCCAGTCCTGACACTCCCGGCTCAGGAGGTCTTTCCGCGGCGCGGCCAGGAATTGCCCTCGACCTTCTCGATCTCGCCGTTGAACTTCGTCAGCAGCCGGCGAAACTCGTCCCGGTCATGGGCACTCCATCCGGCGATGATGCGCTCGACGCCGTTGCGACCCAACGCCCGGTCGGCGTGCAGTTGTTCGATGCCCCGCGGTGTCGCCTCGACCTTGCGGGCCATTCCGCCGTCCGGGTCGGGGACGCGGTCGACGAGCCCGCGCTTGAGCAACGCGCCGATCTGTCGGTTGATCGTCGAGATGTCGAGCCGGAACGCCTCGGCCAGCTGCTTCAGACTGAGCGGATGCTCCAGCTCCAGGCGGCCGAGGATCAGGTAGGCGGAACGGTCGAGTTGGAATCCCGCGCGCTGGGCATGGGCGTGATATCGCGACAGCAACGTCAATTCGTTCTCGACAGCTGCCACCACGTCGCGATCGGACACCGCCACCTCCACTCGTCGCCCTCGTTCTGCGGGACTCATTCTGCCCGAGATCAAATGTGCATCCTACACACAATGTGTATTGTGCACATTTCTCCTGGCGGGACGACGGTTCAGGACCCGTTGACGAACAGCGCAGTGAAGAGGACCGACGCGACGGTGTACACGAAGTTGAGGAGCAGATCCATGGGGACCTCCCGGGTTCGGAGTGAAAGGAGTGACGAGAGGGTAATCGGGGTTTCCTCGGTCAGCGTTTCACAGTCCCATCCACCGGAAAACGCCCCACCCTCGAACTGAAACGTGTTCTCATTCTCCGAAGAGAGCCGGACGAGAGAAGGGACGCACGCATGCCGTGGAGCCGTGCCGAACTGGAAGACGCATTCGCCCACTACCAGCGAAGCGTCGGTCGCTGCGTCGAACTCGGCGACTGGAACGGCTTTGCCGACCTCTTCACGGAGGACGCCACGTACGTCGAGCACGCCTTCGGACAATTCGACGGACGCGAAGCCATCCGCCGCTGGGTCACCCGCACCATGTCGGCGTTCCCCGGGAGCCGGATGACCGAGTTCCCGGCCAACTGGTACGTGATCGACGAAGACCGGGGGTGGGTGATCTGCGAGATCGACAACCCGATGGAAGATCCCGGCGACGGTTCGGAGCACGCGGCCGCCAACATCACCATTCTGCACTACGCCGGCGACAACCTGTGGTCGCGCGAAGAGGATGCGTACAACCCGATGAACTTTCTCGCGACGGCCAAGAAGTGGTGTCGCGCAGCGGAAGCCGCCGGAAACCTACCCGACGACGCCCGGGAGTGGCTGACGAGAACAGGCGGGCAACCGGCAGCGTGACCGGTCACCACTGCCCGTAGTCGGGCTTGAGAATGTCGTTGAGATCGATACCGACTCCGTCGACGTTGCTCGCATCGATCTCGTACTGGTGCAGGTGCGCCGACGGGTGGACGTACCCCTCCGGCGTGCCCCAATCGTGTTGCCAGTAGAACGAACCGAACCCTGCCAGGATCGCCAGATCCAGCGTTTTCGAGTTGGCGTAGATGCCGGTATTGCCCTTGCCGACCACCGACTCCCACCCCGCGAGGTACGGGCCGATCATGGTGAGGAAATCGGTGGGCGAGGGATTGTCGTCGATGGATGCATAGATGGGCCGGTCCTCGGAACCGCCTGCGGCGAGGTGCAATTCGAGGCCGCGTTCGGCATGCCGTTTCCCCGCCTCGAGCCCGCCGCGCCAGTCGGCCGTCGGCCCCTTGCCGAACTGGTAGCACGACACGACCGACAGTCCGGCATCGAGCAGCGCCTGCGCCTCGTCGGCGAGCATCGGCTTGCCCTCCATCCACTCGGCGCCGGGACGCCGATCGGACACGTAACGGATGGCGCCGTCGTACCCCGCCTCGAGAATGGCGTCCGCCGAGGGGACGCCACCCGCATAGTCGATCAGGGTGCCCAGACTGTCCGCCTTCGCGACGGCGACCGAGGACGTGGTGGACGTGAGCGCCGCGATTCCGGCCACGGCAGATCCTGCTGCCGCGTACCGGAAGAGGTCTCGTCGAGAAATCTGCACTGTGGCCCCCATATCCGATCGGTCGCGCTTCGGCGTGTCTCCGACATCCGGTGTTGCTCGGTCGGTATCTTGTCCGGTTTGCATTCCACCACACTCACAACGGTCCCGCCAGCCACTTGCACTACATCCGTCACATCGGACACTCGCGAACCGCAGGCACCCTCAGTTCAGCGGAAGAACACCGCGGCCTGGTCCGCCAGATCCAGTGCCCCCTGCGGCAGGATCCCGAGCACCACGGTCACCACCACTCCGACGGCGATGGCCGCGGCGGTGAACATGCTGGGCACCACGATCGTCGGGGCGTCGCTCTGCGGTTCCGAGAAGAACATCAGCACGATGACCCGGACGTAGAAGAACGCCGCGATCGCGCTGCTGACGACACCGACGAGAACGAGCGGAGCGGCGCCTCCCTCGACGGCCGCCTGGAAGACCGCGAACTTGCTGACGAACCCACTCGTCAACGGGATTCCGGCGAACGCGAGCAGGAACAGGGCGAAGACCCCGCCCACGAGCGGCGACCGCCGCCCCAGCCCCGCCCAGCGGGACAGGTCTGTTGCCTCACCCCGGCTGTCGCGCACCAGGGTGACGACTGCGAACGCCCCGAGCGTGCTGAATCCGTACGCCAGCAGGTAGAACATCGTGGACGACAGGCCCGCCCGGTTGGCCGCGATCAGACCGGTGAGGATGAACCCGGCGTGCGCGACGGACGAGTAGGCGAGCATGCGTTTGACGTCGCTTTGCGTGACCGCCAGGACGGCGCCGACCACCATGGTCAGGATGGCGACTCCCCACATCACGGGCCGCCAGTCGCCGCGCAGGTCCGGCAGTGCCACGTAGAAGATGCGCAGCATCGCGCCGACCGCGGCGACCTTGGTGGCCGCGGCCATGAAGGCGGTGATCGGCGTCGGCGCGCCCTGGTAGACGTCCGGGATCCAGGAGTGGAACGGCACGGCGCCGATCTTGAACAGCAGGCCCACCGACAGCAGCGCGGTACCGATCAGTGCCAGCGCCTTGTCGTCGGTGCCGCGGGCCAGCGCGTCGGCGATCCGCGGCAACTCGACCGTGCCGGCGTAGCCGTACAGCAATGCGACACCGAACAGGAAGAACGCGGACGAGAATGCCCCCAGCAGAAAGTATTTGAGGGCCGCCTCCTGCGACAGGAGGCGGCGGCGCCGCGCCAGCCCGCACAACAGGTACAGCGGCAGCGAGAGCACCTCCAGGGCGACGAACATGGTGAGAAGGTCGTTGGACGCCGGGAACAGGAGCATCCCGCCGACCGCGAACAGCGTGAGGGGAAAGACCTCGGTGTGTCCTGGGGCGGATCGGGTGGCCTCCCGTTCGGCGACGCTGCCGGGGACGGCGAACGCCTGCGGGGTGAACGCGTCGGTTCCCCCTTCCGACTCCGCCCCCGCCGTCGCGGTGACCTCCGCGGTCGCCGCCGCGACCCCGCTGTCGACGCCGCGCTCCGCGATGAGCAGGATCGCGGGGATCGAGATCAGCAGGATGGTGCCCTGCAGGAACAGCGTCGGCCCGTCGACGGCCACCGCGCCCACGACCACCGAGGCGCGGGTCCCGGCGAGCAGGACGACGGCCACGAACGCGGCGGTGAGACCTCCGAGTCCGAGAACGAGGTGGCTCGAGTAGCGGACACGCCGCGGCAGGAACGCCTCGACGAGCACACCGGCGACAGCCACTCCGAACACGATCAGCATGGGCGCCAACCGGCTGTATTCGATGTCCGGCGCGGGCAGCGTCGCGGACTGGGCGAGAACGAGTTCGGAGGGACTCATCTGTGCGTACCTCCCTGGGGGTCCTGCTCGGCGACGGTGGGTGCGGGATCGTGCTCACCGACGGTGACGAGGACGTGACTCACCGCGGGCGTGATGACGTCGAGCACGGGTTTCGGGTAGACGCCGAGGACGAGCAGCAGGGCGATCAGTGGCGCCACCACGGCGATCTCGCGGCGCACGAGGTCGCGCACCGACTCGTTGCCCTCCTTCACCGGCCCGGTCATCATCCGCTGGTAGAGCCACAGCACGTAGATCGCGGCGAGGACGAGCGCGAAAGTCGCCACCACGGCCGCGATCTGGTACCGCGAGAACGTGCCGATCAGGACGAGGAACTCACTGACGAAGGGCGCCAGCCCCGGCAGCGACAGCGTGGCGAGACCCGCCACGAGGAACGTCCCGGCCAGCACCGGGGCGACCTTCTGCACGCCGCCGTAGTCGGCGATGACGCGAGTGCCGCGCCGCGACACCAGGAATCCCGCGATCAGGAACAGGGCCGCAGTCGAGATGCCGTGATTGACCATGTAGAGCGTCGACCCGGCCTGCCCCTGGCTCGTCATGGCGAAGATGCCGAGGATGATGAACCCGAAGTGGGAGATCGACGTGTAGGCGATCAGCCGCATCACGTCGGTCTGCCCGATCGCCAGCACCGCGCCGTAGATGATGCCGATCACCGCCAGCACCGTGACGAACGGTGCGAAGTACGCGGATGCGTCCGGGAACATCTGCAGGCAGAAGCGCAGCATGCCGAACGTGCCGACCTTGTCGACGACGGCCATCATGAGCACCGCGCTGGCCGGCGTGGCCTCCACCGCGGCGCCCGGCAGCCAGGTGTGGAACGGCCACAGCGGCGCCTTGACGGCGAACGCGAACATGAATCCGAGGAACAGCGCCTTCAGCACGCCGGGGTCCGCGTCCAGCCCTTCGGCGACGATCACCCGGAAGTCGAACGTGCCGCCGCCCAAGGCGTCCTGACGGGCCGTCACCACGTACACCCCGATGACCGCCGCGAGCATGACGAGGCCGCCGAACAGGTTGTAGAGCAGGAACTTCACCGCGGCGTACGACTTCCCCACCCCACCGAATCCGCCGATCAGGAAGTACATCGGGATGAGCATCGCCTCGAAGAAGATGTAGAAGAGCAGAACGTCCAGGGCGGTGAACGACACCATCACCATCGCCTCGACCACCAGCGTCAGCGCCACGTACGTGTGGGCCATCCGCCGCCGCGCGTAGTCCGGAGCGGAGTCACCGTCATTCCACCCCGCGAGCAACAGCAGCGGCACGAGAACGGCGGTGAGGAGCACGAGGACCAGCGCGATGCCGTCCAGGCCCAGGATGTACCGGGTGCCGAACGCCGGGATCCAGGCGTGCGATTCGACGAACTGGTACTGCTCGCCGGTCGGATCGAATCGGATCGCGAGCACGACCGCCAGGCACAGCACCACCACGGACACGCCCACTGCTGTCGACTTCGCGAGCGCGCGCCGGTCGACGGGCAGGGCGAGGACGACACCTGCCCCGACGAGTGGCAGCACCCACAGGGCGGTCAGCCACGGAAACCCGCTCACCACAACCTCACCAGCATCGTGGCGACGAGAAGCGCCGCGCCCGCGAACATGAACAGGGCGTACGACCGGACGAACCCGGTCTGCAGGCGCCGGAACCGCATCGACGTCCCGCCGACCAGCGCGGCGAACCCGTTGACGGCGCCGTCGACTCCCTGGTCGTCGACGGCCACGAGCGTTCGCGTCAATTCCTGCCCGGGCCGCATCAACACCGTTTCGTTGAACGCGTCGCCGTACAGATCGTTCCGTGCCGCGACGGTGAGCGCGGTGACCTTCGCCGGCGCGACGTCGGGGACCGGCTGCCGGGCGTACTGGCGGTAGGCCACCGCCACCCCGGCGAGCACCACCACCAGGGTGAGACCCGTGATCGCCCAGACCGGGAGCGCGGGCTCGCCGTGACGGGCTCCGACGACAGGTTCCAGCCAGTGCTGCAGCGAGGACCCGACGGCGAGCAGGGCACCCGCGGCGACCGAGCCGACCGCGAGCAGAATCATCGGCACCGTCATCACCCCCGGCGACTCGTGGGGGTCGGCCTCGGGTTCCCACCGCCGTTGTCCGAAGAAGGTCATCAGCATCACCCTGGTCATGTAGAAGGCGGTGAGTCCCGCGCCCAGCAGCGTCACGGTTCCGAGGACGATGCCCTCGGCGCCCTCGGCGGCGAACGCCGCTTCGATGATCTTGTCCTTGGAGAAGAAGCCGGAAAAGGGCGGAATCCCGATGATCGCCAGGTATCCCAACCCGAACGTGACGAACGTGATCGGCATGAAGGTCCGTAGTCCGCCGTAATGCCGCATGTTCACCTCGTCGTTCATTCCGTGCATCACCGAGCCGGCACCGAGGAACAGGCCGGCCTTGAAGAAGCCGTGGGTCAGCAGGAGCATGATCGCGAACGCGTACCCCGCCGGACCCAGGCCGGCTGCGAGCACCATGTACCCGATCTGGCTCATCGTCGACGCCGCCAGCGCCTTCTTGATGTCGTCCTTCGCGCAGCCGATGATCGCGCCGAACAGCAGCGTCACCGCACCGACGATCACCACGGCCAGTTGTGCATTCGGGGCCAGGTCGAAGATCGCGCCCGAACGGACGATCAGATAGACACCCGCGGTCACCATGGTCGCGGCGTGGATGAGCGCCGACACCGGCGTGGGGCCCTCCATCGCGTCACCGAGCCAGGACTGCAACGGAACCTGCGCCGATTTGCCGCAGGCGGCGAGAAGAAGCGCCAGCCCGATCGCGGTGAGTATCCCCTCGCTCGCGGCCTCGGCGCCCGTGAACACGTCGGCGAATTCGACCGAACCGAACGTCGAGAACATCATCATCATGGCGAAGACCAGGCCCATGTCGCCGACGCGGTTGACCACGAACGCCTTCTTCGCGGCCGCCGCCGCGGTCGGCTTGTACTGCCAGAAGCCGATGAGCAGGTACGACGCGAGACCCACCCCTTCCCAGCCGACGTACAGGCCCAGAAAGTTGTCGGCGAGGACAAGCAGCAGCATCGCGGCGAGGAACAGGTTCAGATAGGCGAAGAACTTCCGGCGCTCCGGGTCGTGCGCCATGTACCCGACCGAGTAGATGTGGATCAGCGAACCGACTCCGGTGATCAGCAATACGAAACACATGGACAGCTGGTCGAGTTGGAGTCCGAAGTCCACCTGCAGTGCGCCGACCGGCACCCAGCTGAACAGAACCTGATGCACCGTGCGGTCGGCCGTGTCCCGGCCCAGCATGTCGACGAAGAACGCGACGCCGAGCGCGAACGAGGCCAGCGCCGTCACACAGCCGAGGAGGTGGCCCCACGAATCGCTGCGCCTGCCGGTCAGCAGAAGCACGGCTGCGCCGAGGAGCGGCAGAACCGGGAGGAGCCACACGGCCGACGAGAGCGTTCCGCTCATGCCGCACCGCCGATCGGGGTGTCGTCGTCGGGCAAAGTCACCTTCTCGAGGATGTGCGTCATCGGGGACCCGTCAGTTCTTGAGGAGGTTGGCGTCGTCGACGGAAGCCGAACGGCGGGAACGGAAGATGGTCATGATGATCGCCAGCCCGACGACCACCTCGGCGGCCGCGACGACCATGGTGAAGAACGCGAAGACCTGACCGTCGAGATTGCCGTGCATGCGGGCGAACGTCACGAACGCCAGATTCGAGGCGTTGAGCATCAGTTCGATGCACATGAACACGATGATCGCGTTGCGCCGGATCAGCACTCCCGCCGCGCCGATCGTGAACAGCAGCGCGGACAGGTAGAGGTAGTTCTCCGGGTTCATCGCCGGCCCCCTTCCTCGGATCCACCGGGTTCGGGGGTCGCGACGTCCGCGGTGCCCAGTGCCCGCGCCGGCAGGCTCGGCCGCCGTTCGAGCGACCGGCTGACGGACAGCTCGGAGAACGTGCCGTCGGGAAGCAACGCCGGGATGTCGACCGCGTTGTGCCGGGCGTAGACGCCCGGGCTGGGCAACGGTGTGACTCGAGCGCCCTCCCGGACACGGTCCTGGGACAGCTCGCGCTGGTCCTTCCGGCGCTCGAAACGCTCGCGGTGGGCGAGCACCATGGCGCCGATCGTCGCGGTGATGAGCAACGCACCGGTGAGCTCGAACGCCCACACGTACCGGACGAACACGAGCTCCGCCAGGCCCTCGACGTTGCCCGCCGCGTTGGCCTCGTTGAGACCGGTGAACGCGGATACGGACGCACTGCCGAGGCCACCGATCAGGAGCAATCCGAAGCCCAGCCCCGCGACGATGGCAGCCACCCGTTGACCGCGCAGGTTCTCGACGAGGGATTCGGAGGAGTCGACGCCGATGAGCATGAGCACGAACAGGAACAGCATCATGACCGCACCGGTGTAGACGACGATCTGCACGACGCCGAGGAACAGCGCGCCCTGCGCGATGTAGAAGACGGCCAGGATGATCATGGTCGTGGCGAGGAAGATTGCCGAGTAGACGGCTTTGGTTGCGCTGACCACTCCCAGCGCGCCGATCACGGCCAGGGTCCCGAGGATCCAGAACTGCACCCCCTCTCCCGTCGAGGTCTGGGTGAAGGGTTCCGCGACCAAGTGGACCGCGGACGGCATCGTGTTCACCACGTCGGCTCTCCTCCCTCGATCACGGCCTGTCCCCCGTCGTGTCCTCGGTCGCGGACGCGTCCTGCGACGCAGCCGCCGCTCCCCCGGTCACAGTGCCGCGGTAGTAGTCCTCGGCCGTGGTGCCGGGGGCCATCGGGTGCGGCGACGCGGCCATGCCGGGTTCGAGCGGCGCCAGCAGCCGGTCCTTCTCGTAGATCAGGCCGGCCCGGTTGTCGTCGGCCATCTCGTATTCGTTGGTCATGGTCAGCGCCCGCGTCGGGCACGCCTCGATGCACAGCCCGCACCCGATGCACCGCAGGTAGTTGATCTGGTAGACGCGGCCGTACCGTTCACCCGGCGAGAAGCGTTCCTCGTCGGTGTTGTCGGCGCCCTCCACGAAGATGGCGTCGGCGGGGCACGCCCAGGCGCACAGTTCGCACCCGATGCACTTCTCCAGCCCGTCCGCGTATCGGTTGAGCTGGTGTCTGCCGTGATAGCGGGGCGCCGTCGGCGCCTTCTCCTCGGGGTAGAACTCGGTGTTCGATTTCTTGAACATCGTCGAGAAGGTCACGCCGAATCCGGCTATGGGGCCGAGGAATTTAGTCATCACTGTTCTCCTGGGTCGATCCGCTGGACTGCGCGCCGGTGACGGAGACGGGCGTGCGCCGGAACGCAGGCAGCGTCTGCCCCGGCATGGGCGGCACCGGATACCCGCCGGCCATGGGGTCGAACGGTTCGAGCGTCTCCGGGGAGAGCTCGGCGCGTCCCCGCGGTGCCGGTGGTTCCTCGGGTGCACGAACTCGGCCCGGACGCAGACGGTTCCACAGCAGCGCCACCACGACCACTGCCACCACCAGGCCCGCGACGACGAGGGCGATCGTCCGGCCGTCGTATCCGTCGTTGCGGAACGCGCGGACGGTGGCGACGATCATGACCCACGCCAGCGAGATCGGAATCAGGATCTTCCAGCCGAGACCCATGAACTGGTCGTACCGCAGCCGGGGCAGGGTGGCGCGCAACCAGACGAAGACGAACAGGAAGCACCAGACCTTGAGCGTGAACCACAACACCGGCCACCAGCCGGAGTTCGCGCCGTCCCACAGGCTGATCGGGAACGGTGCGTGCCAGCCGCCGAGGAACAACGTGGTGGCGAGGGCCGACACCGTCACCATGTTGACGTACTCGGCGAGCATGAACATCGCGAAGCTCAGCGAGGAGTACTCGGTGTGGAAGCCGCCGACCAGTTCACCCTCGGCCTCGGGGAGGTCGAACGGCGCGCGGTTGGTCTCGCCGACCATGGACGTGACGTAGATGAGGAACGACGGCAGCAGCAGGAAGACGTACCAGGTGCGTTCCTGCGCGGCGACGATGCCGGACGTGGACATGGTTCCGGCGTCCAGGAAGACGGCCGCGAACGACAGTGCCATCGCGATCTCGTACGAGATCACCTGCGCCGTCGATCGCAGACCGCCCAGCAACGGGTACGTGGAGCCGGACGCCCAGCCGGCGAGCACGATGCCGTAGACGCCGATCGACGTGGCCGCGAGGACGTAGAGGACGGCCACCGGGAGGTCGGTCAGTTGCAGGGCCGTGTGGTGCCCGAAAATCGAGACCTCGGGTCCGAACGGGATCACGGCGAACGCCATGAACGCCGGCACCGCGGCGATGATCGGGGCGAGGATGTAGATCGGCTTGTCCACACCCTTCGGGACGATCCCCTCCTTGAGAGCGAGCTTGATGCCGTCGGCGAGGCTCTGCAGCATGCCCCGCGGGCCCACGCGGTTCGGGCCGACGCGCATCTGCATCCAGGCCATCACCTTGCGTTCGGCGAGGATCGTCAGGAGCGGTGTGAGGACGAGGAACACGAAGATCGCCAGAGCCTTGCCGACCACCAGCCACCACGGGTCGTGACCGAAGAGCGCGGGGTCGGGGTAGACGGCGTCGATCGTCACAGCGCACCTCCCGGGACGGTGCCGCCGGTGTCGGCCGCACGGCGGACGTGGACGACGCTCCCCGCGACCGCGGCCAGTTGCCGGTAGACCGCGGAGCCGGGCGAGTTGAGGGGCAGCCACACCACCCGGTCCGGCATGTCGGTGATGGTCAGCGGCAGGGTGACGGCGCCCCGTTCCGTCGACACCGTGATCGGGTCTCCTTCGCGCGCACCGGTATCGGCCGCCGTGGCGGCGGACATCCGCACAACCGGGGTGCGGGCCGTGCCCGCCAGGTGAGGTTCCCCGTCCTGGAGCCGTCCCGAGTCGAGCAGCATCCGCCAGGTCGCCAGCACCGCCTCCCCTGGCCCGAGTTCGGGTCGCGGCGGTTGCCGGTGGTCGGGCGGAGCGGAGAAGTCTCCGTCCCAGGCGCCCAGCCGCTCGAGTTCGCGACGTGCTGTCGCGGCATCGGGAAGAGCGAGCGGGACACCCATTTCGCCGGCGATGGCGTGCAGAACCCGCTGGTCGGGCATCGCACCCGTGTTGCGGAGCGCGGTGTCGAAATCGCGAACGCGGCCCTCCCAGTCGAGGAACGCACCAGGCTTCTCCATGACCGGCGCGACGGGGAACACCACGTCCGCACGGGCGGTGATCGCACTGTGGCGCAGTTCCAGGCTGACCACGAATCCGGCCGCGTCGACGGCGGCCGACGCGGCGTCCGGGTCGGGAAGGTCGTCGGCCTCCACCCCGCCGATCAGCAACGCGCCGAGCGTCTTCGCGGCGGCCGCCGCGAGAATGCCCGTGGTGTCGCGGCCCACGGTGTCCGGCAGATCGGCGACGTTCCACACGGACGCGACCTGCCGCCGGGCCACGGGATCGCCGACCGGCCGGCCGCCCGGGAGCAGTCCGGGCAGCGCCCCCGCCTCCAGTGCACCGCGTTCACCGGCCCGCCGCGGCACCCATGCCAGCCGAGCCCCGGTGTCGTCGGCGAGCCGGACCGCCGCGGACAGCGCCCCCGGCACCGCGGCGAGTCTCTCCCCGACCATGATCACCGCGCCCGGTCGACGCAGGAGTGCGGTGACGCCCGACTCCCGATCACCGGTACGGAGTCCGTCGAGGACCTCCGGCTCCGCATTCGGCGCGGCGGGCAACAGCGTGCCCGTCATCTTCGCCAGGCCACGGGACGCGTACGGAGCCACCGAATAGACCGGAACGGACTTCGCGCGGGCGGCCTTGCGCAGCCGCAGAAACACGATCGGCGACTCCTCCTCCGGCTCGAATCCGACGAGGAGGACCACCGGTGCGGCGTCCAGATCCTCGTAGGTGACGGCCAGACGCTGCCCCGCCACCCGGGCGGCCAGGAATTCGGCCTCCTCCGCGGAGTGCGCGCGGGCGCGGAAGTCGATGTCGTTGGTGCCGAGCGCCGTTCGCGCGAATTTCGCGTAAGCGTAGGCGTCCTCCCACGTGGACCGGCCCCCGACGAGAACGCCCACACTGCCCCGCGCGGCAGCCAGCCCCCGCGCCGCAGCAGCCAGCGCCTCCGACCAGGAGGCGGGTGCCAGTACGCCGTCGTCGCCGCGGACCAGAGGCGTGCCGATCCGGTCGCGCTGCGTGGCATACGCGAACGCCCACCGGCCCTTGTCGCAGTTCCATTCCTCGTTGACCTCGGGGTCGTCGCCCGCCAGCCGACGCAGCACAGTGCCCCGGCGATGATCGGTGCGCTGCGCACAGCCGCTGGCGCAGTGCTCACACACGCTCGGACTGGAGATCAGGTCGAACGGCCGGGCCCGGAACCGATACGCCGTACCGGTCAGCGCACCCACCGGGCAGATCTGGACCGTGTTGCCGGAGAAATACGACTCGAACGGCTCCTTCGCGTAGATCCCCACCTGCTGCAGCGCACCGCGTTCCTGCAGTTCGATGAACGGATCACCGGCAACCTGCTGAGAGAATCGGGTGCACCGCGCGCACAGCACACACCGCTCACGGTCCAGCAGGACCTCCGTCGACAACGGAATCGGCTTCGGGAACGTGCGCTTGACCTCCCCGAACCGCGACTCCGCACGCCCGTTCGACATCGCCTGATTCTGCAGCGGGCACTCGCCGCCCTTGTCACACACCGGGCAGTCGAGCGGATGGTTGATCAACAGCAACTCCATCACACCCTTCTGCGCCTTGTCGGCGACCGGTGACGTGAGCTGCGTGTGCACCACCATGCCGTCCGTGACCGTGGTGGTACACGACGCGAGCGGCTTGCGCTGACCCTCCACATCGACGAGGCACTGACGACACGCCCCGACCGGATCGAGCAACGGGTGGTCACAGAACCGCGGGATCTGAATGCCGATCATCTCCGCCGCGCGAATCACCAACGTGCCCTTCGGGACACTCACCTCGACACCGTCGATGACGACACTCACTGCTGTACCAGGGCTCGCTCCGCTCGCGGGCACCGGGGCTTTCACGCCCGCCCTTCCCTCGTCACTCATCCGCTGCGCTCCCTCGCTCCGGAACATGGCTCGCTCCGCTCGCGGGCGCCAGGGCCTTCACGCGCGCCCTTCCCTCGTCACTCACTCGCTGCGCTCCCTCGCTTCTCAGTCCAGACCGCGCGGTCCCCGCGCCGGTCGGGGCGGGCATCACGCGTCCACTCCAGCCATCAGCGTGGACTGATGGGGGTCGAACGGGCAGCCGGCCCGCTCGAAGTGCGCAAGGTACTCGTCGCGGAAGTACTTGATGGAGGACATGATCGGGCTCGCCGCACCGTCACCGAGAGCGCAGAACGACTTGCCGAGAATGTTGTCGGCGATGTCGAGGAGCTTCTCCAGATCGGCGTCGGTCCCCTCCCCCCGCTCGAGGCGCTCCAATATCTGCACCAGCCAATAGGTGCCCTCCCGGCAGGGGGTGCACTTGCCGCACGACTCGTGCTCGTAGAACTCGGTCCAGCGGAGCACAGCGCGCACCACGCACGTCGTTTCGTCGAAGATCTGTAGAGCCTTGGTGCCCAGCATCGATCCTGCGGCCCCGACACCTTCGTAGTCGAGCGCGACGTCGAGATGCTCGTCGGTGAAGATCGGCGTCGACGAGCCGCCAGGGGTCCAGAACTTCAACCGGTGCCCGGCGCGAACTCCTCCCGCGTACTCGAGCAGCTCACGCAGGGTGATCCCGAGCGGCGCCTCGTACTGCCCGGGTGTGGTCACGTGCCCGGACAGCGAGTACAGGGTGAAACCGGGCGACTTCTCGCTGCCCATCGACCGGAACCACTCGATGCCGTTCACGATGATCGGCGGGACACTCGCGATCGACTCGACGTTGTTGACGACGGTCGGTGACGCGTAGAGACCGGCCACCGCGGGGAACGGCGGGCGCAGCCTGGGCTGACCCCGGCGCCCCTCCAGCGAGTCGAGCAGCGCCGTCTCCTCCCCGCAGATGTACGCCCCGGCACCCGCGTGGACCACCAGTTCGAGGTCGAAGCCGGTACCCAGAATGTTCTTCCCCAGATAGCCCGCCGCGTACGCCTCCGCGACCGCGGCCTGCAGCCGGCGCAGCACCGGCACCACCTCACCGCGGACATAGATGAACGCGTGCCCGGCGCGGATCGCGTACGCCGCGATGATGACGCCCTCGACGAGCGCGTGCGGCGTGGCCAGCAGGAGCGGCATGTCCTTGCAGGTGCCCGGCTCCGACTCGTCGGCGTTGACCACGAGGTAATGCGGCTTGTCGTCGCCCTGCGGGATGAACGACCACTTCATGCCGGTCGGGAACCCGGCACCGCCGCGCCCGCGCAGCCCGGCCTCCTTGATCGTCGAGATGACGTCGTCCGGGTCGGTGCGCAGCGCCTTCTGCAGACCCTCGTACCCGTCGTGGCGCCGGTACGTGTCGAGGGTCCAGGACTCGGGCTCGTCCCAATAGCGGCTGAGGACCGGCGTCAGCGGCATGTCAGTCTCCCTTTCGTCCAGGGTCGGTGGCAGCCGGATCCGTCTCGGAGGTGGAGCGGTCCGGAGGCACCGTCGCGGACGGTGCGGGTGCCGGCTCGCGCTTGGTGGACTCCGCCGCAGCCGACTCGGTGTCCGCCGACTGCCGCTCCGCGATCAACGACGTGGCCCCGGGATCCGGCGCCTCCATACCCAGTTCGCGTGCGACGCGCAGGCCGGCCAGCGTGGCAGCGCCGGCGCCGGCCCCCGACACACCGGGGCGCTCGTCGGGGAACCCCGCGAGAACACGCGCCGTCTCCCGGAACGTGCACAACGTCGCACCCCGGCTCGGCGTCACCTGCTCCCCCGAACGCAGCGCATCGACGAGCGAACGGGCCGACTCCGGTGTCTGGTTGTCGAAGAACTCCCAATTGACCATGACCACCGGGGCGTAATCACACGCCGCGTTGCATTCGATGTGCTCCAGGGTAATCTTGCCGTCCGCAGTGGTACCGCCGTGGGGAAGGTCGAGGTGCTCCTCCAACGCGGCGAGGATCGCGTCGCCGCCCATGATCGCGCACAACGTATTGGTACACACCCCGACGTAATAGTCGCCCGTCGGATCGCGCCGGTACATCGAATAGAACGTCGCCACCGCAGCCACCTCGGCTCCGGTCAACCCGAGCCTGCCGGCACAGAATTCGATCCCCGCCGGCGTGATGCATCCGTCCTCCGCCTGAACCAGATGCAATAGCGGCAGCAACGCCGAACGCGCACTCGGGTACCGCCCGATGACGGCGTCGGCATCGGCGTCGAGCCTCGCCCGGATCTCCGGCGGATATGCCGCACGCGCACCCGGCCGCACCAGCAGCCCGTTCTCCTCCTGCCTCGGTCCGAACTCGATGAAGACGGGTGCCGCTCGCTCGGTCATCGGTCCACTCCCCCCATCACGGGATCGATGCTCGCGACCGCCGCAATGACGTCCGCTACCATCCCGCCCTCACAGGTGGCGGCCACCGACTGCAGATTGGTGAACGACGGATCGCGGAAATGCACACGGAACGGGCGTGTCCCACCGTCGCTCACCATGTGCACACCGAGCTCGCCCCGCGGCGACTCCACCGCTACGTACACCTGCCCCGGCGGCACCCGGAAACCCTCCGTCACCAACTTGAAGTGGTGAATCAGCGACTCCATCGACGAGTCCATGATCTCGCGAACGTGACCGGGCGAGTTTCCCAAACCGTCCGGACCCAGCGTCAGATCCGCGGGCCACGCGATCTTCTTGTCCTCCACCATGATCGGACCCGGGCGCAACTTGTCGAGGCACTGCTCGACGATCTTCAGCGACTCCTTCATCTCGTCGACCCGAATCAGATAGCGGCCGTATGCATCACATCCGGTGGCGGTGCTCACCTCGAACTCGTAATTCTCGTACCCGCAATACGGCTGCGACTTCCGCAAATCGTGCGGCAGACCAGTCGCGCGCAGCATCGGACCGGTGATCCCGAGCGCCATGCACCCGGTCAGATCGAGATACCCGATGCCCTCGGTGCGCCCCTTCCAGATCCGGTTGTCGTTGAGCAGATTCTCCATGTCCCGCAACCGTTCCGGCAGCAACGCCAGCAACTCGCGCACCTTCTCCACCGCACCGGGCGGAAGATCCTGCGACAACCCACCCGGCCGGATGTACGCATGATTCATGCGCAGCCCCGTGATCATCTCGAACACGTCGAGAACCAGCTCACGCTCGCGGAACCCGAACAGCATCGCCGTGACGGCCCCCAGCTCCATGCCACCCGTGGCCAGAGCCACCAGATGCGACGAGATGCGATTGAGCTCCATCAACATCACCCGGACGACACTCGCCCGCTCCGGAACGTGCTCCGTGATGTCGAGCAACTTCTCCACACCCAGGCAATACGCCGTCTCGTTGAAGAACGGCGACAGATAATCCATCCGGGTCACGAACGTCACGCCCTGCGTCCAGTTGCGGTACTCGAGGTTCTTCTCGATCCCCGTGTGCAGATACCCGATGCCGCACCGGGCCTCGGTCACCGTCTCACCCTCGATCTCCAGGATGAGCCGCAACACCCCGTGTGTCGACGGATGCTGCGGACCCATGTTGACGACGATCCGCTCCTCGCGACCCTCCGATCGCGCACCCTCCGACGACGCCTTCACTGCGTCGACGACCTCGTCCCAATCCTGCCCGGCAACCGTGAAAACCGTGTCCTCGCTCATCAGTTGTACCCCCGCCGCTCATCGGGAGGCGCGATCTCCGCACCCTTGTACTCGACGGGAATGCCGCCGAGCGGATAGTCCTTACGCTGTGGATGACCCGACCAATCGTCCGGCATCTCGATCCGCGTCAACGACGGATGGCCGTCGAACACGATCCCGAAGAAGTCGTACGTCTCCCGCTCGTGCCAATCATTCGTCGGATACACGTCATACAGCGACGGAATGTGCGGATCCGCATCCGGCACCGCCACCTCCAACCGGATCCGACGATTGTGCGTAACCGACAACAACGGATACACCGCATGCAACTCACGGCCCACGTCCTGCGGAAAATGCACCCCACTCACACCCAGACACATCTCGAACCGCAAATCCGGCTCATCCCGCAACACCCGCGCCACCAACGGCAAGAACTCCCGCCGCACCCCGAACGTCACCTCACCCCGAAACACCACCACCGATTCCAGCGCCGCCTCGAAACTCACACCCGACTCCCCCAGCGCCGCCGCCAGCCCATCCGCCACCTCATCGAAATACCCCCCATACGGACGCGGCGTACTCCCCGGCAACAACACCGGACGCACCAACCGCCCATACCCCGACGTATCCCCAGTCCCCCGCACCCCGAACAACCCCCGGCGTATACCGATCTGCTCTGGGACATGGCTCGCTGGGACATGGCTCGCTTCGCTCGCGGGCGTCGGAACACGGCTCGCTTCGCTCGCAGGCGCCGGAACACGGCTCGCTTCGCTCGCGGGCGTCTGGTCTTTCTCGTGCGCTCTTCCCTCGTCACTCACTCGCTACGCTCCCTCGTTCCTCAGCCCAGACCGCACGGACCAGACGCCGGGTACTCGGGTCGCTGCGCTCCCACGAAAGACCCGCGCGGCTCGTCGAACCCTGTCGGGCGGTCACCGGAGGAGCCCCTTCATCTGGATGGTGGGGGTGGCAGCCAGGGCGGCCTGCTCCGCCGCACGCGCCACCTCCTCCCGGTGGGCGCCGAGCGGCATCTGCTGGATCTTCTCGTGCAGCGTGAGGATCGCGTTCAGCAACATTTCCGGCCGCGGCGGACAACCGGGCAGATAGATGTCGACGGGGACGATGTGGTCGACGCCCTGCACGATCGCGTAGTTGTTGAACATGCCCCCCGACGACGCGCACACCCCCATCGCCAGCACCCACTTCGGCTCCACCATCTGGTCGTAGATCTGCCGCAGCACCGGAGCCATCTTCTGACTCACCCGGCCCGCGACGATCATCAGATCGGCCTGCCGAGGGGACGCACGGAACGCCTCCATACCGAAGCGCGCGATGTCGAAGCGTCCGCCGGCGGTGGCCATCATCTCGATCGCACAGCACGCGAGCCCGAAACTCGCCGGCCACAGCGAGCCCTTGCGGACGTACCCCGCGAGCCCTTCGACCGTGGTCAGCAGGAAGCCACTCGGCAGCTTCTCCTCGATGCCCATATCCGACTCTTCTCTTCCGACTTAGCTTTTGGATCGCTCACAGGACAGTTCAGTCCCAACTGAGACCGCCACGCCGCCACTCGTACGCATAGGCGACGGAGACGTTGAAGATGAACAGGGCCATGGCCCCGAGACCGAAGAAACCGAGGGCATCGAAATGAACAGCCCACGGATAGAGGAACACGATCTCGATGTCGAAGATGATGAACAGCATGGCCGTCAGGTAGTACTTCACCGGGATGCGTCCCGCGCCCAGAGGCGACGGTGTCGGCTCGATGCCGCACTCGTAGGCGTCGAGCTTCGCACGGTTGTAACGCCTCGGACCGACGATCCTCGCCACGATCACGGAGAACACCGCGAACGCGACCGCAATCGCCCCGAGCACGAGGATCGGCACGTAGACATTCATGCCGTCTCAGCTCCCCTCTTCCCGAGCCTGCCCGCCCGATTCCCGGACGGTCGTTTCCGAAGCTACGCTCTTGTGAGTTATGCCACAGCGTACAAGGGAAGTCGTCGGGCCCGGTCGATTTGACCGAGTCAGTTCCGAGCGATCTCGAACGACGGAAAACCCCTGCGGCACAGGCGCTCGATGCGCGTGCGGGCAGCGGGGAAGGAAGTCAGGAGACCCTAAGCGGAGAGTCGGGTGCGCAGCAGCGCTATGACCGCTTCGGACAACCGGATCGGGTCGAGCGGATGCGGCACCGCGGCCTCGGCCCGCGACCAGGTGGCCAGCCAGGCATCGTCGGCGCGTCCGGTCAGGACGAGGATCGGCGGGCAGCCGTCGACCTCGTCCTTCAGTTGCTTGGCGATGCCCATTCCTCCCGCGGGCACCGCTTCCCCGTCCAGAACCGCCAGGTCGATGCCGCCGGCATCCATGTGCGTGAACACCACCGGAGCCGTCGCCACCTCGAGGTATTCCAACTCCGGCAGATCCGGGTGCGGACGCGTCCCCAGCGCCTGAACGACCTTCTGTCGGGTGCTCGCGTCGTCGCTGTAGACGAGGACACGCAACCGAGCAGGACGGCTGGTGTGGGCGGTCGCGTCGGTCACGGACACGATGCTACCGGTCGCCTGCTCTCCCGAACCGGCGGCACGCGGCGATCGAAAAGCGGCGCGTCGACCTCGAATTGGTCCGGCCCGCCGCAGGACGTGTTCGGCTATAGCCGCCCGGCCAGGGCCAGCGCCGTCGAACCGAGCTTCGGCAGGCGGAGATCGGCGATGGGGGTCAGCATGTTGCCGAGCCGATTGGTGACGAACGCGATCGACAGCCCGGTTTCCGCGTCGGCGAAGGCACCGGACCCACCCAAACCGTAGTGCCCGAAGGTATTCGACGGCTGCCTGCGTCGCGCCACCATCCCCGCGTGATAACCGAGCCGCCAGTTCATCGGAATACCCAGAACGTAGTCACGGGCCGTCGTCTGCACCTCGCTGAGCTGCGCGACGACCTCCGGCGGCAGGAACTCCGCACCTCCGACGGTCCCGCCGTTCGCCAGCGCCCCGTACATCCGCGCGAGCGCCCGGGCACTGAACACGCCGTTCCACCCCGGCATCACGCTGTCGTGGATCGCGGGGTTGCGAACCAGGGCGTCGAACCCCGCGGGCATGCCGGCGTCGGCCACGTCGCGCAGCCCGGGCAGCCTCGACATCGCGAACGACGTCGCACCCCACGGAACGCCGAACGGGTTGATGTGCGGGAAGGTCCTGGCGATCCGGTCGCGTTCGGTCAGCGGAACCTCGTACCAGAACTCCTTCACCCCGAGCGGCTCGGCGACCTCGGCGCGGACGAGGTCCGTGAACGGTGTGCCGGCCGCGCGGGACGTGAGTTCGGCGACGAGCGAGCCGAACGTCACCGCGTGGTACCCGGGGACCTTCAGCCTGCGCTGATCGGGGGTCGCGGCGGCCAGCGCGGCACTGACCAGCGAATGGTCCATCAGGCTCAGCGGACCGGGCACGAGTCCGCGAACCCGGTGCAGCCCGGCACGGTGCGACAACAGTTCACGGACCGTGATCGCGTCCTTGCCCTCGGCCGCGAACTCGGGCCAGTACCGCGCCACCGGCACGTCGTATTCGATGATCCCGCGCCCGGCGAGTCGGTGCAGAACGGTGGATGCGACACCCTTGCCGGTGGAGAACGTGAGGGTGACGGTGTCGGCCTGCCAGAAGGTGTCGCGGCTCGACCATCCCGCCCACACGTCGACGACGGGTTCGCCGTGCAGATAGACGGCCAGTGCGCCGCCGCCCTGGCGGGCGTCGTGGAAGAGTCCGAAGAACTGGTCGACGAGCATCCCGAACCGCCGGTCCACCAGCATTCCCGCCGGCGGCCGGACCGTGCGGCCCATCAACGGCCACGGCGTCGTGGTCGTCATATCGACTTCCCTCGGTCGCTTTCACATCAATGACATGTGCATTTAACTTCCTCTTTACACATGACGGGACGCCGGCGGCATCGCTTCAGAGGCGGTGTGATCGCTTCGTGGCCATACCGCAACGGGAAAGAGTGTCCCGGCGGTGGTGGGGTGACCCGATGCTGATCATTTCGGTTCCAGGGAGTGGAAATAGTCCGACCGGACCTCGACGTCCTCGACGAGTCGCGTCGTGGTCTGGACACCCAGCGAATGCTCCTTCAGCAGGTCGCAAAGCCGATCGCCGTCGATGAGGTCGATCGGCGGCGCCCCGTCCCGCTTGGACTCCGTGCGTGCGTCACCGGTGAAGGTTCCGGTGGTGATGAGCAGACCTTTCTCGCCGCGGCCCGCCATCGCCCCGCGGAAGTCACGCACCGCCCCGGCGCCGACGCTGCCGCTGTACCGCTTGCATTGGAAGAACACCGGGAAACTGAGCAGCGACAGCTGGTAGACCCCCAGCCCCTCGATGTCTCCGTCGCCGCCGCGACCGGTGACGGACGCGCTGGAGAAGCCGGCTTCCCGCAGCAACCGCTGGGTCAGACGCTCGAATGCCGGTGGCGACATCTTCAGCACCGTGTCGAGCAGGAGGTCCTTCCAGTCCGCGTCGTTCTCCGCCTCGGCGATGTTCGCATCGGGTTCGTCCGTCCGGCGGGACGCCGCCTTCGCCGACTTGCGGGCCGCATTCTTCTTGCGATTCTCGGCGGAGAATTCGGCGTGCAGAGGGCGGATCTCGCTCTCGGCGACCTCGCGGCCCTTCTCCGTCACACTCCACACCCCGCGCCGGCTGTTCGTGAGCAGACCCATCCCCTTGAGGTAGGTGCGCGCCCACGCCAACCGGTACTCGATCTCCGTGCTGGGACCGTCTCCGTGCAGCACACCCTGAACGTCGGACGAAAACCCTTCGCGCTCAACGACGGCGCTGTCGAGCTCCTCGTTGGACGCCGAACCACCGAGAGCAATGGCAGCCTGAAGCGCTGGCCAGAGGAGGTCGACGTACTGAGGAACGTGAACAGTCATGGCCACAAGCATGCCGGAATCCACCAGGCGCTCCACACATGGACCCGGATTCCACCGGGCACGCCACACATGGACCCGGATTCCACCGGCACGCCACACATGGACCCGGATTCCACCGGGCACGCCACACCCGGACCCCGATCCGATCAACCGGGGGAACCGTGGGCGAGCCGCGCCTCCTCACGGTTCTGGAGCTGCGCGCGGTAGATGGTCTTCCCCGAGCGGCGCACGATGAGATACGCGAGCCCGACCGCGATCATCCCCGGCACGAGGACGCCGACGCTTCCCGTCATCTCCGCGACCATCAGCATGACCGCGAGGGGAGCGCGCGCGATGCTGCCGAAACAGGCCATCATTCCGACGATGACGAAGGGCGCCGGATTGTCGGGGACGGCCGGAGCGATCGGCTCCAGCACACGCCACACCGCCGCGCCGGTGAACGCCCCGATCACCATCCCCGGTCCGAAGATGCCGCCGGACCCGCCCGAGCCGATGGACAGCGACGTCGCGAGGATCTTCGCGAACGGCAACAGCAGCACCACCCACAGCGGGATGTCCGTGAGGGCGCCGCGGGCCATCGATTGCTGGATCCAGCCGTACCCACTGCCCAGCACCTCCGGCAGCACGAGCGCCATCAGTCCGACGAGCAGCCCGCCGACCGCCGGTTTGACGATCCGGCTGCCGGGGAGACGGTGGGTGAGATCGACGGCGGTGTAGAACGTTCCGCTGTACAGCAGCCCGATCACGCCGGCCAGCACACCGATGAGCGCGAACCACACCAACTGGACCGGATTGTCGAAGACGTACTCCTGCGCGGCGTACCCGAACAGCGGACCGAACCCGAGGAAGCTGCCGAACACGGTGTAGCTGACGATCGACGTGACCAGCGCCGGCACCAGGATCTCGAAATCGAAGTCCTCCTTGTACGGAATGGTGCAGCACAGCACAGCGCCGCCGAGCGGGGCGCCGAAGATCGCGCCGATGCCGGAGCCGATGCCGATCGCCACGGCGATTCGGCCGTCCCGCGGCGACAGGTCGAGCCTGCGGGCGAGGAGCGATCCGAAACCCGCCGAGATCTGCGCGGTCGGTCCCTCGCGGCCGCCCGACCCGCCGGACCCGATGGTGATCGCAGACGCGACCAGCTTCACGAGGACGACGCGGACCCGGATCATGCGCGGATCTCGGTGGACGGCCTCGATCGCCGCATCGGTGCCGTGCCCCTCCGCCTCGGGGGCCAGGGTGAACACGATGATCCCCGACACCAGACCACCGAGGCACACCACGAGGGGGATCGCCCACGGTCTCGTGAACTCGCGGCTGCCGGCCGCCCCGCCGTCGCCCGCCGCGGTCGGTGGGTGGTAGCCACCGAGGTCGACGATCAGCAGTTGCGTCGCCTCCGACAGGGCGACGTAGAACACGACCGCGCCGAGTCCGGCGACGATCCCGATCACGACACCGAGAACCAGCCATTTGCGGGTGTAGCCCGAGTTGCGAATCCAGGTTCCCACCGACGCCCCGATCGACCTCACGGCCCGGGACCCGGGCGCCACCCGGATCACTCCAGCTTTCCGAAGACCGTCCGACCCTCCAGGATCGTGGCGAGCACCTCCAGGTCCGCGATGTCGTCGGGGTCCACCAGAAGCGGATTCGCCGACAGCACGACGAGATCGGCATGCAAACCGGGGACGATCGCTCCGATGGCATCCTCGCTCTGCAGGTGCCACGCCGAGTTGATCGTCTCGGCGCGCAACGCATCCGGGACGGAGATACGTTCCTCGGGTGCGAGGACGCGTCCCGATCGCGTGCGGCGGGTGACGGCGTCGGCGATGTTGCGCAGAGGGTTGGTGGGGGTGACCGGACCGTCGTTGTGGAACGAGATCCGCTGCCCCGCTGCGATCGCGGACGCGGCGGCCGCCCAGCGTGCTCCGCGCTCGGGGCCGAACAGGTCGTCGACGAGCACGTCGCCCCAGTAGTAGAGGTGGTCGACGAACAAGCTGCACGTGACACCGAGTTCCGTCGCTCGACGGAACTGGTCCGGGGTCATCGCGCCGACGTGCTCGAGCCGGAGTCGGTGATCCTCCCGCGGGGTGTCGGCGAGCATTCGCGCCCACGCGTCGAGGACCAGGGTGACCGCCGCGTCACCGTTCGCGTGGCAGGAGATCTGCCAGCCGTTCTCGAAATACGGCCTGCTGATCTCGAGGACCTCGTCCTCCGTGTAGTTGGCCTTGCCGCGGGTGCCCGCGAGACCGAGTGACCGCGTCACCTCCGTGTCGAGGTACGGAAAACTGGTGGCGGCGTTGCCCACCCACGGCGAGCCGTCCGACCAGATCTTGATGCCCACCTGGCGGAGCAGGTCGTTCCCGACCCCGGGCGAAACCTCCGAGGCGCGCTCCGGGTTCGACATCTCGTACAACCGCAGTCGGGTGGTCAGCGCACCGGATCGGGCGATCGCGGTGAGGGCACCCCGGAACCGGGGGTCGAACGCCATCTCGCTGGCGGTCGTGATCCCGGCGGCGTTCATCCGGGCGCACTCGGCGGCCAGGAGTTCGGGCAACCGCTCGGTGGCACCGGCGAGGATGCCTGCGGCCACCGCCATCACCGCCGGGGCCTCGAATGCCGAACCGTCCAGTTCCCCCGACTTGTCGCGTCCGAAGCTGCCGCCCTCGGGGTCCGGTGTGTCCTTCGTCAGCCCGGACTCCCGCGCGGCGACGTCGTTGAAATACGCGACGTGCCCGGTGTTGTGGAGGATCACCAGGGAGGTGTCGGGAGCGACGGCATTGAGCCATTCGCGGGTCGGTTCGGGCAGCCCCTTCTGGAGCAGGGGGTCCCACCCGTTGAGGACGGCGCCGTCGGGGTGTTCGTCGACGGCCCGGCGGACGGCGGCGACCACGTCCGGCGCGTCGGCGACGGTGACCGGCCTGATGTCTACGACCGGTTCGCCGAGCAGTACCGCGGAGTTGAGCGGGTGACCGTGCGCCTCGATGAATCCCGGGAGTATGCAGGCGCGGTGCACGTCCACCGCGATCGTGGCCGGCCCGATCAGCGGAAACACCTCGGCGTCGTTGCCGACGGCGGCGATCCGACCGTCACGCACCGCGACGGCCCGAGCGCGTGGGGCGGCGTCGTTCATGGTGACCACGTCACCGAACAGCACCAGATCGGCAAATTGTGCGTCGTTCGTGCCCATCAGTGCACCCTCCCGTCAGACCGGGCGCGGGCGAGGGCCCATGCGCCGGCAGCGAGTGTCGACTGTTACTTCACATTACAACTACGCAGCAGGTCATATGCAGGAATAGTCCGGAAGCCGGACGAGTTGCAGACAGGCATGACCGAAACACCGCTGCCCGTCGACGGCCTCTTCGAGCCGTTTGCCGTCAAGTCCCTCCAGCTCCGGAATCGCTTCGCGATGGCCCCCATGACCAGGGCTTTCTCCCCCGACGGCGTCCCAGGCGACGATGTGGCCGCGTACTACCGCCGGCGTGCGGCGGGTGGGGTCGGTCTGGTCATCACCGAGGGCACGTACATTCCCGACCCGGCGGCCGGATCACACACCCGGGTGCCGCTCCTGTACGGACAGGACAGTCTCGCGGGCTGGAAATCGGTCGTCGACGCCGTCCACGCGGAGGGTGGCCAGATAATCCCGCAGCTGTGGCATCTCGGCGTCGAACGCGGCCCGCGGCCCCGCCTCCATCCCGAAGTGACCACCGCCAGCCCGTCCGGGATCGCCCTCGACGGCACCCCGCTGGGCCGCGCTTTCACCGAATCCGATCTCGACGCACTCCGCGAGGCCTGGGTCGCAGCCGCCGTGAACGCACGCGACGTGGGCTTCGACGGCATCGAATTGCACGGCGCACACGGCTACCTGCTCGACCAGTTCCTGTGGGACCGCACCAACGTCCGCACCGACGGATACGGCGGATCGGCGCAGGCCCGCACCCGGTTCCCGGCCGAGGTGGTCACCGCGATCCGCGAGGCCATGGGCGAGGACTTCGCCATCGTCTACCGGTTCTCCCAGTGGAAGTCGAACCATTACGACTCACGTATCGCGCAGACCCCCGACGACCTGGCGGCCGTGCTCTCACCCCTCCTCGCCGCCGGTGTCGACGTCCTGCACCCCTCCACACGCAGGCACTGGGAACCGGCCTTCCCCGAACTTACCGGCGACGACGGAGATCTGGGTCTGGCCGGATGGACGAAGAAGCTCACCGGACTTCCGACCATCACGGTCGGATCGGTGGGTCTCGACGAGGTGTTCACGACGGCCTTCACGTCCGACGGAGCCTCGAATACCGCCGGTATCGACCGCCTGCTCCGGCAGTACGAGAACGGCGAATTCGACCTCGTCGCGGTCGGGCGCGCGCTGCTGTCCGATCCCGAGTGGGTGAACAAGCTCCGCGACGGCAGAACCGCCGAGCACGTCCCGTACAGCAACGAGCACCGGGCGGTCCTGCACTGACCGTGCCGGTCAGCTGTCCTCGACGGTGATCTCCACCTGATCCGCGTTCACGCCCTCGGGCGGGTTCGCGGTTCCTTCGACGGAGATTCGGCTCTTGTCCACGCCCTGCGCCTCGAGTGCGTTCGCGACGGCCTGGGCGCGCTGGTCGGCCAGCAGTTCGGCGGCCGCCTCGTCCGTGTTGGTGGCGTACGCCTCGATCTTGATCTTGTTGTCGCCGGCCTTCATCGCGGCGGCGACCGCCTTCACGGTCACGTCCGAGATGGCATTGAGCTCGGCGGTTCCCGATTCGAATCCGATCGGGACCGCCGCGATGGCGGAGTTGATCGCGTTCTGCGTGGCCTCGCGCGCGGTGTTCACGGCCGACGACGCCGTGGCTTGGACACTGCTGATCGCGCCTTCCACCCGCTCGGATGCGGAGGAGGTGGTCGTGGTCGCGATCGGAGCCTCGTTCGAGCTGTCGTCGGAGCAGCCGGCCACACCGAGCACCGCGATGGCCGCGACCGCGACGCTGCTGACGATCGTCTTGCGAATCATGGATTCCCCTAAACGTCGGTATGTCCGGTAGGCGCTACACGTCGTGGGACGAGGATAGCCCCGCCGGCACCCCTCGACGGTGGTATTCGAGCACCGCCGCACTCCCACATCGTGAGATCCGACGGGGCAGACGTAGAGCCGGACACAGGCTTCTCACCTGGAACTAATCCGGCAATTCGTGCCGCGTTTCATTTCGGTTAATCCCTCGGATTGCGATCTCATTTCAATAACGGTAGGAATGAATCCGGCGCCCGCTCAGCGCCAAACGCAAATGCCCACAACCGAGCAAGGAGTTAAAAGCATGGATCTCGCCTTCCTGTCCGATTTCTTCTCCGCCTTCGCCGACCTCGCCGGTGCCCTGGACTTCTTCTCGGGTTCCTCGGACGCGTTGAGCGGTGGCGCAGACGCCGCAACCGCGGCCGCAGCCACGCTTGGCTAGCATTTCCGCTGGTACAAGACTTGAACACCCGCGACGGGGTTCGCACGCTCAGGCGCGCGAGCCCCGTCGCGGTCTTGTCTGCACCATCGAGAGCCCCAATGCTGCGCCTATCACAATGTGATAACTAATTAAATGAACATGTTCATTATCTCCTCACCAGCACTTTTCCCGGACTGGTCGATCGACCAATTCGACCAATTTGCGAAGGGCCACATCTACGTTCAACGGTAATTAACTGTCGAAATAATCGGAAACAGCCCGCGGCGCTCTACTTTTCGCATCGCGCGCAGATCTCAGTGCACATGCGTACACTCAAATCCGTGACCGACCCGCAGATCAGACGCCGCTCGGAAGTGCGGGCACTCGCGCAACTCGCCCTCGAAGAGATCGGGGGCGCCGCGGGCGGAATCGGCAGCATCCACCGCGCGATCTCCGACCGCGTCTTCGCCGGCGCACGACTCGGACTCGGCACCCGTGCGCTCCCCGTCAAGGCGCTCCACGACGGCATCTCGGGAGCCGTGTACGCACTGGTCTCCGACACCGCGCGCTTCGGCGGTTCCCTCGCGGGACAGCTTCTCGACCTTCCGTCGTCGGAGAACGTCGCACCCTCGCAGACGCGGCGCGGCGCTCAGGCCATCGCCGCGATCCAGGGGCTGATCGGCGACGTTCTGGAATCCCAGGGGTCACCGCTCGCCGAGCCCATGGCGATCCGGATGAACGGGGTCGCGCTCACGCCGGATGCGCCGACGCTCGCCGAGGCGTTCCCGCACGCCGGCGGCCGCATCGTCGTCTTCCTGCACGGACTCGTCGAGACCGAGAGCGCCTGGGCGCTGGGTGGCCGTCGCACCTACGGTGAGCGGCTCGGAACGGACCTCGGATACACGGCGCTGCAGATCCGCTACAACTCCGGCCGTCACATCTCCGCCAACGGCAGAAGCCTGTCCGACCTTCTGGACGCGGTCACCGAGCACTGGCCGGTCGAGGTGGAGTCGATCGCACTCGTCGGGCATTCCATGGGCGGCCTCGTCGCCCGCAGCGCCTGCCGGATCGCGTTCCTCGACGACCGTCCGTGGGTCGGACACGTGCGACAGGTGGTGAGCCTCGGCTCCCCGCACCTCGGGGCACCTCTGGAACAGGCCGTGCACTACGCGAGCGCAGGCCTGGCGGCGCTGCCCGAGACACGGGCGATCTCCGCGCTACTCCGCCGGAGAAGCGCGGGGATCCGGGATCTGAATCAGGGGTCGCTGGTGGACGAGGACTGGCGCGACCGCGATCCGGACGCCCTGCGCGCCGCGGCGTGCAGCGAGGTCCCGCTCCTCGACGGGGTGACCTACTGCTTCGTCTCCGCGACCATCACGCGAAGCCCGAAGCACCCACTGGGTCGCATGTTCGGCGACGGCATGGTGCTCGTCCCGAGCGCCTCGGGACGCAACAAGACCCGAATGATCGGCTTCCGCGCCGAGGACGGCATGCACCTCGCGCCCGCGAACCATTTCACGATGCTCAACCACGAGTCGGTGTACGAGAAGCTGCTCGAATGGTTCGGTGCGCCGGACGTCGGCTGATCCACACTCAGGCCATCGTCGCGGGCGACACTCAAGCCATGGTCGCGTGCCAGACGAGGGCGGCGGCGAGTGCACCGGCGCCGTTCAGCGACCAGTGCAGCGCGATGGGGGCGATCAGGCTCCCGCTGCGCCGGCGGAGCCACGTGAACACGACGCCCGCGGCCGCGGTGGCGATAACGGCCGCCACGATGCCGAGAATCTGCCCGAGCACGCCGCCGCCCAGGAAGCTGGACAATCCCTTGTTGCCCGAGGTCAGTCCCAGCGAGGACGCGATGTGCCACAGACCGAACATCAGCGAGCCGGCCGCGAAGACGCCGCGTGCGCCGTACACGCGGTCCAGGGTGCCGTGCAGCACGCCACGGAACGCGAGTTCCTCGGGGATGACGGTCTGCAACGGGATGACGATCATCGACGCGATGAGCGCGCCGGAGAGGGTCGCGTAGCGATCGGCCATGAAGAAGGGACGGGTGATCGGCAAGGCCGCGCCGATGGCCACGACGCCGATGACGAGACCCATCGCCGCGAGGGCGTAGAGCGAACCCCGTCGCCAGTGCCGGGGCGAGAGGCCCAGTTCGGCCCACCCGAGACCGCGGCGACGCGTGAGCACGAGCAGCACGACGGCCGCGATGGGAACGGTCGCGATGCTGGCCCACGCCGTGGTGAAGTGCGCAATAAGATTCGTGGCCGCGAGGACGACCACCACGATTGCGATGTCGAGGTAGGCGTGCAGCACGGGCCGCTGGGCGCGTGCACCGGGCTTCTCGTCATCGACCGCTCCGGCGTACTGGACTTCGAGGGTCATTCGGCCGGCCGATCTCGTTCGTGTTCGCGCATCCAGTCAAGTGTACGGATTTGTTTGTGAAAACCCTGTGACTGCCGCCACAACACGGCCCCCGGCCTCTGCCGCCTCACGCAGCCGCGTCTAGCCTGAATACGAACTTCACACAACCCGCTGTCCAGGAGATAGAATGGCCGACTTCCTCTACGAGGACTTGCTGCCGATCGGTGCGGACCCCACCGAATATCGGCTGCTGACCACCGAGGGGGTGTCGACTGTCGAAGGACCCGACGGCCGCACCTTCCTGTCCGTCGAGCCCGAGGCGCTGCGCCTGCTCACCGAGACCGCGCTGCACGACATCTCGCACTACCTGCGCAGCGATCATCTGACGCAGCTCGCGAGCATCCTCGACGATCCGGAAGCCTCGAACAACGACAAGTTCGTGGCGCTGGATCTGCTCAAGAACGCCAACATCTCCGCGGCAGGAGTACTGCCGATGTGCCAGGACACCGGAACCGCGATCGTGATGGGCAAGCGCGGCCAGCACGTCCTCACCCCCGGCGACGACGAGAAGGCCATCGCGCGGGGCGTCTACGACGCCTACACGCGGCTCAACCTGCGGTACTCGCAGAACGCGCCGATCACGATGTGGGACGAGAAGAACACCGGCAGCAACCTCCCCGCCCAGATCGAGCTGTACGCCGACACGGCGGCCGGCCACGAGAACGCCTACAAGTTCCTGTACATGGCCAAGGGTGGCGGCAGCGCCAACAAGTCGTACCTGTTCCAGGAGACCAAGGCGATCCTGAACCCCGACGGCATGATGCGGTTCCTCGAAGAGAAGATCCGCGCCCTCGGCACCGCGGCCTGCCCGCCGTACCACCTCGCGATCGTCGTCGGCGGCACGTCCGCCGAGTTCGCCCTCAAGACGGCGAAGTATGCGTCGGCCCACTACCTCGACGAACTCCCCAACGAGGGTGCCATCACCGGCCGCGGGTTCCGCGACCTCGACCTCGAGGAGAAGGTGCTCGAGCTGACCCGTCAGATCGGCATCGGCGCCCAGTTCGGCGGCAAGTACTTCTGCCATGACGTCCGCGTCATCCGCCTCCCCCGCCACGGCGCGTCGCTGCCCGTCGCCCTCGCCGTGTCCTGCTCGGCCGACCGCCAGGCCAAGGCGAAGATCACCCCCGAGGGCGTCTTCCTCGAGCAGCTCGAATTCAACCCGGGCCGGTTCCTCCCCGAGGTCACCGACGCGCAGCTCGACGCCGAGACCGATGGCGTCTCCGGCACCGGCAAGGGTGCGGCCGTGAAGATCGACCTCACCAAACCGATGCCCGAGATCCTCGCCGAGCTGTCGAAGCACCCGGTGAAGACGCGGCTGTCGCTCACCGGCCCGCTCGTCGTCGCCCGCGACATCGCCCACGCCAAGATCAAGGAACGGCTCGACGCCGGCGAGGAGATGCCGCAGTACCTCAAGGACCACCCGGTGTACTACGCCGGGCCGGCCAAGACCCCCGACGGCATGGCGTCCGGTTCCTTCGGTCCCACCACCGCCGGTCGCATGGACTCCTACGTGGAACAGTTCCAGGCCGCGGGCGGCTCCATGGTGATGCTCGCGAAGGGCAACCGCTCCAAGCAGGTCACCGACGCCTGCAAGTCCTACGGCGGCTTCTATCTCGGGTCCATCGGCGGTCCCGCGGCGCGTCTCGCCCTCGACTGCATCAAGAAGGTCGAGATCGTCGAGTACGAAGAGCTCGGCATGGAAGCGGTCTGGAAGATCGAGGTCGAGGACTTCCCCGCATTCATCGTCGTCGACGACAAGGGTGAGGACTTCTTCGCCGGCGTCTCCACGCCCACCCTCACTATCGGCAAGCGTCCCGGGCTGTAGGCGGCTCCGCCGCCCGTGCGCCTTTGTGGTTGCTGCAGCGACCAGAAAGGCGCACGGGCGCTACGCGCCTACGGCGATCTCGATCACCGGGCGCTTCGCCGGGTCGAGCTTGCCGAGGAGGGACGTCAGCGTGTCGCGGTCGGTGGCAACGCAGCCCTCGGTGGTGGTGCCGTCGGTGACGTGCAGGAACATCGCCGAACCCGCTCCGGGGATCCGGGCGGCGTTGTAGCCGATCGCCACTGCGTAGTCGTACAGCGGACCCGCGTCGTAGAGGTTCTCGCTGGCGCCGCCGGGAGTCGCATCCTGACGGACGTGCGTGTTGTAGGTCGGCGAGAGCGGATTCGAATCCCACCAGTCCTGCCGGTCCGACTGGAAGTACGGTATCGCCGTCGCCGGTGCGGGCTGCCGGCCGAACGCCTGCGTCAAAGGAAAGACGCCGGCCGGCGTGCGGGCGGAGAATTCGTCGGCCGCGCCGATCCCTTCCGCGCCGACGTCGGCGGCGACGGGACCGGCGAACACCCGCCACGCGCCGTCCGCGCCGCGTTCCCAGGCGGTCAGCCGACCGACCACCGCTCCCGCGGACGGGACGTGCACCGTGACCACCTGCTCGGCGTCACCCGAGAAGGCTGCGCCGTCCGGAGCGGCGGAGGCGACCGGAGTGAGCACCATCCCGCTCAGAGCCACCATCAGTCCCAGCAAGCACGATCGACCCAGCCGCAACGTCGTCATGGGCCGAGTGTCCCATCCCCGGGTAATCGTCGCGGGAGGTTCGGAGCGGGTCCTACACCCGGCACAGGATCTCGCTGTGCAGGAGCGCAAACCAGCCGTCGTCCTCCTGCGCCCACGCACGCCACCCGGCCGCGATGCGCGCGAGGTCGTCCTCGGTGGCGAGTCCCAGTTCGAGCGCCCGTTCGGCGTAGGTGGACCGGAGCGTGCGGTCGGCCCAGGACCCACCCCACCACTCGCGTTCGTCGACGGAGGAGAAACACCACGTGCTCGCGGTGTTCTCGACGTCGCCGAAACCCGCTTCGTGCGCCCACGCCCGCAGGCGTCGGCCCGCATCCGGTTCGCCGCCGTTCGCCCGGGCGATGTCCTTGTAGAGCGCCAGCCACTCGTCGAGTTCGGGTGTCGCCGGGAACCAGGTGAAGGTGCCGTAGTCCGCGTCGCGGGCGGCGACGAGTCCACCGGGCTTGCACACCCGCTTCATCTCCCGCAGCGCCTGCACCGGATCGCCGACGTGTTGGAGTACCTGGTGTGCATGGACGACGTCGACGCTGTCGTCGGGAAGGTCGAGTGCGTGCGCGTCCGACACGACGGTCTGGACGTTCGCCACTCCCCGCTTCGCGAACTCGTTCCTGGCCAGGGACAGCGCCTCGTCGTTCATCTCGACCGCGGTGACGAGTCCGGGAGCGACGACCCGTGCGAGGTCGGCGGTGATGGTGCCGGGCCCGCATCCGACGTCGAGCAGTGTCATCCCTTCGCGCAGATGCGGGAGCAGATACGCGGCGGAGTTCTCCGCAGTACGCCACCGGTGATTGCGCAGTACCGATTCGTCGTGTCCGTGGGTGTAGACCGTGTCCTCGCCGCTCATACTTCCGACGCTAGCAACCCTTGTCACATAATGGGATGATCATCTCGAGTATCGAGATCTGCAGATTGCGGCACGCGGCGGTTCATGGGTGTTACGTTGGTGCACAGCAACACGGCTACCGAGGGACTGCCATGACTTTCAGCCTCGCTCTCACTCCGGCTCAGCGGGATCTCGTCGAACGCACTCACGCCTTCGCGGAGAACGTGATCCGCCCGGTGGCGGCCGAGCACGACCGCGCGCAGGAGTTTCCGTGGGACGTTCTCGAAAAGGCCGCGGAAGAGGGCTTCTACAGTCCGCTGTTCTACCGCGACCTCATCGGCGACCCGACCGGCCTGTCCCTCCCCCTGTTCATGGAGGAACTGTTCTGGGGTTGCGCCGGCATCGGGCTTGCCGTGGTGATGCCCGCGCTGGCGCTGTCGTCGATCGGGCAGGCCGCGACGCCGGAGCAGATGCTGCGCTGGGCACCCGAATGCTTCGGCGAGCCGGGCAGTCTGAAACTCGCCGCCCTGTGCATCTCGGAACCCGAGGGCGGTAGCGACGTCCGCAATCTGCGGACCACCGCGACGCGCGACGGCGACGAATGGGTGCTCGAGGGGCACAAGATGTGGATCGGCAACGGAGGCATCGCCGACGTGCACGTCGTGAACGCGACCGTCGACCCGGACCTGGGCCACCGCGGGCAGGCACTGTTCGTGGTGCCCGGCGGAACTCCGGGTATCGAACTCGTCCGCAAGCTCGACAAGCTGGGCTGCCGTGCGTCGCACACGGCGGAGCTGAAGTTCCATCAGGTGCGAGTGCCCGCGGACCATCTGCTCGGCGGCGACGACAAGCTGCAGAACCGCATGCGGAAGGCCCGCGAGGTGCAGGAGGAGGTCGCCACCGGAGCGCCGCGACGCAAATCGGCGACCCTCGGCACGTTCGAGCAGACACGTCCGATGGTGGCCGCTCAGGCGCTGGGCATCGCCCGCGCCGCACTCGAGTACGCCACCGAATACGCGAATCGTCGTGAGGCATTCGGCGGTCCGATCATCGACAACCAGGGCATCGCGTTTCCCCTCGCCGACCTCGCGACACAGATCGACGCCGCGCGGCTGCTCACGTGGCGGGCGTCGTGGATGGCGGCGACCGGCGTGGAATTCCGCCACGGCGAGGGCTCGATGGCGAAACTCGCGGCGTCCGAGGTCGCGGTGAAGACCACCGAACGGGCACTACAGACGATGGGCGGGTGGGGCTACATCAGCGACCACCCCGTCGAGAAGTGGTACCGGGACGCCAAGCTGTACACCATCTTCGAGGGCACCAGCGAGATTCAGCGAATGGTGATCGGGCGCGCTCTGGGTGCCGCGGACGGCGCCCCACCTCTCCACTTCGATCAGCCGACCGAGGGATCCGCCTTCAACCGACGGTTCGGCCGGGGCACCTCCGTACGCACGAAGGCCGGCGAGTTCGCGCTGTCTGTGAAAGACCGGATGCCCGAGTCCGCGCAGCGGCTCGCAATGAAAATCCTTGCCCCACCCAAGAAGTGAGTTACGGCGGGATCAGGTCCAGAGTGCGGCTACCAGCACGGTGACGATGCCCAGCCCCCCGACCACGTGGGCGAGATTCGGGTTGTCCTGACCCTTTTTCTGCTTGGCGCGGACGATCTCGGCGAGCGCGACCACCACAAGCGAAAGCACGAGTTTCACGGCGATCTTCACGTGGTTGTAGTCCTTGTCGAGGGCGGCCTCGCCGAGCCCGACGAGGATCAGCCCGGTCACGAACTGGAGCCGCGCACCCCACACCATCACCTCGGAGATCCGCGGCGCTCCGAGTACGGCGAAGTAGCCCCCGACGAGCGCGGCCATGCCGAGCAGATGGCAGACGAAGACGAGGTTGTAGACGACGGTCATCTCCGCAGCCTAGCGATCTGCCCGGTCAACCGGAGACGATTCCGGCCCGGGTCGCCGCCTCCCGATACGACGCCGCCAGCGTGGCGACCGTCTCGTGGGCGTTGAGGCCACTGGGATTGGGCACCAGCCACAGTTCCGCGCCCTCGAGATCACCCGGTTGCCTGCCCTTCTTCGCCGCACGATCCCCGAAAGCCGTGCGATAGGCGGTGATCCCGGCGACGGCGACCACCCGCGGCGCGATGTCACGGACCACGCCGCGCAGGCGCTCGGCTCCCACGGCCAGTTCCCCGCCGGTCAACTCGTCCGCCTTCGCGGTGGCGCGCGGGGCCAGGTTGGTGATGCCGACACCGCGTCCGATCAGGTGATCACGATCCTCGTCGGACATGCCGGACGTCGGATCGATCGCCCGCTCGATGATCCCGGCGGCCAGCAGTGCCGGATAGAAACGGTTGCCCGGCCGCGCGAAATGCGCACCGGTCGCGGCCGTCCACAGTCCCGGGTTGATACCGACGAACAGCAGGCGGCATCCCGGTCCGATGAGATCTGCGACCTCGGCGTCCCGGAACGACTCCAACTCCGCCCGCGTGAAACTCACAGCCGGCCCGCGTCCGTCAGCCCCGCGACGGTATCCGCCAGCGTCTCGGCGGAATCGCGGTACTTCACACCCAGTTCGCTCTCGCTCGGCCCGTCGTCCGTGTCCGGCATCCGCGTGTAGTACTCCATCGCGGCCTCCGAGACCGGTGTGTCGAACGGAATGAACCGGTCTACAGCGTCCACCAGCCTGCCCACCAGACGCAAAGCGGTGTCCGGAACCGGGAGCACACCCATGCGTTTGCCGGTGATCGCGGCGAGCATGTCGGCGATCCCGGCGATCGGAATCCGCGGACCGCCGAGCATGTATCGCCGGGCGCGATGCCCCGGCTCCAGCAGGGCCGCGTGCGCGCTCGCCACCTCACGGACGTCGACCATCGTCCACGCGGCACTCCGGCCGGGCAGAAAGCGCAGACGGACAGCGGCCTCGACGCCCTGGGCTGCTTCGCCGAACTGGTTGCCGGCGGGCGGGCCGACGACCATACCCGGGTAGGTGATGGCGAGCGGGGCTCCGCCGGCCTGCAGGTTGCGCGCGTAGTGCTCGACGCGCGCCTTGCTCCGGCCATAGGCGTCGGGCGGTCCGCATACCGGCAGTTCCGGGGTGAGCACCCCGACTCCCGGCTGGAACAGGGCGGCGATGCTCGAGACGTACACGATCGGGTCGAGACCCATCTCGACGGCGGTTCCCAGCACGTTCCGCGCGCCCGCGAGGTTGGTCTGCAGCATCTCGTCCGCGCGCCGTGGGTCGACCGCGACCACGGCGGCGGCGTGGATGACGGCGTCGCAGCCCTCCAGCGCACGCCGCACCGAGTCCGCGTCCGTGATGTCACCGACGACGTGATCGGACGTGTCGAGTCCGAGCGCCGCCGCACTGGTCACGAGGCGGGCCGGATCCCGGACGAGGAACCGCACCCGGTGGCCGGCGTCCGCCGCCGCCTTCGCGCTCCACGCCCCGATGAAACCCGTTCCCCCCGTGACCAGTACCAGCAACGGTTCTACACCGTCCTGGCGAGGCGGTTGGCGAGCATCGTGGTGAACCGGGCCGGATCGTCGAGTTCGCCGCCCTCGGCCAGCAATGCCATGCCGTAGAGGAGTTCCGCGGTCTCCCCCAGCGCCGGGTCATCGTCGCGTGCGCCGTGAGCCTCCCGCAGTCCGGAGACCAGCGGGTGGGTCGGGTTCAGCTCGAGAATGCGCTTGGTGGTGGGGACGGGCTGCCCCGACGCGCGGTACATCCGCTCGAGCGCCGGCGACATGCTGAACGCGTCGCCGACGATGCAGGCCGGAGACGTCGTCAGCCGGGTCGACAGCCGCACCTCCTTGACCTGCTCGCTCAGCGCGTCGGCCATCCAGGAGAGCAGGCCGGCGAAGTCCTTCTCCTGCTCCTCCCGCTCGGACTCGTGCGCCTTCTTGTCTTCCTCGGTGTCGAGATCGACCTCGCCCTTGGCGATCGACTGGAACGACTTCCCGTCGAACTCCGGAACAGCACCGACCCACATCTCGTCCACCGGGTCGGTCAGCAGCAGCACCTCGAAGCCCTTCGCGCGGAACGCCTCCATGTGCGGCGAGCTCTCCAGCAGCTGCCGGGAGTCGCCGGTCGCGTAGAAGATCTGCTCCTGGCCGTCCTTCATCCGCGCCACATAGTCTTCGAGGGAGGTCAGCTCCTCCTCGCTGTGCGTGGACGCGAACGACGAAATGCCCAGCAACGCATCCCGATTGTCGGCGTCCGACATCAGGCCTTCCTTGACCGCGCGGCCGAACTCCGCCCAGAACGTGCGGTAGTCGTCAGGCCGTTCCGTCTTCAGATCCTTGATCGTGGTGAGGACCTTCTTGGTGAGCCTGCGCCGGATGGCGCGGATCTGCCGGTCCTGCTGGAGGATCTCACGCGACACGTTGAGGGACAGATCCTGTGCGTCCACCACACCCTTGACGAAGCGGAGGTATTCCGGCATCAGCTGGTCGCAGTCGTCCATGATGAAGACGCGCTTGACGTACAGCTGCACACCCGTCTTGCCGTCCCGCATGAACAGGTCGAACGGCGCATGCGAGGGGATGAACAGCAGGGCCTGGAACTCGAACGTGCCCTCCGCTTTCATCGGGATGACCTCGAGCGGCTCGTCCCAGGCGTGGGCGATGTGCTTGTAGAACTCCTTGTACTCGTCCTCGGAGACGTCGTCCTTCGAGCGCGCCCACAGCGCCTTCATCGAGTTGATCGTTTCCGAGGTCTTCGTGACCTCGTCCTCGCCGTCACCCTCCGCGGGGACCCGGCGTTCGACGTCCATCCGGATCGGCCACGCGATGAAGTCGGAGTACCGCTTGACGAGTTCCTTGATCTTCCGTTCCGACGTGTAGTCGTGGAGGTGATCCTCGGCGTCCTCGGGCTTGAGGTGCAAGGTGACGGAACTGCCCTGCGGCGCGTCGTCGACCGCTTCGATCGTGTACGTCGCCTCGCCGCTCGACTCCCAGCGCGTGGCCTCGCTCTCGCCGGCCTTCCGCGTCAGCAGGGTCACCTTGTCGGCGACCATGAACGTCGAGTAGAAGCCGATGCCGAATTGTCCGATCAGTTCCTCGGATGCGGCGGCGTCCTTCGCTTCGCGCAGCTTGCGGCGCAGGTCCGCCGTGCCGGATTTGGCCAGCGTGCCGATGAGGTCGACGACCTCTTCGTGCGACATGCCGATGCCGTTGTCCCGGACGGTGAGTGTGCGGTTCTCCGCGTCGACCTCGATCTCGATGTGCAGGTCCGACGTGTCGACGTCGAGATCCTTGTTGCGGAACGCCTCGAGCCGCAGCTTGTCCAGCGCGTCCGAGGCGTTGGAGATGAGCTCCCGCAGGAACGAGTCCTTGTTGGAGTACACCGAGTGGATCATGAGGTCCAGGAGCTGGCGGGTCTCCGCCTGGAACTCCAGTTGTTCGATATTCGTGCTCACTTCGATTCCCTTCGACAGCAGAACCCTCGACACCAGATTCGTCGTCGAAATGATAGCCCGCGGCCACAACCCGGATTCTGTGCGGCGACGGGTCCGGGATCGCGGTGACACCCGCCGTCACCCGGCAGCGTCCTCCTTCAGGGTGTGCGCGACCAGTGCGTTGGCATGGCCGTGACCGAGCCCGTGCTCGGACTTCAGCCAGCTCACCAACTCCATGTGCCCGGTCAGCTCGGACGAACGGATGAGCGTCTTCCACTCGCTGATCGGCCGGCCGTACTTCTCCTCGATCGACGGGAAGTACGACGCGGGACCCTTCACTGGTTCAGCCATGTACCGGAGACTATCGGCACCCACCGACACGCACTGTCCGACAGGCACCTTCGAGGCGACGTCAGGCGGGATGCACCCATTCGGCGAGCCGCCGCGAGACCTCCCGGTACCCCCAATCACCAGCGATCCGTTCGAACACCGAACCGAGATGTACCGTCATGTAAAACGTCGCGTGTGGTTACCGGACAATTGGCTGTCAGTCGCTGGAGTTTCTTTAAGTATCGTCGTTGCCATCGTGACAGAGATGCCCGAGCACAAACCTTCCTCACAGTCCCGATTGCGCGCTGCCTGTGGTGCCCGACGGAGAGTTACATGCGACTCCAACCCACCGAAGATCGATCGGCGGTGAAATGGGTCTGCCCCAAGAATCCGGTTCATCATCAGATCGGCTTCGACTTCACGCAGCTACCGAGACTCGAAACCGCGTAGTCGGAACAAGTGCCCCCGAACGACTCCTCATGCGCAGAAGCGTCCTCGCCGTCGTGCGGGGGTCCGTAGGCTGATCGCATGTATCGGTCACGCGTGAATGTTCCGGCCGGGTGACGTCGTGGCGGAGTTGATTCTGGGGCCGCTGCTCAGGCATGTCGGCACGTGCGATGCGACGGTGTGGGTCGAGACCTCCGAGGCGTGCACCGTGAGGGTGCTCGGCCACGAGGAACGCACATGGAACGTGTCGGGCCACCATTATGCGCTCGTCGTCGTGGAGGGGCTGGAGCCCGGTTCGAGCACGCCGTACGAGGTGACGCTCGACGGCCGGCCGGTGTGGCCGCTGCCGAACGCGGTGCCGTCCCGCATCCACACCCTCGACGAGGACGACGACACGCTCGTGCTGGCGTTCGGGTCGTGCCGGTTCGCGACGATGTCGTCGACGGAGGACAACCGGCATCTCGGCGCCGACGCCCTGGACGCGTACGCGGTGCGGATGGCGGAACAGCCCCCGGAGCAGTGGCCCGACGCCCTGCTGCTGCTCGGCGATCAGGTGTACGCGGACGAATTGTCGCCGGAGACGGAGGCCCGCGTCGCCGAGATCCACGACGTGAACGAGCCGCCCGGACCACAGGTGCGTAATTTCGAGGAGTACACCTGGCTCTACGCCGAGTCGTGGTCGGACCCGCAGGTGCGGTGGCTGATGTCGACGGTGCCCACGTCCATGATCTTCGACGACCACGACGTCCGGGACGACTGGAACACCTCCCAGTCCTGGCGCGACGAACTCGAGGCGACCTCGTGGTGGGAGGAGCGCATCGTCGGCGCACTGTCCTCGTACTGGGTCTACCAGCACCTCGGGAACCTGGCTCCGAGTCATCTCGCCGAAAACGACCTGTACCAACGTGTTCGGAAGCACGGTGGCGACGTCGAACCGATGCTCCGCGAATTCGCGTCCGCCGCCGACGAGGAGGCGGACGGGGCCAAGGGCACGCAATGGTCGTACCGCCGGGACCTCGGGGCCGCGCGGCTCCTCGTCATCGACTCACGGTGCGGTCGCGTCCTCGCCGGCGGTCGCCGCGAGATGGTGTCCGACCCCGAATTCTCGTGGATCGAGCGTGAGACCGAGGGCGACTATGACCATCTGCTCATCGGAACGTCGCTGCCGTGGCTGCTGCCGCGTGCCCTGCACGACCTGGAATCCTGGGACGAACGCCTCGCGGGCGGATCGCGCGGTCCTCGCGTGGCGGCCTTGGCGGAGAAGGTCCGGCGGGGCGCCGACCTGGAGCACTGGGCGGCGTTCCGCGATTCGTTCGACCGCCTCGCCCGCCTCCTCGCCGAGGTCGGACGAGGGCGGAAATCCGGTCCCGGCGGCCGGGCGCCGTCCACCATCTCGGTGCTGTCCGGCGACGTCCACCACGCGTACGCCGCGCAGGCCCGTTACCCCGAGCCGGTGCAGTCACTTGTTTATCAGCTGACGTGCTCTCCCCTGCACAACTACGTCCCGGCCGCGATGAAGGTGACGTTCCGGATCTCCTGGTGGCGCGCCACCGAGCGAACGGTGCGTTTCATCCTCGGCCGGATCTCCCGAGTACCGCCGGTCCCCCTCGACTGGTCCAACCTCGCCGGACCCTTCTTCGGCGATCAGGTGGCGACCCTCCACCTGAAGGGGCGGACCGCCCGCCTCGTGATGGAGCAGGCCACCGACGGCGGCGACGGCACACCCCGATTCAGGACGATGACTGATCTGGACTTGGCGACCGAGTAGGACTTCTACCGTTCCTCGGCCTTCGCCTTCAGTTGCGCGAGTCCCTTCTCGAAGTCCTTGCCCACCATCTTGTCCATCGAGAAGACTGCTCCGAGGAGCTTGAAGAATCGGTTGTTCTTTCCTGTCATCCGCCAGCGGACGGTGGTCCCGGCGCTGTTCGGCTCGAGGAGGAACGTCGTGACGTTGTCCGCCTTGAACGGTTTGACGAACTTCAGGTCCAGCACGACCTTCGATCCCGGGACCGACTCGGTGATCACCATCGATCCCGCGCCCGCCTTCCGGTTGCCCTCCCACGCGTAGGCGGCGCCGACCCCCGACGCGGGGCCGGTGTACGTGCGCTTCAGGTCCGGATCGACGCCCTCCCACGGCGACCACGACTGCCACTGCCGGAAGTCGTCGAGAAGCGGTTGAACGACCTCGGGGCTCGCATCGATGACGGTGGAACGTTCGACGAGGAACTCGTCCGCTGCCATGTCGGTCTCCGTTCGGGTCTCGGGGGTCTGCGGACAGAAGATAACGCCTCATCGCCGGTGGCGCGCGCGGTATCGTCGGGGACGACCCATAGACGGTGGGGGTAGCCGTGACGACCGAGACCGATCTGATCCGCAATATCGCTCTGGTGGGACATCAGGGCAACGGCAAGACGACGCTCGCAGAGGCGATGCTGTACCGCGCCGGTGTGGTCACGCGGCCGGGCCGCGTCGAAGTCGGCAACACGGTGCTCGACACCCAGCCGGAGGAACACGATCGCACCCAGTCGCTGGCGCTCGGCCTGGCGTCGTTCTCGTGGGGCGACTACCGGATCAACCTGCTCGACCCGCCGGGGTACGCCGATTTCGTGGGCGACGCGATGACCGCACTCCGCGTCGCCGACGTCGCCGTGTTCGTGATCGACGGCGTCAGCGGTCTGCAGGTGAACGACGAGTTGCTGTGGCAGGCGGCCGGTGAGCGTTCCATCCCCCGCATCCTGTTCGTGAACAAGATGGACAAGGAGCGGGCGTCGTTCGATGCCGTCCTGTCCGGGATCCGCGACCATTTCGGGTCCGGGGTCGAGCCGGTCGATCTGCCGGTGGGCGAGGCGTCGGCGTTCACGGGGGTCGCCGACCTGCTCACCGAACACGTCATCCTCTACGACACCGGGTCGGCGAACACGAGCGACGAGCTGCCCGCCGACATCGCGGAACGCGAGCACGAACAGCACGAGCACCTCGTGGAGGACGTGGTCGAGATCGAGGACGATCTGCTCTCGAAGTATCTCGACGGCGACGACATCTCCGTCGCCGAACTCGAGCACGCCCTCCGCGCGGGTTTCGCCGGGGGCTCGCTGTGGCCGGTGTTGTGCGGGTCCGCCGTCGATGCGATCGCCGTCGACCGGTTGCTCGACTTCGTGTGCCGGATCGCGCCGGCACCGTCGGAGGCCCCGGGCATCGAAGTGCGGGGTGACGGGGTCGCCAAAGTGCGGGGTGACGGGGTCGCCAAAGTGCGGGGTGACGGGGTCGCCAAAGTGCGGGGTGACGGGGTCGCCACGGTGATGTGTGATCCGTCTGGCGATCCGCTCGCGTACGTCTTCAAGACGCAGACGGACGAATATGTCGGGCAGGTGGCGCTGGTGAAGATCCTGTCCGGCACCGTGCACGCCGACGAGGTCCTCGTGAACCAGCGCACCGGAGCGAAGGAGCGCCTGCACAATCTGCTGCGCGTCCTCGGCAGCAAACACACCGCGATCGATACGGCGGAGGCGGGCGACATCGTCGGGGCGATCAAACTCACCGACGTGGCGACGGGTGACACGCTCGCACCGATCGGTGCCGCGCTGACCGTGCCGCCGATCGAGCACCGACGGCCCGTGTACGGGATTGCGGTGGCCGCCGAAAGCGCGGGCGACGAGGACAAACTCGCGACCGCCCTGGCCGAACTCGTCAGCGACGACCCGACGCTGGAGGTGACGCGCGACAGCGAAACCCACCAGACGGTGGTCCGGGGCGCCGGCGACGTGCACGTCCAGGTCGCGCTGACCCGGTTGAAGCGCCGATACGGCATCACGCTCCAGACCGAACCCGTGAAGATCGCCTATCGCGAGACGCTGCTCGGTCCGGTGGAGACGGAGGGCCGGCACAAGAAGCAGAGCGGCGGGCACGGCCAGTTCGGGGTGGCGACGGTCCGCTTCGAGCCGCTCCCCCGGGACGAGGGCTACGACTTCGTCGACGAGACCCGCGGTGGGGTGATTCCCAAGTCGCTCATTCCGGCGGTCGGCAAGGGGATCGCGGAATCGATGGGACGCGGAGGGCGGCACGGGTTTCCGCTCGTCGACCTGCGGGCCACCGTCCTCGACGGCAAACACCATTCGGTCGACTCCGACGACTTCAGCTTCAGGATGGCGGGGGCGCTCGCCCTTCGCGCCGCCATCGACAAGGTCGGCACACTCGTCCTCGAACCGGTCGATCACGTCGAGGTCACGGTGCCCGCGACGCTGCAGGGTGACGTGATGGCCGATCTCGGCCGGCGGCGCGGCCAGATCGAGGGCACCGAACCGGCAGGTGACGGCGAGATCACCGTCATCGCCTCCGTCCCGTCGAGCGAGATCACCGATTACCCCGTCGCACTGCGCTCCATGACGCACGGGCGCGGCCGCCTCGCCCTCGAATTCAAGTGTTACCAGGAGCGGCCCGAACCGCGCTGACAGTCGCCTTCCAGCGTGCGCGCAGTGTTCTCACAGCGTTCCGCGGTGTAGTGGTGTCTCACTCACAGGGGGAGGGCATCGATCATGCGTTCACAATTGGTTCGCGGCCTCGGTGGAGCGGCGATGGCGGCAGGCCTCGCGTGTTCCGTCGTCGCGTGCAGCTCGGGCGAGTCTTCGTCCGAGACTTCGTCGACGGGCACCGGCAGCACGGTCGTGCAGGACGGCACCGCGCCCGCGGCGATGAGCGACGAACTCCAGGCCTGCCTGGAGGAGAACGGCGTGCCCGCGCCACCCGACCAGGCCGGCGGCGGCGCACCGGGCGGAATGGCACCGCCGAGTGGCGAGATGGCACCGCCCGGCGGCGGCGATGGTTCCGCTCCGCCGCAGGGTGGCGCGCCGGACGCGTCGGCCGCACCTCCAGGGGTCGACAGCACGACATGGGCTACCGCGCAGGCCGCATGCTCCTCGCCGGCAACCGGGACCAGCGGGTCGTGAGCCGTCGCTAGTTCTCGCGACCGGTCCGCAGCCGTGCGGCGAGTTCCGCGCGGCTGCGGACCCCCGCCTTCGCGTAGACCGATTTCAGGTGGTCCTGGACGGTGTTCACCGTGATCCCGCGGCGGTCCGCGATCTCGGACGTCGCGTAGCCGGCCAGCACGTCCGCACACACGTCTCGTTCGCGGGCCGTCACCGCATAGGCCGCGAGCAGCAGCCCGGTGAGCTCACCGTCGCCCGCAGGTTCGACGGTGACCACCGTCTGCGGTTCGTCGGCTCCGATCAATGCCGTGGCGCGCACCAGAATCCAGCCGCCCTCGGCATCGCGGATCCGCGCCTTGAAGATGCCCGCACTGCTGGAACGCGCCCCGAAGGTCGCGGCCCGCAGCACCAACGCCAGCCTGCCCGGGGCGACTTCGTCGAATCGGTCCTGCCAGCCGCGGGCGGCGGCGGTCAGGGCCACCGGGTCACCCGTCGCATCCGTGAGCACCACTGCCGGACCCTGATCGCAGTCGCGGGACACCGCCGGGGCGTGTACGGATGCGGCCCGCGTCGCGGCCGCCAACCCGGGGGCCACGAGCGTCAGGAACTCGAGGTCGCGTTCGGTGAAATCCGGCCCGGACCGCACGAATCCGGCTGCGCCCCAGCACACACCGTCGACGCGGAACACGATGCGGACCTCGTTGCGCAGCCCCAGCGGCCCCCAGACCGCAGCGTGCCGGAGGCTGCGCGTGACCTCGGCGGCGGGCAGATCCGAGGCACGGGTGACGGTGCGGCCGCTGCGGGCGAGTTCGGCGAACGTCCCCGGATCGTCGCCGTTGTACTCCGATTCGGCGAGCAGAGGTTCGTACCGCTGCGCTATCCGGCAGCGCCCGCTGGTCATCGAACTGATCGCGAGCGTTTCCGGGTCGAGCATCGCCCAGCACGTCAGGTCGCTGCGCACCGTGTCACCGACCAGTTCGATGGCCCGCTCGTGGAGTTGCGTGACACCGGTGCCCGCTCCCGCGAAGGCGAGCACCTCGCGGCGCAATTTCTCCGCCCGGACCTCCAGCATGAACACAGTATGCGCTGGTCACAGGCACACCACCATCCCAGATTTCGGGGATGGGCCGCGGCGTGCGCCGATCATAGCGTTGCAGTATGTCCACCAACGTTCATGTAGTCAGAGCAGGCGACGGCCGGCGCCTCACCGTGCCGGACGCCGATATCACGGTCCTGGTCGGCGATGGTCGCGCCGGTGGGGCATACGAAGTGTTCCTCGTCGAAGCACCCCGCGGAGCGCCCGGCCGGCGCCACGCCGAGCCGTGGTCCAAGTCGTATCACGTGCTGCGCGGCCGGATCCTCGTCCAGGCCGGGGACACCGGGTACGAACTCGAGCCGGGTGAAACCATCGTCATCGAGGCGAGGACGATGAATACGTTCACGGTCCTCTCCGAGGCAGCCGGCTTCCTCCTCGTCGTCGCCGGGACCGCCAACAGTGGTTTCTTCGCCGAACTCGACGCGACCGGACACGGCCACGCGCCGGAGGAAGCGGCCCGACTGCTGCGCGAGGTCGCCGACAGCTACGGCGTCGCACTCGCGACCGGGGCGGGTGCGCCATGATCCTCGTCGCGCAGATCGCCACCCTGATCGCCGCCGCCGTGCACCTGCTGGCGTTCGTGTGGGAGTCGGTCCTGTTCCACAGGCCGTCGGTGCACGAGGGCATCTTCCGCATTCCGGACAGCGACGTGCACGCCGCCCATCTCTGGGCGTTCAACGTCGGTTTCTACAACTTCTTCCTCGCGGCCGGAGCCGCCACCGGCGTGGTCCTGTGGTGGGCCGGGCAGGCCGCTCCGGGCCGCACCCTCGTCCTCTACATCTGCACGTTCATGTGCCTGGCGGGCGTCGCGCTGGCCGTCTCGGACCGCATGGCGCTCAGCCGCCGGCGTGGCGACGGTGTCGTCGGCGCACTGTCCCAAAGCGTGCCTCCGCTGGTCGCACTGATCGCGCTGGCGATCGGGTGACAACTTCGGCCGTTCGATTGCCAGGAACTTCTCAGGATCGACCGAACGGATCTTACTCCCGGTCGGCATGATGGAGCCATGGCCCAGGTGACCGTTCTCGCTGTCGGTGGTACCGGAGAATCCCACCCCGACGACCACCGGCGCCACGTCTCCGGACTGCTGCGCGAGGTCACCGACGCCCTCGACGACCGTTTCGCGTCCCGGTGGGTCGGCTATCCGGCGTCGTACGGGCCGGTCGCCGCCGGCGGGCTCAGTTACCGTCAGAGCACCGAGGTCGGGATGCGACGGTTGATCGACGCCATCGACGACGCGCCCGGACAGGTCATGCTGGTCGGGTACTCGCAGGGATGCACGGTGATCCGCGAGGTCCTCGGGCAGATCGCCATTGGTGCCCTCCGCGCCGGCAACCTCCGCGCCGTCGGTCTGGTCTCCGACCCCGAGCAACCGGCGGGTGCGGTCCCGGGATGCGGTGGACGGGGTGTCGCGGGCGTCGGACCGCCGATTCCCGACACCGTGCCGGTCCAATGGATCGCGCACCCGGACGACATGATCTGCAATGCCAGCGAAGACAGCTATGTGCGCGACATCGCGGACCTCACCCGGTGGATGTCGTTTCGCACGCGTCGGACCTGGCTCGCGCAGACGTGGGAGTTGCTTCGGCACAACAGCTTCCAGAATGCACACAAGACGCGTATCTGCCCTCGGCAATGGCGCACCGACCTGCGACGTTGCCGAACCGCCGTGAACGAGGTGCTGGGCTACCTGCCGCCGCGCCTGGCCTGGTGCGGCGTGCGCATCGTCAATGCGCGGGGCGGTCGGCACATCGCGTACGCCAGCGAACCACTGGACGCGAGCGGGCTCACCGGATGCCAGATCCTCGCCCAGTGGCTGCAGGTGCGGGCCACGTTCGAACCGCCCGTGCGCATCGCGGCGTAAGACTCACGCCCGTCAGACTCATGCCTGCGTGCGCGAAGGCAGCGGGGTGAGCATCCGGCGGGGCTGACGCAACGCCACGGCGACGGCGTCGCTGCGAGGATGCACCGCCTCCCCCGGCCCGGGCGCGACCACCAGGTCTTCCGGCCCCGGGATCGAGCCGCAGTCGGGGCACCGCCCGAAGCGATCGAGCCGGGTGCCGCACTCGGCGTGCGAGAACACGCGGCCGGGGTAGCTGCCGGGCGACGCATATTGCTCACCCCACTGCGAGAGCGCATAGATGCTCGGCCACAGTGCCTTTCCGGCCTCGGTGAGTTCGTACTCGGGATGACCCCCGTCGGCCACGCGAACCAACACTCCGGCGTCGACGAGAGCCACCAGTCGATCCGTCAGGACGGCGCGGGAGATGTCGAGGTGGGCGAGCAGATCACTGAAGCGGCGGACGCCGTAGAAACAGTCACGGAGCACGAGCATCGTCCACCGCTCACCCACCACTTCGAGCGCGCGAGCGAGGTTGCAGTTCTGCTGTGAGTACCCGGTTCCCAGTGCCACTCCCACATGCTAGCGCAATTCAGTCTTGTCACCAGACCAAAATAGTTCTAAGTTCAGTCTCGTGAACAGACCAACTGCGGTTGCCGCGCCGATCCCCACACGCTCACCCCGCCCGGGGACCACGCTGTCCGTCGCGTCGCTCGGGACGTTCGTCGCGCTCGTCGCGTTCTGCGCCCCGCTCGGCAACCTGCCCACCGTTGCCGCCGCACTGTCGGCGGGCCCGGCAGCGCAGACGTGGATTCTCAGTTCGATGAGTGTCGGCCTCGCCGCAGTCCTGCTGACCGCGGGCGCGCTCGCCGACGACTACGGACGGCGCCGGGTGTTCCACTGGGGCACCTGGCTTCTCGCCCTGGGCGCGGTGATCGGCGCGGTCAGTCACGAACCCGTCCTGTTCATCGTCGGGCGGCTGATCCAGGGTGTCGCGGGCGCAGCACTGATCGCGGCCAGTCTCGGCGCCGTCGCGCACGCCTTCACCACACCGGCGGCCCGCGCGACCGCGAGCGGAATCTGGGGCGCGAGCGGCGGCGCCGGAATCGCCGTCGGCCCCGTGCTCGCGGGCCTCCTCGACCTCGCCGGATGGTGGCGCGGTCTGTACTGGGCGCTCGCCGTCGCGTCGCTCGTGATCGGACAGGTCGCAACCCGGTCGCTGGCCGAGTCACGCTCCGCCGTCCCGAAGCGGATCGACGTGCCGGGCGCGGTCACGCTGTGCGCCGCGATGGTCCTGGTGCTCGTCGCACTCGTCGAGGGCAGGCAGGGCAACACCACCGCCACCGTGCTCTGCGGCGCGGGCGCGGCCATGTTCACGATCGCCTTCGTCGCGGTCGAACGGCGACGGCCCTACCCGATGCTCGATCTCGCGCTGTTCCGCCGACGCGACTTCCTCGCCGCCACTCTCGCAGCCCTTGCAACCGGGGCCGGCATCATCGGGCTGATGTCGTTCGCGTGCACGTTCCTGGTCAAGACGATGCACGTCAGCACACTCGCGGCCGCCGGCGTGATCGCGCTGTGGTCGGGCACGAGCGTCGTCGCGTCGCTGCTGGCGCGAACACTTCCCGCACGGCTCGCCGGGTCACCGCAACTGGTCATCGGACTCGCCGGCGTCGGCATCGCCATGCTCACGATGACCGGCCTCCCCCCCGACTCGTCCCTCCTGCGACTGGTCCCGGGACTACTGCTCGCCGGCGTCGCCAGCGGACTGCTCAACGCCGGCCTCGGACGCCAAGCCGTTGCCAGCGTCCCCGCCGACCAGGGCGGACTCGGCAGCGGCGCCAACAACACCGCCCGCTACCTCGGCTCGTCCATCGGCGTCACCGTCGTCAGCATCATCGCCCTCGACCCGGCGGGCACCGTCGACGGCATGACGTCGGGCTGGAACCACGCCGCCGTCACCACCGGGCTGATCTCCCTCATCGGCGCGGCAGTCGTCGGAGTACTCGTGCGGGGAACCGCATCCCGACGTTGATATCGGAACGCAGTGCTGGGCGTTTCAGTGAGGTAGAGCACCGCTCGCTCCCAGCTCGGATCGGCGGGTCATCCACGAGCCAGGGCCAAGTTCAGTATCTTGAGCTACGTCACTATATGTTCACGAAGGGACAGGCTCATATGACCCGCACCATCGCAGTGGTCAACCATAAAGGCGGCTCCACCAAGACCACGAGCACGGTCAACCTCGCCCAAGCCCTCGTCGAAGCCGGCTACACCGTCCGCGTCGTCGATCTCGACCCACAATGCAACGCCACCACGTGGCTCGGCGCCACACCAGAAGCCGTCGACAACGATGTCCTGTCGGTACTCATGTTGGTGGCGAGCATCGAAGAAGCCACCACCATCACCGCGTCCGGGATCCACCTCGTTCCTGCCACCAAGGAACTCGATTCCGTCGGGCCCTACTTCCTCAAGAAGCCCGGTGCACACGGCATTCTGCGCAAAGCCCTCGCCGGCGCCCCCGAGGTCGACTTCAACCTCCTCGACTGCCCGGGAGACTTCGACCATCTGACCATCAGCGCACTCGTCGCCTGCACCGAAGTTCTCGCCGCCGTCATGACGGGAGCCATGGAACTCGAGGCGCTCATGCGGATCGAGAACTACATCACCCAGCAGGTCGAGTTGCTCAACCCCACTGCGCGGCTCAACCACATTCTGTGCGGCCGTGTCGAACTCGGCCAAGTCATCGACCAGCAGGTCCTGGCCGCGCTCCGCGAGACCTACCCCGAGCAGACGATGCACACCATCATCCCGAAGTCCGTCCGCGTCAGCGAAAGCTACAGCGCCGAAGAGCCCGTCGTCAGGTGGGCACCGTCGTCCTCCGCAGCACGCGCCTACCGCGACGCCGCCCAAGAACTCGTCGAAAGGGACCACCGATGAGCACGACTCGTAAAGCCGGACTCGCCAACAACCCCCTCGAACGCCGCCAGCCCCGCACCGGTGCTCACCAGGACGAGGCGTACTCGCGAACTCGCCGGAAGGACCTCCTGACGGGCGTGACACGGAAACCCGGACTGGTCAACAACCCCCTCGAACGCCGCAAGCCACGACTGCCGAACCTCATCGAACAGTGCGTGGACGTCGGACAGGGCGCAGCAGCCGAACCCCAATCGGCGCCGGTGGCCCTCCGAGAGGAAAAGAAGACCACCAGACGGATCGCCGCGGACAAGAGGCAGGAATCCGTCTCCATCACCCGCGCCAAGGCCGAGAATGGCAAGAATGCCGTCGCCGCCATCGGCCACATCGCCGGCGCCCCCGACAGTTGGACCAACCTCGTCGACGAAGCGCTCACCCACTACCTCGCCGTTCTCGAACGCAGGTACAACAACGGCGAACCCTTCCCGCCGCGCGGTGCCGCACTCGCCCGGGGTCCACGCATCACCTAGCCCGCCCAAAAGCAGCCACGACGACACCGACACCCACCGGCTCGCCGGTGGGTCGTGGCCGGCGCCTGGTTACCGGCCGAGCGACGGCAAACAGTCCGGTGACCGAGGGGTCTAGACGTTGAAGCGGAACTCCACCACGTCGCCGTCGGCCATGATGTAGTCCTTGCCCTCCATGCGCACCTTGCCCGCGGCCTTGGCGGCGGCCATGGATCCGGCGGCGACGAGGTCGTCGAAGGACACGATCTCGGCCTTGATGAAGCCCCGTTCGAAGTCGGTGTGGATGACGCCGGCGGCTTGCGGGGCGGTGTCCCCCTTGTGGATGGTCCAGGCGCGGGATTCCTTGGGACCTGCGGTGAGGTAGGTCTGCAAGCCGAGGGTGTGGAAGCCGGTGCGGGCGAGGGCGTGCAGTCCGGGCTCGGACTGTCCGATGGAGTCGAGCATCTCCTGCCGGTCCTCCTCGTCCAGTTCGAGCAGCTCCTGCTCGACCTTGGCGTCGAGGAACACCGCGTCGGCAGGGGCGACGGAGGCGCGCAGTTCGGCGACCTTCGCCTCGTCGGTGAGCACCGACTCGTCCGCGTTGAACACGTAGAGGAACGGCTTGGTGGTGAGCAGGCTCAGCTCGCGCAGCAGCGAGAAGTCCAGCTTGTCCTTCGCGCTGAAGAGGGTCTTGCCCTCGTTTAGGATGTCCTGCGCCTTCAGCGCCTCCTCGTGGAGGGGCTTGAGTTCCTTGTTCTTCTTCGCTTCCTTCTCCAGACGCGGCAGGGCCTTCTCCAGCGTCTGCATGTCGGCGATGACGAGCTCGGTCTCGATCACCTCGATGTCGGACGCCGGGTCGACGCGCCCGTCGACGTGCACGACGTCGTCGTCGTTGAACACGCGAACCACCTGGCAGATCGCGTCGGCCTCGCGGATGTTGGCAAGGAACTTGTTGCCCAGACCGGCGCCCTCGGAGGCGCCCTTCACGATGCCGGCGATGTCGACGAACGACACCGTCGCGGGCAGGATGCGCTCGGAACCGAAGATCCCGGCGAGCGCGGACAGCCGCGGATCGGGCAGTTCGACCAAGCCGACGTTGGGTTCGATGGTCGCGAACGGGTAGTTCGCGGCCAGCACGTCGTTGTTGGTCAGGGCGTTGAACAAGGTGGACTTGCCGACGTTGGGCAGTCCGACGATTCCGAGGGTAAGGCTCACGGTCGTTGGATTCTACGGCGTCGGGGCCGTAACAACGACCATCGCCCTCACCAGCTGTTGGTATTGCTGTTCGCGACGAGGGCGACGATCAGGATGGCGTACCCGATCACGAACACGACGATCAGCGCCACCCAGATCCACAGGGCGATCTTGCCCAACGCCTTGGCGCGGTCGGACGCGTACTGAGCGCCCTGGTAGTCGCCCATCACCCACTTCGGGTAGACGTCGTGGACGTGGTTGAACGCGGCGAACGCGAGCGGCCAGAAAAAGAGGATGGCCGCCACCGCCCACCCGGCGTTCGAGGGCGGCAGCGGCGGTGGCCCGTACTGGCCCGGGTAGGGCTGCGACTGCGGCTGTTGCTGGGTCGGGTACTGGTATCCGTACGCGCCCGTGTCGCCGGGCTTCGGCGGAACCGGATTGCTCGACGATTCCGGATTGTTCGGTGACTCCGTCATGACACCCCCTGTCGTGGCAGCTGACCTCGTGCGTCCACTATCCCACCCGTCCCCCATGTGAGTGCGAAAGTGCGCCGGAGTACGCATCGGCACTCATGTGAGGTTCCAGTCTCAGCGAGTCACCCGCTGGTTGATCGTCCTCGCGATAGGAATCCTCGGTCTGGGTGCTCTCGCCCTGGCCCTCGGTGTGGCGACTGGGTGGTGGTTCGCCGCGGTCCTCCTGCTCGCGATGGCGGCCCTTGGGGCGTGGGATCTGCTGCAACGGCGGCACAGCATTCTGCGGAACTATCCGGTGCTGGGGCACGCGCGGTTCCTGCTCGAGAAGATCCGCCCCGAGATCCAGCAGTATTTCGTCGAATCGTCCACGGATGGAACGCCCTTCGACCGCGACACCCGCGACCTCGTCTGCGAGCGCGCCAAGGGCACCCTCGCCGAGGAGCCGTTCGGCACCGAGCGGGACGTGCACGCCGTCGGCTACGAGTTCATGATCCACTCGCTGCGAGCGAGGATGGCACCGCCGGAGCAGCCGACCGTGCGCCTCGGCGGCCCGACTGCGCACGCCCCTACGACATCGCGCTCCTCAACGTGTCGGCGATGAGTTTCGGCTCGCTCTCCGCCAACGCCATCGAAGCGCTCAACGCCGGCGGGACCTGATCTGGGAGATGTGCCACACGAACCGCTGCCCCGTCGGCGTGACCACCCAGGACCCGGCGCGGACCCGCGCACTCGACGTCCCCGACAAGGCGGCCAGGGTGTTCCGGTTCCAGGCGTCGACGGTGGCCGGCGCCCAGCAGATGGTGGCGTCCATGGGCCTCGACAGCTTCGACCAGCTGACCCCGGCGATGCTCAACCGTCACATCGACGGCGTCACCACCCGCACTTACGCCGAACTGTACGAGTGGCTGATGCCGGGCGAACTGCTCGACGATCCGCCGTCCGATTGGCTCACCGACTGGATCGATGCCGACTCGACTCGCTTCTGACGTCGTTTTTTCGTCGAACGGAACGTCGGCGCAATAGGGTGACGGGGGCCACAAGAGATGTGGCATCTGTCGACAGCGTTCCTCCTGGCACACAATGAGTACGGGGACGTTGGGAAGGAGTTCGCGATGGCCCTGAGAGCCGCCCCCGAATCCGAGGTCGAGTACCTGAAGACGGATCCGGATCTGCCCCCGGTGGGCATCGTCGACCGCACTCCCATCTCACCGACCGCAAAAATCGTGTTCGCCGTCCTCGGCATCCTCGGCGGCATCGCCTGGGTGATGATCGCGTTCGTGCGCGGCGAGAACATCAACGCCGTCTGGTTCGTGGTCGCCGCCGTCTGCACGTACCTCATCGCGTACCGCTTCTACGCGCGGCTGATCGAACGCAAGATCGTCCAACCCCGCGACGACCGCGCCACTCCCGCCGAGATCCTCGAGAACGGCAAGGATTACATGCCGACGGACCGGCGGGTGCTGTTCGGGCACCACTTCGCCGCCATCGCCGGCGCGGGACCCCTCGTCGGCCCGGTCCTCGCCGCGCAGATGGGATACCTGCCGGGCACCCTGTGGATCATCATCGGCGTCGTCTTCGCCGGAGCCGTGCAGGACTTCCTCGTGCTGTGGATCTCGACGAAACGCCGCGGACGCAGCCTCGGACAGATGGCGCGCGACGAACTCGGCGTCGTCGGCGGTGTCGCCGCCATGATCGGCGTCTTCGTCATCATGATCATCCTCATCGCGGTGCTCGCCCTCGTCGTCGTCAATGCACTCGCGGAGAGCCCCTGGGGCGTCTTCTCCATCGCCATGACCATCCCGATCGCACTCTTCATGGGCGTCTACCTCCGCTACCTGCGTCCCGGCAAGGTCGCCGAGGTGTCGCTGATCGGCGTCGTACTGCTGCTCCTGGCCATCGTGTCGGGCGGCTGGGTGGCCGACACCGGATGGGGCTCCGACTGGTTCACCCTCTCCAAGGTCACCATCGCCTGGCTGATGATCGCGTACGGTTTCGCCGCATCCGTCCTCCCCGTGTGGCTGCTGCTGGCGCCGCGCGACTACCTGTCGACGTTCATGAAGATCGGCACGATCCTCCTGCTCGCCATCGGCATCCTGATCGCCCGGCCCACCATTCAGATGCCCGACGTCACTACGTTCGCGATCCAGGGCAACGGTCCCGCGTTCGCCGGATCGCTGTTCCCGTTCCTGTTCATCACCATCGCGTGCGGCGCGCTGTCCGGCTTCCATGCCCTGATTGCGTCCGGCACCACCCCCAAACTGCTGGAGAAGGAGAAGCAGACACGCCTGATCGGCTACGGCGGCATGCTCACCGAGTCGTTCGTCGCGATCATGGCGCTCGTCACCGCGTGCATCATCGACCAGCACCTGTACTTCGCGCTCAACGCGCCGGCCACCCTCACCGGGGGCACCCCGGAAACCGCGGCCGCGTACGTGAACGGTCTCGGACTGTCCAGTCCCAACATCACCGCGGACACCCTCTCGCAGGCCGCGGCGAGTGTCGACGAGGAGTCGATCATCTCGCGCACCGGCGGTGCCCCCACCCTCGCGTTCGGCATGTCGCAAGTGCTCAGCCAGTTCCTCGGCGGTACCGCCCTCAAGGCGTTCTGGTATCACTTCGCGATCATGTTCGAGGCGCTGTTCATCCTCACCACCGTCGACGCCGGAACCCGGGTGGCGCGGTTCATGCTGTCGGACTCGCTCGGCAACTTCGGCGGCGCCGCCCGCCGGTTCAAGGATCCGTCGTGGCGGGTCGGAGCCTGGGTGTGCTCGCTCGCCGTCGTCGGTCTGTGGGGAGCAATCCTCCTGATGGGTGTCACCGATCCGCTCGGCGGAATCAACACGCTCTTCCCGCTGTTCGGGATCGCGAACCAGTTGCTCGCCGCGATCGCCCTCACCGTGGTCCTCGCCGTCGTGATGAAGAAGGGCCTCTTCAAGTGGGCCTGGATTCCCGGTGTGCCCCTCGTCTGGGACCTCATCGTGACCATGACCGCGTCGTGGCAGAAGATCTTCTCCGCCAACACGTCCGTCGGCTACTGGTCCCAGCACGCCGCGTTCAAGGACGCGAAGGAAGCCGGCAAGACCAGTTTCGGCTCGGCCAAGACGCCCGAGGCCATCGACGCCGTCATCCGCAACACGTTCATCCAGGGCACCCTGTCGATCGTGTTCGCCGGGCTCGTCCTCGTCGTCGTGGTGGCCGGAGCACTCGTGTGCATCAAGGCGTTCCGGGCCGGCGGACTCCCCACCACCGAGTCGCCGGAGGAACCGTCGAAGATCTTCGCCCCGGCCGGGTTCGTCCCCACGTCCGCCGAGAAGGCGCTCGACAAGGAATGGAACGAACTGATCGCTTCGGGCGCGGTGCGCGCACCCGGCGCGGCGCACACCCACACGGACAGGGCGCATCACCATGATGAATAGGGTCGTGGGCGCGGTGCGGACCGCGTGGTGGTGGACGGGATCGCTGATGGGCGACCACGACTACAGCCGATACGTCGAACACCTCCGCCGGAACCACCCGGAGGCGGAGGTGCCGACCGAACGCGAGTACTGGAAGGCGCGCTACGCGGACGCCGATGCCAACCCGGGTGCCCGCTGCTGCTGACCTCACCGTGCCTCCCCGCCGACCCCCAGTACTGTCAGTACTGATCGGCTGAGCAGACACGGTAGGGAGGACCATCTGTGACGGAGAAGGAAACCCCGGCACCGTCCGGGACCACAGTCACGAAACCGGACCGCGGCCACCTCATCGGGGTGGGCGCGATGTGGCTCGCCAAGTGGTCGCTGGTCCTGGTCGCGATCGCCCTGGGCGCGTTGCTGTTCGGGTGGATCATCCAAAAGCTGTGGGTGATCGTCCTCCCCGTTCTCCTGGCCATCGTGGTGTGCACGGTGCTGTGGCCGCCGACGCGGGCGATGACGAAGCGTCGCATCCCCCCGGCTGCGGCCGCCGCGACGACGCTCGTCGTGTTCATCGCCGTCGTGGCCGGAATCATCGCGGGCATCGTGCCGTCGGTCGTCAGGCAGGCTCCCGAGCTGGCCAACAAGGCCACCCAGGGCATCAACCAGGTACAGGACTGGTTGAAGGGCCCGCCGATCAACCTGCAGGACGATCAGATCGACCAGGGCATCCACACGATCATCGTGAAGGTTCAGGAGAGTGGAACGGTCATTGCCTCCGGGGTGTTCACCGGTGTCAGCACCGCCAGTTCCCTGCTGATCACGCTCGGCCTCGTGCTCGTGCTGTCGTTCTTCTTCATCAAGGACGGACCCCGCTTCATCCCGTGGCTGCATTCCGTCAGCGGCGGCCGTGCCGGCCGTCACCTCGAGGTGGTCCTGGGCCGCATGTGGGACACGCTCGGCGGGTTCATCCGGACGCAGGCGCTGGTCGCCCTCGTCGACGCCGTCTTCATCGGCGCCGGGCTGTTGATTCTCGGCGTGCCGCTCGCACCGGTCCTCGCGATCCTGACGTTCATCGGTGGCTTCATCCCGATCGTCGGTGCGTTCGTCGCCGGTGCCCTCGCGGTGCTGGTCGCGCTGGTCGCCAACGGTCTCACCACTGCGGTGATCGTGCTGATCATCATCCTCGTGGTGCAGCAGATCGAGGGCAACGTGCTGCAGCCGGTGCTGCAGAGCAAGAGCATGAAACTCCACGCCGTCGTGGTGCTGCTCGCCGTCACGGCAGGCGGTTCCGTGTTCGGGATCGTGGGCGCATTCCTCGCCGTGCCCGCCGCCGCCGTCGCCGCCGTGGTGGTGCGCTACATCGGTGAACAGATCGACGAGCACAGTGCCGAGAGCAACATCACCGACTCCGCCGCCGCCGGCGAGGATCTCGGCGACGCCGAACAGGAAGGCGTCACCGTCGACCGGTCCGCCGTCGCCCCGACCGCGGACTGACCGCCGGTCAGCCGGCAACGACCTCAACCGTCGACCCGGTACGGCCGCGAATCACGTGCAGGCGGCTCGGGATTCGCTGACGCATCTCGTCGACGTGACTGACGATCCCGACCACCCGGCCGCCGTCCCGCAGCTCGTCGAGAACACCCATCACCGAGTCGAGAGTGTCCGCGTCGAGGGTGCCGAACCCCTCGTCGATGAAGATCGTGTCGAGCACGACTCCCCCGGATTCCGCCGCGACCACATCGGCGAGACCGAGCGCCAGCGACAGCGACGCCAGGAACGACTCGCCGCCCGACAGGGTCTTCGCCGACCGGACCACCCCTGTGTAGTCGTCGCGGATGTCCAACCCCAGTCCGCCGCGACGACCGTGCGGACCGGCCTCGTCGCTGTGGACGAATTCGTAGCGTCCCCCCGACATCTGGCCGAGCCGCGCCGACGCCGAGACCGCCACCTCTTCCAGACGGGCCGCCAGCACATACGACCGCAACGACATCTTCCGGGAGTTCTGGCCGCGGCCCGCGATGACCTCGGCGAGCGCCGCCAGTTCCTCGTGCGCGGCCTGTAGCGGGGCAATCGCCTCGGCCGCCCTGGCGAGCTGACCGACGTATCGTTCGAGGTCGAGCAGCCGACGCTCGGCGTCGGACGCCGCCGCGACGGCGACGTTCACTTCCTCGGCCGCCACGTCGTGTGCCTGCTGGACGGATCCCAACTCGACGGGCTCCGCGTCTGCGACGGCGACGACCTCGGGGTCGTCGAGCACGCTGCGCGCCCCGACCTCGGCATCCCGGGCCGTGGTCAGGACGGTCTCGATCTCGTTCTGGCGCGTGGCCGTGCGGACCGCGGCCGCGGCGTCGTCGACGCTGCCGAAACCGGCGTCGCCGGCGAGGGTCTCGACCCTGGCCGCGAGTTCGCGGGCCGCCGACTCGGCGCCGGCACCCGCGTCGCGGGCGTCCAGCAGGTTCGATGCGGATTCGGCGAGCGTCTCGAGTCGGGCGCGGCGAGCCGCGACACTCGGGTCGTCGCCCGCGGCCTCGGCGACGCGGGCCCGGATCTCTCCGAGTTGTGTGGTGCCCGCCGCGATCTTCTCGGTGACGGTTGCGGCGTCGATGCCCACCTCCCGCAACTGCTCCTGCAGTCGGTTCTCCCGGTCGCGCAGTTCGGCGAGCGATCCGGATCGGCGTTCGACCTGATCGGCGAGCGCCGTCGCCTCCCCCACCGCCGTCTCGGCGGACGCGAGTGCCCGTGCGAGTTCGTCCGCGTCGCCGTCGCCGCCCCGCTGAATCAAGACGTCGATCGCCCGCTCGACCGAACTCAGCTTCTCGGTGGCGGCCGTCAGCACCGTCGCGGCCTTCTGCTCCGCGACACGAGCGGCGTCCTCGTCGGCCTTCGTGACCGACAGCTCGGACGGTTCGGCAGGCTGCGGATGCTCGGGTGAACCGCACACCTGGCACGGCGCCCCGTCCTCGAGCGTGCCCGCCAATTCTGCGGCCATGCCCGCGATCCGCCGTTGCAGCAGGTCGAGCCAGTGCTCCCGGGCGTCCTGATGCTTCTGCCGGGCATCGAGCACGCCACGGTCGCACCGACCGTGCTCGGCGCGGCGCGTGCGGAGATCCGTCGCCGCGGAGGCGGCGTCGGCCGCACGATCCCGAGCGTCCACCAGTGCGGGCAGTGCGGCGCGAGCCTTCTCTGCGGCGTCGAGTGCCTTCTCGGCTTCCCGCAGCCCGAGGGGAAGTTGTTCCCGTTCCCGAGACAGCGTGGCGCCGGTCTCGGTGAGTTCGGCCTGCCGGGCTCGCAGCCGATCGAGTTCGACGGCGAGCCGGTCAGCGGCTTCGGATTCCGCGAGTGCGCCGTCGAGCCGCACGATCTCGTCGCGCCAGAACCGGATGCTCGACCGGATGTGCTCCCGTTCGTCCGGGGCCGGTGGCCACGACAGTTCCGCCACGAGATCGGCGCCGCCCGCCGTGGAGCGCAGGCCCTCGGTGATGGTCTCGACGGTGCGCGCGGCGGCCGCAGCCTTGGTGCGTGCGGAGTCGGCGTCCCGTGCCGCAGTCGCCACCGGTTCGGCCCGGCGCGCGTCCGCCAGTTCGGCGAAGAGGACGGCCCGTTCGTCCGCCCCCGCGGCGTGGGCGTCGAGTTCCGACTCGGCTCGACGTCTGCGGTTCTGCAGTTCCAGGACCCGGCGCGCCTCCGTCAGCGCGTCACGGGTGACCTTCGCCCGCGCCTTGGCCTGCTCCAGGTCGTCTGCAGCCAGGTCGCGGGTATCGCGTGCCTGCTCTTCGAGTTTGTGGGCCCAGGTCATCGGATCGGCGTCGGCGCCTCCCTCGATTCCTGCCGCCGTCGCGACCCGGGCGAGCAGCACGTCGACGGACCGTTGCTGCTCGTCCAGGTCGTGTGCACTAGTTCGCCTGCGGTCGAGGAACCACCCCTCCACCGTCCCGAATCGGGTGGTGTCGAACAGTCTCTCCAGGAGCTGACCGCGTTCCTCGTTGTCGGCGCGCAGGAACTTCGCGAACTCCCCCTGCGGCAGCAGGACCACCTGGAAGAACTGATCGGCGCTCATCCCCATCAGCCGCCCGATCTCCTCGGCTACGTCGGGGATCCGGGACAGGTTTTCCCCGCGACCGTCGAGCCAGGTGAGGGCGACCTTCGCGTTCTCCTTGATCGTGCCCGACCCCCGGCGCTTGGGACGCTCGAACTCGGGGCTGCGCACGAGACGGAGATGCCGGCCCGCGATCGTCGCCTCGATGGTCACCGTCGGCACGGAACCGGCTGGTGCATGGTCTGACAACAGGCGCTTGCCGTCCTTCCGCGCCCCGGGCACCGTGCCGTAGAGCGCGAACGCCACCGCGTCGAGCACCGTCGTCTTCCCGGCGCCGGTGTGGCCGTGCAGCAGGAAAAGGCCATCGGCGCCGAGGCGGTCGAAGTCGACTTCGACAGATCCTGCGAACGGCCCGAAGGCTTCGACCTCGAGTCGATGCAGCCTCATGCCGTCTGTCCCAGCGCGACGACCTCGGCGGTGTTCTCGCCGGCCCGGTCGGCGAACCCGAGCGCCTCCTCCACCAGCCGGATCTCGCCGGTCGACGGTGCGCTGCGCACGTCGGTGAGGAAATTGCGCGTGATCTGCAGATCGCTGCGCCCGTGCACCTTGTCGCGGTAGCGCAGATCGTCGACGCCGGCCGGGCGCTGCCATTCGAGGTGCACGGCGAACGGGAATCGGGTCTGCAGCGAGCGCATGGCGTCGACCGGGCGCTGCGGGTCGGTGAGCACCGCCGACACGTAGCAGTCCTCGGCGTCGCGGAACGACTCGTCCTCGAGCAACTCCTGGACCGTCCCGGTCAGTTGCCGCAGACCGCGGACCACGGGCAGGTCGACGCGTTCGACCGTCCGCAGTCCGTCGGCGTCCAGGTCCACGAGATACACGGCCTTGCCGTGGGTGCGCTCACCGAAGGAGTACGGCAGCGGCGAACCCGAGTAGCGGATGTGCTCGGCGAGGGTCTGCGGCGAGTGAAGGTGGCCCAGCGCGACGTAGTCGACATCGCCGAAGGCCGACGCCGACACCGTCTCGACACCGCCGACGGAGATCGACCGTTCGGATCCCGTGGCCTCGGCACCCACGACGAATGCGTGGGCCAGCACCACGGACCTGGTGCGCGGACCGGTGTCGTTGCGCGCGTCGAGGTCGGTGCGGACGCGATTCATCGCGGCGTCGAGGATCTCGGCGTGCGAGCGGGCGGACGGCACGTCCAATTGCGCGCGGGTGATCTCGGGTTCGAGGTAGGGGATGCCGTAGAACGCGACGGGACCGTGCGCGTCCTCGAGCACGACGGGTGAGCCGATGCCGGCGACCGTCGTCATGAGGTGCAGTCCGCCGGCCCCGGAGAACGCCGCGCCCGCGCCGAGTCGTGCGGCGGAGTCGTGGTTGCCGGACGTGGCGACGATGACAGCGCCGGCGTCCCGGATCGCCTCGAATCCGCGATTGCACACGGTGACGGCGTCGGCGCTGGGGATGGACCGGTCGTACACGTCTCCGGGGACGACCACGACGTCGACGCCGTGCTCGGTGACGAGTGCGGCGATCGCGTCGAGCACCCGGGCCTGGTCGGCGAGCAGGTCCACCCCGTGGAACGTGCGTCCGATGTGCCAGTCCGAAGTGTGCAGGATCCTCATGTCCCGAGACCGTAGAGCACCCCGCCGACAACCTCGAACACCTCCGCCGCGTGGCGTCCGGCCGATTCGACTCGTCGGTGGGGCGGTGCACCATGAGCCCCATGAATGCACTCGCTGCACTGGCATGCCCCCTCGTCGCCAGCCAGCCTCTGGCCGCCTGTGGCGACAACCCCGAACGATGAGCAGCAAGCAGTAGTTCGCCGCACGCGTGGTCGAACTGGCGGGGATGGTCCGGCACTGCGACTTCGACACCTAGGTGTCGAAGGACGGTGTCCGCCCCGACCTGCTCGTGTACCTGGCAGGGGGCAAACAGATCGTCGTCGACGCCAAGGTCCCCGTTCGCGGCGTACCTGGACGCCGCGCAGACCGAGAACCCGGCCGCCCGGGACCAGCACCTCACCCGGCACGCCCGGCAGCCGCGCACGCATGTCGACCAGTTGGCCGACACGACGTATTGGGAGTCGTTCGACCCGACGCCGGAGGTCACCTGGCGGCATGAGGCGTTGTCTCAGGACGCCGCGAAGATCCACCAACTCGGCCGGGAGCTGTATTCGAGACTCGGCACCGTCGGCGCGCATCTCGACCGTCTGGGCTCGCAACTCGGCGAGGCCCTCGACTCGTTCAATCTCACCGTCGCGGCGATGGAGTCCCGGGTCACAGTCACCGCGCGCAAGCTGCACGACCTCGACGTCTTCGACGGCGACCTCACCGAGGTCAGTGCCGTCGATTCGTGGCCGCGACGCACAAATCTCGAGGATCTCTCAGGCTCCACCGGTCACGCCAACGAGGCTAGTTAACAAGTTGCCGCTACTGTCGTTGTGTGTCTGCAACCCAACGTGCTCGCTCTGGGGTGCCGCTCGACAGGCGGTCGATTGTCCCTACGGTCCCCGGTCTCCCCTGGTGGGGTGTCATTCTCCTGGCCGTCGGAGTCGCCTTTGTCGGATTCGCTGTCGACGCGGCACGTGGCACGGAACTCACAGCGGCGTTCTCCACGTTCTATTTCCTCGGCTGTGTCCTCGCCGTGGCGGCCGCCAGCAATCGGGCGCTGTTCACCGCGATCGTCCAACCCCCGCTGATCCTGTTCGTCGCCGTGCCGCTCGGTCAGAGCCTGATCGCGGACGAGAACAGCACCGCGCTGAGAGACCTGGCGATCAACATCGCGTACCCACTGGTCAACCGCTTTCCGGTAATGCTCGCCGCCACCGTCGTAGCACTGCTGATCGGCGGACTCCGCCTCTTCCTGTTGCAGCAACGCAAGACCGGTCCCGCCCGCACGTCGGAGCGGCGACGCTCCCAGCGTGCTCCGCGCTCCGCCCGCCCACGTCGTGCGGCAGAGGACTCGGAGCCGACTCCACCGCCGCGCAGGGAGTCGCCGCGCAGGGCGCGGAACACGGACGCGGCCCGGGAGCACCCCCGCTCGTCGCGCCGGGCAGCCACGCCTCCTCCGCGCCGATCTGCGTCGTCGGGCGGCCGCACGGCGCCGCCGCCGATGGTCGACCGAGCAGCGCAGGCCCCCCGCTCGGCACCGCCGCGCACTACCCAGGCGCCGCATTCGGTCCCGCCGCGCACCACCCCTCGGCCGCGGCCCAACCCGGACGTTCCGGCCCACCCCATTCCGCAGGTGCGCTACCGCGACCGGTACGAGCCGCCGTTCGAGACGGAGCAGCCCCGCTAGAGCGAGGTAGAGAGCGCGACGATCAGGTCCGCGCTGCGCGCAGCTCGCGCGGCAGTGCGAAGACCAGCGTCTCGTTGGCGGTGGTGACCGACTGGACGTCGTGGAATCCGTGCTCGTCGAGCAGGTCGATCACACCGCGGACCAGAATCTCCGGCACGGACGCCCCCGAGGTGATTCCCACGGTCCGCACGCCGTCGAGCCACGCCGGATCAACCTCGCGTGCGTAGTCGACCAGATACGACGCCTTCGCGCCGGCGTTCAGTGCGACCTCGACGAGGCGAACGGAGTTCGACGAGTTCCGGGACCCGACCACGATCACCAGGTCGCACTCGGGGGCCATCGCCTTGACCGCCACCTGACGGTTTTGGGTGGCGTAACAGATGTCGTCGCTCGGCGGGTCCTGCAGATTCGGGAAACGCTCCCGCAGTCGGGCGACGGTCTGCATCGTCTCGTCGACGCTCAACGTGGTCTGCGACAGCCAGATGACCTTCGATTCGTCGCGGACGGTCACGGTGTCGACGGAATCGGGACCGTCGACGAGTTGCACGTGGTCGGGGGCCTCGCCGGCCGTGCCCTCCACTTCCTCGTGGCCTTCGTGGCCGATGAGAAGGATGTCGAAGTCGTCTCGGGCGAAGCGCTTGGCTTCCTGGTGAACCTTCGTCACGAGCGGGCAGGTGGCGTCGATCGTGCGCAGATTGCGCGCCGCGGCCGATTCGTGGACCGCGGGAGACACGCCGTGGGCCGAGAACACGAGCAGCGCACCCTCGGGGACCTCGTCCGTCTCGTCGACGAAGACGACACCCTGATCGGTGAGCGTCTCGACGACGTGCCGGTTGTGCACGATCTCCTTGCGCACGTAGATCGGGGCGCCGTGCTTTTCGAGAGCCTTCTCCACCGTCTCGACGGCGCGGTCGACGCCGGCGCAGTAGCCGCGGGGCTCCGCGAGCAGCACGCGCTTCTCGCCGTCGGCACGCGACGCTCCCGAATCTGCCGAACGTGTGATACCCACATTGAGTGGAACAGCCGAAGACATGGCTCCAGACTACGGGTCACCCCCAGCGGACGACACTTTCGCGGGGCCTCGGCGGGGTACTGTGCGCAGCGTCGCACCCGAGTCGTCGACGCTGTGGGCACGTCGGCTACCCAAACGTGCCGTTCTCAGGCAGGCTGTGGGAATGATTCGTCCCCCGTTCGTGGCGCGCGTCGCCGCTGGAATCGCCGTGACGGCCGTCGAAGAGGCCAGGAAACTGCCCACCACCGCGGCAACCCTGCCCATGACCGCGGTCAGTCAGGTGCTGCAGACCACCATGCGGGTTCAGCAGTCCATGACGGCGCTGGCCATCAAGGGCGACCAGGCGTTCGCGCTCATCCACTGGACACACGACGACGAGCAGCCCGCGTGGGCCGTCTTCGACGAGGACACCGCCCCGGAGCCCGCCGCCGACGGCGGGTCCGACGACCGCGCGGCCGGACCGGGCCGGTTCGCCCTGTACTCGCTGAGTCCGCAGGACGAGGGCACGCCGGCGAAGATCTCGACCCCGAAGGCAGCGCCCGCCGCCACCAACGGCGCCTCCCCCGTCACGTCGGCGACCACGAAGTCCGCCACCTCCACTTCGGCCGTCGCCGAACCGGAGATCGCTGTCGTCCTCGACTACGGCTCGCTGACCCTCGCCCAGTTGCGGGCGCGCCTGCGCAGCCTGTCGGTCGAGGACCTCACCACACTGCTGGACTACGAGAATGCGACCCTGGCACGAGCGCCGTTCCAGACGATGCTGACCAACCGCATCACCACCGCCAAGGCCAAGTGACCTCCGCACAGCCCCGCGCAGCCAGTACCGGACCGAGCACCGCCGAACAGCCCTGGCCTGTCCGCACCGTGTCGGCGAAGGTCGCGCAGTGGATCGATCGACTCGGAAGTGTCTGGGTGGAGGGACAGATCACCCAGATCAACGCACGCCCCGGCACCCGGACCGCGTTCCTGGTGCTGCGGGATCCGTCCGTCGACATGTCGTTGTCGGTGACCTGTTCCCCGCAGGTGCTGCAGAACTCCCCGGTCCCGCTCACCGAGGGCAGCCGGGTGGTGATGTTCGGCAAGTTGTCGTTCTACACCGGCCGCGGGTCGGTGTCGCTGCGGGTCACGGAGATCCGTGCGATCGGGATCGGTGAACTCCTGGCAAGGATCGAGCGGTTACGCGCACTGCTGGCCGCGGAAGGCCTGTTCGACGCGCGGCTGAAGCGTCCGCTGCCGTTCCTGCCGGGCACGATCGGGTTGATCACCGGTCGCGCGAGCGCTGCCGAGCACGACGTTCTCAGCGTGGCGCAGCGCCGCTGGCCCGCGGTGCGGTTCGAGGTGCGCAACACCCCGGTCCAGGGCGCCACCGCCGTTCCGCAGATCCTCGACGCACTGAAGGAGCTGGACGCCGACCCGCACGTCGACGTCATCATCCTCGCTCGCGGCGGCGGCAGCGTGGAGGACCTGCTGCCGTTCTCCGACGAGACCCTGTGCCGCGCGATCGTCGCCTGCACGACCCCGGTGGTCAGCGCGATCGGGCACGAGCCGGACAGCCCGCTCAGCGACCACGTCGCCGACCTGCGTGCGGCGACCCCCACCGACGCCGCCAAGCGAGTGGTCCCGGACGCCGTCGCCGAACAGGCACTGGTCGGGGAACTGCGCTCACGGAGCGCGGCCGCCCTGCGCAACTGGGTGCAGCGCGAGTCGCACCTGATCGCCCAGCTGCGGAGCCGGCCTGTTCTCGCCGACCCCCTGCGCGCACTCGACCACCGGTCGGACGAGGTCGAACGACTGCGCGAAGCCGGACGACGCGACGTGAGCAGGGCGATCGCCGCGGAGAGCACGACCGTCGAGCACCTGCGCGCACGGCTCACGACCCTCGGGCCGGCGGCGACCCTGGCCCGTGGTTACTCCGTGGTCCAGCGGATCGTGCCCGACGGCGACCCCGAGGTGCTGCGTTCGGTCGCCGACGCCCCGCCGGGCACCCAGATTCGCGTTCGAGTCGCGGACGGCGCAGTCCGTGCCGCGGTGATGGGAAAGGACAAGTAGGACATGAGCGAGCCCACCGGAAACGACAGCGACATCGCGGAGCTCGGCTACGAGGCGGCGCGCGACGAACTCGTCGACGTGGTCAAGGTGCTCGAGCAGGGCGGCCTCGACCTCGACGCGTCACTCGCGTTGTGGGAGCGAGGCGAGGCCTTGGCGAAGCGGTGCGAGGAGCACCTCGCGGGGGCCCGCAAACGCGTCGAGACGGCGCTGTCGCAGGCCGAAGACGAGGGCTGACGCCCCCGCCTTCTCAGTACGTGAGGATCGGGGCGTCGGCCGCGGCGGTCGTCAGCTGTTCGAACGCCTCGGGTGACGCACTGCCCGTGACGAGCAGCCGGACGTCGCCGAAGTCGGAGACCCAGATCGGTTCGACACCTTCACCGCCGTACACGATCCAGCTGTGACCTGCGACGTCCTCGGTTCCCGTCGCCGTGCGCGGGCCACCCGCGACGAACGGCACGAGCACCGTTTCAGCGGCGTTGCTCTGGGTGAGCTGGATGTAGCGGCCTGCCTCGGTGATGAATCCGACGGTGCTCGAATCTCCGCCGCTGTCGCCGCTGACGATGCTGCGGCTGCCCGAGTTGGGCGTCCAGCCCTCCGGGGTCGCCGGTTTACGCACCGGGAACGGAAGGTCCTGCGCGTCGTATTTCAGTGCCGCATCGATGTCGAAGCTGGGAATCGGGCCGCTTGTCGGACCGCCCGGGCTGAACGTGCACTGGCTGGCGATACCCGCGATCAGTACGCAGAACAGGACAAGGGGTACGAGCGACCACACCATGTCGCGGTTGTTGTGCAGGATGCGGGGTTTATCAGATGCCACGCCCACCAGTATCCAGGGTCGGTCCCGGAACAACGATTCTCGGTCCCGTGATTCGCGCCCCAGGAGCGCACGTCACACATCTTTCTGGGAGAATCAGCAGGCGAGATCCACCCGACACTCGGTGGCCGAGAGGCCGCCGACACAGCGTCGGCGTACAACGTCGACCGTGACAGCACCAGGAGGCACTGCCCATGACGGCTAGCACCACTTCGAGTCGCCGCGAGGCCCCGGACCGAAATCTTGCTCTGGAATTGGTCCGAGTCACCGAGGCTGGTGCGATGGCTGCCGGTCGCTGGGTGGGCCGTGGCGACAAGGAAGGTGGCGACGGAGCCGCCGTCGACGCCATGCGCCAGCTCGTGAGCTCGGTGTCGATGCGCGGCGTCGTCGTCATCGGCGAGGGCGAGAAGGACGAAGCCCCGATGCTGTTCAACGGCGAGGAGGTCGGCAACGGCGACGGGCCCGACTGCGACTTCGCCGTCGACCCGGTCGACGGCACCACGCTGATGGCCAAGGGCATGCCCAATGCGATCGCCGTCCTCGCGGTCGCCGAGCGCGGCGCGATGTTCGACCCGTCCGCTGTCTTCTACATGGAGAAGATCGCCGTCGGTCCCGACGCCGCCGATGTGATCGACATCACCGCGCCCGTCGCGGAGAACATCAAACGTGTCGCGAAGGTGCGCAAGGCGTCCACGTCCGACGTGACGGTCTGCATCCTCGACCGTCCCCGGCACGCCAGGCTCATCCAGGAGGTCCGGGACACCGGCGCCCGCATCCGGCTCATCTCCGACGGTGACGTCGCGGGTGCGATCGCCGCCGCGCGCCCCGAGTCGGGCACCGACATCCTGATCGGCACCGGTGGAACCCCGGAGGGCATCATCGCGGCCGCCGCCATGCGCTGTATGGGTGGTTCGCTGCAGGGCCGGCTGGCCCCGACCGACGACGCCGAGCGCCAGAAGGCCATCGACGCCGGCCATGACCTGGATCGCGTGCTGACCACCGAGGATCTCGTGTCCGGTGAGAACGTCTTCTTCTGCGCCACCGGTGTCACCGACGGCGACCTGCTCCGCGGGGTTCGCTACTACGGTGGCGGCGCGTCGACCCAGTCGATCGTGATGCGGTCGAAGTCGGGCACGGTCCGCATGATCGACGCCTACCACCGCCTGGAGAAGCTGCGCGAGTACTCGTCCGTGGACTTCACGGGCGAGGACGGCGCCATTCCGCCGTCGTTCTAGGCAGCTCCGCTGCTCGTGCGCCTTTCCGGTTGCTGCGGCGACCGGAAAGGCGCACGGGAGCATCCCCACGCGGCGCCCGGAAGTGGCATGTTTGACGCATGACCGAGAGCAGCGAACAGCAGTACCGGATCGAACACGACACCATGGGCGAGGTGCGGGTGCCCGTGGATGCCCTGTGGCGCGCGCAAACTCAGCGTGCCGTCGAGAACTTCCCGATCAGCGGTCGAGGTCTCGAGCGCACCCAGATCCGTGCGATGGGGTTGCTGAAGGCAGCCTGCGCGCAGGTCAACAAGGACCTCGGCCTCCTCGATGCCGACAAGGCGGACGCCATCATCGCCGCGGCGAGCGAGATCGCCGAAGGCAAGCACGACGACCAGTTTCCCATCGACGTCTTCCAGACCGGTTCGGGCACCAGTTCCAACATGAACGCCAACGAGGTGATCGCCTCGATCGCGGCGGCCAACGGTGTGGTGGTCCATCCCAACGACGACGTCAACATGTCGCAGTCGTCCAACGACACCTTCCCCACCGCGACGCACCTTGCGGCCACCGAGTCCGCGGTGAAGGATCTCCTCCCCGCCCTCGACCATCTGCGGCTGGCTCTGCTCGACAAATCCACCGAGTGGCGGACCGTGGTGAAGTCGGGCCGCACCCACCTCATGGACGCCGTCCCGGTGACCCTCGGCCAGGAGTTCGGCGGTTACGCCCGGCAGATGGAGGCCGGAATGGAGCGGATCGTGGCCTGCCTCCCCCGCCTCGGCGAACTTCCCATCGGTGGCACCGCGGTCGGAACGGGACTCAATGCCCCCGACGGGTTCGGCCCGAAGGTCGTTGCCGAACTGGTCAAGGCGACGGGCGTCGATGCCCTCACCCCCGCGAAGAACAGTTTCGAGGCGCAGGCGGCGCGCGACGGCCTGGTGGAGGCGTCCGGAGCGTTGCGCACGATCGCGGTGTCGCTGACCAAGATCGCCAACGACATCCGCTGGATGGGCTCGGGCCCGCTCACCGGTCTCGGCGAGATCCGGCTCCCCGACCTGCAGCCCGGCAGTTCGATCATGCCCGGGAAGGTCAACCCGGTGCTCCCGGAGGCCGCCACCCAGGTCGCCGCGCAGGTGGTCGGCAACGACGCCGCGGTCGCGTGGGGCGGTGCGGGGGGCGCATTCGAGCTCAACGTGTACATCCCGATGATGGCGCGCAACCTGCTCGAGTCGTTGAGGTTGCTGGCGAACGTCTCACGCCTGTTCGCCGACCGGTGCGTCGTGGGGCTCGTCGCGAACACCGAGCACCTGAAGACCCTCGCGGAGTCGTCGCCGTCCATCGTGACGCCGCTGAACTCGGCCATCGGGTACGAGGAGGCGGCGGCCGTCGCCAAGCAGGCGCTGAAGGAGAAGAAAACCATCCGCGAGACGGTCATCGACCGGGGGCTGATCGGCGACACGCTGACCGAGGAGGAACTCGACAAGCGTCTCGACGTGCTGGCGATGGCGAAGGTGAAGGACTGACCCTGCCGACGGAGAGGGCCCGCACTCCATCGAGTGCGGGCCCTCTCGCGCAAAGGTCCCTACAGCAGCGCGGACAGCTCGTTGCGGGCCTTCTCGCCCTCCTCGCCGAGATCGGTGCGTCCGGCGATATTCCACGACCGCAGCAGCGGGGTGAACACCTTCTCCCCCTGCTGGGCGGGGTCGTAGATCCCGGCCTCGGCCAGCACGGCGGTGCTGTCGGTTCCACCGGGCAGGGCCACGCTCGGCACGTCGAACGCGGCGATCCGCGAGGCGATGGCCCGCATCGTCTGGTCGGGGACCAGCTCGAACGCCGCCTCGACGACGTTCCGGTAGAACAGCGACTGCAGTTCGTCGTCGGCGGCCAGCCGCTCGGCGATCGTGGCCACCAGCGCGTCCTCGCCGAGTGCTGCGGTGTTGTGATGACGCACAGCCGCCGCCTTCTCCTCGAACGCGGAGTTCGCGAGCATCTCGAGCAGATGCATGGGCGGCATCGCGTACCCGCGGACCATCTCGTCCATCCGGGCGCGCTCGAGGGCGACGGGATCGACGGCCCGCGTCACCATCAGGTAGTTCCGGAGCACGATGGAGTGCCGGTTCTCCTCCGCGGTCCAGCGACCCACCCAGCGCCACCACGGACCCACCTGGGCGAGGTGCTTGGCGATCTCCCGGTGGTACGCGGGCACATTGTCCGCCACCAGCACACCCACCGTCAGTGCGAGCGATTCCACCTCGCTCAGGGTCGACTGATCTGCCGACCAATCCGTTCCACCCATGAACGCGAAGTTCTTGCCCTGGTCCCACGGAACCAGATCGTGCGGCTGCCAGCCGTCCGCCTCGGCGAGGTGGCGTGTGAGGTTTTCGTCCACCACCGGGGCCAGCTCACTGAGCAGCTGCGAGTCATTCATATCAATCGGCATCCGCACACCGTAGCGTCCGCGGGCGAACGCAGGGTCGACCAGCGGTGGATTCGACGGAACGGGCGCGGGCGTTGTGGCGAAAACAGCCAGGTCATGGGCCTGTGGTCGTTAGGCTGGCAGTTCACGACCGTCCCGGGCCCGAGCAGAGGATCGCCAATGCGCAGACATGGGAACCTGACGACACTTCTGTTCGCCGTCGCGCTCGGCGGGTCACTCCTCACGGGATGTGGCTCCGATACCGGCGACTCGTCACCCTCCGGAACGTCCGACGCGAATCCCACGTCCGAGGGCTCCGCGCCGCCCAATCCGGGCACGGTCGCGGGCGTCGACATCCCGGACGGTCAGATCGACGACGCCGTGGGGCGTCTCGACGAACTGGCGAACGAGTTGATGGAGAGTTCCGGACTTCCGGGTATGGCGGTCGCCGTCGTCCACGGCGGGCAGACTGTCTATGCGAAGGGATTCGGGGTGCGTGAGGCGGGCACCGATCAGAAGGTGGACGCCGACACCGTGTTCCAGCTGGCGTCGATGTCGAAACCGGTCGGGTCGACTGTGGTGGCCCATCAGGTCGATGCCGGCGTCGTCGGCTGGGACACGCCCGTGGTGTCGAAGTTGCCCGGTTTCGCCCTCGCCGACCCGTGGGTCACCGAGCACGTCACGGTGGGCGATCTGTACTCGCACCGGTCGGGGTTGCCCGATCACGCCGGCGATCTGCTCGAGGACCTGGGGTACAACCAGCAGCAGGTTCTCGACAAGCTCCGGCTCGACCCTCTGAACCCGTTCCGGATCACGTACGAATACACCAATTTCGGTCTCACGGCGGCCGCGGAGGCTGTCGCGGCGGCGTCCGGGACGGATTGGGCGACGCTCTCGGAAAAGATGCTCTACGAGCCGCTGGGGATGTCGTCCACGAGTTCACGGTTCGCCGACTACCAGGCCCGCAGCGACCGCGCCGTGGCGCACCAACTCGTCGACGGCAAGTACGTCGCCGACGCGGTACGCGACCCCGACGCCCAGTCCCCCGCAGGCGGGGTGAGCTCGTCCGTCAACGACATGGGCAAGTGGCTGGCGATGCTGCTGGCCGACGGAACGTTCGAGGGCAAGAAGATCGTGTCCCCCGAGGCGCTGCTCCCGGCCGTGAGTCCTCAGATGGTGTCCAGCCCACCGCGTTCGATGGACAGCCGTCCGGGATCGTACGGATACGGATTCAACGTCTCGACCACCCCGGCGGGCCGGGTCTCCCTCAGCCACTCCGGTGGGTTCCAGCTCGGGGTGGCGACGAACTTCGTCGCGATACCGTCCGCCGACGTCGCCATCGTCGCCCTGACCAACGGGTCGCCCGTCGGAATTCCCGAGACCCTCACCGCCGAGTTCGCCGACCTCGTCCAGTTCGGGGAGATCCGCGAGGACTGGAGATCGTCGTACCGGCAGGCCATCGCACCGATGGACGAGCCCGAAGGCAGCCTCGTCGGCCAGACGGCCCCCGCGAAACCGGCACCACCGCAGCCCCTTCCGACCTACGCGGGCACATACGTCAACCCGTATTGGGGCCCCGCCGTCGTCACCGAGAGCAACGGCGCGCTGTCGCTGCGGCTCGGACCCGCGGGGCAGACCTACCCTCTCACCCACTGGGACGGTGACACCTTCACCTTCACACCCAGCGGTGAGAACGCACCGCCCGGAAGCATTTCGAAGGCCACGTTCGCCGGCAACGGCGTGACACTCGAGTATTACGACACCGAAGGCCGGGGGACATTCGTCCGCTGAGCCGAACTATCGACTGGGAGAAGATCATGAATTCGAATTCGCACGCACCGACGGGAACCACGCGGAACGCCGCGGATGTCGAGGTGGTTCGGGCGTTCCTGAACGCGCTCGTCGCCGGCGACCCGGACGCCGCACAGCAGTATCTCGACCAGGACATCGTGTGGCACAACGTGTCTCTGCCCAAGATCCGCGGCATCCGCTCCGTGATGCGCATCCTCAACGGCATGAGCCGGCCCGGTGTCGGATTCGATGTGCGCCTGCACCACATCGCGGGCGACGGAACAGCGGTACTCACCGAACGCACCGACGTCCTGATCTACAAGCGAGTGCGCAGCGAGTTCTGGGTGTGCGGCACGTTCGAGATGAAGGACGGCAAGATCGCCGTCTGGCGTGACTATTTCAGCAACCGGGACGTCCTGTGGGGCACACTCAAGGGAATCCTGCGCGCCTTCTGACGGTCCCGGTTCCGCCCGATGTCACCTCGGTCCACTACGACTGCACCGGTGCGACATCGGACGGATCACGCTGCGGGACTGCCGCCTACGGCGTCGGCCCGAACTCCTCCAGCATCTCCGTCACGAGCGCCGCGATCGGCGAGCGCTCACTGCGGGTCAGCGTGATGTGCGCGAAGAGCGGATGCCCCTTCAGCTTCTCGATCACCGCTGCCACACCGTCGTGACGTCCGACCCGCAGATTGTCGCGCTGAGCGACGTCGTGCGTGAGGATCACGCGGGAGCCGGTTCCCAGCCGGGAGAGCACCGTGAGCAGCACGTTGCGTTCCAGCGACTGCGCCTCGTCCACGATCACGAACGAATCGTGCAGCGATCGTCCGCGAATATGCGTGAGCGGCAGCACTTCCAGCATGCCGCGGCTGATGACCTCGTCCATCACCTCGGGGCTGGCGAGGCCGTCGAGGGTGTCGAAGACCGCCTGGGCCCACGGGCCCATCTTCTCGCTCTCACTGCCGGGCAGGTAGCCGAGTTCCTGACCACCCACCGCGTACAGGGGCCGGAAGACGACGACCTTGCGCTGGGTGCGTCGCTCCAGCACCGCCTCCAGCCCCGCCGTCAGCGCCAGCGCGGACTTTCCGGTACCCGCCTTGCCGCCGAGCGACACGATGCCCACGCTGTCGTCCAGCAGGATGTCCAGGGCGATCCGCTGCTCGGCCGAACGCCCGTGCAGGCCGAATGCTTCACGCTCCCCGCGCACCAACTGCACCCGCTTGTCGGCGTTCACCCTGCCCAGCGCGCTCGACGAACCACCCAGCAGCCGAATACCCGTGTGGCACGGAAGCTCCCGGGCCTCCTCCAGGTCGACGACGCCCTCGGCGAACAACTCGTCGATCGACGACGACGCCACATCCATTTCCGTCATACCCGTCCACCCGGACGGCACGACGTCGTGAGCGTGGTATTCGTCGGCGGGCAGACCCACCGCACCGGCCTTCACACGCAGCGGGATGTCCTTGCTGACGAGGACGACGTCGCCCCCCTCGGCCTCGAGATTCAAGGCGCAGGCGAGGATCCTGGAATCGTTGCTGTCCGTGCGGAATCCGACCGGCAGAACCGACGGGTCGGTGTGATTGAGCTCGACCTGCAGGGTGCCCCCCTCCGTGCCGATCGGCACGGGCTGATCGAGACGACCGTATTGCAGCCGGAGGTCGTCCAGCATACGCAGCGATTCCCTTGCGAACCATCCCAACTCGTGGTGGTGCCGCTTCCCTTCGAGCTCGCTGATCACGACGAGGGGAAGCACCACACGGTGCTCGGCGAACCTGGTGACGGCCCAGGGGTCGGACAGCAGAACGGACGTGTCGAGCACGAACGTACGAACTGCCGAGTCCGAGGATTTCCTGGGTGCGGCGGACGAATGTCCGGCGCGGGCTGAGACGGAGCGTGAAGCAGTCACGTTGGCTCCTAGGTCTGCGTGGCACCCACGCAAACTCGGTTCGCTGGAACCGGTCCGTCCCTGGTGTGTCAATCCACACGGGGGCCGGGCGCCGGCCCCCTCGCACTGAGTGTTTCAGCCACGATCAGGACCTCCCGTACAAGCAACTTCCCCGCTGCCTGTTACCCCCGACGGTACTGCCAAACACGCCGGACGGCCGCGCGAGCGGCGGGCGTGTCGGTGAACATCAAGTTACGCGGAGAAGGCGCCTGCGGCGCCCGTGCGCCTTTCTGGTTGCTCCAACGACCAGAAAGGCGCACGAGCGCGAAGCGCCTAAACCAGGCGCCAGTCCTCGAGGCCCTCGTACAACGGGAAGTCGGCGGCGAGCTTCGACACGCGGGACTTCAGCGTCTCGACGTCGGACGATCCGGCGAGCGCGGTGCCGATGACGTCGGCGACCTCGGTGAACTGCTCGTCGCCGAAGCCACGCGACGCGAGCGCGGCAGTGCCGATCCGGAGGCCGGACGTGACCATCGGCGGGCGCGGGTCGAAGGGCACCGCGTTGCGGTTGACGGTGATGCCGACCTCGTGGAGAAGGTCCTCACCCTGCTGTCCGTCGAGCTGGGAGTTGCGCAAGTCGACGAGCACGAGGTGGACGTCGGTGCCGCCGGTGAGGACGCTGACACCCTTGTCCACGACATCCGAGCCGGTCAGACGCTCGGCGAGGATCTTCGCGCCGGTCAGGGTGCGCTGCTGGCGGTCCTTGAACTCGTCGGTGCCCGCGATCTTCAGGGAGACGGCCTTGGCGGCGATGGCGTGCATTAGCGGTCCGCCCTGCTGGCCGGGGAAGACGGCGGAGTTGAGCTTCTTCGCCCACTCCTGCTTGGCGAGGATCAGACCGGAGCGGGGTCCGCCGAGCGTCTTGTGGACGGTGCTCGACACGACGTCGGCGTAGGGCACGGGCGACGGGTGCAGGCCGGCCGCCACCAGGCCCGCGAAGTGCGCCATGTCGACCCACAGGTACGCGCCGACCTCGTCGGCGATGGAACGGAACGCGGCGAAGTCCTCGTGACGCGGGTACGCGGACCAGCCGGCGACGATGACCTTCGGCTGCGCGGCCACGGCGATCTTGCGGACCTCGTCCATGTCGATGCGGTGGTCTTCCTTGCTGACCCCGTACGACTCGACGTCGTAGAGCTTGCCGGAGAAGTTCAGCTTCATGCCGTGCGTGAGGTGGCCGCCGTGCGCCAGGTCGAGGCCGAGGAGCTTCTCACCCGGGTTCATCAGGGCCATCAGGACCGCCGCGTTGGCCTGGGCGCCGGAGTGCGGCTGGACGTTCGCGAAGTCGGCGCCGAACAGTTCCTTCGCCCGGGTGCGGGCGAGGTCCTCGACGACGTCGACGTGCTCGCATCCGCCGTAGTAGCGGCGGCCCGGGTAGCCCTCGGCGTACTTGTTGGTGAGCACGCTGCCCTGCGCCTGGAGGACCGCGCGGGGAACGAAGTTCTCCGAGGCGATCATCTCGAGCGTGTCGCGCTGACGGGCCAGCTCACCTGCCATGGCCTGGGCGACTTCGGGGTCGAGTTCGGCGAGGGGGGCCGTGTTGACGTCGGTACCGGGCACAGCGGTCATCGAGGGATCTCCAAGCTGGATGCGGAAACGAATGCTCCCAGTCTACGAAGAACCCGTGAGCAGTACCTAACCGCCCGCGGTGAGGTAGCCCTCATCGGCGCGCAGGACGCTGGGAACGAGTGGCTCGTCGAGCAGGCGGCGGAACCGTTCCGACCGCTCCGCGCCGACGGGCACCTCGGCCAGCCAGCCGCCGAGCAGGCGGTACCCCTCCACGTAGGTGCTGGTGTACGCCCGCCACAGCGGCGAGGACAGGAAGCGCAGCGACTGCCGGGCCCGCTCGGGGGTCGACAGGCTCCACCGCTGGAGGAATGCCGCCACGTCGTCGTGGCTGCGGCCCTCGTCGTGCAGCATCATCGCCGCGTCCTGCCGCACGCCGAGCAGCTGTCCGGACGCTGCCGACAGGCGTTGCGCCTGCTCACCGTCGAATCGCAGACCGAGGTCGGCGTAGATTTCCTGCGCCCACAGCCCCCAGTCGGCGCCGACGATCGATTCCAGCGCGAGGTCGGCGAGGCCCTCGGCCATCAGGCACTGCGGCGTGTTGACGACGAACAGCGTCTGCTCGAGCTGTCCGGCGCCGACCAGTCCGGCTTCCTTCCGGCAGTGCTCGGTGTGGTGGCCGGGGTACGACTCGTGCGCGATCAGCCGCGGCAGGTTCGCCATGTGTTGTTCGAGATCGGAGTTGATCGCGACCTTCGACCGGTAGTCGCCGAGGTAGTAGTTGAACCCCGACCACGGCTTGTCGCCCACCACCTCGTACTCCACGACCTCCGAGTCGGGCAACACGTAGTGCTGCCGCACGAGGTCGCGGAGGGCGCTCGAGAAGGCGTCGACACATTCCTGCAACCGGTCGGCGGGAATCGTGTCCTTCGCCCGGTGGACGCGGACGCGTTCGGCGAGCGGCGCCGGTCCGGGCAGCACGGCGTCCATCTTCCGGTGCGCCTCCCGGTACTGCTCCTCGTCGCCGCGTTCGATGTGAACGTCGAAGTACGCCTCGACCTCGTCGACGAAGCCGATGTCGTCGCCCGCGAACTTGCGTCCCGAGCATTCGAGGGCGCGGAGGTGGACGTCGAGGAACCGGGCACGCTCCTCGGACAGTCCCGCCGACGGCAATTCGGCACGCAGGTGCGCCGCCGTGCGCGCGAGGTCACGCGGATCGGGCTTCGGCGCGTTCTCCACCTGCCTGCGCAACGCGGGATCGCCGGTGTACGCGTCGACGAATCCTTCCTCCAGCCGGTCGAAACCCAGCCCGAGCAGCAAGTATTCGCGGACGAACGAAACGGATTCCATGCCGTCCGACCTTAGTCGCAGACACGTCTTCCCGACCCGCCGACAGCGCAGCCTGTGGCACCAAGCACAATCCGACTATGCAACCGCTACTCGCCAGCGCGACGACGACGGCAGAGATTCTGGGCATGGACCGCTCACTCCCCCTGGTACCCGAGTGTGAGCGGAACTGATGGCGCGGACGAGCGAGTCCAGTCCGTACGTCGAATTCGACCGGAAGCAGTGGCGCACACTGCGTAAGTCGACGCCGCTCGTCCTCACCGAGGAAGAGCTGTACGGACTGCGGGGCCTCGGCGAGCAGATCGACCTCGAGGAGGTCGCGGAGGTCTACCTGCCGCTGTCGCGTCTCATCCACCTCCAGGTGGCGGCCCGGCAGCGACTGTTCGCCGCGACCGCGACGTTCCTCGGCGAGAAGCACCCCGACCAGCAGGTGCCGTTCGTGATCGGCGTCGCCGGCAGTGTCGCGGTCGGCAAGTCGACCACGGCGCGTGTCCTGCAGGCGCTGCTCGCGCGCTGGGAGCACCACCCGCGGGTCGACCTGGTTACGACGGACGGCTTCCTGTATCCGACGGCCGAACTGAACCGCCGCGGCATCATGCACCGCAAGGGCTTTCCCGAGAGTTACGACCGCCGCAAGCTGCTGCGGTTCGTCACCGAGGTGAAGTCGGGGGCCGAAGAAGTGGCCGCGCCGGTGTATTCACACATCTCGTACGACATCATCCCCGGCCAGTATCACCTGATCCGGCAGCCGGACATCCTCATCATCGAGGGTCTCAACGTGCTGCAGACCGGCCCGCGGCTGATGGTGTCGGACCTGTTCGACTTCTCGATCTACGTCGACGCGCGGATCGAGGACATCGAGAACTGGTACATCCAGCGGTTTCTGGCGCTGCGGAAGACGTCGTTCTCGGATCCCGATGCGCACTTCCACCACTACGCCGGATTGTCGGATCGGGATGCGACGTCAGCCGCGCAGGAGATCTGGCACAACATCAACCGGCCGAATCTGGTGGAGAACATCCTGCCGACGCGTCCGCGCGCCACGCTCGTGTTGCGCAAGGACGCGAATCATTCGATCAACCGGCTGCGGCTCCGCAAGCTGTAGGTGAGTGGCGAAGTGTGTTCAGGCACGCTTCGCCGCTCACGTCAGACGCCGAACCTGCGGTGCCGGGCGGCGTAGTCGCGCAGCGCGCGGAGGAAGTCGACGCGACGGAACTCGGGCCAGTACGCCTCAGTGAACCAGATCTCGGAGTACGCGCTCTGCCACAGCAGGAAACCCGACAGCCGCTGCTCCCCTGACGTGCGGATCACGAGGTCCGGGTCGGGCTGGCCGGACGTGTAGAGGTGGCCGTCGATGCCGTCGACCGTGATCGATTTCACGAGTTCGTCCCCCGCCAGTCCCGCGAGAATCTTTTCGCTCAGCAGAGACTGGACGGCGTCGGAGATCTCCTGCCGGCCGCCGTAGCCGATGGCGACGTTGACGTGGGTGCCGGTGCGGCCCTCGGTTCCGGCGGCCGCGTCGCGCAGTCGGCGCGACTGTTCGGCGGGCAGGAGATCGAGTGCGCCGACGATCTTGACGCTCCAGTTCTTGTCCGGGCCCGAGATCTCCTCGACGACGTCCGTGATGATCTCGAGCAGGGTGTCGAGTTCCTCGGGGTCGCGGCGCAGATTCTCGGTGGACAGCAGGTAGATGGTGGCCATCTCGATGCCCGCGGCGTCGCACCAGCCGAGCAGCTCGGAGATCTTGAGGGCGCCCATGCGGTGGCCGTGGCTGACGTCCTCGAAGCCGTTCTCCCGGGCCCACCGCCGGTTGCCGTCGCACATCACGGCAATGTGCCGAGGGTGCTGTAGTCCGTCGAGCCGCGCGAGTAGCCGACGCTCGTAGATGCTGTACAGCAGTCCTCGCGCACTCACCTGGAGATCACCATGACACGCAAGACTACGCCGCAGCCGAACGTGATCCGCGACGGCCGTCACACAGCGCGCGACTTCCTGCTACCGACGGGTACGCTCACAGCACGAGCTAACCTACGGTCCCGTAGGTTAGCGCCACGCACAGCGAGAAGAGGTGTTCAGTGACCGCTTTCGGCCTCGACGAACTACCCGTCAAGCCCCGACTGCGAGGGTGGATCCACCTGTGGGCGTTCGGCGTCTCCGTGATCGCCGGGCTCGTCCTCGTCACACTCGCGGGCCTCCGGGTGTCGGAGCAGGCGGCCCTCGCGACCGCCGTCTACAGCCTGACGGTGTGCGGCGTCTTCGGGGTCAGCGCCACGTATCACCGGACCCACTGGAACACCGTGTCGGCGCGCACCTGGATGAAGCGCGCGGACCATTCGATGATCTTCCTGTTCATCGCCGGCAGCTACACCCCGTTCGCGGTGCTCGGGCTCCCCTCCGGAACCGGCCGGACGCTGCTGATCGTCGTGTGGGCGGGGGCGCTCGCCGGGGTCGCGCTGAAGATGCTCTGGCCGACGGCGCCGCGATGGGTGGGTGTGCCGCTGTACCTGCTGCTCGGCTGGGCGATCGTCCCGGTCGCACCCGAACTGACACGCGAGGTCGGCGTCCTCCCGATGCTGCTGCTCCTGATCGGCGGCATCCTGTATTCGGTCGGCGCGATCCTCTACGCCACCAAGTGGCCCAATCCGTGGCCGTCCACATTCGGCCATCACGAGTTCTTCCACGCGGCCACCGTCGTCGCGGCGCTGTGCCACTACATCGCCGTGTGGCTGGTGGTGTTCCGGTAGCAGCCGGTTACCGGCTCAACGCCTCGCCGAGGTCCTCGGCCGTCGACACCGGGCGGTCGCAGACGAACCCGCGGCACACGTACGCCGCCGACGTTCCCCCGACCAGCGGACGGTCGGTGAGCAGGGGTGACGAGTCCGGTTCGCCCCCGACCACGACCGCGCCGCCGGGGGCAAGTCTGCGGGCCTGCGCGAGCAGCGCGGAGTCGCCGTCGGTGGCCACCGCCACCTGGATCGGGCCACGCACCGACGCCTCGGCGACGGCGAGCCAGTGCCCGGCGGATCGCGGTGCACGTTGCAGGAGCAGCGCGACCCGGTCGAGCGAGTGGGCGGCAGCGGCCGCGTACCGTCCCGACGACTCCTGGTCGGCCACCGCGGCCGCGGTGAGCAGCGCCTCTGCCAGGCACGACGCTCCGGACGGCGTCGCTCCGTCGACGGGGTCCCGGGGTCGGGTCACCAGCGTCTCCGCGTCGTCCGCGGTGTCGAACCAGCTGCCGGGCCGCTCTGCATCGGCGAAATGGATCAGCGCGCGGTCCAGCAACGCCAGCGCGTGCGTCGACCAGTCAGGATCGCCGGTCGCCTGGTACAGCGCGAGGAGTCCTGTCGCCAGGCACGCGTAGTCCTCGAGCACGCCGGCCGACTCGCCGACGGAAGGTCCCAGCGACGCGCGCCGCAGCCGCCCGTCGACGACGTGCAGTCCGAGGACCGCTCGCGCGCACTCCGCGGCGGCGGCCACCCACTCCGGCCTGCCGAGGCCCGCGCCCGCCTCGGCGAGCGCGGTGATCGTGAGGCCGTTCCAGGCGGTGACGACCTTGTCGTCGCGTCCGGGCTGCGGCCGGGTCGCCCGCTGCGCGAGCAGCGCGTCCCGCACCCGGCGCCAGCGGTCCCGGTCGTCCGGGTCGCGCGGGAGCTGCAGGACGGACGCGCCGGCCTCGAACGTCCCGGCGGGAGTCACCGCGAACACATCGGCCGCCCACTGCCCGTCGTCGGGCCCGAGGACGTCGACGAGCTGCTCCGGGGTCCACACATACGTGAGCCCCTCCACGCCCTGGGTATCGGCGTCGAGGGCCGACGCGAACGACCCGTTCGCGGTGCGCAGATCGCGCAGCAGGAATTCGACGGTCTCCTCCGCGACCCGGACGGCCAGGTCCGAGCCCGTGCGGCGACCCAGGTGCGCGTACGCGCGCAACAGCTGGGCGTTGTCGTAGAGCATCTTCTCGAAGTGCGGCACCACCCACGCCGCGTCGACCGAGTAGCGGGCGAACCCGCCGCCGAGCTGGTCGTAGATGCCGCCGCGGGCCATCGCCGACGCGGTGCGCTGCACCACGCCGAGGACGGCGTCGTCGCCGGAGCGCTCGTACGTGCGGAGTAGGCCCTCCATCAGCGCAGACGGGGGGAATTTGGGGGCGCCCCCGAACCCGCCGCGCTCGGCGTCCTCGTCGCCGCACACGCTCCCGGCGGCCGCGTCCAGCAGAGCCGCGTCGACCCGGACGTCGCCCTCGGGGATGCCGCCGGCGCCGCGCCGCAATTCCGCGACCACCGAGGCGGCCGCCTCGTCGACGTCGCCGCGACGGTCACGCCACGTGTCGGCGATGGCGCCCAGCAACTGGGTGAACGACGGCATGCCGCCACGCGGCTCCGCCGGGTAATAGGTACCGCAATAGAACGGGGCGCCGGCCGGGGTGAGAAAGCACGTCATCGGCCAGCCGCCCTGACCGGTCATCGCGACCGTGGCGTTCATGTACACCGCGTCGAGGTCGGGCCGCTCCTCGCGGTCGACCTTGACGCAGACGAAATGCTCGTTCATCAGCGACGCCACCGCCTCGTCCTCGAAGGACTCGTGAGCCATCACGTGGCACCAATGGCACGCCGAGTACCCGATCGACAACAGGATCGGGACGTCCCGCTCCCGCGCCCACTCGGTGGCCTCCGGACCCCACTGCTGCCAGTGCACGGGATTGTCGGCGTGCTGTCGGAGATAGGGGCTGGTGGACCCGCCGAGTGTGTTGCGCGCGCGTGGGTCCATCTCCAGCTCCCGTTCGACTACTTCTGCAGGTTCGGTGGGGTGTCCGTGGGCTTCGGCGGTTCGGTCGTACTCGCGCCGCCGCCGTGAATCGCGCCGCGGTCGGTGCCCTCGTCCGCTTCCTGGTCGGGTTCGGGGTGCTCCGGCTCGAACGTCTCGGGCAGATTCTTGAGCTTCTTGTTCATCGACCGCACCAGCAGCACCACACCCGCGAGCAGCGCGAGTATCACCACGAGGCCGATGGGCGACGCCTTACCGAATTCGGGGCCGGACGGCGTGCTCGGCGTCTGCGCCAGGATGTCTGCCGCGCCGGTCACGATGCCGGCCGTCAATGCATTCACTGCCGGCCGTCCTCGGCGATGCCCGCGAACAGGTCGTTCTCCGGGATGGAGGTGGTGACCCGTGTCTTCGCGAGTTCGAATTCCTCGGTGGGCCAGATCTTCTGCTGAATCTCGAGCGGAACCGCGAAGAACGAGCCGTTCGGGTCGATCTGGGTGGCGTGGGCCCGCAACGCGTCGTCCCGCTTCGGGAAGTAGTCGCCGCACGTGATCTGGGTGGTGACGCGCGCCATCAGGTCACCCTGCTCGGTCTTCCACTTCTTGAGCCATTCGGCCATCGGGAACTCTTCGCCGCGGCGGTCGTACTCCTCCTGGAACTGCAGGAGTCGCTTCCGGATGAAGCCGTGCGAGTAGTAGACCTTCTGCACCTGCCACGGTTCTCCGGCGTCCGGGAACTGATCGGGGTCGGCCGCGGCCTCGTACGCGGCCATCGACACCTCGTGGCACCGGATGTGATCGGGGTGCGGGTAGCCACCGTTCTCGTCGTACGTGGTCATGACGTGCGGGCGGAACTCACGGATCGCGCGCACCAGCACCTCGGTCGACTCCTCGAGCGGAACGAGCGCGAAGCATCCCTCCGGCAGCGGCGGCTTCGGGTCGCCCTCCGGCAGACCGGAGTCGACGAATCCCAGCCACTGATGCTGAACACCGAGGATGCGCGCCGCCTCGGCCATCTCCTCGATGCGCACCTCGTGGATGCGGTCCCGCACCCCGGGCACGTCCATCGCGGGGTTGAGGATGTCGCCACGTTCACCACCGGTCAACGTCACGACCTTCACTTCGTTGCCTTCTGCGGCGTAACGGGCCGTCGTCGCGGCGCCCTTGCTCGACTCGTCGTCGGGATGGGCATGGACGGCCATGAGCCGGAATCCGCTCACGTATTCGTTCACCTCAACTTCGCCAGTAGCCGTTGCCGGCTTGTCCGTGTCGTGCGCTCTCGCCCCCGCCATCGCTGGCGGCGCACTGACGCACGTCCTCTATAGTTCCACCCGAGAGTTCCGCTTGCAGCCGTGCCCCCGCTCGAGTGCTGTGAGTTACAGGGAACCGGAGCGGTACGAGAGTTGAGAGATGACGAGAACGCTTCCCCCCGGCCGATACACAGCCGCGGCAAAGCCTGCGCATTCGAAGCGCTGGCTCGTGTGGGCGCTGTCCGCAGCAGTCGTGGTGGTCGGCGTGATCGTGGCGTTCGTCGCATACGACAAGTTCGCCGTCTCCGAGATCGACAGTGAGGCCACGTCGTTCGATCTGGTGAGTGATTCGCAACTCGACATCACGTTCACCGTCACGCGCGAGGACCCGTCCCGGGACGCGGTCTGCATCGTCCGCTCGCGCTCCAAGGACGGTTCCGAGACCGGCCGCCGGGAGGTCTTCATCGCCGGCGGCGAGGATCAGACGGTGAAGGTCACCGCACCCGTCTACACTTCGCGGCCGCCGGCCATGGGCGACATCTACGGCTGCAGCCTGGACGTTCCCGCCTATCTCACCCGCGGCTGACACACCCGAACCCGAGCGACCGTTCGGCTTATTCGGGGGTTGCACTCCCCGATCGTGCTAGAATCGCCTGATACACGGTTCCGTTTGGAACCGTGTATTGCTGCATTGGCGGCAAGGCGGAACCCGAACGGCTGCGGCCCTCGAATCCGCCGAGCCGTTGATCACTGCTGTTGCAGTGGTCTGTCGAGGGAGCCCGGCGGCTCCAACTACGAGGGAGTGATCGAGATGACCGAGACCCAGGTGACCTGGCTGACCCAGGAGTCACACGACAGGCTCAAGAGCGAACTCGACCAGCTCATTGCCAATCGTCCGGTCATCGCCGCCGAAATCAACGAGCGTCGCGAAGAGGGCGATCTGAAGGAGAACGGCGGCTACCACGCGGCCCGCGAAGAGCAGGGCCAGCAGGAGGCGCGCATCCGCCAGCTTCAGGAACTCCTGAACAGCGCGAAGGTCGGCGAGGCCCCCACCCAATCCGGTGTCGCGCTGCCCGGTTCCGTGGTGAAGGTCTACTACGACGGCGACGAGAAGGACACCGAGACGTTCCTGATCGCCACCCGCGAAGAGGGTGCCCGCGACAACAAGCTCGAGGTCTACTCCCCCAACTCCCCGCTGGGTGGCGCACTGCTCGAGGCGAAGGTCGGCGAGACCCGCGAATACACGCTGCCCAACGGCAGCAGCATGAAGGTGACGCTCGTCAGCGCGGAGCCGTACCACAGCTGATCTCGGATCCACCGCCGAAAACTCCGGTCCGGGCCCAGCGCCCGGGCCGGAGTTTCTGCGTTTTTCGGACGCACGGTTCTTCAGAAGAGCCGGCGAGCCTTCATGCCGGCGAACACGGGTCCGATGCGCACGACGTCCCCGGTGGTCGGCGCGTGCAGCATCAAACCGTTACCGACGTAGATCGCCACGTGCCCCGGCCCACCCGACTGCCAGTTGCCGAACAGCAGATCCCCGGGCCTGGCCTCGGACAGCGGCACCTCGACGCCGACACCCCACTGGGTCTCCGACGTGCGGGGCAGCTTGATGCCGGTGGCGGCGTACACAGCGAAGGACGTCAGACCGGAGCAGTCGAAACCGCCACCGGACGGCCCGTTGATGTTGCCGCCGCCCCACACGTACGGCAGTCCGATGAACCGCATGGCCGCTTCGACGACACGGCTCGTGTCGCCGGCGGCGGCGCCGTAGAAGAACGGTGACAGCATCCGCGCGAACGAGTCCTCGAGCGAGCGGATCCGTGCGACGTACGGCTGGGTTTCGTGCTCGTAGTCGAACTTCCCGGCGGGCATGCCACCGGCCGACCGGACCGCGCCCGCACCCGCGTTGTAGGCGGCGATCGTGAGGTCGAGGGTGTCGCCCTTGACGACTCCCTCCTTCTTCCAGCCGTCGATCTGCCCGAACAGGTCGCACAGCATCTGGCCGGACGCCATCATCGGGTCGGCGACGCCGTTGATGTCGACCTTGCCGTCGCCGTCGGCGTCCTTGCCGTACTTGGCCCAGGCAGCGGGCATGAACTGACCGGGGCCGCGGGCACCTGCCCGGGACACGGGCGACGTGGCGCCGTACCGGAAGCCGTTCTCGACCGAGTACAGGGCCGCCAGTGTCGGCGGCTTGATGCCCTCGCACAGCGACCCGGCCTTGCGGATCCACGGCGCGAAGACGGCGATGGCACCGACCGGCGCGAGCGAGACACCGGGAAACCCGGCGGGGACGGACGGGATCAGCGACCCGAGACCGCTGATGAGCGCCGGGACGCCGGGCAGGGCGGCCAGACCCCCGATCGCCGTTCCGACGTCGGGGGCACTCGGCGCGGGAGGCTGGTCGAGCGGTGCGTCCGGGAGCACCAATGGTGCGACCGGGGCGGGCGGCGGTGCCGCTTCGAGGGCGGGCGGTGGCGGAATGTAGGGGTCGGTTGCCTGCTTCACCACATCCGAAGCCTGGGCAACCATCTGCTCGGCCTGTGCACGGGCCGGCTCGGGGAGGGACGATATTGCGTTGTCAACTTGTTTCTGAACGTCGGGTGAGGCCTGCTCGACCACATGAATTGCTTCGGCTGCTTGATCTTTCACCGGCTGCGGTATGTCCGCTCCCTGAACGATGGCCCCCGCTGCGGTGGTGATCGCCACGATGATCGCCGCTGCATCAACTGACATACGTGCGCTCCTCCTCCTCGGTGCACCTAACCGAGTGAGTTCACGTTACGACGGGGCACAGCAGGTGCGAGGCGATTCTGCGGGATTGCTCCGTTTCCTGCTGTGACCTGCGGGATAGCGGCACCGGGCGAATCACGCCCACGGAACCGACTGCGCACTCGGGGAGGAGAGACAGATTCTTCCCAGGTTGTTCTAAGGTTCGTCGGGGAAGCTGGTCGGCATGAGTGAAGACCGACGGATCACCCGCCTGCTTCCCGTTCGCCGTGTCTTGGCAGCAGCTGGAATCGCCGGACTCGTCGCAGGTGGTGGTATGGCGGCAGCCGCCGCCGACCCCGCGACCCCCGATTCGTCGGTGGCAGCGCCCCTCGTCTCGGCTGGATTCGGCGCACCGGACGCCCTGTCCAGCGGTTCCTGAAACAACCGGAGATCCACCGATGACCAGCGCGCGCAGCGCAACCGAATGGTCCACCTGGGGTGTGCACGCCCGCATCGTCGTCACCGACCCGGACGCGCTGAGTTCGGCGTCGAACCTGATCCGCGGGTACCTCGCAGCCGCCGACGCCGCGGTCAACCGGGACCGTGCGGACGCCGAGATCCGCTCGCTCGACGAGGGCCGGAACACGGTCACACCGATGTTCGCCCGGTTCCTCGCCGACGCCCTCGCCGCGGCGCGCACGACAGAAGGAGCGCTCGACCCCACGGCCTCGTCCCCTGCCCCGCACGCGTGGCGGTCGATCACCGTCGAAGGCACGGAGATAACGCTTCCCGCCGGAGTGGAACTCGACCTGACGGCGACCGCGCGGGCGAGTTCCGCCGATCACTGTGCGTCGACGACGGCCGAGCTGCTCGGGTGCGGTGTCCTGGTGGCCCTCGGCGGAGACATCGCCACCGCGGGGACCACACCGCCCGGCGGCTGGCAGGTCCAGGTCCAGGACCTGCCCGGCGACCCAACCTGCCAGGTGTCGATTCCGTCGGGTGCGGCCGTCGCGACCGCCAGCACCGTCAAACCGCTGCACCCCGACTCGATCTCGTTGTGGCGCACCGTGTCCGTGGTGGCCGCGTCGTGCACCACCGCGCACGCGTCGAGCACGGCGGCGGTGGGGATGGGCGGCGGCGCCGTCGACTGGCTCACCAACCTCGAGCTACCCGCCCGGCTGGTGGACCAGGAGTTCCGGGTGATCACCCTCGGCGGGTGGCCGAACTAGATCCGGCTACTCCTGCAGTCGGACGGAGTACCGGGCGTCGCGGAGGGCGTCGAGAAGATCCTGCCGGTGACCGGGCCCGCGGGTCTCGACGGTGAGGAACACCTCGACCTCGTCGAGCGCGAGCGCGCCGCCGGTGCGGGAATGGACGACATCCACGACACTGGCGCCGTTGCCGCTGATCACACCGAGCAGGCTGACCAGACCGCCGGGTCGGTCCGGGATGGTCACGTGCACACCGAGATACCGTCCCGCCGCTCGGAGACCGTGATTGACGACGTGGGTGAGCAGCAACGGGTCGATGTTGCCGCCGGAGAGCACCGCGCACACCGTCCCGGTGAGTCCCAGCTCCTCCGCCGCGCAGCTGATCAGCGCGGCCACCGCCGCCGCACCCGCGGGCTCCACGATGAGCTTCGCGCGCTCGAGGCACAACAACAACGCCCTGGACAGCGCGTCTTCGCTGACCGTGACGATGGCGTCGACCTGAGTGCCGACGTGCGCGAACGGCACGTCACCAGGTCTGCCGACCGCGATACCGTCGGCCATCGTCGACATGGTCTCCAGCGGAATCGGGCGGCCCTCCGCCAGCGAACGCGGCCACGCGGCCGCTTGCTCGGCCTGGACGCCGACGATCCGCACGTCGGGGCGGGTGGCCTTCACCGCCGCGGCGATGCCCGCGATCAGGCCACCGCCCCCGGTCGGGACGACGATCGTACCGACGTCGGGTTCCTGCTCGAGGACCTCGAGCCCGACGGTCCCCTGCCCCGCGACGATGTCGGCGTGATCGAACGGGTGGATGAGGACGGCACCGGTCTCGTCCGCGTACGCCCTCGCCGCGACCAGCGCGTCGTCGACCGTGTCGCCGGTGAGGTGGACAGTGGCGCCGTACGCCTTGGTGGCGACGAGTTTCGGAAGGGGTGCGCCGGTGGGCATGAAGACGGTGGACGGGATGCCGAGTTCAGTGGCCGCCCAGGCCACGCCCTGCGCGTGATTGCCGGCACTGGCCGCAACGACACCGCACGCCCGTTCCGCTACCGACAAATTCGCGATCCGGTTGTACGCACCACGCGGTTTGAACGATCCTGTGCGCTGCAGGTTTTCGCACTTCAACGTGACGACGTGCCCGCATCGTTCCGACAGCGCCCGGGACGCGATCACCGGCGTCCGGCGCATGACGGGGTCCAGCAGCTTACGAGCTGCTCTGATCTGATCCAGCGTGACAGGCTCCACGCGGGCCAGCATAGGGCCTGCGGCCCGTGCGCCTTTCCGGTTGTTCCAGCTACCAAAAGGGCGCACGGGCGGCGAAGCCGCCTACTACTTCAGCGCCTGCTCGATGTCGCCCACGAGGTCGGCGGCGTCTTCGATGCCGACGGACAGGCGCACCAGGTCGTCCGGGACCTCGAGGAGCGAACCGGCGGTCGAGGCGTGGGTCATGGCGCCCGGATGCTCGATCAGCGATTCGACGCCGCCGAGCGACTCGGCGAGGGTGAAGATCTCGGTGCGCGCGCAGAAGTCCAGCGCGGCCTGCTTGCCGCCGGCGAGACGCACCGAGATCATGCCGCCGAAGCGCCGCATCTGCTTCTCGGCGACCTTGTGGCCGGGGTGCGACTCGAGCCCGGGGTAGATCACCTGCGACACCGCGGGGTGCCCGCTGAGCAGTTCGACGACCTGCTCGGCGTTGTCGCTGTGCCGCTCCATGCGCAGCGAGAGGGTCTTGATGCCGCGGAGCGTGAGGAACGCGTCGAAGGGTCCGGGGACGGCCCCGGCACCGTTCTGCAGGAACGCGAACGCCGTGTCGAGCTCTTCGTCGTTGGTGACGAGTGCGCCGCCGACGACGTCGGAGTGCCCGCCGATGTACTTGGTGGTCGAGTGCAGTGCGACGTCGGCACCGAGCTGCAGCGGCTGCTGCAGGTACGGCGACGCGAACGTGTTGTCGACGACGATCTTCGCGCCGGCCTCGTGCGCCACGTCGGCCAGTGCCTCGATGTCACCGATGTTGAGCAGCGGGTTGGTGGGCGTCTCGACCCACACGAGCTTGGTGTTGGGACGGATCGCGGCCCGGACCGCGTCGACGTCGGACACCGCGGCGGGCGTGTACTCGATACCCCACTGCGTGAAGACCTTGTCGATCAGGCGGAACGTTCCGCCGTAGGCGTCGTTCGGGATGACGAGGTGGTCGCCGGGCCGGAGCGCGGCGCGGAGCAGGCAGTCGGTGGCGGCCATGCCCGAACCGAAGGCGCGACCGTACGTGCCCGACTCGAGGGCGGCGAGGTTGGCCTCGAGCGGTCGTCGCGTGGGGTTGCCGGTGCGGGCGTACTCGAATCCGTTCCGCATACCGCCGACGCCGTCCTGTGCGAACGTCGAACTCGCGTAGATCGGCACGTTCACGGCGCCCGTCTGCGGGTCCGGGTCGAATCCTGCGTGCACGGCCTTGGTGGAGAAACCCTGCCAGCTGATGTTGTCCGCTTTGCTGCGCTGCTCACTCATGGCCCCCAGCCTAGTGGGGACCTACTTCTCCAGATACTTCGCGATGGCGAAGGCGACGTCGAGCTTGGTCGCGGTGCTGACGGAGGGGTCGAGCGCGTTGACGATGATGCTGTGTTCCGGCGTGAGCAGGGCCATGGCCACGACGTCGAGGACCACCCCGCCGACCTCGGCGGAACGGGGGTCGGGGACGACGTTCGTCCCGTTCCGCATCTCGACGAGCACTGCCGGATCGGTGACCTGAGGCTTGACCGACGCGGTGATGGTGCTCATGACGTTCGTCGGCCCCTTGGACCACGAGCAGGTGGGGTCGATCGACCCGGGGAGGACGGCCTCGGTGAGATGCGGTCGGTCCGACACGAGCCGCCCGAGCGCCCTCGTCAGCGCAGCGCAGTCGGTGGACACGGGCGACCCCGGCGACGACACCGACCCGACGTCCGCCGGTCCCGACTGCGCGACGGCGGCGCCCTCGATGCTGTTCCCGCAACCGGCCGCGGCGAACCCGAGCACGGCGACCGGGACCACCAGGCCACGGCATAGACGAGCACTCACTGCGTTTCCCCCTCACGACCACCGGACCGGCACCCTGCTGTGCACCGTACGTTCCGTGCGCAGCAGGGACCAGACCGACGTGCCGGCTAGGAGCCGGCGCTGAGGAAACCGAGCAGGTCGTGACGGGTGATGACCCCGGCGGGCTTGCCGTCGTCGACGACCATCAGTGCGTCGGTGTCGCCGAGCGCCTTGGTGGCGGCCGACACGGGCTCACCCGAACCGATGAGCGGGAAAGGCTTGCTCATGTGCTTTTCGACCGGATCCGCGAGGTGGGCGCGACCCTCGAACACGGCACTGAGCAGGTCGCGCTCGGTGACGCTGCCCGCCACCTCACCGGCCATGACGGGCGGCTCGGCGCCGACGACGGGCATCTGCGACACTCCGTACTCGCGCAGGATCTCGATGGCATCGCGGAGTGTCTCGGACGGGTGCGTGTGGACGAGGTCCGGAAGTTCGCCGGACTTGCCGCGGAGCACGTCGCCGACGGTCTTCTCGTCGGGCTTGCCGTCGAGCGGGGTGCGGAGGAAACCGTAGGACGCCATCCACTTGTCGTTGAAGATCTTCGACAGGTAGCCGCGACCGCCGTCGGGCAGCAGAACGACGATGACGGCGTCGGGGCCTTCACGCTTGGCGACCTCCAGTGCGGCGACGACGGCCATGCCGCACGAACCGCCGACCAGCAGGCCCTCCTCGCGGGCGAGGCGGCGCGTCATCTCGAAGGAGTCGGCGTCCGACACGGCGATGATCTCGTCCGGGACGGAAGGGTCGTACGCGGTGGGCCAGAAGTCCTCGCCGACGCCCTCGACCAGGTACGGACGCCCGGTGCCGCCCGAGTACACGGAACCTTCGGGGTCGGCGCCGATGACCTTGACCTTGCCGCCGGACACCTCCTTCAGGTAGCGGCCGGTGCCGGTGATGGTGCCGCCGGTGCCGACGCCGGCGACGAAGTGCGTGATCTTGCCGTCCGTGTCGGCCCAGATCTCGGGGCCGGTGGTCTCGTAATGGCTCTGCGGGCCGCCCGGGTTGGAGTACTGGTTGGGCTTCCAGCCGCCGGGGAGTTCGCGAGCGAGCCGGTCGGAGACGCTGTAGTAGCTGTCCGGATGCTCGGGCGCGACCGCGGTGGGGCACACCACGACCTCGGCGCCGTAGGCCTTGAGGACGTTCCGCTTGTCTTCGCTGACCTTGTCGGGGCAGACGAAGACGCATTTGTATCCGCGCTTCTGCGCCACCAGGGCGAGGCCGATGCCGGTGTTACCGGACGTGGGCTCGACGATGGTCCCGCCCGGCTTCAGCTCACCCGACGCCTCCGCGGCGTCGATCATCTTGACCGCGATGCGGTCCTTCGAGCTTCCACCCGGGTTGAGGTATTCGATCTTGGCTGCAACGGTCCCGTGGTTCTCACCGATGACAGAGGAGAGCTTGACGAGAGGGGTGTTGCCGATCAGGTCGACGACGTGTTCCGCGATGCGCATGCCTCCATGCTCCCAGATGCTCCGATCCGATGCTCACGGACGTCCGGCACGGGGGACCCGATCCGACTAGATTGGTACGGACGCAGCCGCTGGAACCCGTGAGATGAGCACCAGGTAGCGGAAAGGTGAGACCAGTGCCCAAGAGCACCTGGCAGACCGGTGTGAAGGCCGGGGCCACGGCTGTCGTGGCGGGTTCGAGCGCAGGCACGTTGTCGTGGGTGGCGTACTCGTATCTGATGTCCCAGGCGACGGCGGCGCGGGGTGTGATCGGGCGCAACGTCGCCAAGCCGCCGGAAGCCGACGGCGTCTACTCCCCCGGCGCATCGGTGCCCGAACGCTGGCTACGGACCACCCCGTACGACGTGCACCTGATGATCTTCGGTGACTCGACGGCCGCGGGCGTGGGGTGTGTGGCGGCGGAGGACGTGCCGGGCGTGCAGATCGCGATGCGCCTCGCCGACGAGACCGGGAAGCGGATCCGGTTGAGCACCAAGGCGATCGGCGGCGCCACCTCCCGCGGACTCAGCGGGCAGGTGGATGCGATGTTCGTCGCCGGAGCGCCGCCGGACGCCGCGGTGATCCTGGTCGGCGCCAACGACGTGACGTCCAAGAACTCCATTCGGGCGTCGGCACGCAGGCTGGGCGACGCCGTCGAGCGGCTACGGAAACATGAGTGCGCCGTCGTCGTCGGGACCTGCCCGGACCTCGGAGTGGTGACCGCGATCCCGCAACCGCTGCGCACCGTCGTCCGCACGTGGGGGTTGCGGCTGGCCCGGGCGCAGGCGGCCGCGACCAGTGCGGCGGGTGGCCATCCGGTGGCGCTGGCCGACCTGCTGGCGCCCGAGTTCCTCGCGGCCCCCGACCGGATGTTCTCCGCCGACCACTTCCACCCGTCGGCGGCGGGATACGAACTGGCGGCGATCCAGATCGTGCCCGTGCTCGCGACCGCGCTGGGGATGTGGCACGGCGGGCCGCTCCCCGATTTGCCCGAGGTGTCGGAGGCCGCGGAATCCCGCAAGCTGTCGACCCGAATGACGGCGTCGCTCAATCGTTTTCTGTGGCGACGCGACGCGAGGAGGCGCTCCCCCGGCCGCCTCGACGAACTCCTCGCGGTCGAGGAGGCCGCCGCGACGAGGGCGCGACGGGTCGCTGAGTGAGATAGCGATGTCCACGCTCTCCCCCGGCGACGTAAGTTGTCGGGAAGGCCACAGAACGGGTGGTCTGAAACACAGACCGGCACCCGCAGTTGACAAAGGAGTTTCCATGCCCGAGGCAGTCATCGTCTCCGCAGTACGCTCACCGATCGGCCGAGCCATGAAGGGCTCGCTCAAGACCATCCGACCGGATGATCTGACGACGCAGATGGTGGCCGCGGCGCTGGCGAAGGTCCCGGAACTCGACCCCACCGAGATCGACGACCTGCTGCTCGGGTGCGGTCAGCCCGCCGGCCAGTCCGGGTTCAACATCGCCCGCGTAGTCGCGGTGGAACTGGGCTACGACTTCCTGCCCGGCGTCACCGTCAACCGCTACTGTTCCTCGTCGCTGCAGACCACCCGCATGGCGCTGCACGCGATCCGGGCCGGCGAGGGCGACGTCTTCATCTCCGCCGGCGTCGAGTCGGTGTCGAGCTTCGTCACCGGCAACGCCGACGGCCTGCCGAACACCAAGAACGACCGCTTCGCCGACGCCGAGGCGCGGACCGCGAAGCTCGCCGAGGGCGGTGTCGCGTGGACCGACCCGCGCGAGAACGATCAGCTCCCCGACGTGTACATCGCCATGGGCCAGACCGCGGAGAACGTCGCCTCCGCCACCGGCATCACCCGTGAGGAGCAGGACCGCTGGGGCGTCCGGTCCCAGAACCGCGCGGAGGACGCCATCAAGAACGGGTTCTTCGAGCGGGAGATCACCCCGGTCACCCTCCCTGACGGCACCGTCGTCAGCACCGACGACGGCCCACGTACCGGCACCACGTACGAGGGCATCAGTCAGCTGAAGCCGGTGTTCCGGCCCGACGGCACCGTGACCGCCGGCAACGCGTGCCCCCTCAACGACGGCGCCGCCGCGCTGGTCATCATGTCCGACACGAAAGCCAAGCAGCTGGGTCTGACCCCGCTGGCCCGCATCGTGTCGACCGGGGTGTCCGGCCTGTCGCCCGAGATCATGGGTCTCGGGCCGATCGAGGCCGTCAAGAAGGCCCTCGCGATCGCCGGCAAGTCCATCTCCGACATCGACCTGTTCGAGATCAACGAGGCGTTCGCCGTCCAGGTGCTCGGCTCGGCCCGCGAGCTGAAGATCGACGAGGACAAGCTGAACATCTCCGGCGGCGCCATCGCCCTCGGCCACCCCTTCGGCATGACCGGGGCCCGCATCACCAACACCCTGCTCAACAACCTCCGCGAGCAGGACAAGACGTTCGGCGTCGAAACCATGTGCGTCGGCGGCGGGCAGGGCATGGCAATGGTCCTCGAGCGCCTGAGCTAGGCCCTCCGGGCTCGTGCGCCCTTTTGGTAGCGGTAGCAACCAGAAGGGCGCACGGGCGCGAAGCGCGAGAAGGCCCCCGAGAGCATTCTCCCGGGGGCCTTCTCGTGGACCTACTAGTCGCTGTTGAAGTAGCTCAGCAGTCGTAGGATCTCGACGTACAGCCACACGAGGGTGACGGTGAGTCCGAATGCGACGCCCCACGCTGCCTTCTCCGGCGCCTGGGCGCGGATCAGCTGGTCGGCGGCGTCGAAGTCCAGCAGGAAACTGAACGCGGCGATACCGATGCACACGAGGCTGAAGATGATCGCCATCGGACCGCCGTCGCGCAGGCCGAGGCCGCCTTCGGTGAAGAAGCTGGCGATCAGGTTGCCGAGGGCGAGGACGACGACACCGATGAGGGCGCCGACGATCATCCGCGTCAGACGGGGTGTGACCCGGATGGCGCCGGTCTTGTAGACGACGAGCATGCCGAAGAACACGCCGAACGTGCCGAGCACCGCCTGGGCGATGAGCGCCGATCCCCCGACTCCACCGAACGTGACGTCGGTGAACATGAACGACAGGGCACCGAGGAACAGGCCTTCCGCCACCGCGTAGGCGAGGACGATGCCGGGGTTGTCCATCTTGCGGCCGAACGTGGCCACCAGGACCAGCACCAGACCGACGAGGCCGCCACCGATGACCAGCGGGCCCGCGAGGTTCGCGTTGTTGCTCACCAGGAAATAGGAGATGATCGCCGCCACCGAGAGCACGCCGAGCGTGACTCCGGTCTTGGTGACCACGTCGTCGATGGTCATCGAACGGTGATCGGGGCCGGTCCGGTAGGGCTCGGCCTGGGTGTACTGCGGCTGACCGAACTGCTGCGTGACCTGCGCGGCGCCGGCCGTCGTAGATCCGAACGAGGCGTATCCGCCGCTGCCCTCTTGTTTGGGCAGGTTGCGGAACACCGGGTTACTGGTGGTGCGCACCGTGCACATCCCTTCTCGTGGCTCGCCGGGTGGATCCGGTTCTCTTGTACGTTGAACGTCCCGCACCCGGCGCAAGTTCCCGTTCGTCGCTTTCGGGTCGGACAATTCGGACTCTACCGGTGCCGCGTGGACACCCGCCAGACGAGGCCGGTCCGGCGTGGCGGTCAGGCCACGGACCGCGTGACGGTGAACTTGGGGTTGCGCCCGACGACGTCGGTCGTGCCGACGAGCCGCTGCAACCGTCCCCGGTACCCGAGATGGGAGTTGTAGACGGTCCACAGCTCGCCGCCGGGCCGGAGCACGCGGCCGGCTTCGGCGAACATCTTCGACGCACCACCGGTGTGGACGGCCGCTCCGACGTGGAACGGCGGGTTGCACAGGACGACGTCCTGACTGTCCGTGCCGAGCGTGGACATGGCGTCGTCACGCAGTGTGCTCACCCGGTCGCCGAAACCGTTGGCGCGCGCGGTCGCCGCCGCCGATGCCACCGCCGCGGACGACTGGTCGGTGGCGATCACCGACACGTCCGGCAACAGCCGGGCGAGGCTGACAGCGAGAATGCCCGTTCCACATCCGAGGTCGACGGCGGTGCGGGCACGGGGGTTCACGCGGGGCAGGAAGTCGAGGAGGTACCGGGTCCCGATGTCGAGTTTGGCGCCGGCGAACGCGGCCCCGTACGACACGACGTCCAGCCCGATGTCGGCGAGGTGATCGGTGACGGGGTACGTCTGCTCCGCCGGCGCGGCGGGACCGCTCGCGGTCAGCACCCGCGACTTCTGCCTGCCGAGGCTGGCGCGGACGGCGGAGAACGAGCGGCCGAGGACGTCGTTCATGGCGGTGGAGATGTGTTTGTCGCGGCCACCGGCGTAGACGACGACGGACGGATCGGCGTAGCGGGCGATGTTCTCGGCGATCTCGGTGAGCTCGCTCAGACTCCGCGGAAGTTGCATCAACACGACCGTCGCGCCGCCCAGCAGTTCCTCGCCGAGCGCGCACGACCGGTAGCGGTCGGACAGACCGGTCGTCTCCGCGTTGGCGGCCAGGGCCAGCTCACCGGTCAGCGGGTCCTGGTGCACGCGGATTCCGGTGACACCGTGCGCCGCCGCGGCACCGAGGGTGAGGGCCCCGTAGTGGTCGCCGATCACGGCGACCGTCCCGGCGCGGGCCACGGACAGGTCCGCCTCGGCCTCGTCGAGGATCAGCCGGTCGGCGGCATCGACGGCCACCAGGTTGGGGCCCTCGACATCGGGGCGGCGACGCAGGCGGGCGAACAGCGCGTCCCGGTCGGACAATTCGGAGCCGTGCACGCTACTCGGACACCCACTGCGCGACGTCGGCTACGGATTCGCGGTCGGTGCGGAAACCGTTGACGGGGTTCTCCGCGTCGGGGTAGCCGAAGGAGATGGCGCAGACGACGCGGCGGTCCTCCTCGAGCCCGAAGAACTCGTGGATGAACCGCGAACTGCCGGCGAGCGCGGCCTGGGGAATGGTCGCGACTCCGAGGCTCTGCGCGGCGAGGAGGAACGTGTCGACGTACAGCCCGCAGTCGACGGCACCGTACGTGCCGAGCGCTTCGTGGGTGGTGACGATCGCGACGTGCGGAGCCCCGAAGAGGTCGAAGTTCTTCATCGTCTGCTCGGCCGACGCGGCGCGGTCGCCGGCCGCGATGCCCACGCTGGCGTACAGCTGCATGGCGCATTCCCGGCGGCGCCGCTTGTGCGCGCCTGTGTATTCGCGAGGGAAGTCGAAGTCGGATTCCTGCGGGTGGGTGCGCACGTACTGCGCCAGCCCGGCGCGGAACCGCTCGGTGCCCTCCCCCTCGGTGATCGCGACCTGCCACGGCTGCGTGTTGCACCACGACGGCGTCTGCTGCGCGAGCGCGAGGATCCTCTCGATCACGTCGCGGGGTACCTGTGTCGGCAGGTAGGCCCTGCAACTGATTCGCGCGTCGAGGAGCTGGGCCAGGGTCTGCTCGGCCGTGCTCGTGTCCACAGTCGCCATGCCGGTATCCGTCACCGTCGAATTCTCCTCGGGTCTACTCGTTCTCGAACACGCTCTCGGTGTCGTGCGGTCGCGATATGCTGGCGTCAGTGCACCGAGAAGGTGATTGGATTGAGTGTGCCACGACCCCCGGAAAGCAGTTCCGGGCCGACCGACTCGGATCCGCAGGCAACCAGGCGGATCGTCGTGACCGACATCGTCGCGGAGCTGTCGGCGGAAGGGTTCGACGATGCGCGCGAGATCGGCCGGGGAGGGTTCGGGGTCGTCTACCGCTGCCTCCAGACGGCCCTCGACCGCACCGTCGCGATCAAGGTGCTGTCCTCCGATCTGGAGGGCGAGGACCGCGAACGGTTCCTGCGGGAACAGCGCGCGATGACAGGGCGGCGAGGACCGCGAACGGTTCCTGCGGGAACAGCGCGCGATGGGGAAACTGTCGGGTCATCCGCACGTGGTGGACATCCTGCAGTCCGGGGTGACGCGCAGCGGCAGGCCCTACATCGTGATGCCGTACCACCCGCGCAATTCGCTCGACGCCTGGATTCGCCGTGAGGGTCCGCTGCCGTGGACCGAGACGCTGCGCGTCGGGGTGAAGCTCTCCGGCGCCCTCGAGACCGCGCACCGGCTCGGCACCCTGCACCGGGACGTGAAGCCGGCGAACATCCTGCTCACCGGTTACGGCGAACCGCAGCTGACGGATTTCGGGATCGCGCGCGTCTCCGGTGGGTTCGAGACGACGTCGAGCATGATCACCGGTTCGCCGGCGTTCACCGCCCCGGAGGTGCTGCGCGGCGACCCGCCGTCGCCGGCGTCCGACGTCTACGGTCTGGGCGCCGCCCTGTTCTGCCTGCTCACCGGTCATGCCGCGTTCGAGCGGCGCAGCGGGGAGCGGCTCGTGGCGCAGTTCCTCCGGATCGCCACCCAGCCCGTGCCGGACCTGCGGGGTGAGGACATTCCCGACGACGTGTGCGCCGCCATCGAACGGGCCATGTCCGAGGACCCGGCCGACCGACCGGTCTCGGCGGCCGAGTTCGGCCAGGAACTGCGCGACATCGAACGCAGGCACGGGCTCGACGTGGACGAGATGGCGCTGCCCGCCGCGGCCGATGAGTTTCCGCGCACCGAGCACACCTCGTCTCCGACCACGCAGGCGTCGACGTCCGGGCACAATCGCAGCTACCGCAGGCGGTCGGGCGCCACCCCGCCGAGCGCCGCCGCCCGATTCCGGCCGCCGACCCCGATGCGTTCTCTGGTGGAGCGCACCCGCCTCCTGGATCTGCTCCGGCTGGGTCAGCGCAGGCGACTGACCCTCATCCACGCACCCGCCGGCTTCGGGAAGAGCACCGTGGCCGCCCAGTGGCGCGACGTCCTGATCGAGGACGGCGCCGCTGTCGCGTGGCTGACGGTGGACAACGACGACAACAACGTGGTGTGGTTCCTGTCCCACCTGGTCGAAGCGATCCGCCGGGCGGATCCGACCCTCGCGGACGAGCTGGGTCAGGCACTCGAGGAGAACGGGGCCGAAGCGGAACGGTACGTCCTGACGTCGCTGGTGAACCAGGTCCACGACAGCAGACGCCATGTGGTGGTGATGATCGACGACTGGCATCGCGTCACGTCTCCGGAGACGATCGCCGCGATGGACTTCATCCTGGAGAACGGCTGCCACCACCTGCAGATGGTGGTGAGCAGTCGAACCCAGGCGGGGCTCCCGCTCGCCAAGATGCGGGTGCGCGACGAACTCGTCGAAATCGACTCCGCGGCTTTACGTTTCGACCTCACCGAGTCGCAGCGATTTCTGGTCGACCTCGGCGGACTCCATTTGGAGGACTCCGACGTGGAAGCGCTGGAGGAGACCACCGACGGCTGGGTGGCGGCGCTGCAGCTGGCGTCGCTGTCGCTGCGGGATCGCGCCGACCCGGGCGATCTCATCCGGCACATGTCGGGGCGCCATCATGCGATCGGCGAGTATCTGGCGGAGAACGTGCTCAGCACGCTCGAGCCCGCGCTGCTCGACTTCATGCTGGCCACGTCCGTCACCGAACGACTCTGCGGCGACCTCGCCTGCGTCCTGGCGAACGTGACCCGCGGCCAGGCCCTGCTCGAACAGGTCGAATCCCGCGACCTGTTCCTGCGCAGTCTCGACGAGGACAGGGAGTGGTTCGAGTACCACCACCTGTTCGCCGAGTATCTCCGCCGGCGCCTCGAACGTGATCATCCGTCCCGCGTGGAGGACCTCCACCGCGCGGCGGCGCACTGGTTCGCCGACCGCCACTACGTCAGCGACGCAGTGGATCACGCACTGGCGGCGGGCGACCGCGACATGGCCGTCGCGGTGGTCGAGGAGCAGGGAATGTACCTGGTGGAGCACTCGCGGATGGTCGCGCTCCTCGGTCTGGTCGACAAGTTGCCGCGGCCGTTGGTCGAGTCCAGTCCCCGCATCCAGATCGCGGTCGCGTGGGCGAACATCCTGCTGCAACGGGTGGCACCGACGTTGCGCGCGCTGTCGCTGGTGTCGTCGGCGCTCGAATCCTCGGCGTTGAGCGAATCCGAGCAGGCGGACATCCGGGTGGAGGCCGACATCGTCCGCGCGGTGATCGCCGTGTCGTCCGATCGCGTCGCGGGGGTGCCCGACCTGATCGCGGAATGTCTGGCCCGGCCGGAAACCCTGCGGGCGTGGGTGGTTTCGGCGGGGTCCAATCTCGCGTCGGCCGTCGCGATCGCCCGTTTCGATTTCGTGGAGGCCCGCCGCCTGCAGGAGTGGGCGGCCGGGTATCACCAGCGGACCGTCGGACCGTTCAGTTCGATGTACGGCTACTGCTTCGCCGGAATCGCAGCGATGGAGCAACTCGACATCGTCGCCGCCGAGGACAACTTCCGGCTGGCCGTGCAGACCGCCACGAAATCGACCGGAATCCATTCGCACGCCGCGCGTCTCGCGGGAGCGCTGCTGGGCGAGCTGATGTACGAGCTGGGTCACCTCGACGAGGCCGAGCGGCTTCTCGACGAGAGCTACGAACTCGGGCCCGAGGGCGGCATCGTCGACTTCATGATCGCCCGCTTCGTGACGGGCGCACGGCTGAAAGCGGGACGCGGCGACCTCGTGTCCGCTGCCCGCCACCTCGACGAGGGAGCGTCCGCGGCGGCGTCACTCGGGCTCCCCCGGCTGCGGGCCCGGGTGGAGAACGAGCGGGTCAGGCTCGGCCTGCCCGCGTCGCCACAGCCTCCGCCCATGGACGGAAAATCCACCCGGGTACCAGATTTCGGCTTTGCCGAGATCGTCGCACAACTCGACGACGCCACCGAGATCCGGACGCTGTCGGCCACCGACCCCGATGCCGCGTGCCGCCGCGCGGAGGAGTGGGTGCGCCGGGTCGAGCGGGAGAGCAGGCCGAGGGCGGCCATGCAGGCCAACCGCCTGCTCGTCGCGTGCCTGGTGGCAGCGGGCCGGATCGACGAGGCGAAACCGGTGCTCGCCGCGGTCGCCGCGACGTGCGCGCGAATAGGCTTCGTGCGCTATCTGATCGACGGCGGCCCGCGGGTGGTGCCGGCGCTGACGGCGCTCCTCGAGGATCTGCACGCCGGCCGCTGGCAGTCCGAGTGGCCGGACGTCCCGGCGGACTTCCTGGCCGCGGCGCTGGAGACCGCGACGCCGATCGAGAGTTAGCACGACCTTTCTGCCACGAAGAGCACCCGCCGCGACCTATCGTGGACTGATGACCGATCCATCGCCCCAGGACGGGCCGCGGTTCAGTGGTCTGCGCGCCATGTTCGTCAACTGCACCCTCAAGCGGTCCCCCGACGTGAGCAACACCCAGGGGCTCATCGACCGCAGCGTCGGCCTGATGGAGAAGGAAGGCGTCACAGTCGACCAGATCCGGGCGGTGGACCACGACATCGCGACCGGCGTGTACCCCGACATGACCGAGCACGGATGGCCGAGCGACGAATGGCCGCAGCTGTTTCAGCGAGTGCTGGACGCCGACATCCTCGTCCTCGCCGGCCCGATCTGGCTGGGCGACAACGGTTCCGTCACCAAGCAGGTGATCGAGCGGCTGTACGGGTGCTCGTCGCTGCTCAACGACCACGGCCAGTACGCCTACTACGGGCGCGCGGGTGGCTGCCTGATCACCGGGAACGAGGACGGTGTGAAGCACTGCGCGATGAACATCCTGTACAGCCTGCAGCATCTCGGATATGTGATCCCACCGCAGGCGGATGCCGGGTGGATCGGTGAGGCCGGCCCCGGCCCGTCGTACCTCGACGAGGGGTCGGGTGGTCCCGAGAACGATTTCACCAATCGCAACACCACGTTCATGACGTACAACCTGATGCACACGGCGGCGCTGCTGAAAGCGGCCGGCGGATTCCCGGTGTACGGGAATCAGCGTTCGGAGTGGGACGCGGGATGCAGGCCCGACTTCGCCAACCCGGACTACCGCTGAGTCGTCCGGCCGGAAGGGAACGTCATGTGCCGGTTGTTCGGGTTGTCCGCCGCCCCGCATCGTGTCCGCGCCTCGTTCTGGCTGCTGGACGCACCCGACAGTCTCGCGCAGCAGAGCCACAGGGAACCCGACGGCACCGGTCTCGGAACCTTCGCGGAGGACGGAACTCCCCTGGTGGAGAAGCAGCCTCTCGCGGCGTACGAGGACGCGGAGTTCGCACAGGAGGCGAAGCATCGGTACTCGGCCACGTTCGTCGCGCACATCCGTTTCGCGACCACCGGCGAACTGCTTCCGCAGAACACGCATCCCTTCGCTCAGGCGGGCCGCGTGTTCGCCCACAACGGCGTGGTCGAGGACCTACCGAAACTCGAGGCCGAACTGGGCACCGATCTGAGCCTCGTCCGCGGCGACACCGACTCCGAACGCGTCTTCGCACTCGTGACCCGCGAGATCGGCCGCAACGGCGGCGACGTCACCGCCGGCATCACCGCGGCCGCCCGCTGGCTGGCCGACAACGTGCCGATCTACGCGCTCAACATCCTGCTGACCACGCCCGGCGAATTGTGGGCGCTGCGGTACCCGGACACCCACGATCTCCTCTTCCTGGAGCGGCGCGCCGGTGGTCCGAGCGGTGGCCGCCACCTCCAGCACGCGAGTACCCCCGGCAGGATCCGCGCCAGGTCCGAGCATCTCGTCGACTATCCGGCGGTGGTGGTCGCCAGCGAGCAGATGGACGAAGATCCGGGCTGGACACCGCTGCAACCGGGCGAACTGCTGCACGTCGACCGCGACCTCGGCGCTACTCGCGAGCTGATCGTCGGTCACCCGCCGCGGTACCCGATCCGCCTCGAAGACCTCAACGCCCGCGCCGCCGCGGCGCAGACGGAGAAGTAGCACAGCCGCACGGCGATTCGCCGGTAAACGCGCGGGAAACCGGCAAATCGGTGCGCGGCAGTCGGCGGATCGTGAGCTAACGGACCGACATGCCCGGCTGAGTCTGGATCCTGCCCGGACCGTTGTTCACGACTCCCGACTTGCCGACCGTCCACTCGCCGTCCGCTCCGCACACCAGGGCGCCGTTGCGATCGCCGGGCTTGCCGTGCGTCACCGTCTCGTTGCCCTGGGAGTCCGTGTTCACGATCGGGCAGAAACCGGAGGGTCCGTTCGGGCCGATGGGCTCGGCGTGAGCGACCGTGGCTGCTCCGAATGCACCGAGGATCGGCAGGGTGGCGAGGGCGATGGCGGCGGCGGTGCGACGGGCGTTGATCATTCGGTTTCTCCCGGGGTGGTGATCGAGTGGGGTGTGTCGGTGACAGGTACTACTCTGCCCACGCCGGAGCATCTTTCGAAGCACCCCCAGGGGTGGAGTCACCCCACCCGGTCAGAACTCGATCCGCACGTGTCCGCTGACGGGACGGGCCTGGCAGGCGAGAATGTATCCGCTCGCGATGTCCTCGGGATCGAGGATCGACGCGTTGTCCATGTCCACTTCGCCCTCCACCACCGTGCATGCGCAGGAACCGCATTCGCCTTCGCGGCAGGAGTAGGGGACGTCGAGCCCCTTCGACAGCATGACATCGACGAGCGTCGCCGTGCGTGGCCAGCTCAGGTTGTGCGCCTCGCCGTCGAGTCCCACCTCGACCGTCGACGCCTCTCCCGTGTCCGGCAGTTCCTCGACGGCGACCTCCGCGAAGGGATCGCCGGACAGCGACGTGAACACCTCGGCGTGCACCCGGTCCCGTGGGACGCCGGCGAGTGCGAGCGCCTCGTGGATCGCGTCCATGAACGGCCGCGGTCCGCACAGGTAGGCCCGGTGGTGCCGGAACCGGTCCGACAGCGTGACCAGCTGCCGCGGCGTCGGCAGTCCCTGCACGCTTTCGAGCCAGTGCACGACGGTCAGCCGATCCTCGTGGCGGGCCGCGAGGCCCCGCAACTCGTCGGCGAAGATGATCGACGTTTCGTCCCGATTGGCGTAGACGAGAACGACTTTCCCGCCTCCTTCGCTGAGCGCCGACTTGAGGATCGACATCACCGGGGTGATTCCGCTGCCCGCGGCGAACAGGATCAGGTCCTCGTCCAGACTGGCCGGGGTGAACACTCCCGCGGGGGGCAGAACCTCGATGCGGTCGCCGACGCCGACGTTGTCGCACAACCAGTGCGAGCCGTAGCCGCCGGCGGTGCGTTTGATCGTCACCTTCGGAAGGGCGTCCGTGAACGGCGAACTGGCGAGCGAGTAGCACCGGGCGACGGATCCCGTCCGGTCACTCGGGATCCGCAGCGTGAGGAACTGCCCGGGCTTGTACGCGAATTCGGGCCGCCACTCGTCCGGGACGTCGAAGACCAGCGACCGGGCGTCGGACGTCTCCTCCACGACAGCGGCCACGGTGACCACTACTGATCGCGAACTGCGTGGTGTTTCAACGGTCGTCATCGCGACGGTGCCCTCTCGGTACGGTAATTCGATCCTGCCGAAACTAGTGCAGATCGGCGGCGCCGTCCGCAGGCCTTCCCGCTGGGCGGGACCTCGACCGTCACCGTCATCCCCAGCGGGACTGCCCGCCGTCCAGCGGGATGGTCGCCCCGGTGAGGTAGCCGGCGTCCTCGCCGACGAGGAAGACGACGGCCCGGCCGATGTCGGATTCGGGGTCGCCGACGCGGCCCAGCGGGATACCTGCCACGAATTCCGCCGCCTCGTCCGGATTGCTGTCCATCCACCGCGCGAGGGCCGGGCTCTTCGCGTGCGGTGCGACGGACAGCACCCGGATGCCGTCCCGCCCCCATTCGCACGCCGCCGACCTGGTCAGCGAGCGCATCCCCTCTTTGACCGAACCGTAGGCGCCGTAGTTGCTCGCGTCCCAGCGCACGGCCGCCGACGTGACGAGGTTGACGATCACGCCGCCGCCGCGTGCCTTCATGTGCGGATGGCACGACTGCATCATGCGCAGCGTCGCGAGCGGTCCCGTGGCGAACGACCGCTCGTACTCCTCGTCGATCACCGACAGGATCGGTCCCGGCCTGCTGTCGTTGGCGTTGTTGACCAGGATGTCGACGCCGCCGAACATGTCCACCGTCCTTGCGACCGCGGCCTCGATGTCCTCGCGCCTGCTGACGTCGCACGCGACCGGCTCGCTGCGTGCACCGAAGTCCGCAAGCATCCGGCAGGTGGTGTGCAGTTTCGACTCCGTCCGCCCCGCGACGGCGATCGCCGCGCCCTCCTTGGCGAGCGCCAGGGCGATGCCCTGCCCGATTCCCTGCCCCGCACCCGTGATCAACGCAACCTTGCCGTCGAGCTTGCTCATGGCCACTCCCGTTCCTCTACTATCGCACCAAGCATTTGCTTGCTTCCGGCGTCCGTGCCGATTACCCGATCTCATTCGAGCGCCTGAAATCCTCGCGCTCCCTTACCCCGAAGGCCTCCCGTGACACTCCCGCATCCCGATTTCAGTGGCCATACCGTCGTCGTGACCGGCGGCACCAAGGGCATCGGCTTCGTCGTCGCCGAATCGTTTCTCGCCGCCGGCGCGAACGTGCTCGTCTGTGGCCGATCCGAGCCGGACAGCCTGCCCGCGCACGGTGACCGCGCCGCCGCGTTCCGCGCCACCGACGTCCGCGACCACGCCGACGCCGCCGCACTGATCGACGAGGCCGTCGCCCGCTACGGCCGCCTCGACGTCCTCGTCAACAACGCGGGTGGGTCGCCCGACGCCGACGCCGCCACCGTCTCGCCGCGTTTCGTCGAGAAGATCGTCGCGCTGAATCTGCTCGCGCCCTTCACCGTCGCCCAGGCCGCCAACGCGGTGATGCAGGGACAACCCGGCGGCGGTGCCATCGTGAACATCGGCAGCGTCTCCGCTCACGACCCGCAGCCGGGCACCGCCGCGTACAGCGCCGCGAAGGCGGGCCTGCTGGTGCTGACGAAAGCGCTTGCACTCGAATGGGCTCCGAAGGTGCGGATCAACCACATCACCACGGGCCTCATCCGCACGGCGAGTGCAGCCTCCGTCTACGGCGAGGACGGCGGCGCCGCCGTCACCCGGACCCTGCCGATGGGCCGGATGGCAGTGCCCTCCGACATCGCGGACGCTTGCCTGTTCCTCGCGAGCGCCCAGGCGTCGTATGTGAACGGTGCCGATCTCGCCGTCCACGGCGGCGGCGAATACCCGGCGCGGTACCTCGCGACCCATTCCTGACCCCACCTCCCGCGCCGAATGTCACATCGGTTCAGTTCAACTGCACCGGTGTGACATTCGGCGACGGAAGCCGTGCGTGCGGTCAGCCGAACGACGCGCGGGCGCCGGCGATCAGTGCGCGGTCCCCCTGGACGAGTTCGAACGCCGCGTCACCCGCGTCACCCCACGCCCGCAGGGACGGCGCGTCGCCCGGGTACACCGGTGCGGCGAACCGCCCCTCCAGCCGGACGAGGTCGGCGGGGTGGACGTCCAGCTCCCGCGCGAGTTCGAGGGTGCTCGCGGCGAGCGTGCACAGCCCGTGCATGATCGGCCGGGGCTGCCCGATCCGCTCGGCCGCCGCCGGGTCGATGTGGATGTGGTGCCGGTCCCCGGTGAGCCGGTACAGCGCCGCCTGGTTCTCCGCGGTCCGCATCACCGTCTGCACGACCGGTTCGCCCTCGGGCCGAGCCGGTTTCGCAGGCCCTCGGTCGCCGCCGAAACCGCCCGCACCGGGTGCGAACAGCGACCAGGTTGCGACGAAGAACTCGGATTCGACGCGCACCTCGAACACGGCCGCCGAGCCCTTGTCCCACACGTCCCCGACCGACGCCGACAACGCGATCTCGCCGCGCCGCGGCAGCGGTGCCAGCACCGTCAGTTCCTGCGATCCGTGCAACGCCGTCTTCGTGTCGAACGCGCCCCGCGACCCCAATTCGTCCGGCGCCCACTGGGCGAGCGTGAGAGCGAATGTGGGCAGCACCCGCAGACGCTCCTCGAAGACGAGGTCCAATTCGGTGGCGCGCGCACCCACCGACAGTGCGTACAGGATGGCGTCGCGCTCGTCGTAACTCACGGTGCGGGTTCCGAGATCCGCGCCACTCCACGCTCCGGCCGTCGTGCGTTCCGTCGTCGTCATGATCAGTCCTCTCTGCCCAGGATCAGGCCGCTGGTGGGCACTGCCGTGCCCGCGGTCACCAGCACGTTGCCGATGCCGTCCGGTTGTGTCGTCGACGTTCCGCGGATCAGGCGAACCGCCTCCGCGATGCCGTTCACGCCGTGCAGATAGGCCTCGCCGATCTGGCCGCCGTGCGTGTTGGCCGGGAGCCGACCGCCGACCTCGAGGTTGCCGTCCCGGATGAAGTCCTGCGCCTCGCCCGGGCCGCAGAACCCGAGTTCCTCGAGTTGCGGGAGGACGAGCGGGGTGAAGTGGTCGTAGAGGATCGCCGCCGAGATGTCGTCCGGTGCGAGACCACTCTGCCCGTACAGTTGCCTGCCCACGAGACCCATCTCGGGTATTCCGGTGATCTCGGGCCGGTAGTAGCTGGCCATCATGTGCTGGTCCTTGCCGGAGCCCTGCGCGGCGGCCTTGACGATCGCAGGGGTGGTGCGGAGGTCCTTGGCGCGTTCGGCGGAGACGACGACGAGGGCCTGCCCGCCGTCGGTTTCCTGGCAGCAGTCCAGCAGGTGCAGCGGTTCCGCGATCCACCTCGACTGCTGGTGGTCGTCGAGGGTGATGGGCCGTCCGTGAAACCAGGCGGCGGGGTTGACGGCGGCGTGCTTGCGCGCGACCACCGCGACCCGGCCGAAGTCCTCGCTCGTGGCGCCGTACCGGTGCATGTACCGGCGGGCGAACATCGCCACCCACTGGGCGGGCGTCGACAGTCCCTGCGGGGTCAGCCAGGCGTACGCGGCACGATCGGCGGTGCTGTCCATCGGACGGTCGTGCTGCCCGAGTCCGTACCGCACGCCGGACCGTTCGTTGAACGCGCGATAGCAGACGACGGCTTCCGCGACACCCGTGGCGACGGCCATGGCCGCCTGCTGGACGGTGGCGCACGCGGCGCCGCCGCCGTATCCGATGCGGGAGAAGAACTTCAGCTCCCCGATGCCCGTGTTGCGGGCGACGAGCACCTCCCCGTTCGTCTCGGCGGTGTACGTGGCGAGGCCGTCGACCTCCGACGGGTCGATCCCGGCGTCGGCGAGGGCGGCAACGATCGCCTCGCAGGCCAGTTGCAGTTCGCTTCGCCCGGAGTTCTTGGAGAATTCGGTGGCTCCGATGCCGACGATGGCGGCGGCGCCGGACAGGGTGCTGGTCACCGGTTCCCTCCCGCGGTCCACGTGACGGCGACGGTGCCGGTGACGTGATCGCCGAGGCTGTTCGCGCCCCGGATCTGCACGGTCACGAGGCCGTCGTCCTTCGCGATCACCTCACCGGTCAAAGTCATCACGTCACCCGGGTGGTTGGGGGCACCGAGCCGCACCGCGATCCGGCGCAACGACGCGCGCGGACCGGCCCAGTCGGTGACGAACCGCCCCACCAGCCCGTTGGTGGTGAGGATGTTCATGAACACGTCCTTCGATCCCCTCTCCTTCGCGAGTGCCGGGTCGTGGTGGACGTCCTGGAAGTCGCGGGTGGCGAGGGCGGTGGCGACGATCAGAGTGCGGGTCAGGGGAATCTGCAGCTCCGGCAGCCGATCGCCGATCGCGACGAGCTCGTAGATCGTGGCGCCGACGGTCGCGGTCATGCGACCACCTCGACGCCGGCCGCGAGCTGCGCACCCAGCCAGGCCAGATCGGCACTCGCGCCGCCGAGGGTGGCCGCGAGCTGCTTGCCCCACAGCAGGTGCCGGTGCACGGGGTAGTCGGTGTCGACTCCGATTCCGCCGTGCACGTGCTGCGTGCGGTGCACCACCCGCTGACCGCCGTCGGTCGCCCACCACTTGGCCACCAGCACAGCGGTTCCCGGATCCTCCCCGTTCGCGAGGAGCCAGACGGCCTGCCACAGGGTGACGCGCATGGCCTCGAGGTCGATGTAGCAGTCCGCGAGCTGATGCGTCACGGCCTGGAACGTCGCGAGTGGGCGGCCGAACTGGGTGCGTCCGTTGAGGTAGGTGACGGCCTGACGCACCGCGCCTTCGCCGACGCCCAGTTGCAGGGCGGCGACGGCGAGTTCCGCCCGGTCGAGCAGCCACCGCACGCCGGTGCCGTCCGCCGGGCCGAGCGGCTCCGCAGGAGCGGCGTCGAACGTGACGTTCCCGCAGATCTCGCGGGTGGTCGACTCCGCCTGCTGCGCAGTCACTCCCGCCGCGCCGCGGTCCACCAGGAACAGCGCCGGACCGGTGTCGGTGGTCGCGGTGACGAGGAGGTGTTCGGCGACGTGCGCCGCCGGGACCGCGGCCTTGGCGCCGTGCACCTGCCAACCGCCGTCCACCTCACGTGCCGTCGTCGACGGTTCGCCCGGGTCGGCCGGTCCGAACTCCTCGAGCCCGACGGTGAGGATCAGGCTGCCGGCGGCCGCCGCGGGGACCAGTGCGTCCCGTTGCTCCGGCGTCCCGAATTCGCCGATCGCGAGCGCAGCGAGCACGTGCGGCCACACCGGAACCGGTGCGACGTGCTTGCCCTGTTCCTCGAGCAGCACGTACAGTTCCCCGAGTCCGGTGCCGCCGCCCCCGAGGTTCTCGGGCAGGGCGATGCCGAGCAGCCCGGTGGTGGCCAGTTCGCGCCACAGTTCCCGGTCGATCCGGTCGGCGCTCGTCTCGACGTCCTTGATCCGCTCGGGCCGCGACCCGGCGGCGAACACGTCGGCGGCCAGTCCGCGCACCGCCTCCTGCTCCTCGCTGAATGTGAAGTCCATCAGTTCTCCTCCAGTGCTGCGGGCCGGAACGCCGGAAGTGTGAGTTCCGGGTCGGCGTCGATCCAGTCCAGTTCCACCGGCATCCCGATGTGCACGTGCTCGGGTTCGACGCCGGTCATGTTGGCGATCAGCCGGGTGCCCTCCGCGAGTTCGATCACCGCGACGATCAGCGGGTAGTCGAAGGCGTCGATCTTCGGGTGGTGATTGACGACGAACGTGTAGACGGTGCCGCGCCCCGACGCGTCGACGGTGTCCCAGTCGGTGGAGCGGCACTCCCCGCACATCGGCCCGGTCGGATGCCGCAGCACACCGCAGTTCGTGCACCGCTGGATGACGAGGCGGTGCTCGCGCGCGGCGGCGAACCAGAAGGCGTTGTCGTCGTTGAGGGCGGGCCGCGGGCGCAGGGCGCACGGGGCCTCGTGCTGGGCGGGCCGGAAGCGGAGTGTCCGCCACCGCTGGGTGCCGACGATCTCACCGTCGCCGTTGCGGTACGTCTTGAGCGTGGTGACGAAATGTCCGGCGCCGAGCCCGGTCTGCTTCTCCGCCGACACGGACTCGACCACCTCGGTCATGCACACCCGGTCGCCGGGACGGAGTTCGGTGAAGAATTCCTGTTCGGAATCGGTGGCGACGACGGACGTGAAACCCGCCTCGTCGAGCGTGCCGATCAGCGCCGTCCACACGGCCGAGGGGTCGGCGCCCGACATCTTGTCGGCGAACGTGCGCATCGTCCACACCTGCAGCATCGGGGCGGGCGCCACGGCGCCGTCGCGGCCGGTGGCGCGCGCGGCGTCGTCGTCGAGGTACACGGGGCTGGTGTCGCCCATCGCTTCGGCCCAGTGCCGGATCATGGGAGTGTTCACGGGGTCGGGGCCCCAGGTGGCCGGGACGATCGTCCGTCCCTCGAAGGCGCGCAGCCGGGTGAGGAGGTCGCTCATTTGCTCCTCGTCTCGCGGACGAGTCCGAGGCCGAGGGTGCCGACCATGTCGCGGAGTACCTCGTTGACTCCGCCGCCGAACGTGTTGACCACGCTCTGCCGGGAGATCTGTTCGATCTGGCCGGCGAGGATCGCGCCCGGCGACCCGGGCCGCAGCCGTCCGGCGGCGCCGAGGATCCCGAGCAGCGTGCGATAGACGTCGACGTGGGTTTCGGTGCCGTACGTCTTGGTGGCGCCGGCGTCGGCTCCCGACAACGCATCCCGCGCGACCGCCGCGGTCATCTTCCAGTTCAGCAAACGCATCGCCTCGAGCTTCGCGTGGGTGCGCGCGAAATCCGTCTGCACCCATGGGATGTCGAGGGCGCCGTTCTGCCGGGCCCAGTCGAGGACCTGATGCCACAGCCCGAGTGTGCGTCCGCCGAGCGCCGCGAGCCCGATCCGTTCGTGATTGAGTTGCGCGGTGATCAGCTGCCACCCGCCGTGCACTTCCCCGACGACCTCCTCGTCACCGACCCGGATCCCGCTGTAGTACGTCGACGTGACCGTCAGCCCTCCCACCGTGGAAATCGGTGACCAGCTGAAGCCGGGGTCGTCCGTGGGAACGATGAGGATCGAGATGCCCTTGTGCTTCGGGGCGTCCGCGTCGGTGCGGCACGCGAGCCACACGTAATCGGCGGTGTTGGCGCCGCTGGTGAAGATCTTGCTGCCGTCGACCACCCACGAGCCGCCGTCACGGACGGCCCGGGTCTGCAGCGACGCCAGGTCGGTACCGGCCTCCGGTTCGGTGTAGCCGATGGCGAAGACGATGTCTCCGGCGAGGATGCCGGGAAGGAACCGCGCCTTCTGCTCCGCGGTGCCGTACTTCATCAGCGTCGGGCCGACCGTGTTGACGGTGACGAACGGGAACGGCAACCCGGCCCGCTGCACCTCGTCGAAGAACACGAACTGGTCCTCGATCGACCGCCCCTGCCCGCCGTACTCCACCGGCCAGCCGACGCCCAGCCAGCCGTCCTTCCCCAGCAGCCGCACGATGTCGCGGAAGTGCTCGCCGCCCACACCTTCCTCGCCGGCGACGCGCCTCGTCTCCTCCGGCAGCAGCGCCGCGAAGTAGGCGCGCAACTCCCGCCGGAGTTCCCGCTGCGCGGGCGATTCCCTCAGATTCATCGGCGTCCTCCTCGAGCCTGTGCGTGGCTGTCGCCACCTGTGTTGTGGACGCTAACCAGCGCTCCCCCGCCTCACCGCCGATGTCTCGGTGAGCGGGAGGTGGTTGTCGCCGGTGCCGCATGTCCGCTGGAATGGTCGGATGGCCACCGGATTCGCTGTCACCGAACTCACCGCCCGCTACGCGCGGGCCGTCGACCGGCGCGAGGCGGCAACGCTCGCGGCACTGTTCGACACCGACGCGACGTTCGTCCTTCCCCCGGCGCTGACGGGCACCGGTGCGGCGAGCGAACTCCGCGGCAACGCGGTGCTCGCGGGCGCCGTCGTGGACGCGGTCTCGCATCTGCAGTCCACCCGGCACGTCGTCCACCAGCAGGTGATCGACGTGGACGGGTCGACGGCGTCGGGCGAGACGTACTGCACGGCGCATCACGTCTATTCGGGCCGAAACGGCTACCGCGACAACCGGATCGCGCTGCGCTACCACGACCGCTACGTGCTCGGCGACGCCGGCTGGAAGTTCTCCCGGCGCGAACTGATCGTCGACTTCAGCGAGGACGTGCCGGTCACGGTGCCGGATTGAGCCCCAATCGCGCCGCGCAGGCGGCCATCTCGTCGACGACCTGGCCGAGGGACTGCGCGTGCCGGGACGCCGAGAGCACGAGCCGGTCTGCGCCCAGTTCCCGGAACCGATCGAGCCTGGCCTCGTCCAGTCGCGGCAGGGTGGCACCCAGCACGAGGTCGACGTCGGCGGGGTCGCGTCCGGCGTCCGCTGCCGCCGCCCGCATGCGGGTGATCGCCCCGTCCAGGTCGTCGCCGGCGAGACCGAGCGGCTGGAACCCGTCCCCGAGTCTCCCGGCCCGCCGCGCGGCCGCCGGGCTGTGTCCGCCGATGTACAGCGGCACTCCCGAATCCCGGTGCGGTTTGGGCCAGCTCTGGGCTCCGCGGAAGGAGAAGTACTCGCCCGGAAAGTCGACGGCGCCCGTGCCCGACCACAGGGCCCGCATCACCGCGATCGCCTCGTCGGCCACGGCACCGCGCCGATCGAAGTCGCCGCCGCACGCCTCGATCTCCTCCCGCATCCAGCCGAGACCGAGGCAGATGCGCAGCCGTCCCCCGGACAGCAGGTCCAGGGTGGCGAGCCGTTTCGCCAATACCACCGGGTGGTGATTGGGCAGGACCAGCACTCCCGTCGCCAGACCCAGGGTCGTCGTGGCACCGGCGACGAACGACAGCAGTTCCAGCGGGTCCGGGAGGCTGCAGTCGTCGGGCAGGTGCGACTTCCCGGTGGGCGAGTACGGATAGTCGCTCGTCGTGTCGGCGATGACGACCGAATGCTCGACGGCCGAGATCTCGTCGAATCCGAGTGATTCGGCCGCCCGGGCGAATTCGAGTATCCACTCGGGCTCGCCCGCCCGTCCCAGTTCGACGGGAATCACCACACCCAGTTTCATCTCACCCTCACCGTCACACGTGCAGGAATCGTTGCCGGCCGTGCGTGTGGAACTCCTGCTCCAGCGCGGCCTTCTCACTGTCGGTCATCTCGTGATACTCGGGAACACCGCGTCCCGCCCACCGGAAGACCGGATCGCCGCACCGCCAGCCCTGCTCCTGCAGCGTTCGTTTCAGCACCTTGTTCGAGCCGGTCACCGGCAGGTTCGTCGACACCCGGACGAACCGCGGGGCGGCCTTCGTGCCCAGGTCGTCCTGGTCGGTGAGGAACGCGGCGAATTCCACCGGATCGAAATCGGTCAGGTCCGACACCTCCACGGCCGCCATCACCTGATCGCCCGACCGCGGGTCGGGGACGCCGTACACGCCGGTGGCGATCACCTTCGGATGGCGACGCAGAATCCGCTCCACCATCAACGCCGACGTGTTCTCCCCGTCCACGCGGATCCAGTCGCCCTTGCGGCCGGCGAAGTAGAGGAAGCCGGCCTCGTCGACGTACCCGAGGTCGCCGGTCCAGTACCAGCCGTGCCGGATGCGGTCCGCGACCGCGTCCTCGTTCTTGTAGTAGCCCTCGAACCGCGCCGCGCCGGCCTTGTCGACCATCTCGCCGATCGCCTCGTCCGGGTTGAGTACGCGCCCGTGCTCGTCGAGCCGCGCCCGGGCCTGCTCTTCCCGGGTGTCCGGGTCCACGATGACGATGTTCTCGCTCGCGGGCCTGCCGAGCGCCCCCTCGGGGGCGTTCGGGTCGAGCGTCACCGAACCGGCGCCCTCGCTCGAGCCGTACCCCTCGTACAGTTCGGCACCGAACCGCCGGACGAATTCGGTCTTGTCCTCCGGGGACGCCTCGGTCCCGAAACCGCGGACGAGCGTGTTGTCCCGGTCGTCGGGCTGCTCGGGTGTGGCCATCAGATACGCCAGCGCCTTGCCGACGTACGTGAAGAACGTGGCGCCGAAGAACCGGACGTCGGGCAGGAATCCCGACGCGGTGAACTTGCGGGGCAGGCAGACGGTGGCGCCGTTGGCGAGGGCGGGCGCCCACAGGGCCATCAGCGCGTTGCCGTGGAACAGCGGCATGCAGCAGTAGTCGACGTCCTCGCGCACGTGCCCGTATTTGGCGGTGTTCGCGTAGGCCAGCCGGGCGAGCCGGCCCTGGCTGCACCGCACCGCCTTCGACGTGCCGGTGGTGCCGGACGTGAACAGCAGCAGGAACAGCGTCGACGCGTCGATCGCGGGATTCTCGACCGGATCCGCGACCGCGTGGGCCGCGACGAGTTCGGTGTACGCCGGATCGTCGACGAGCAGGAACCGGTCGTCGGACAGCCCGAGGTCGAGACCGGCGAGCTGCGCCTTCCCCGCACTGTCCGTCACGATCAGCTGGCAGTCGACGTACCGGATCTCGGCCTCGAGTTCCGCCCCGCGGCGGGTCGGGTTGATGCCGACGACGGTGGCTCCGGCGAGTGCCGCGCCGCCGAGCCAGAACAGGAACTCGGGGGTGTTCTCGAGCAACACACCGATGTGGAACGGACCGTCGCGCCGCAGCGTGGACGCGACGGCCCCGCGGGCCGCACTCGCGCGCACCACCTCGTCCCACGTCCAATCCTGTTCGCGGGTACGGACTCCCATCCGGTCGTCGCCCAGCCGGTCGAGCAGCATCCGGGCGATCGTGGTGCGTTCCAACGCCATCTCTCCTGTCGACACGGTGCCCGCGCTCACGGCACGCGGAGCACGCAGTGGGTGCCACCGTAGATCGCCGTCATGCACTTGTTGCAGTGAATGCACAGACCGGGGTTGTGCGTCTCGTCCGCGATCCGGTTGACGAGGTCGGGTTCCCGCAGCAGTGCCCGCGCGACGGCCACGAACTGGAAGCCTTCCGCCATCGCCAGGTCCATGGTCGCCCTGCCGGTGATACCGCCGAGCAGGACCAGCGGCATCGTCACGGCGGCCCGGATCTGGCGGGCGTTCTCGAGAAGGTAGGCGTCGCGGTAGGGGTATTCCTTCAGGAAGTGCTTACCCACCAGCCGGATTCCCAGTTTCGTCGGCTGCGGCATCACGGCGGCGAACTCACGGAGCGGCGCGTCGCCCTTGAACAGATACATCGGATTCAGGAGCGAACTGCCCGCGGTGAGCTCGAGCGCGTCCAGCGAGCCGTCCCGTTCGAGCCACCGCGCCACCTGAATCGCCTCGTCCACCCAGAACCCGCCGGGCACACCGTCGTCCATGCTCAGCTTCGCGAGGATCGCGATCCGGTCGCCCACCGCATCGCGGACGGCGCGGGCGGTCTCGAGCGCGAACCGGGCCCGGTTCGCCAGGGATCCGCCGTACTCGTCCGTGCGCTTGTTGACCTTCGGGCTGAGAAACGAGCTGATCAGGTAATTGTGGCCGAAATGGATCTCCACGGCATCGAACCCCGCCTCCACCGCGCGGCGAGCCGCGTTCGCGTGCGCCTCGACGATCCTCGTGATATCCGCCGCGGTGGCCGGCGTGGAAAAGTTCTGCGTGGTCATCCGGAACGCCCGGGACGGCCCCAGCGCCGGGTACCCGATGTACTTCGAGGCCGCGACCGGTCCCGCGTGGCCGATCTGCGCCGACACCGCCGCTCCCTCGGCGTGGATGGCGTCGGTCAGCTTCCGCAGGCCCGGCATCGTCTCGTCGGTCCACTGGATCTGGCCGGGCGCCGTCCGTCCGTCCGGAGCGACCGCGCAGTACGCGACGGTCGTCATGCCCACGCCTCCGGCGGCGGGCTGCCGATGGAAGTCGATGAGCTCGTCGGTGACCAGACCCTTCGGGGTCAGGCCCTCGAACGTCGCGGCCTTGATCACGCGATTGCGCAGAGTGATCGGCCCGAGCCTGGCCGGGGCGAGCGGATCGACCTTCACTGTGGGCGGGTCGAGATCTATCGTCATATGAGTTCCTCCAGCTGCGATTCGCTGTCGAACGTAACGGCGCCGGGACGTCGCGGATCGCGGCAGTCTCGCTGAGTGGTAACCACGTCCGGGCGCCCGTCACGGCGTGCCATCTTGTGTCGGTACGAGTGCCCGAGGACGAAAGGTCGCCCCGATGACAGCCCCCACAGATCCACAGTTGCACCTGGATCAGGTGATGTCCCGTCTCACCGGACCCGGTGGCCGGTTCGAACTCGTCGAGGAGCCGGTGCTCGGCACCCGGATGCCGGTGATGAAACACCGCGGACGCTCGGTCGGCGAACTCCTCACCACCTCGCTCCGGTGGGGCGACCGCGACTACCTCGTCACCGCCGACCGCCGGCTGTCGTACACCGAGCACGCCGCCGCCGTCGCGGCCTTGGCGACGGCGCTGCGCGAGGACCACGGCGTCGGCAAGGGTGATCGCGTCGCGATCCTGGCCGCGAACACCCCCGAGTGGGTGATCGCGTTCTGGGCCACGCAGGTGCTCGGCGCCATCAGCGTCGGATTGAACGGCTGGTGGGTTCCGCGCGAGGTCGAGTACGGGCTCGCCCACAGCCGTCCGACCGTGGTGATCGCGGACGCAAAACGCGCCGAGACGCTCGCCGCCGTCGGCACCGATCTCCCCGTCCTCACGATGGAACAGGATCTGCCCGCGATCTTCGCGCGGTACGCCGGTTCCCCGATGCCGCACACCGATGTCGACGAGGACGACCCGGCCGCCATCCTCTACACCAGCGGCACGAGCGGCAGGCCCAAGGGCGCGTTGCACTCGCAGCGCAACATCCTGGCCGTCGTCGACTACCACCGGTTCAGCGACGCGGTGGTCGGCGAATTCAGTGGACGGCCCGTCGATCCGGCGGTGCCGAGTCCGCAGCGCTACCTCCTGACCTCCCCCCTGTTCCACATTGCCAGCCTGCACAATCTGGTGATTCCGCGGCTGGCGACCGGCGGCGCCGTCGTCATGCACCAGGGCGGATTCGACGTCGACGCCGTGCTCCGTCTCGTCGAGCGGGAACGCGTCACCAACTGGGGTGCGGTGCCCACCATGGCGTCCCGCCTGGTCGAACACGACAACCTCGACCGGTACGACCTGTCGTCGCTCACGTCGTTCTCGCTGGCGTCCGCACCGTCGTCGGTCGCGTTCAAGGAACGGCTGCGCGAGAAGGTGCCGTTCGCCCGTAACGCGCTCGTGGACAGTTACGGACTCACCGAGTGCAGCACCGCGATCGCCGTCGCCACCGCCCCCGAACTCGAGCAGTTCCCGGGCACTCTGGGGCGGCCGATCATCACGGTGAGCATGGAGATCCGCGACCCGTACGGGGAGTGGCTGCCCGACGGCGTCGAGGGTGAGGTGTGTGTCCGCAGTCCGTTCGTGATGCTCGGCTACTGGGAGGACGAGGCCGCCACCGCCGCCGCGATCGCCCCCGGCCGGTGGCTCCGGACCGGCGACTACGGACTCGTCGAGAACGGTCGCCTGCGGCTCACCGGGCGGCGCTCGGATCTGATCCTGCGGGGCGGCGAGAACGTGTACCCCACCGAGATCGAGCAGTGCCTCGACGAACACCCCGACGTGCTCGAATGCGCGGTGATCGGGGCACCGCACCAGGATCTGGGGCAGGAGGTGTCGGCTGTCGTGGTCCTGCGACCGGGTGCCGCGACCACGGAGGCGGAACTGCGTGCGTACGCGTCCGAGCGACTGTCGTACTTCAAGGTCCCGACGCGGTGGCGGATCACCACGGACCTGTTGCCCCGCAATGCGACCGGCAAGATGATCCGCCGCGACATCACCGTCTGACCATCAGACCCTGACGCCGAATGTCACCGTGGTGCAGTTGAACTGCACCACGGTGACATTCGGCGAGCGAGAGGTATCCGATCAACGCGGGCGGGGCACCGTCTTGTCGACGAACAGTCCCTCGACGGAGACGCACACCTGCCCGTCCGCGGTGCGGATCTCGCCGGCGGTGGTGATCTTGCGGCCGTCCACCGACATCAGCTTCCCGCTGAGGGTGAGGGGTTCGAACAGCGGAGTCGGACGGTGGTAGCGGGTGCTCAATTGCGCTGTCATACCCGCCTTTCCGGCCCAGGCGTTGGCGACGCCGAGGACGTGGTCGAGCAGCAGTGCGGACACACCGCCGTGCACGTGTCCGGGTGGGCCCTGGTACGGGATGGTCAGCGTGACGGTGCCCCGGACCGATCCGTCGGACAGTCCCTCGAGGACCAGCGGCGGCGCGATCGCGTTCTCGGGTCCGGTCACGGGATCGTGCCGGGTGACGCCCTCGCCGTTCCACATGTCGATCAGCCGTTCGGCGACCGCGGGGGCGTGCTCCTCGAGGTGCCCGGCGATGCTGTTCAGCTCTTCGGCGACGCGGTCGAGGTTGGCGTTGCCGCGGTCGGTCCGCAGCAGCGCATCGACCACGCGGCGGGCGGCCCCGGTCGCCCGGTCGACGGCGGAACCATCGGGCGGCGACGTCAGCACCGTCCCCGACGGGCTGGTCGCGCAGGTGGGATGCGTGCCGACGCTCACTCGCTCACCTCCATCGTCGCGTGGGTCAGTACCGACTGGCCGTCGCGGTCGGGGCAGATGGCACGCAACATGAGTCGGTCGCCGTCGCGCCAGATCGCGGTCTCCACCGTCTCACCCGGGTACACCGATCCGGCGAACCGCACCGCGTAGTGGCGCAGGCGGGTGGGATCGCCGTCCAGCACCCCGTCGACGACGGACTTGCACACCACACCGTACGACGCGAGCCCGTGCAGGATCGGCCGGTCGAACCCGGCCGCGGCCGCGAAATCGGGGTCCGCGTGCAGCGGGTTGAGGTCGCCGCTGAGCCGGTAGAGCAGCGCCTGCGCCGGCCCCGTGCGCGACACGAGCACCTTGTCCGGTTCCCGGTCCGGCACCGTGGCCACCGACTCGGGCCCCGGGGAGCCGCCGAACCCGCCCTCATCGCGGGCCCAGATCTGCATCCCCGCGGTCCACAACGGGTTCCCGTCCGAGTCGGTGGCCGTCTGTTCGAGCACGACGACGGCGGCCCTGCCCTTGTCCCACACGTCGGCCACCCGCGAGGACAGCCGGGCCGTGCCCGACGCCGGAATCGGCGCATGCACGGTGAGCGACTGCCCGCCGTGCAGGATCTTGCGCAGGTCGATGTCGATGCCGGGCAGCGTCATGCCGACCGGGGGTATCGCGCCTGCCGAGATTCCCTGCCCCGCCACCACCGCGAAGGTGGGCAGAACCTGCAAGTTCTTCTCGTACACCCAGCGCAGTTCGGCGGGGTCCAGCGCATTCTCGCCGGCGCCGAGTCCGAGGTGGTACAGGATCACGTCGCGTTCGGTCCACGACACCTCCCGCACCGTCGGGTCGCTGATCAGGGCCACGTCCCTGTCGATCGCCATGTCGGTCCTCACTTCACTTTCCGGGCTCGGGGTCGCGGGGCAGACCCAGCAGGCGTTCGCCGATGATGTTGAGCTGGACGTTGGTGGTGCCGCCCGCGATCGACATGCACTGCGCGTTCAGGAACATCTGCGTGTCCGACGTGCGGGGCTGATCGCCGAGCAGGGCCCGCGGTCCCGCCCAGTCCATCGCCACCTCCCACACCTGCTGGATGTGTTCGACACCGAGCAGTTTCGCGATGGACGACTCGGCGCCCGGTTGCCCGCCCGCGATCGAGCGCAGGGTGGTGCGGAGTGCGAGCAGCCCACCGGACTGTGCGTCGCAGAGGACCTTGCCGAGCACGGTCAGCTGCTCGTCGTCGATGCCGCCGGGCAGCTCCTCGGCCAGGGTCAGCAGAGCCTCACCGCCGGAACCGAGCGAGGAGTCTTGCGACAGCGACACCCGTTCGTTGGCGAGGGTGGTGCGGGCCAGCTTCCAGCCGTCACCCGGTTCGCCCACCAGGAGGTCGTCAGGGACGAACACGTCGTCGAAGAACACCTCGTTGAACAGTGCCTCGCCGGTGATCTCCCGCAGCGGCCGGATGTCGAGGCCGTTGCTACCTTTCATGTCGATCAGGAAATACGACAGTCCCTTGTGTTTGGGCACCGACGCGTCGGTGCGGGCGAGGCAGATGCCCCAATCCGCGTCCCGGGCCATCGACGTCCACACCTTCTGCCCCTGCAGCACCCAGCCGCCGTCCACCTTCGTGGCCCGGGTGGTCAGGCCCGCGAGGTCCGATCCGGCCCCGGGTTCGGAGAACAGCTGGCACCACACGATGTCGCCGCGCAGCGACGGGGGCACGAAACGCTGCACCTGGTCTTCGCTGCCGTACGCGATCAGGGTGGGTACCACCCAATTCCCGATGATCATGTCGTGGGGTCTCAGCGTGGCCGCGCGTAGTTCCTCCGCGATCACGAGTTGTTCCACGGCGCCCGCTCCCCTACCCCATGGCGCGGGCAGGTGCGGTGCGGTGTAGCCCTTCCCGGCCAGATACGTCACCCGCTCGCGTTCGCTCAGGGCGGCGGCGGGCACCAGGTCCGTGCGCACGTCGGTGCGGATACCTTCCGCTTCCGGGGGCAGGTCGACGCCGAGCAGCCGGCGGGTGCCACCGATGGTCGCTCGCGCCACGCGCCGCCGCCACGACGCGGTGGACCCGAGCAGGATCCGCAGCGACTGCGCCCGGCGGAGGTACAGGTGGGCGTCGTGTTCCCACGTGTAGCCGATGCCGCCGAGTACCTGGATGCAGTCCCTGGTGACGGTGAACGCCGCGTCGAGGGCGGTGGCGCCCGCGACCGCGGCCGCGAGCGACGCCTCGGCTGCGCCCGTGCCGGGCGTCGTCGCGCGGGCCGCGTCCCAGGCGCACACCCTGGCCTGCTCGGCGCGGCACAGCATCCGGGCCACCGTGTGTTTCACACCCTGGAACTGGCCGATGGGGCGACCGAACTGCTGACGCACCTTGGCGTAGTCGGCGGCGGTGGTCACGGCCCAGTCGGCGACCCCCGACGCCTCGGCGGCGAACAGGGTGGCGGCCAGGTCGAGAACACGCTGCGAATCGATCTGCAGGACTTCGGATTCGGCGAGCTCGACCGCATTCACCGCCGCTGTTGCGTTGCGGCGCACCAGGTCGTGGCTGGGCAGGTCGGTGATGTCGAGCCGGTCGCGGGCCAGCGCCACGAACACGGTCTCGTCGCCGTCCCGCGCCGCGAGCAGGAACAGGTCGCCGACCTGCCCGCCGACGACGTACCCGGATTCACCGTCCAACGACACCACGCCGCCGTCCCGGACGAGGCGCAGTGTGCCCGGCTGCAGGGCGACCGCCCCGAGTGTCGAACCGTCGGCCAGGCCGGAGAGCGCAGGGGTGTGACCCGCGTCGTGCAGGACGGCGCCGAGCAACACGGTCGGTAGGTAGGGACCGGGCAGCAGTACCCGGCCGAGTTCCTCGGTGGCCACCGCCAGTTCCACGAGCCCGCATCCCGCGCCGCCGACCTCCTCCGGCAGGTGCAGCCCGAGTACGCCCAGGTCTGCCAGCGACGCCCAGAACTGTGGTCGCTGCTCTGTCTTTGCCTCGACGGCCTCGCGGAGGACGGCGGGTGTCACGGTGCGTGCGGCCCAGCCTCGCACCGAGTCGCGCAGATCGCGCTCTTCTTCGGTCAATCCCATTGTCATGTCGGCCTCGTCGGTGCTCGTCGATTGGTCGGGGGGTTCAGATGCGTTCGATGACGGTTGCGGTGGACAGCGCACCGCCCGCGCACATCGTGATCAGCGCTGTGGAGGTGTCGGACCGCTCCAATTCGTGCAGTGCGGTGGTGATCAGCCGGGCCCCCGTGGAGCCCACCGGGTGGCCGAGTGCGATGGCACCGCCGTTGACGTTCACCTTCGACATGTCGGCGCCGTGTACCTGCGCCCACGACAACACGACGGACGCGAACGCCTCGTTGATCTCGACGAGATCGATGTCGCCCAGCGACATTCCGGCGCGCGCGAGGACCATCCGCGTCGACTCGATCGGCCCGTCGAGGTGGTAGTAGGGATCGGAGCCGACCATGCCGGACGCGACGATCCTCGCGCGCGGTCGCAATCCGAGCGCGCGGGCACGGTCTTCGTCCATGAGCAGGACGGCGGCGGCGCCGTCGCTGATCTGGGAGGAGTTGCCCGCGGTGTGGATGTGGTCGTCGATCACAGGTTTCAGGGCCGACAGGCCCTCCGCCGTCGTCTCCCGCAGTCCCCCGTCCCGGGTGACCACCGCGACGTCACCGGTCGGTGCGCCGGCCTTGTCCACGACGGGCGCGGTGACGGGGACGATCTCGCGGTCGAACCGCCCTTCCGCCCAGGCCTGGGCGGCGCGTCGTTGCGACTCGAGGCCGAGAGCATCGACGTCACCACGCTCGAACCCGCGCAGGTCGGCGATCCGCTGCGCGGACGTGAACTGGTCGCCCATGTCGATCGACCAGTCGTCGGGGTACGGATTGCCCGTCTCAGGTGTGGCGGCCTGGCCGAGGAATACCCGGCTCATCGCCTCGACACCGCACCCGATGCCGGCGGAGATCTGGCCGGACGCGATGAGACCCGCCACGACGTGGACGGCCTGCTGGGACGACCCGCAGGCGCAGTCGAGCGACGTGGCCGCCGTCGTGTACGGCAATCCGGCGTGCAGCCACGCCTGCCGGGTCACGTTGTTGGACTGCTCACCGGCCTGGGTGACACATCCGCCGACGATCTGCCCGATGTCCTCCGGGGCGACGCCCGCCCGCTCGAGGACACCTCGTTGGACGGCGCCGAGCAGTTCGGCCGGGTGCAGCCCGGACAGTGCCCCGCGCCGGCGGCCGATCGGCGTCCGTGCCGCGTCGACGATGACGGCGTTACCCATGTTCTGCTCCTCGGGTTCTTCTGGCTCACGGACTCGTCCGCGCCTCATTATTGGAATTTATTCTATTTCTGAGAAGACATCAATACCTTTTAGCCTGCGAAGGAAAGCTTCGTCGCAGGTCAGGATGAGAGAGTGAATTTCACTTCGTATGCGCCGACATAACTCCGTCCGGCGGACGAGCGGTCAGCGGTGCGACAGGTTGACCAGAAGGAGGTCACAGGCCTTGCGAATGTCGGACTCGGCGTCGGGAATCGAGACGCGGCCGTTGAGGCACGACTGGATCACGCCGAACCACAGCTGCACCAGCAGGCGCAGTGCCGTCAGATCTTCCTCGGTCGGGTGTTCGATCCCCGCGGCGTCCAGCATGATCTGCCGGAACGCCCGGTCGACCTTCCCGGCGTCCGGCACGGACGCGACGTTGGCGGTGCTCGTGGACTGAATCATCGCCGTGGACAAGGCGGGGCGACGCAGCAGACCCCGGGTGGCCCGGACCAGCACGTTGTACACCGCATCCTGCGGCGACTCCCCCGGGGGCGCGGTCTTCCTGAACCCGACACCCATCCGATCGATCTGATCGACCATCACCGCGACGAACAGGTGCGTCTTGGACGGGAAATACCGGTAGAGCGTCCCGATGGCGACACCCGCGCGTTTGGCCACCTCGTGCATCTGGACCCGCGCGAGTTCCTTCTCCGTGGCCAGTTCGACGGCGGCCTCGAGCATGCGGACGTGGCGGGCCCGCTGTTCTTCCGAACTCGGTTCGGCAGCATCCCGCGCTTCGGCGATTCTCGGCACCCTCGGTCCCCCTTCACTCCGCGCACAGCCCCGGATCCGGTGTCGATTCTCGCATTGGATCGGGAAAGCATCGAATTACGTCCGGTGAGTGGGACCGCCCGTGCCGCGCATCGCCCGGATGCGTTTGCGTGATACCCCACGACTGGGCCTCCAGTCTCCATAGACCATCAACGGAGGAAACGACGATGCAGGACTGGACAACCGAGTGCGACGTGCTGGTGGTCGGTTCGGGCGGCGGCGCCCTGACCGGCGCTTACACGGCCGCTTCGCAGGGTTTGCGCACCCTCGTTCTCGAGAAGACCCCACTGTTCGGCGGGACGTCCGCGTATTCCGGCGCCGCGGTGTGGCTGCCGGGCACCGCGGTGCAGGAACGCGCCGGGATCGGTGACTCCACGGACAAGGCCCGCACCTACCTGCGTGCGGTGGTGGGCGACGGGGAGATCGACCGTCAAGAGGCGTACGTGTCGACCGCACCCGAGGTCGTCGCACTTCTCGAATCCGATCCCCACATCGAATTCGAGTGGCGAGCGTTCCCCGATTACTACAAGGCGCCCGGTCGCATGGACTACGGTCGCGCTATCAATCCGCTCGACCTGCCGGGCGACGAGATCGGGGAACTCCGCGAGGTCATCCGGCCCGAAGCCGACGTCGACCGTGCCGGCGAGCCGCACCCCGAGGGAACGCTGAACGGGGGCCGCGCCCTGATCGGCCGTCTCCTCATGGCCCTCTACGGCACCGGGCACGCGGAACTGCGCACCGAGACCGCGGCCCGTTCGCTGATCGTCGAGAACGGCCGGGTCGTCGGCGCCGTGGCGACAGATGCGGCCGGTGAGACGATCCGGATCCGGGCCACGCGCGGCGTCCTCCTCGCGGCGGGCGGCATCGAGGGCAGCGCGGCCCTGCGCACCGAGAACGGCACACCGGGCAAGGCGGAATGGAGCATGGGCCCGCGCGGCGCGAACACCGGCGACCTCCTGCAGGCTGCGGTGGAGGTCGGCGCGGACACCGCGCTCCTCGACGAGGCGTGGTGGTGCCCCGGGGTCGAACTTCCGGACGGCTCGGGCGCTTTCATGGTGGGGGTGCGAGGCGGAATTCTGGTCGACACGGCCGGCGAGCGGTACCTCAACGAGTCGTTGCCGTACGACCAGTTCGGGCGCGCGATGATCGAGCACGGCAGCAGCAGTTCGTATCTCGTGTTCGACTCGAAGGAGGGCGGGCCCGTGTTGCCGGCCATCTCCATTCCGAACATTTCCGCCGAGCAGCATCTCGCGGCGGGCACCTGGGTCACGGCGGACACGATCGAGGAACTCGCGGAGAAGATCGACGTCCCCGCGGACGCGTTGCGCCGCACCGTCGAACAGTTCAACGATTTCGCCAAGCACGGCGTCGACGAGGCGTTCCACCGGGGCGAGGATCCGTACGACAACTTCTTCTGCCCTCCGGGCGCGGGCGCGGACGCGCCGCCGAATCCGGCGCTGAGCGCGGTGTCGCAGGGCCCGTTCCACGCGGCCCGCATCGTCCTCAGCGACCTCGGCACCAAGGGCGGTGTCCGGACCGACGCCGACGCCCGGGTCCTGCGCGCCGACGGCACGGCCATCGACGGACTGTATGCGGCCGGCAACACGAGCGCCTCCCTCAGTGGCCGCTTCTATCCGGGCCCGGGTGTGCCGCTCGGCACCGCAATGGTGTTCTCCTACCGGGCAGTTCAGCACATGCAGAGCTGACTACACGAGGTTGTCCTCCACCGGGAGTCCGAACGCGCCCCTGCCGAACAGGGCGAGGGCGCGTTCGGGCTCGTTCGCCACGTGCACGCTGCCCGCGTGGGCATCCCGCCACGACCGTTCGATCGCATTGCCGCGCGACAGCGAACTCCCACCTGCCGTCTTGAACAGCAGGTCGATCGCGTCGAGGGCACGCTCGGTGGCCCGCACCTGGTCGCGGCGCACCCGCAGGCGCAGACCCATGGGGAGCTCTGCACCGGCCTCCGCCAGTTCCCACAATTCCCGCACGTTGCGATCCATCTGCAATATCGCGGCATCGATCTCCGACGACGCCCGGGCCACCGCGACCTGGGCGAACTGGTCGTCGACGAATCTGCCGCCGCCGAGGCTGAGCCGCACCCGTTCCCGCATGAACGTCAGATAGCGTTCGTAGCATCCCGCGACGACACCGACCCCGGGCGCCGCGACGGCGGTGGTGAACAGGGTGGCGAACGGCAACCGGTACAGCGGCCCCCGATTCACCTTCTGCCCGGGTCCGCGCAGTTGCGCCGTCTCGTAATTCCTCTTGATCCGGTGTTCGGGAACGAACACGCCCTCGGCACTGATCTCGTTGCTGGCGGTGCCACGCATCCCCACCACGTCCCACACGTCGTGGATGCGGTAGTCCGAGCGCGGCACCAGCGCGGTCAGGAAATCGACCGGGCGGCCCTCGGCCCCGACCAGCATCGCGCCGAGCAGCGCCCACGACGCATGTTCGCAGCCGGAGGAGAAGTGCCAATCCCCGGTCAGCAGATACCCGCCGTCCACCGGGACGAGCCGCCCGACGGGCGCATAGGCGGACGACACGAGAACCGAATCGTCGTGGCCCCACACGTCGTGCTGTGCGCGGTCGTCGAACAGGGCCAGGTGCCACGGGTGCACGCCGAGCACGGACGCCAGCCACCCCGTGGACCCGCACACACCGGACACGGCGCGCACCACCTCGTAGAAGTGCACCGGATTGCTCTCCGCGCCGCCGTACCGCCGGGGCTGCAGCATCTTGAACACTCCGGCGTCGCCGAGTTCGCGGATCACCTGTTCGGACACCCGCCGGGACTCGTCGACCTTGTCCGCGCACTCCGCGATCGTCGGCAGCAGACCACGGACCGATCGGAGGACCTCGTTCGTCATCTGTCGGAGGGTAGGGCCATCGCTCCCGTGCATGGATATGCGTCTCGCTCAACGGGAAACGCGCACCACCGCACGGTCCCGTCCAGTGGGACCACAGGATGTGGGCCGTCTCCGCTGACTTAGCGTGCAGGACATCGCACAAGCCAAGGAGAGGACGGGACGCATCGTGACCACCCAGCAGTCCGACACAGTCGAGGTACGCGAAATCGACACCGGCGCAGCGCCCACCCGATTCGCCCGTGGATGGCACTGCCTCGGATTGTCCCAGGACTTCAAGGACGGCAAGCCACACTCCGTCCAAGCGTTCGGCACCAAACTCGTCGTCTTCGCCGACAGCGCCGGCGAACTCGCCGTCCTCGACGGATACTGCCGGCACATGGGCGGCGACCTCAGCCAGGGCACGGTCAAGGGCGACGAGGTGGCGTGCCCGTTCCACGACTGGCGCTGGGGAAGCAACGGCCGCTGCAAGAAGATTCCGTACGCGCGGCGGGTTCCGCCGCTCGCCCGGACCCGCTCGTGGCACGCGCTCGACCAGGACGGAATGCTGTTCGTCTGGAACGACCCGGAAGGCAACCCGCCGCCCGCGGACGTCACGATTCCCCGGATCGACGGGGCACTCGACGACGAGTGGACCGACTGGGTGTGGTACCGGACCACGGTCGACACCAACTGCCGCGAGGTGGTCGACAACATCGTCGACATGGCGCACTTCTTTTACGTGCACTTCTCGTTCCCCACCTATTTCAAGAACGTCTTCGAGGGCCACGTGGCCAGCCAGTTCATGCGCGGCCAGGCCCGCGAGGACATGCGCCCGCACGCGTCGGGTCAGCCCAGGATGGTCGGAAGCCGCTCGGATGCCACCTATTTCGGGCCGTCGTTCATGGTCGACGACCTGACGTACGAGTACGAGACCCACGACGTCGACTCCGTGCTGATCAACTGCCACTACCCCGTCAGCGCCGACAAGTTCGTGCTGCAGTACGGCATCATCGTCAAGAAGTCGACGAAACTGGACGGCGACGCGGCCGCCGAGATGGCGAAGGGCTTCGGCACGTTCATCGCGAAGGGTTTCGAACAGGACATCGAGATCTGGAAGAACAAGACCCGCATCGAGAATCCGCTGCTGTGCGAGGAGGACGGCCCCGTCTACCAGCTGCGGCGGTGGTACGAGCAGTTCTACGTCGACGTCGCCGCGGTGACGACGCAGATGACCGAGCGTTTCGAGTTCGAACTCGACACCACCCGGCCCGTGGAGTCGTGGAAGAGGGAAGTGGACGAGAATCTCGCGCGAAAGGTGCGCGAAGCCGATGCGGCCGCTGCAGTGCACTGAGTGCGGCGCGCGGGTCCTGGTCCAGAAGAACAGCTGGGAGCACACGTCCGTCCAGTGGGACGACACGGCCCGCGCCCGGTGCCGCGAGATCGACAGCGCCGGGCCGGGGCGCCCCGGCGCTCCCCGCAAGGGGTGCGCGGCGCTGACCGCGACGATCACCCGGGCCGCGGAAGCAGGTGCCGTCCCGGTGCGCGACCACGACCCGGTGCCGACTCCGGTCGTCGTCCCCTGAACGATTTCGAAGGAAGACACACCATGATCGACATCGATCACTACGGCCCGTGGGCCGTCATCGCCGGCGGCTCCGAGGGCGTCGGCGCGAGTTTCGCCGAGGAACTGGGCAGGGCCGGGATCAATCTCGTCCTCGTCGCGCGCAAGCCCGGACCGCTCGAGGAGACCGCGGAGAAGGTCCGCGCCCACGGGATCGAGGTCCGCACCCTCGCCCTCGATCTCCTCGACCCGGACGCACTCGACCGGATCCGCGCCGCGACCGACGACGTCGAGGTGGGCCTGCTGATCTTCAACGCCGGTGCCAACAGTTACGGGCACGAGTTCGTCAGCGGCGACCTCGCCGGCTTCCAGCGTGTCATCGACCTGAACATCACCGCTCAGCTGCACGTTTCGCAGCACTTCGGCGCGAGGATGAAGGACCGCGGCCGGGGCGGCATCGTGCTGGTCGGCTCGCTGGCCGGGTATCTGGGTTCGGAGGACCAGAGCATCTACGCCGCGTCCAAGGCGTTCGGCCGGATCTTCGCGGAGAGCCTCTGGCTCGAACTCGCACCGTTCGGCGTGCACGTGGTCGAACTGGTCCTCGGCGTCACCCGCACGCCGGCGATGGTCCGGGCGGGCCTGAACTTCGATCTTCCCGGGATGAATGTCGCCGAGCCCGAAGACGTTGCCCGGGAGGGGCTCGCGCACCTCGCCGACGGCCCGGTGTGGGTGGCGGGCGGCAACTACGACGCGGCCCGGAAGCGCAGCGGTTTCCCTCGCGACGCTCTCCTGCGCGGGGCGGCCGAGGGTATGCGGAAGCTTCTGGGCCGCCGCTAGTGCGGCGTGGGGTAAGTAATTTGACGGTCTTGTTTGCGACAATAAGGCATGCGAGCTGCTCCTTTGATGTTGCGTGACGGAGATCGGGACGAGTTGACCGCGTTGGCACGGTCGAAGTCAGTGCGCGCGGATTTGGCGCAGCGGGCGCGGATGATGGTGCTGGCCGCCGACGGAGAGTCGAACGCACGGATCGCGCGGACAGTGGGGGTATCGCGACCGACGGTGATCTTGTGGCGCTCGCGTTACGAGCGATTCGGAATCGCGGGCCTCGAGGACGAACAGCGTTCCGGGCGTCCCCGAGAGATCGACCACGCCGCCATCGTGACGGCGACGCTGGCTCCGCCGCCAAAGAATCTCGGCGTGACACATTGGAGCAGCCGGTTGCTCGCCGACCGGTTGAAAATCAGTAACACCACGGTCGCGTCGGCGTGGCGCGAATACGGCGTCAAGCCTTGGCGCAGTGAGACGTTCAAATTCTCGACGGACCCAGAGTTGGTCGCCAAGGTCACCGACATCGTCGGGCTGTACTTGGACCCACCGGACAACGCGATCGTGCTCTGTGTGGACGAAAAGTCGCAGATCCAGGCCCTGGACCGGACCGCGCCGATGCTTCCGATGCGCGTCGGCTCGGTCGAGAAGCGCACCCACGACTATGTCCGGCACGGCACCTCGACCTTGTTCGCCGCCCTCGACATCGCCACCGGAAAGGTCACCGGCCTGTGCAAACCGCGGCACCGTCATCAGGAGTTCCTCGTCTTCCTCAAACACCTCGCCCGCGCCTACCCGGAACGGGAGTTGCATCTGGTCATGGACAACTACGCCACTCACAAGAAGGCCGAAGTCCGCACGTGGTTGGCCGAACATCCCCGTATCCATGTGCATTTCACACCCACCTCGGCATCGTGGATGAACCTGGTGGAGGTGTGGTTCGGGATCATCGAACGTCAAGCCATTCACCGCGGAACCTTCGGTTCCGTTAGGGATCTGACCACCAAGATCCGTGCCTTCATCAACGGATGGAACACCCGCTGTGCGCCGTTCGTCTGGACCAAGACCGCCGACCAAGTACTAACCAAAGCGAACCGTCAAGACACTTCAATCACGAGCCACTAGCGGGCGTCAGAGAGTGGTGACCAGTCCCCCGTCGATCACGAAATCGGACCCCGTCACATTGCCCGCCCGGTCGCTCGCGAGGAACGTCACGAGATCCGCCACCTCGTCGGGGCGGGTGAACCGGCCCGTGACGGCCTGTTTCGCGACACCCTCCGCCACGGCAGCCGGATCGCCGCCTGCGGCCCGCGCCACCGTCGCGGCCACGCCGTCGTCCCCGAGCCAGAGTGCGGTCGACACCGGTCCGGGACTGACGGTGTTGACCCGAATGCCCAGCGGTCCCACCTCTTTCGAGAGTGCCTTCGAGAAGTTGGTGAGCGCCGCCTTGGACGCGCAGTAGTCGATGACGGTGGGATCGGGCAGGAAACTGTTGACCGAACTGGTGGTCACGATGCTGCCCCGGCCCGCAGCGATCATCGGGGGCAGCGCGGCCCGGATCGTCCGCACCGCCGACATCAGGTTGAGATTCATCGTCGTGATCCAATCCTCGTCGGTCACGTCGAGGAAGCCGGTGAGTCTCGGGTGGGCGGCTCCGACGTTGTTGACGACGACGCCGAGACTGCCGCGTGCGGTGGCGGCGGCGACGAGTTCGCCCGGACCGGTGGGCGTCGACAGGTCGACGCTCACCGCCTCCACGGTTCCGCCGCGGACGAGTTCGTCCAGTTCGGGGCTGGGCGAACGTGCGCCCGCCACCACGAAGGCGCCTTCCGCGGCGAGCGCGCGGGTGATGGCGAGCCCGATACCCTTGCTGGCTCCGGTGACCACGGCGACGGTGCCGTGCAGCGCGAGATCCACGGATTCCTCCTGACGACGGCGGAGCGAGCACACGAGTGGAACGTCTCCCTCCGATCACGCTAGCCGAAATGGTGCCGACCGCGCTGCGGGCGAGTAATCTCAGCCCCGAAGGGCCAGGCCACGGCGTCGCTCGTCGTACGACAGTGCCTCTCGATCCATGACACTGCCCGTCGACGCACGATTGTTCCTGGCGCGCAGGCCCCTTCACCCCTGACCGCTGGGTTCCGTCCTGACTCGGGAGACGAGCGATGCGACTTCTTCGACTTCGAACCACCCTGGCCGCGTGCGCGATCGCCGTCGCAGGCACCGTGACCGTGGGGGCCGGACCGGCTCTCGCCCAGGATCGGCCGACGGTGGTGCTGGTGCACGGTGCGTTCGCCGACACGACCAGTTGGGATGCGGTGGCGGCGGACCTCCGCGGACGAGGGTACGAAGTCGTGGTCCCGGACAACCCGTTGCGCGGTCCGGCGTACGACTCCGCCGCCATCGAGAAGGTGCTCGCGGACATCCCCGGGCCGGTGGTGCTCGTCGGCCACTCGTACGGCGGCGCCGTCATCACCAACGTGCATTCCCCGAACGTCGAGGCGCTCGTCTACGTGGCGGCGTTCGCCCCGGCGCGGGGCGAGCCGGTCATGCTGAACCTCGATCCGATCCGGTTCCCCGGCAGCCAATTGCTTCCGCCGGTGCTGCAGGTGAAGGTCGTCGAGAACGATCCCACCGGAATCGCGGGCAGAAACCTCGACGGCTACATCGACCCGGGCCGCTTCCACGACGTGTTCGCCCAGGACGTTTCGGACGCCACCGTCGCCGGCATGATCGCGCACCAGAAATCGGCGGCGCTCGTGGCGAACCTCGAGCCGTCGGGCGATCCGTCGTGGGCGTCGACCCCCAGTTGGGCGATGGTCGCCCAGAATGATCGCGTGATCCCGGCGGCCTCGGAGCGGTTCATGGCCACCCGGGCGGGCGCGCACATCACCGAAGTGCCCGCGTCGCACGCCGTCCTGGTGTCCCAGCCCGCGGCCGTCGCCGACCTGGTCGTGCAGGCAGACCAGGCGACCCCGTAACTTCCCCGCCGTGAACGCGCCCGAACGATCTGCACCGGACAACGGGAGCCTCGCCCACCGCGTCCAGAAGATGGTCGGACGAGATCCACACGAGGAACACCGTGCGGCAACACCGTTGGAGTTGCTGTTCGATCTGACGTTCGTCGTCGCGTTCGGCGTTGCGGGTAATCAGTTCGCGCACCTCCTCGCCGAAGGACACGTCGCCGCCGGGCTGGCGGGATTCTCGTTCGCGATGTTCTCGATCATCTGGGCGTGGATCAACTTCTCCTGGTTCGCCTCGGCCTACGACACCGACGACTGGATCTACCGGGTCACCACCATGATCCAGATGATCGGCGTCGTCATCCTGGCGCTCGGCATGCCGCCGATGTTCGCGTCCATCGACCGCGGAGTCGAACTCGACAATTCCGTGATGGTGTCCGGGTACATCGTCATGCGCGTCGCGATGGTGTTCCAGTGGTTGCGCGCCGCCCGGCACGACCCCGACCACCGTTCCGCGTCACTGACCTATGTGACGACGCTCGTTGTCGCGCAGATCGGGTGGGTCGCCTTGGTGATCGCGCCGCTCACCGTCGAGTACGCGTTCGGCCTCGGCGTGATACTCATCCTGTTCGAGATGAGCGGCCCCGTCATCGCCGAACGGTACAAGGGCGGAACACCCTGGCACGCACACCACATCGTCGAGCGTCACGGACTGCTCGTGATCATCACGCTCGGCGAGGGTGTGATCGGCACCGTGACCTCGCTGTCCGCCGTGGTCGATCACCAGGGCTGGACGCTGGACGCGATACTCGTCGCGGTCGCGGGCATCGGACTCACGTTCGGACTGTGGTGGGTCTACTACACGCTGCCGTCGGCGGAGATACTCGAGGTGTATCGCAACCGGTCGTTCGTCTGGGGATACAGCCACATCGTGCTCTTCGCGTCGCTGGCCGCGGTGGGGGCCGGGCTGCATGTGGCGGCGTACTACATCGAACACGCGTCCCACCTCGGCGCGACGGCAACGGTGCTCTCCGCTGCCGTGCCCGTCGCGATCTTCCTCGCGGGGGTGTACCTGCTCTACACCTATCTGGTGCGGGTTCCCGACCCGTTCCACATCCTGCTCCTCGTCCTGACCGCGGCGACGATCGCGCTCGCCCTGGTGCTGGCGGCGCAGGGCGTGTCGATGGCATGGTGCCTAATCGTGGTGATGCTGGCACCGGTCGTCACCGTCGTCGGATACGAGTTGCTCGGGCACGCTCACGAGGCCCGGGCGCTCGAGGTCGCACTCGGCCGCGCGGACGCCGGTGCCGGCGAGGATCACTAGGACCAGGGAGTCACCGGCCGGGGCCGGGCCACACCGTCGACGACCAGATCGATGCGCTCGTCGAAGAACGCTACGAGCCCCCGCACTTCCGACGCGTCGACGAGCGGCTCGTCGTAACGCCATGCGATGTCGTCGAGCACGCCGTCGGCGGTGACGACGGACGAGTAGGCGGCCTCACCCTTGTAGGCACAGTAGGTTGTCGTCGTACTCGGTCGCAGTTCCGCGACGACGTCTTCGGGCGGCAGGTAGTAGCGGACCGGCAGCATCGTCTCGAACAGCATTCGAGCCCGTCTGGTGTCGGCGAGGAGCGTGTCGCCCAGCATCACCCGAATGTGCCGGGACGTGCGGCGGACGTCGATGCGCTGGAACGGGTCGTGCGGATGCCCGACGATCTCGTCGTCCTCCTCCAGCCAGCGGTCGAAGCCGTCGAAATCGAGCACCACGTAGCCGCTCAGATCCGGGTCGGCGGGCAGGAAACCCGCCGCCGACCGTGCACCGCCGGTGCGGATCTCCACGGACTCGCCCTCCGTGCTGCGCACCGAGAACGGCACCCGCGGATCGAGTACCCGCATCGTCGTCACGTCCGGCAGGGCGAACCCGGCGTCGCCGGTCTCGTCCGTCCGCGCCGCGCCGGGCGGCTGCGGTGACAACTCCGCGGCGACGTCCTCCGCGGGCACCGCGTACGTGGGGACGACACGCCTCGGTTCCCAGACCAGAATCGCCCGGTCGCTGTCGACCACCGTGGTCCCGTTCAGCACGGCGCGGATCCGTTTCGCCGTCGGCTCGTAGCGAAGCTCGCGCAACTCTTGTCCGATGGTGTCTCGACGTCGCAGGCCCATGAGTTCGAGACTAGGCCGAGTCGGCGGGTCAGGCCGAGGGAGGCGATGAGGTCCTCGTGGAGTTCGAGCCGCCGGTGGTAACCGGCGAACCGGGCGGCGACCCGGTTCAGGCGCTACTGGGCGGCCTGCGCCGAACCGAGGCCGAGCGCCTCCGCGATGTGCGGCCAGTCAACACCCTGTGCTCAGCGAGCGAGGATCCCGGCGACGAACTCCTGCGCGTCCTGCTGCGCCGCCCCGATCGTCCCGCGGTGATCGACGCCCTCGTACGTCCGGTACGTCAATTCGTTCCCGTTGTCCTGCAACGTCTTCACCATCAAGTCCGTCGACGGCTTGCTCACCACCCGATCGCCGGAACTCTGCGCGACCAGCGTCGGGACCTGCACGTGGACCCTCGACGGCTCCTGGCGCACCAGGTAGTCGGTCAGCGGTCCCAGATCGGCGTCGGGACGGAAGACCTGATCGGCGGGCACGGGCGGCACCTTGCGAATGTCGTCGATGCACCCGGTCCGCGCCGTCGTCAACAGCGGTTGGGCCTGCTCCGTCAGCAACGCCGACGGGTCGATGGCCGGATCCGCGGCCTGGGCTCCGAGGAGGATCAGCGGGAGGAACGACTCGGCCGCTTCGATGCCCGGAACACCCGAGCGGAAGTACTGCGGCGTCTGGTCGAGTCCGCTTCCCGGAGCGATTGCCACGGCGCCACCGAGATTCAACTCCGGTGCGCGCTCCGCGCCCTGGGCCGCGGTGAACAGCGCCGCCTGACCACCCTGGCTGTGACCGATCACGAACCACGTCGCGCCGACGGCCGGATCCATGTCGCGGGCGGCGCGGACGATGTCCACGACAGCGTTCGCCTCCGTGTCGCCGTTGACATACGGATGGATACCCGGCGTGCCCAGACCCTGGTAGTCCGTGCTCACCACGGCGTACCCCTTCGCGACCCAGTCGTCGAGGAACGCGTCCACCCCGGTGAGATAGCCGTGGGCGGGGCCACCCGCGAAATCCGCGGACGGGGCGCAGGCGTCCGCGACGCCGGTCGTGCCGTGCGCCCAGCTGATCACCGGATACCCGCCCTCGGGTGCCGGTGTGCGGGGGATCGACACGGTGCCCGACACCACGACCGGGTCGCCGTTGCCGTCCTGGGATGCGTAGGTGATCACCTCGTTCCGTCCGGCGCTCGGCAGCGCGGGACCGTCGTCGACGGCTCGGGACGAGAGAAGTTGACCCGGCCGGAGCGCGTCCGGGTCCGTCGCCGTCTCGGATGATGCAGTGGAACAGGCACTTCCGCCGAGGAGGACGAGCGCGGCCATCACGCCGATCCGGGCCCGTGACGCCGTCACGAGAACGCCGCCAGCGGCTCGGAACCCGACCAGTCGTGACCCCAGTAGCTGTCCGCGGTGATCTCCTCGGCGGTGTAGTGCGCCTCGTCGACGAGCGTGCCCTCGGTGCCGAACTCGAGGTCCCAGCCGCCGGGAGCGCGTACGTAGAACGACACCATGCGGTCGTTGGTGTGACGGCCGAGGGTCGACGAGATGGAGAATCCGAGCTTGCCGAGCCGGTCGAGTGCCTGGCCGACGGCGTCGAGGGTGTCGACCTCCGTCATCAGATGCACCATCCCGGGTTCGCCGCTGTGCGGCGCCGGGCACAACGCGAGACTGTGATGGCGCTGGTTGACACCCATGAACCGCACCCGGCGGGCCGGTCCCGGGGCGTCGGCCGGTCCGAGCCGGATCGCGCCCCGGGGCAGGAAACCCAGCACCTCGGTGTAGAACGTGTAAGTCTCCTCGAACGCGGGCGTCGGGAGGACCACGTGCCCCAGTCCCTGCGCGCCCGTGACGAAACGGCCGCCGTGCGGAGTGACTACCGGGCTGTGGTCGAGCACCGGCCCGAAGAACACCTCCACCCCGGTGCCGGACGGATCGTCGAACGCGATCACCTGCTCGGCGTCGCGGTATCGGGACTCCTCCTCCGAGAGCACGGTCACCTCGACACCGGCCTTCTCGACGGCCTCGCGCACCCGCTGCAGAGCGAACTGGTCACGCACCTCCCACCCCACGGCGAGCGCCCGGTCCGTGTCGCCGGGCAGGACGATCAGCCGGGACCGTCGCTCGTCGACGCGCAGATAGAGGCCGTCGGGCTCGGGGCCGGAACCCTCGGCCATGCCCAGCCCGTCCACGACCAGCTCACGCCAGCGTGGCACGTCCTTCGTCTGGATCCGCAGGTAGCCGAGCCCTCGGATGTCGGTCATGTGGAAGTCCTTTCCTGGAGGCGGCTCCGCCACCCGTGCGCCTTTCTGGTTGCTGGAACTACCAAAAAGGCGCACGGGCGCGAAGCGCCTAGATCATGGAGCGGTGGATGCCCTGGGGTTCTCCGCCGAGCTGGGTCAGAGCCGAGGAGTGGAAGATCGATCCGGGCACGTGGATGGCGTGGGAGAGGCCCGCGTGGGCGTCGCGCCAGAAGCGTTGCATGGGTGTCTTCAGTTGCAGCGCACCGCCACCGGAGCGCGCGAAGATCTCGTCCACGGCGCGCACTGCCCGCCAGGCGGCGGCGGTCTGGGTGCGCCGGCCGATGGACCGCAGTTCGAACGACACCTCCTGGCCCTTCTCGGTCATGTCCCAGAACCGGTCGACCGTCTCGAGGATCGCCGCGCGCGATGCCGCGATCTCCGCGGCCGCCTCGCCGATCGCGAACAGCACGTACGGGTCTTCCTTGATTGCGGTGCCGGAGACGGTGATGCGTTCGCGCTGCGCGTTCAGGTGGCAGGCCAGCGCGCCCTCGGCGATGCCGATGAGCGAGGACGTGATGCCGAGCGGGAAGATGCAGGAGAACGGGAAGTTGTAGAGCGTCTGGGTTCGGCCGAACGCCTTCGGCGCGGATCCGTCGAACACCTTGTCGGCCTGCAGCGTCCGGTGCTGCGGGATGAATGCATCCTTGACGATCAGGTCCTTGGAGCCGGTGCCGCGCAATCCGACGACGTTCCAGCTGTCCTGGTCGATGTCGTAATCCGAGCGCGGGAGCAGCACGTGCAGGATCTTCGGGGGCATCACTCGGTTGCCGTCCCGGTCACCGACCGCGGCGCCGATCATGATCCACCCGCAGTGGTCGGTACCCGAGGAGAAGGACCACCGTCCGTTGAGGACGTAGCCGCCGTCGGTCGGCACGGCCACGCCCATCGGGGCGTACGGCGAGGCCATCCACATGTCGGAATCCTCGCCCCACACCTCGTCCTGCGCGGTGCGGTCGAAGAACGCCAGTTCCCAGGGGTGGACGCCGACGATCCCGCTGACCCAGCCCGCGGCCCCGTCGATGGCGCCGATGCCCATCGCGGTCTCGGCGAACTCGCGCGGATGCGATTCGTAGCCCCCGTACTCCTTGGGCTGCAGCATCCGCATCACGCCGGAGTCGCGCAACCGTTTCGCGGACGTGTCGGACAGGCGCATCAGCCTGTCGCCCTCGGCGCCTTCCGCGCGGATCTCGTCCGCGTACTGTTCGATCCTGGCAAGAACCTGGCCCATGATGATCTCGGCTTTCTGGTGTCGGTACCCGGCGAAACGCCTAGGCGGACTTCTTCTCGGCGACGGCGGCTTCCGCGGACTTCCGGTCCGCGAGGCCGAGCGCGATCTCGATCAGCTGGTCCTCCTGACCACCGACCAGCTTGCGCCGGCCGGCCTCGATGAGGATCTCCGCGCCCGAGACCCCGTACCGGCGGGCGTGGGAATCCGCGTGCTTGAGGAAGCTCGAGTACACACCCGCGTAGCCCATGGTCAGCGACAGCCGATCGAGCAGGCAGTCGTCGTCCATGATCGGCCGGACGACGTCCTCGGCCGCGTCGATGATCTTCAGAGTGTCTATGCCCGTGCGGATTCCGAGTTTCTCGGCGACGGCGGCGAACGCCTCGACCGGGGTGTTCCCCGCTCCGGCGCCGAAACGCCGGGTGGATCCGTCGATCTGCAGGGCGCCGGCCTCGACGGCGAGCACCGAGTTGGCGACACCGAGGCCGAGGTTCTCGTGCCCGTGGAAGCCGACCTGGGCGTCGTCGCCGAGTTCGGTCACCAGTGCGGACACCCGGTCGCTGACGCCGGTCAGGATCAGGGCCCCGGCCGAGTCGACGACGTAGACGCACTGGCAGCCGGCGTCGGCCATGATCCGGGCCTGCCTCGCGAGGACCTCCGGCCGCTGACTGTGCGACATCATCAGGAACCCGACCGTCTCCAGCCCGAGGTCGCGGGCGAGACCGAAATGCTGGACGGAGATGTCGGCCTCGGTGCAGTGTGTGGCGATGCGGCAGATACTCGCGCCGTTGTCGGCGGCCTCGCGGATGTCGGACTGGACGCCCAGACCGGGGAGCATGAGGAACGCGATCTTCGCCTGCTCCGCCGTCTGCACCGCGGCCTTGATCAGCTCCTGCTCCGGGGTGTGGCTGAAGCCGTAGTTGAACGAGGAGCCGCCGAGTCCGTCGCCGTGCGTGACCTCGATGACCGGGACCCCGGCGGCGTCGAGCGCCCCGACGATGGAGCGGACGTGTTCGACGGTGAACTGGTGGCGCTTGGCGTGGGAGCCGTCGCGCAGCGACGAGTCCGTCACCCGGATGTCGAGATCAGCACTGTAGGGCATCGGTATTCCTTCGAAGAGTGAGTGGGCGGACGCGCTCAGACGCTGGCGCCGAGGATCTGCGTCGCGAAGCTCTCGCCGACCTTGGTGGCGGCGGCGGTCATGATGTCGAGGTTGCCGGAGTAGGGCGGCAGGAAGTCGCCCGCGCCCTCGACCTCGAGGAAGATGCCGACCCGGGCGAGCCCGCCGCTGATCGGTGTCGGGTCGTCGAATTGGGGTTCGGCGCGCAGCCGGTAGCCGGGGACGTAGGCCTGCACGGACGCCGCGACGTCGCGGATGGACGCGGTGATCGCGTCCCGGTCGGCGTCGGCGGGAATGGAGCAGAACACGGTGTCCTTCATGAACATCGGCGGTTCGGCCGGGTTCAGGATGATGATCGCCTTGCCCTTCTTCGCGCCGCCGATCGTCTCGATGCCGCGGCTCGTGGTGATCGTGAACTCGTCGATGTTCGCGCGGGTGCCCGGGCCCGCGGACGGCGACGCCACGCTCGCGACGATCTCGGCGTACGCCACGTCGGCGATCCGGGAGACGGCATGAACCATGGGAATGGTCGCCTGGCCACCGCAGGTGATGAGGTTGACGTTCGGCGCAGTCCGGTGCTCGCCCATGTTCACGGCAGGCACGACGGCGGGTCCGAGCGCGGCGGGGGTGAGGTCGACGGCCTGGATGCCGAGTTCCTCGTAGCGGGGGGCGTTCGCCCGGTGCACGTACGCGGACGTGGCCTCGAACACGATGTCGGGACGCTCGTTCTGGGCGAGCAACCAGTCGACACCCTCGGCGCTGGCGATCACGCCCCGGTCCGCGGCGCGCTTCAGTCCCTCGCTCTCGGGGTCGACGCCGATCATCCAGCGCGGTTCGATGATCTCCGAGCGGAGCAGCTTGTACATCAGGTCGGTGCCGATGTTGCCGGATCCGACGATCGCGGCGAGAGCCTTGGTCACAGTTGTCGCCTTTACTTGAATTCTACTGATACGGAACCGATGTCACTGAAGTCGGCGCGGAACACGTCGCCGGGCCGGGCGTCGATCGCGCGGGTGCACGAACCGGGCAGGATCACGTGCCCGGCCTCGAGCCGCACACCGAAGCTCGCGACCTTCCGGGCCAGCCAGGCGACGGCCTTCGTGGGATTGCCGAGCACCGCCGACGCCTCGCCCCGCGCGATCTGCTCGTCGCCCCGGAAGAGCATCGCGGAGATCCCGCCGATGTCGACGTTCGACGGCTCCACACGTCCGGCGCCGAGGATCACCCCGGCCGAGGACGCGTTGTCGGCGATCGTGTCGGCGAGCCCGATCTTCCAGTCCGTGATGCGGGAGTCGATCAGTTCGATGCTGGGAACGATGTATTCGGTGGCCGCGAGCACGTCCGCATCGGTGCACCCCTCCCCCGGCAGGGTCTCGCCGAGGACGTACCCGATCTCCACCTCGATCCGCGGGTAGCAGAACTGCGCGGTGTCGATCGGCGTTCCCTCGGCGTGCACCATGCTCGAGAGCAGATGTCCGTAGTCGGGCTCGTCGACACCCATCATCTTCTGCATGACCTCGGAGGACAGTCCGACCTTGTGGCCGTACACCGTTTCCCCCGCCGCCAGCCGCGCCCGGATGTTGAGCAGCGCGATCTCGTACGCGTCGACGACGTCGATGTCCGGAAAGACTGTGGTCAGCGGGTCGATGGGGGCGCGGTCCTGTTCGGCGTTCCGCAGGAGGCGGGCGGCCGACTGCCGCTGCGCGTCGCTCAGCATCACGCCACCTCACCCGCACGTGAGTGCTGTCGTGTGTTCGGGGACTCGTTACCACTCACCTGGGCGGCGTGCTGCGCGGCGATGTAGCCGAACACCATCGCGGGGCCGATGGTCGCGCCGGCCCCGGCGTATTCATTGCCCATCACCGACGCCGACGTGTTGCCGGTGGCGTACAGACCGTCGATTACGGATCCGTCCTCGCGGAGCACCCGCGCGTCGGCGTCGGTGACGAGGCCGCCCTTCGTGCCGAGGTCGCCGGCTTCGCAGCGGATCGCGTAGAACGGTCCCTGCGTGATCTCGTCGAGGCACGGGTTCTTCATCGTCGGGTCGCCGTAGTACCGGTCGTACGCGCTGTCGCCGCGGCCGAAGTCCTCGTCCTTGCCGGAGCGGGCGAAGCCGTTGAACCGGTCGACGGTCGCGACGAGGGTGTCGGCCCTGACACCGATCTGCTCGGCGAGGTCGCGCAGCGTGTCGGCCTTGTGCACGACGCCGGAGTCGTAGAACCCCTGCGGGAACGGCACTCCCGGGAGCACCTGCGCGAAGGGGTACCGCGACTTCGCCTTGCCGTCCATCACGAACCACGCCGGGACGTGCCCGCCGTCGAGTTGATCGTGCACGAAGTTCACATACGGCGACGACTCGTTGGTGAAGCGTTCGCCGCGACCGTTCACGATCACCGACGGCGGAATGCACCGCTCCGACACGAGCGGGATCACGGCGCCCATCGGGTGCAGCACCGACGGCATCCACCAGGCGTCGTCCATGAGGTCGACGGCGGCACCGAGTCGCTGACCCGCGACGATGCCGTCGCCGGTGTTCTCGCGGGCGCCCGCGCTGAGGTCCGGGGCGCCGTGCCGCGGCAGGTACTTCGCGCGCATGTCCTGGTTGTGATCGAATCCGCCGGTCGCGAGCAGCACACCGCGGCGGGCCCCGATCCGGACCGTCCGTCCGTCGCGATCGGCGAGCACACCGATGACCACTCCGGCGTCGTCGACGATCAGTTCGGTCATGGACGTCTTCAACCACAGCGGCACTCCGGCGTCCTCGAGGACCATCCGCATCCGTGCCACCAGCGCGCGTCCGCCGGTGGCCATGTGGCGCCGGCGGATCACGTTGGACGCCACCCGCCACGCCGCCACCAGTGACGCCTTGCGGCCCTTCCACGTGCGCTTGACCATGGCGAGGTCGTGGTAGTCCTTGGACGTGACCCACAGGCCCAGCGGGCCTTTCATGCTGTTGGGACGCTGGAACTTCTCGTTCTCCTTCAGCGCCCGGGTGTCGAACGGCGTGCATTCGATGGTGCGCCCGAGCGGACGGCCGCCCTCGTACTCCGGGTGGTAATCGGAATAGCCCTTCACCCAGTAGAGCTTCATGTGCGGACTGCGGTCGAGCAGGTCCATCAATTCGGGGCCCTTGTCGACGAACGCGTCGAGGCGGTCGGCGGGAACCGTGCCCTCGGTGATGATGTCGAGGTAGCGGCGGATCGACTCCCTCGTGTCGATCACACCCTTCCGACGCAGCGTGGGGGCGTTGGGTATCCAGATGCCGCCCCCGGAGATGGCGGTGGATCCGCCGAACGTCGCGCCCTTGTCGATGACGAGGGTGTCGAGTCCGCGGTGGGCCGCCGTGATCGCGGCGGCCATTCCGCCGCCGCCGCTACCGACGACGAGGAAATCGACGGTGCTGTCGAAGCTTTCGCTCATCGTCCGCTGCCGTCCTTGCGGAGGAGGAAGGCGAGGACGGCACTCTCGAAGGCCGTCTTCTGCTCGATCATCGCCCAGTGCCCGCAGTTCGGGAACACGTGCAGCTCCGCCTCGGGAATCGACCGCATCGGGATGATCGCCATGTCCAGTGGGCTGACCCGGTCGTCGCGACCCCACGTGAGCAGTGTCGGGGCCGTCACCTTGTGCAGCTGAGCCCAGTACGGGGTCGCGTCGGACTCGAGTGCGGCCCGGGCGCCCGCCGCGAACGCCGCCTTGCTGTACATCTTGCGGGCGCTGGCGAGCGTCTCCGGATCCGTGGCCTGCGTCCAGCGTTCCTCGATCAGTTCCTCGGTCACCATGGCGGGATCGAACACCATCGAGTGCAGCCACGCGATCAGGCGTTCCCGGGTGGGGTCGTCCGTGAACTCCATCAGCAGGTTGATGCCCTCACCGGGGCCGGGGCTGAACAGGTTCCTGCCGATGCCGCCGATGGTGATCAGTTTGGCGACCCGGTCGGGATGCGCGATCGCGAACTGGGTGGCGACGATGCCGCCCATCGAGTTTCCGAGAATCGCGACCTCGTCGAGTCCGAGCCCGTCGAGAAAGCGGAGCACCGCGTCACCGGCAGTGAGCATCGGATGACCGCCGAAGTCGTCGCTGACCCCGAACCCCGGGAACTCCAGGATGAAGGTGCGGAAGTGCTCGGCGAAGACGCCGAGGTTGCCGCGGAAGTTGCGCCACCCCGTCACGCCGGGGCCGGAGCCGTGCAGCAGGAGCAGAGGCGGACCGTCGCCGGCCTCGTGGTAGCGAAGCACGCCGAGGTCGGTCTTCAGCTCCTTCAGGGTGCCCTCGTAACTCGAGTCAGTCGTCATGGTCGATCACGTTGCCAGCGCGCCCCCCGCTCGGACAGAAGCGATCCCGGTCAGCGAGACACCGCCCGGCCGCGGAAGACACCCGACGGGGATTTCCACTGACCGAGACGGCATCTCGTGACACTTCGGCGCCGTCCCTAGCCTCGGGGACGATCGTCGAACGGGTCGGCGACGGAACAGCACTCGGAGGCGATCTGATGGCACCCGAACCGGCCGACACGAAGCCTGGCACACGCGCGGACGCACCCTCACCGGACGAGATGCGCCGCGCCCTCGGCCAATTCGCCAGTGGCGTCACGGTGGTGACCGGACTCGACACGGAGGGTCCGGTGGGGTTCACGTGCCAGTCGTTCGCGTCGGTGTCGCTGGAGCCGCCGCTGATCCTGTTCTGCGCCGACCACCGGGGGCGGGCATGGCCGCGCATCCGGCGGTCGGGCCGGTTCACGATCAACGTGCTGCACGAGGACCAGACGGACCTGTGCTTCCGATTCGGTTCGAGTCGGGGTTCCAAGTTCGACGGGCTCGAGTGGGAGCGGTCGCGGTGGTCGACGCCGGCGCTGCCGGGGGTCCTGCTGCGCGTGCACGCGGACGTGCAGTCGGTGCACATCGCCGGTGATCACGACGTCGTGATCGGACGCGTCCGCGAACTCGAATCGGTCTGCGAGGAGCGTCCGATGGTGTTCTTCCGGGGCGGTTTCGGCGTCGACGCCGCTTCGCGGCCCGTGCGCGCGTAGCGAGTCCGGAGACTCGTCACACCCGCACGGGGGCTACAGCCACTGGCCGGACTGCACCGCGAGAAGCTGATCGAGGGTCTCGGTCGACCATGAGTTATCCGGAATCTCCGGAGTCCGGCGCCCGCGACGGGGTGCGCCCAGTTCGGGGTGCAACGTCCGGGTGACTTCCCGGGCGGCGTCGACGACGAGCGGGGCGACGCGTTCGAGTTGGACGGTGCGCGCGTCCCCGCACAACGAGATACCGGCCACCGGTCCGTCCGCGCTGCGGACGGCGACACCGACGCAGCCGATTCCGCGGACCGCCTCACCACGCTCGAATGCGAGACCGCGGCGCTGCCGGATCCGGTTGAGTTCCTGGTGCAGCGTGGACAATTCGGTGATCGTGCGGTCCGTGCGGCGGCCCAGCCGCGGCCCGTACAGGCCGTCGACCTGCTCGGGGTCGACCCACGCGAGCATCGCCTTGCCGCCCGCGGTCGTGTAGGCGGGAACACGCCCGCCCACCCGGGACGGCAGGGTGGCGGCCATCCGCCCGCCCACCTTGTCGAGGTACACGCTGTCCGCGCCGTCCAGCACGGCGAGGTGCACCACCATCCCGGTCTGCATGTGGAGTTCGTGCAGCAGCGGCGCCGCGGCCGCCCGCACCTGGCTGTGCCCGTTGTCGCCGCCGCCGAGGCCCATCGCACGCCGTCCGAGGCAGTAGCCGAAGCTCGCGTGATCGACCCAGTCGAGGCGGACGAGCTGGTCCAGGATGCGGTGCACCGTGGACCGCGGCAGCCGGGTGCGGCAGGCCACCTCTTCGAGGGTCAGACGCGACGTGCGGCCGTCGAACGCGTCGAGGATCAGCGTCATCCGCTCGACCATCGACGGGGGCAGATCCTTCTTCGCAGCGGGTACCGACAGTGCATCATCCGAATCGACGACAGTCATCGACGCCTCCAAATATCCTGGTCACACGCATACGTCCGACGAAAATTGAAATGAATTCTTAAAATACTAACAGCCGTGCGCGTCGCTGGGAAGAAATTGGGCAACCATCGCGTCCGGTGACCGGGAATGCCCGCACGGCCCTCGGGCACCTCGAGTACAACGGTGACCACACACCGATCCCCGACAGCGGAGTCACCCACAGATGCACATAGGAATCGCGCCGCCCATCGTCATCGCGCACCCCTCCGTCCGCGCGGACTGGGAAGCCTGCGCCGGGATCGCGGAGTTGACCGCGATCGCCCGGACCGCCGACCGCCTCGGCTACCACCACCTCACCTGCAGCGAGCACGTCGCCGTGCCCACCGACGTCGCCGTGGAACGCGGCGGCACCTACTGGGACCCGCTCGCGACCCTCGGGTTCCTCGCCGCCCACACCGGTGGCATCCGCCTGGCCACACAGGTTCTGGTACTCGGGTACCACCACCCACTCGAGATCGCCAAGCGGTACGGCACGCTCGACGTCGTCAGCGGCGGACGCCTCGTGCTGGGCCTTGGCGTGGGCAGCCTGCGGGAGGAATTCGACCTGCTCGGCGCCCACTTCGACGACCGGGGCGCCCGCGCCGACGACGCCCTCGCGGCGCTGCGGGCGTCGCTGTCGCACCCGCGGCCCGAGTACCACGGCAGGTTCTTCGACTTCGACGGCGTCGTCGTGGAACCGCACGCCGTCCAGCCGCGGGTCCCGCTGTGGATCGGGGGACGGACACTGCGATCCCTGCGCCGCGCGGCGACGCTCGGCGACGGGTGGGTGCCGTTCGGCCTGTCGCTCGAAGAGTTGTGCGCCCTGCTCGGCAAGGTCGATCTCCCCGAAAAATTCGAGGTGGTCCTCAGCGCCGGCGCGCCGCTCGACCCGATCGGGTCCCGCGACGCCGTCGCCCGTGCACTCGAACGACGACGCGACGCCGGGACCACCGTCGTCAGTGCCACCCTCGCGTCCACGAGCGCCGACCACTACTGCGAGCAACTGGACGCCCTCCGGCAACTCGGCGACCAACTCGGCCTTTTCTTCCGCACCCCCACCGAAGACAGGATCCGCCCATGACCGGCACCGATGAACTCGTCCGCGCACTCGCCGAACGGGTCACCGCGCTCGAAGACAAGATCGCCATCCTCGAACTGATGACCGCCTACGGCCCCGCCATCGACAGCGGTTCCGCCGACGCCGTCGCGCGGCTGTGGACCGAGGACGGCGTGTACGACGTCGACACCGGAGTGATGCGCGGACATGCGGCCATCACGGCGATGGTGCAGTCGCAGGCACATCAGGGCTGGATCGGCGGCGGTTGCGCGCACATGCTCGAGCCCGGGCACGTGCGCGTCGACGGCGACACCGCCGTGGCCACGTGCAAGTCGCAGTTGATCATCTCCGACGACAACGGGTTCCGGGTGCACCGGATCACGGCAAACCGGTGGGAACTTGCCAAGATCGACGGTGAGTGGAAGGTGACCCGACGGATCAATCGACTGCTCGACGGCCGCGAGGAGGCGCGCTCGCTGCTTGCCGCGGGTGTACGTGCCTGACTGCAGACACCGGCACGAGGCCCGCACTGCTGCGGGCCTCGTGCCTTCTGCGCGGAGGGAAGGTCAGGCGGCCATCTCCGAGGTGGGCGCCGCCACGTCGGCGGTGCGGTCGATCCTGTTGCGGGTGAGCAGGAGTCCCATCACCGCGGCCAGCAGTCCGGCGACAGCGAGCGTGAAGAACGCGTAGACGAATCCCTTCTCCGAGTACTGCGCGGCGCGGCCCACCAGCACGACACCGGGGATCGCGACGATCGCGATCATCACCTGGCTGCCGATCGCGCTCCCCAGCGAGCCAGACAGGTTGAGCATTCCGCCCGCGATACCCTGCGTGTGCGCCGGCACGGTGCGCATGATGAGGTTCGGCAACGTCGCCGACGCGGAACCGAGGCCGAGGCCGATCACCAACTGTCCGAACATCATCTGCGCCGTCGAGTCGTGCAGCGTGGCGAGCAGGACCGAGCCGAGCGCGAGGGAGGCGCCGCCGAACACCAGCACCGGTGCCGCACCGATGCGGCGCGTGAAGTACCCGCCGACGGGGCCCGCGATCATCGACACGACGCCCGTGGGAACGGTGTAGATCGCGACGGCCAGGGCGGTGACGCCGAATCCGTAGCCGAGACCGAGGCCGGGATCGGTCATCACGAACATCGGGATCAGCATCGAATGGCTCACCAGGACGAACTGGACGAAACCACTGGCGGCCAGCGTTTTCGCGACGGGTCCGTGCTTGAGCATCTGCAGGTCGATGAGCGGTTCCTTGGGCGTACGTTCGTAAAGCAGCCAGCCAGCGAGAACGGCAAGACCGCCTCCCACGCACAGCAGCGTCTGCGGGGCGGTGTATCCCCATGCGGTGGCCTTGCCGATGCCGAACAGCAGCACGAAGGCGCCGAGTCCGAGGATGACCGCGCCGAGCACGTCGAGCTTCGACCGAGTCCGCAACGTGGTCTCGGGAACGAAGAGCGCGACCGCGATTCCGGCAATCGCCACGTGGAGGAGTTGCGCCCAGAACACTCCGGTGTAGCCGAAGTGGTCGATGAGGTAGCCGCCGATGATCGGGCCGAGGATGGTACTGGCGCCCATGCCGGTGGCGACGAAGCCGACCGCCACGGGAATGATCGACGGGGGCAGGATGTCTCGGATCAACCCGTAGGCGAGCACGAGGATGGCCATGCCCGCACCCTGGAGCCCGCGGCCGACGAGAAAGAGTTCGAAGTTGGGGGCCAGCGCACCGAGGAGTGATCCGGCGCCGAATACGGCGGCGGACACCAGCATCATCCGCTTCTTCCCGTAGATGTCGCCGAGTTTGCCGACCAGCGGAGTCGACGCGGCGAGCATGAGGGTGACGATGGTGATCACCCAGCCGACGTTCGCGGTGCCGAAGTGTTTCGCGATCTCCGGCAGCGCCGGGGTGACGAAGTTGTAGGCGAGCGGGATGACTTCGACCAGAAGGATGATCAAGGCCAGGAGGGCGAACGACTTCCCGCGCGAGAGGGGTGCGCGCTCCGCCTCGCCTGGGGACAGGGGCATGTTATGCATATGTGACTCCGGGGGATTCGTGAGGATCAGCACGCCCAACCTGGCATGCCGCCCAGTGACGTCGACCACAGTTCCCACTCACCGAGACCTGCCCGCTGCCGGTGTCGTCGACACCGAATCCGCAGAAGAAATAGAAAACATTCCTGCACAAGATCGCACATATGTAGTGACTGATCAGTTGTTCATGCGATACAACTAGAATGAAATCTAATTTCCTTCCCATCAGGAGTAGCCATGACGGAATCACTCAGCCTCACCGGACGCACCGCCGTCGTCACCGGCGCCGGCGCAGGCCTCGGCCGGGCCGAAGCCCTCGCACTCGCCGCCGCCGGAGCCGCAGTCGTCGTCAACGACACGGGCGACGGCGCACACGAGGTGGCCGCGGAGATCACCGCGACCGGCGGCCGCGCCGCCGCCGTCACCGGCGACGTCTCCGACTGGGCGCTGGGCGAACGCCTCGTCCATGCGGCCGTCAGCACCTTCGGGTCGATGGACATCCTCGTCAACAACGCCGGAATCCTCCGCGACAAGATGATTTTCAACCTCTCCGAATCCGACTGGGACGACGTCATCCGTGTTCACCTCAAGGGGCACGCCGCCACGTCCCGCGCGGCGGCCGTGCACTGGCGCGAGGCGAGCAAGGCCGCCGGAGGCCCGGTGTACGGGCGGGTCGTCAACACGTCGTCCGAGGCGTTCCTGTTCGGGTCGGCGGGCCAGCCCAACTACTCGGCCGCGAAGGCCGGGATCACCGCACTCACCCTGTCGACGGCGCAGGGACTGTCCCGCTACGGAATTCGGGCCAACGCGATCTGCCCGCGGGCAAGGACGGCGATGACCGCCGACGCGTTCGGCGAGAACACGGCCGACGCGGGACTCGACCCGTTGTCGCCGGAACGGGTGGCCACCCTCGTCCACTACCTGTCCTCCCCCGCCGCCGACGAGATCAACGGTCAGGTGTTCGTCGTGTACGGCAGGATGGTCGCGCTGATGGCGGCGCCGAAGGTCGAGAACCGCTTCGACGCAGCGGGTTCCGCGTTCTCGCCGGAGGAGCTCGACGGCCTCCTCACGCCGTACTTCGCGGGCCGCGGACCGTACGAGAACTACGCGGCGTTCAGCGTCGCCGAATTGGAGAAGGCCGCGCTGGCGACCGGCGACACGGCCGCTGTGCGATGAGGCTGCACGGTAAGACGGCGATCGTGACCGGCGGCGCCGGCGGGATCGGTCGGGCAATCACGACCGTGTTCGTCCGCGAGGGCGCGAACGTCCTCTTCGTCGACATCGACGACGAACGCGGCCGGGCACTCGAGCAGGAACAGGGAGCGAACGCCCGCTTCGTGCACGCCGACATCTCCCTCCGTGAGTCCGCCGAGCAGATCCGGGACGCGGCGGTCGCAGCGTTCGGGTCCGTGGACGTGCTCGTCAACAACGCCCACGCGTCGCGTCAGGCGCTGCTGATCGACCACACCCAGGAGATGTTCGACCTCTCGTTCCAGACCGGGTTCTATCCCGTGGTGCACCTGATGCAGGCCTGTTATTCGCAGCTGAAGGCGGCGAAGGGCTCGGTGATCAACTTCGCGTCCGGGTCCGGGCTCGACGGCATGCCCACGCAGACGTCGTATGCCGCGGCGAAGGAAGCGATTCGCGGCGTGAGCCGGGTGGCGGCCAACGAGTGGGCGGCCGATCAGATCCGGGTCAACGTGATCTGCCCGTTCGCCGCGACCGAGGGCGTCGTCGCCTGGCAGGAACGGTTCCCCGACCGCGCCGCCGCCTCCGTCGCGAAGGTTCCGCTGCAACGCATCGGCGATCCCGAGACGGACATCGCGCCCGTCGCGGTGTTCCTCGCCTCCGACGATTCCCGCTACATGACCGGACAGACACTGATGGCGGACGGCGGCAGCATCAAGCTTCGCTAGTTCGCCGGACAAGGAGAACGACGATGGAAGACTTCGAGGGCCGAGTCGCCCTGATCACCGGCGGCGCCCGCGGCCAGGGCCGCAGCCACGCGGTCGGGCTGGCCGAACGCGGCGCCGACATTGTCCTGTGCGACCGCTGCGAGGACAGCGCGGCGGTGAACTATCCCCTGGCGGCCGCGGCCGACCTCGACGAGACCGCCGAACTGGTGCGCGCCGTCGGCCGCCGATGCCTCACCGCCAAGGCGGACACCGCCGACCGTGCCGCGATGGACGCACTGGTCGCGGAGGCCGAATCCGAGTTCGGGGGGATCGACATCGCGGTCGCGAACGCCGGCGTCTCGGTGGCCGCTCCGGTGCAGTCACTCACGCAGGAGCAGTGGTCGGAGGCGATCGGTTCCAACCTCACCGGCGTCTTCAACACGGTCGGAGCGGTGGCGCCCGGCATGATCCGGCGCGGATACGGGCGGATCGTCACCATCTCGTCGATGCTCGGCCGGGCCGGCAGCACCAACATGGCGGCGTACGCGGCGTCGAAGTGGGGTGTCATCGGGCTCACCAAGAGCGCGGCCCTCGATCTCGCACCACACGGTATCACCGTGAATGCGATTGCGCCGGGCAATATCTCGACGCCGATGATCCACAACGACGCCCTCTACCGACTGATGCGCCCCGACCTCGAGGCACCCGGCGCGGACGATGTGGAACCGGTGTTCCGCAGCCTGCACGCCCAGCCCGTCCCATGGTTGGACGCGGCCGAGATCAGCCGGGTGGTGCTGTTCCTCGCAGCGGAGGGCAGCGCACACATCAGCGGCACCGTGCTGCCCGTCGACGCGGGCAATGCGGCCCGCGGCCTGTGAGTACTCATCAACCGCCCGACGTCGACAAGTACTCGCGAGACGGGTTGGTCAATGCTTTGACTACATCGCTTCCGGCGCTAGTCTGAATCCATGCCCGAGGAGACGACCGACCAGAGCAATTTGGATTTTCTGTCCTTCGTGGACTTCGCGGTCGGCAAGACCGTCGACGAGTTGCCCGACGTCGACCCTGTCTCGATGCGGCTCGTTCTCGCGTTGCACCGGGTGACCAGCGCCCTCGTCTACGACCTCGAGTCCGCGGTCCACCGGCCCAGCGGGTGGAGCTGGCCCGGGTTCCGGGTGCTGTTCGTGCTGTGGCTCGCCGGACCGTGCGAGGCCAAACGGGTGGCGTCGCTGTCCGGGATGAGCAGGTCGGCGGTGTCTGCCCTGGTGAACACGCTGGAGCGGGACGGTCTGGTGACACGACAGCCGTCCACCGGAGACCGCCGCGCCGTCGATCTCGACCTGACCGACGCCGGACACGACGCCATCGTCAGTACCTATTCCACGCACAACAAGCGCGAGCAGGCGTGGACCGAGGCGCTGACACCGTCGGAGCGGCTGGCCCTGATCGGGTTGCTGGAGAAACTGGCGTCGGGAACGGCGGCGCAAGACGCGATCACACGCAGCTGAAGCCGGTGCACAGGGCATGAGCAGTCTCTTCCACCCCGGCGACCAGAGCCTCGTCTCGTTCGACGAGTTCCGCGAGTCGGTGAGCGACGCGTTCGTACCGCTCGAGATGACGTCGGACAACCGCGACGAATTCCGTGGCGTCGTTCGCGGCGCAGCGGTCGGCGCGGTCCGGATCACCGAGATCGTCGCGGCCCCTCACGTTATTCGGAGGACGCCGCGGACCATCCGCGCTTCCAACCCCGACTACTTCAAACTCGGACTGCAGGTGCGCGGCCGCTGTGTTCTGACGCAGGACGGCCGGGAAGCCGCGCTCACCCCCGGCGACTTCTCGATCTACGACACCACCCGGCCGTATCAACTGTCCTTCGACGACCGGTTCCAGATGCTCGTCGTGATGTTTCCCCGGAATCTCCTGCGCGTTCCATCCGACGGCGTCGCCCAGCTCACCGCGTCCCGGGTCTCGGGCACGCACGGGCTCGGCGCCCTCGTCACCCCGCTGCTGCGTGGACTCGGCGAGCAGATCGCGGACGCGTCCCCCGCAGTCGCCGTCCACCTCGGTGATGCCGTCCTCGACCTGGTCGGCGCCGCATTCGCGGAGCAACTTCACCTCGTCGACGGGCGGGCCCCGACGTCGCGCCGGGACGACCTGTGGGTCCGGGTCACCGCGTTCATCGACGATCGGCTCGCCGACCGGGAATTGGATCTGCATTCGATCGCGGCCGCGCATCACATCTCGGTTCGGCACCTGCAGAAGCTGTTCGAGGCCGAGGGTGACACGGTGAGTGCGTGGATCCGGCGGCGCAGGCTCGAACGGTGCCGACGCGACCTGGCCGACGACCGCTACCGCGATCTGCCGGTCTCGGCCATCGGTGCGCGCTGGGGATTCGTCGACGCCGCCCACTTCTCCCGGCTCTTCAAGAACACCCACGGATCGGCGCCCGGCACCTACCGCGCCGAAGCCGCACTCCTCACGGGGTAGGCGAGTCGGATTCGATGATCTCGGCAACCTCGTCGATGTGGACCGGTCTGCGCCAACTGTCCCAGCCGACATGGATCTGCCGCGGGTGAACGGACGGGTCGAGCACGCCGGACTGGTGAGTGTGCCCGTGCAGCAACCAGTCTCCCTCGTCCTGCAGGCGGTATTGCACACCCCGGTCCTCCGCGGTGTGGTCGCCGGTGTACGGGAAATGGGAGAGCAGCACCGTGCGGCCCGCGATCTTCCGTCGGGCGAACAGCTGCACCGACGCGAACGTGTCGAGAAAGACGCGCTGCCTCACATGGCTGTTGCGGTTCGCCATCGGATGGCACGAGTCGTGGTTGCCCGGGACCAGGTGCAGTTCGACGTTCCGCGCCCGCGCCAACTCGCCCAGCGCACGGAGCGCCCAGTCCTCGGCCGCCCGGCCTCCGACGGTGACGTCGCCCAGGACCCAGAGTTCGTCGCCACTCACCACGGCGGCCCCGATGCTGTCGAGGATGGACTCGTCGTGCGCGTCGATCTCCTTGTCGAAGCCTCGGATCTCCACCAGCCGCGCGTGCCGAAGGTGCAGGTCGGACGTGAACCAGACGCTCATGATCCTCCTCTCCGAAAGGGTCGTGGCCGACCGTCGCCCGGTACACGGTATCGGGCCCTGCCGACAGGATCACCGACCCGGACCATTCAACCGCCACCGTGCGGCGCGCCCAAACACCCGCTCGCTGCGTCCCAGCGGATACCGGTCCGGGGTGCGATACTCCCCGTGGCTCCTGCCTCGTATCAACCGGTAACCGAGAAGTCCGGAAGGATGCACCGATGAAGGTCACGATTGCACGAACCGTAGGAATGTCCACCGCTGTCGCCGGCGCGGCACTGCTCGCCGCACCCACCGCATCTGCGGCACCCGAGGACCTCTCCGTGGACATCGCCGTCGATGGCAACGCGATAGTCATGGACGTCGCGTACGACGTTCCCGGCGCCGTGCTGTGTGTGCTGAACGTCGTCCCCGCCGAGGGAACCGTCCCCGCCGCCGTCGTGGGACCCACTGTGGTGATGGGTGAGGACGACGGCGAACTGCGGGCTACTGTCGATCCCGGCAAGTACCTGGTGCAATGGTCCTGCTCGAGCATTCCGTCGTTCGAGCAGTGGGGCATCGAGGACCCCATCACCGTCACCGTCACCGACACGTCCGGACCGGGCGGCGGGGGCTCGTCCGGCAGCCCGTTCGGCAGCTGACTACCGCACGGTAGGAAATTCGGGGCGAATGCGTAACGAAACCGACGTGAGCGGGGATTGACAGTACGGAATCCCGCAACGGACAGGAACCCTCCGCCATGGCTACCGTCACGCACATCGATATCGCTCGCGCCCGCCGCTCCCGTCGGGTTCTCTTCATCGGCAACCCCACACGGTACAAAGAAGTGTCGCACTGGGCGATGGTCAAGCAGTGGATGGTGGTCCACGGACTCGAGCCGGTCCGGAAGATGGACGGCCCCGCGCTGTGCGCGATCGTCACCGAAGACGTCCTCGACGGCGTCGGCTCACCCCAGGACGCACAGGCGATCCAGAATGCTCGTGAACAGGGCATTCCGTGTATCAGCGTCCACGACAGCACCCAGATCTGGCAGGCCACCGCCCGGGTGCGTGCGAGCATCGCGCGATCCGCGGGCGGCGCACACTCGAGCCCGCACCACCAGGGAGCCTGAGAGAACCGGGCCACCGGCATGGTCGATTGGGACGGCGAAGGGTACGCGGACGTCGGCGCACTCCAGCGGGCCGTCGCGGAGAACACCATCGCCGAGCTCACCCTCACGGGCACTGAAACCGTGCTCGACGTGGGGTGCGGCGACGGATTCGTCACCCTCCGGATCGCCGAACGACTTCCCCGAGGTTCGGTGATCGGAGTGGACGCGTCGCCGCGGATGATCGAGAAGGCTCGATCCAGGGCGGTGCCGGACGGTGCCCGCGCAGAGTTTCGGGTGGCCGACGCACTCGACCTCCCCTTCCACGACGAGTTCGACATCGCGGTGTCGTTCAATGCACTGCACTGGGTCCCCGACCTGCGGAACGCGCTGGCCGGGATCGCCCGCAGCGTCGTGGACGGCGGACGCGTGATCGTCCAGATGGTCTGCGCGAGCCCGCGGACCAGCGTCGAAGACGTCGAGATGGCCGTTTCCGCGCGCCCGCGCTGGGCGGAATTCTTCACCGGCTTCACGGCACCGTACATCCACATCGAGCCGGAGAAATTCCGCGACCTCGCCCGTGAAGCGGGACTCGACACCACCGACCTCGTCGTCCGCGACGTCGAATGGGACTTCGGTTCCCGGGAAGAATTCACTCGGTGGTGCACCGTCGGATCCACCGACTGGACCACGCACCTCGACGACGCAGACGTCCCCGCATTCATGGACGACGTCGTGCGCGAGTACGAGCAGATCTCCGGACGCCCCGGACTGTTCCTCTTCACCCAGATGCGGGCGGAACTCGTCCGGACGCCCTGACAGCAGCGCGGCGGCGGATCCTAAGCTGACACTTCCTCGGCCAGCGCGCAGGGCTGCGGCGCGTGCTTGAACTTGTCGCGCCATTTCCGCCCGTAGACGGTGCTCATGCCGCCCCGCAGACCACGAATTGCGTCGAACAGGTAGCGGAGATTGTGTGTATTCGCGGTAGCCGTCTTTCTGCCCAGGTGATTCATGTACGACATCTCGGTGAGATAGATGCCGAAGCCGGCGTCCGCCACACGCAGGCACCAGTCCAGATTGGCGCCCCACCCGTATTTCCCGAATGTGCGTTCATCGATTTCGCCGGCGGCCTCCCAGGCGCCCGCGCTGATCATCATGGCCGTGCCGTCGAAACAGGGCACCTGCCAATAGCGCTCGACCGGCTCGTACTCGGCTGCGGGGCCATCGAATTCGGCCTTCTGCCAACCATGCCCCCCGGTATCGTCGTACATCGGGCCGATGAGACCCGCGTCGCCCGGCAATCTCTCGTCGAGCACACCGGCGAAGAATCCCGGCGACAGGCGGGTGTCGTTGTTCAGCGTCATCGCGTGGGTATAGCCCTCACGGAACGCGATGCGAAATCCCAGGTTCGAACCGCCGGCCCACCCGAGATTCGTCCCCGGCGTGGCGACACGCTCGGCCGCGTACGGCACGTAGTCGCCGCGATTGTCGACGACGAGAACGTCGACCAGATTCGACTCACGAAGAATCTCGGGAATGAGATCGTGTGTCATCGCGATCTGGCCGAACACGGGGACCACTACAAGACATCTTTTTGCCGAGCTTCGCGGGCTCACTGTCGATCTCCCCATTTCTTCCGGCTGATTTACTCGAACGGTGCGCCGAAGCGCCGCTCCCTGCTTGAACCGACCTGCTCCACGAAAAGGTACACAACCGACCGGTCCGCTTCCACAGGAACTTCTCAGACTCGTCCGTTCGGTCGACACCGAACCGTGTGAGGAACCGCGAACCGGGGAAGCGAACATCCTCGGGATTCCACGTCAGGTTGCCGGTAGGCCGAGAATATGGGCAACGTCATCTGACCGCCGCTGGTCTGCACATAGCCGCTGACGATGGTGGTGGTGCCCCCAGTCGGACTCGAACCGACACTGTGCGGATTTTAAGTCCGCTGCCTCTGCCAATTGGGCTATAGGGGCTAGCGGTCGCCGAGGGGTGGCTCGGCGACCGTGCGCAGATCACCCTAGCTCAGGCGATCGACAATGCGATTCCGTCGAGGATGTCGTGTTCGCTGACGACGAGGTGGTCGATTCCGGCCTTCTTCTCGAATGCATCTGCCAGCACCAGGGTCACGATCGCGCCGCCGCCGATGACGTCGACCCGCCCAGGGTGCATCGGACCGAGCGCGGCGCGTTCGGTGTGGGTCATGGCGATCAGCGAGTTGCAGACCTCCCGCAGCCGCGGCAGTGAGATGCGGGAGAGATGCACCTGCTCGGCGTCGTATTCGGGCAGTTCTTTCGCGAGCGCGGCGATCGTAGTCATGGTCCCGGCGACGCCCACCCAGGTGTGGGCCTGTTCGACAGGAACGCGGGCGAAGGCGTCGTCGAGACGCTCCTGCGCGAACGCCCTTGCGTCCTCGACCTGTGCGGGCGTCGGCGGGTCGTCGTGGAGACACCGTTCGGTGATGCGCACGCACCCGATGTCGGTGGAGAACGCCGCGTGGACGCCGGATTCGTCGCCCAGCACGACCTCGGTGGAACCGCCGCCGAGGTCCACCACCACGAACGGTCCCTGCGCCGGATCCAGTTCGCCGACCGCGCCGGTGAACGACAGCCGCGCTTCCTCGTCGCCGGTGATGACTTCGGCGCCGGCGCCGGCGATCACGGCACCGAGCACCTCTCGGGTCATCGAGAAGAAATCGTCCCGGTTCGATGCGTCGCGGGTGGCCGACGTGGCCACCATGCGGACAGCGGTGGCACCGGCCTCCGCGATCATTCCGGCATACTCGGCCAACGCGATCCGAGTGCGTTCGATGGCCTCGGGCGCGAGACGCCCGGTGGCGTCGACGCCCTGGCCGAGCCGAACGACCCGCATCTCGCGGCGCACGTCGTGCAGTGCGCCACGGTCGTCGACGTCGGCGATGAGCAGGCGGATGGAGTTGGTGCCGCAGTCGACGGCAGCGACCCGCGTCACCGCTCGGGGCTTTCGACGTCGTCGATGCCGGGCCAGTCCGCGGGGATCGCGGTACCCCGCAGCTTGCCACCGGCAGCGGACGCGGCGAGGGCGACGGACTCGTCGCCCAGCGGGTTGACGCCCGGCCCCTTCGCCAGCGAGTGCGCCATCAGCACGTGCAGGCACTTGACGCGCTCCGGCATTCCACCGCCGGTGAAGTCGGTGCCGAGGGGCTCGATGGCGTCGCGCTCGGCGAGATACGACTGGTGGGCGCGCAGATATGCGGCCGCGAGTTCCGGATCCTGCGCGAGGCGCTCGGTCATCTCGCGCATCACACCCGCGGACTCCTGCCGGCTGGCTTCCGCGGTGAGTCGCGGGTCCGTCAGGTAGTACAGCGTCGGGAACGGGGTTCCGTCGGGAAGTTTGGGCGCGGTCTTCACGACGCCGGGCTTGCCGTCGGGACTGCGGTACGCGATCTCGAGCACTCCGCGCGGCTCGCGGCCCAATTGGGCGGCGACGGCGTCGAGGTCTTCCTGCGGCACGGGGCTGGACGGGTCGGACGAAGTGGTCACCCGGTGGGTTCTCCTGGTTCTGGCGGTACGGGCGGCGGGACCACGGGGGGCGCCGACGCCGGCGCCGGCTGCACCTCGGGTGCGACCGGCGGTTCTGAAATGGTCTTCCACAGGTCGGAGTACCAGGGGCCCGCCATCTCGGCGTCCTTCTCCTCCGGCTTCTCCGGCTCCTTGTAGTCGCCGGGCAACTGCACCTGGAACGGGGTGTCTCCGGGTTTCACCCAGCGGAGCCGGCCCCGCGCCTGCGCCTCGATGTAGGCGGGATCCGAGTAGCGCTCCTCGAGCACCCGCAGGTCCTTCAATTCCTTCTCGAGTTGAACCTGTTCCGCCGCAATACGATCCGCCTCACTGCGCTGGGTGAGGTAGTTGCGCAGCGGCACTGCGAGGGTGAGGGCGAGAAGCAATACGACCATCACGAGGATCAGCGCCCGGCCGGTCGACAGCCCGAGGATCGTGTGCTCGGACCGTGTGATGCGGGCGGCCCCGGTCGCGCCCACCCGTCTGGGGCGGGCGCGGCCGGGGAGCACCTTGCCGGTGTCGGCGCCATCGACCGACTCCGGTTTGCCGTCGGCCTGACCGGGAGTCGACTTGGTGGTGCGGGGACGCCGCGCTCCGGGCGCGCCGTCCGCGCGGCTTCCGCGCGCGCGTTCACCACGCCCGGAGCCCCGGCCGCCCGGACTGGCTCCGGACGACCGCGGCCTACCGCGCTGTACCACCTACCCCAACACCCCTTACGTCGAACTGTCGAACGTCAGCCTTCGAACGCGAATCGCGGGAACGCGACCTCGCCTGCGTAGCGGGCGGCGTCGCCCAGGTTCTCCTCGATGCGCAGCAGCTGGTTGTACTTGGCGACGCGCTCGCTACGAGCGGGTGCACCGGTCTTGATCTGACCGCTGCCCACGGCGACCGCGAGGTCGGCGATGGTGGTGTCCTCGGTCTCGCCGGACCGGTGGCTCATCATCGTCTTGTATCCGTTGCGGTGCGCGAGGTCGACGGCGTCGAGGGTCTCGGTCAGCGTGCCGATCTGGTTGACCTTCACCAGCAGCGCGTTCGCGGCGCCCTTGACGATGCCTTCCTCGAGCCGCTCGGGGTTGGTGACGAACAGGTCGTCGCCGACCAGCTGCACCTTGTTGCCGATCTGATCGGTCAGGGCGACCCAGCCGTCCCAGTCGTCCTCGTCCAGCGGGTCCTCGATGGACACGATCGGGTACGCATCGACCAGTTCCGTGTAGAACGCCGTCATCTCGGCTGCCGTCCGATTGCTGCCCTCGAACTTGTAGCCGGTGCCGTCGGTGTAGAACTCGGTGGCGGCGACATCGAGTGCCAGCGCGACATCGGTGCCCAGCACCAGACCGGTCTTGCCGATGGCGACGCTGATCAGGTCGAGGGCTTCCTTGGTGCCGGCGACGTCGGGGGCGAAGCCGCCCTCGTCACCGAGTCCGGTGGCCAGGCCCTTCTCCTTGAGCACCGACTTCAGCGCGTGGTACACCTCGGCGCCCCAGCGCAGCGACTCCTTGAACGTGGCGGCGCCGATCGGGGCGACCATGAACTCCTGAACGTCGACACCGGTGTCGGCGTGCGCACCACCGTTGAGGATGTTCATCATCGGGACGGGCAGGACATGGGCGTTGGGGCCGCCGACGTAGCGAAAGAGGTCGAGTCCCGAGGACTCGGCGGCCGCGCGTGCCACAGCCAGCGACGCACCGAGGAGCGCGTTGGCGCCGAGGCGGGACTTGTCCGGGGTGCCGTCCGCGTCGAGCAGCGCCTGGTCGACGGTGCGCTGCTCGGTGGCGTCGATGCCGATGATGGCCGGCGCGATCTCGTTCAGCACGGCCTCGACGGCCTTCTCGACGCCCTTGCCGTTGTAGCGGTCGCCGCCGTCACGCAGTTCCACGGCCTCGTGCTCACCGGTCGACGCGCCCGACGGAACCGCGGCGCGAGCGAAACTTCCGTCGTCGAGCAGCACCTCGACCTCCACCGTGGGGTTACCACGGGAATCGAGGATCTCACGGGCTCCGACCTGCTCAATGATGGACACTTGCTGATTCTCCTTTATTGGGCTTCGCACTGTGCACCGACCGGTCCGATCGTGCCAGGACACCAGATCGTGCCAGGACACAGCGTAACGGCACACCGAAACCGGCGCGGGATGGCGCGCACATCGTGGACGAATGGCCGGATGACAGGGTCTTACGGGCGGACTCCGACCGAGTAGGCCGACGCCCGGTCGCGCACCGACGCGAGGTAGTCGCCCGACAGGTTGTACGCCATCAGTGCCGACTGCCAGCCCTCGGGAGTCGTCAGGTCGCCGCCTCGCTCACACAAGTAGCGGGCTGCCGTCAACGACGCGTCGTCGATGTTGTCCGGGTCGGCCACACCGTCGCCGTTGGCGTCGACCCCCCACCGCTTCCAGGTCTCGGGGATGAACTGCAGCGGTCCCATGGCCCGGTCGTGGGCGGGGTCGCCGTCCATCGCCCCGCCGTCGGTGTCCGGGATCTCGGCGACGCCGGGTCCGCCGTCGAGGGGGATTCCGCGGATCGCCGGTGTGACCTGACCCGTCGGCCCGACCGTCGCACCGCCGTGGGTGCCGTGCCTGCTCTCCACGCTCCCGATGCCGGCGAGGGTGGTCCACCCGATGCCGCAGTCCGGTCTGGTCTGCGCCATCACCGCCGCCGCGTAGCCGTACGCCTCGAGCGCGGTGTGTCCGACGCCGATCGAATCGGCCAGCCCGGCGGACCATTCGTGTAACTGGTCCGCGGATCGTCCCGGCGCGTCGATGTCGATCGGCGGCGTTGCAGCGCCGGGGCCGGGCGGGATGCCTTCCGGAATCGCGATCCGCGGTTGCTGCTCCCGCGAGCACGCGCCGTAGGCGAGAACCACGACAACCGTCGCCGCGATAAGGGCGAACACCGGTCCGGGCCATCGGGAACGACGCTTCGGCCGCGCGGGAGATCGGTTCACGTCTCCATCATCCACACGAAAGTCGTCGATCCCGGACCGCGAGACAGCCCCCACACCGCGCGGGCCCAATGAGTGCACACCACCGCGAAAGTAAAGAGTTGCAAAAGTACTGGTGAGGGCTTCTTCCGGGAAGCGGACTCGGTGTATGTTTTTTCTCAGGCCTAAGGTTCGCCTTGCCTACCGCAAGGTTGCCTACCCAACATTGCGGATACCTCTGCTCGACCTCGTCTCGCTCAGGAGTGTTCATGTCCGTCCTCGCCGCAGGGACCGCGACCGCGCCGTCGATCGCCACGCAACTGTTCGGCAGCGGACTGATCGGACTCCGCGAGGGACTCGAGGCGGGAATCGTCGTCATGATCCTCGCCGCGTTCCTCGTGAAAGCACAGCGCAGGGACGCTCTCAAGTGGGTGTGGCTCGGCGTCGGTGTCGCCGTGGCGATGGTGGCGGCCATCTTCCTCGTCATTCATTACGGAACGTCCACCGTCGCGGGACTGACCGCCGAGATCATCGCCGGCGTCGCTTCCCTCGTGGCGGTCGCGATCGTCACCGCGATGGTGCTGTGGATGCGAAAGGCTGCGCGGACCATCTCCCACGATCTCGAGGCCGGTATGGAGAAGGCACTGGTCGCCGGACCGGTCGCGGTGCTCACCCTCGCCTTCTTCGCCGTCGGCCGGGAAGGCGTCGAGACGGCACTCCTCATGGTCGGATACGCCGAGAACACGGCGGGCAGCGTCTGGCCCCTGATCGGACTCCTGCTCGGCATCGTCGCCGCCGCGGTCCTCACGGTTCTCCTGTACTTCGGTGCCGTCCGACTCGATTTCGCGAAATTCTTCAAATACACCGGCGTCTTCCTGATCATCGTCGCCGCCGGAATTCTCGGATACGGCGTCCACGCCCTGCAGGTCGGCGGCGTCCTGCCCGGGGGCTCGGCACTCGCCTTCGACATCTCCGACAGCTACGACGCCTCCGGCTGGTACGGCACCGTCCTGGCCGGCATCTTCAACTTCCGCCCCGACCCGACCATCCTTCAGGCAGTCGCCTGGATCGTGTATGTCGTCGTGGTCCTGTTCCTGTTCCTCCGGCCCGCCTCCCCGCCGAAACCGGCACCCACTGCCGGTGGCTCCAGCGAGCGCACCGATTCTCCCTCCACCACCCCCGATGAAACCGTCTCGTGAAAGGCACCGTCCCGCCCATGAAGACCACGCGCCGAACCACTTTCGCCCTCGCCTCGGTCGCGGTGCTGCCGCTCGCGCTCGCCGGCTGCACCGAGAAGTCGACGGCGAACAACAACGACGACATCACGGTCGCCGCGAGCGACGACTCGTGTGACGTCAGCACCGACTCCGGGACCACCGGCACAAGCACGTTCCAGGTCACCAACAACGGAAGCAAGGTCACCGAGTTCTACGTGTTCGCCGAGGGCGACCGGGCGATGGGTGAGGTGGAGAACATCGGTCCCGGCCTCACCCGCCAGCTCATCGTGTCGCTGCCCGACGCCGGCACCTACCAGCTCGCGTGCAAGCCCGGCATGGTCGGCAACGGCATCCGCCAGGACTTCACCGTCACCGGTGACTCGACGAATGCGTCCGACGAGAGCGGGAAGCTCGCCGAGGCCGCCGAGGGCTATCGTCGCTACATCCGCAGCCAGGTCGTGGCCCTGCAGGACACGACGCAGCAGTTCGTCGACGCCGTCAAGGCGGGCAACATCGAACAGGCCAAGTCCCTCTTCCCTGTCGCCCGCACCTATTACGAGCGCATCGAACCCGAGGCCGAGAGCTTCGGCGAACTCGACCCCAAGCTCGACCTGCGGGAAGCCGACCTCGAACCCGGGCAGGACTGGACGGGCTTCCACCGGCTCGAGAAGGATCTGTGGGTCACGGGCCCCCAGCCGGACACCAACGCGATCGCCGATCAACTCGTCGTCGACGTCCAGTACCTCGCCGACCAGGTGAACGCCGAGGACTACACGATCGATCCCACCAAGATCGCCGGCGACGCACAGGGACTGCTCGACGAGATCGCGACGTCGAAGATCACCGGCGAGGAAGACATCTTCTCCCACACCGACCTGTGGGACTTCCAGGCCAACGTCGACGGCTCGCAGGCTGCGGTCGCCGCACTGCAGCCGATCATCGAAGAACGCAATCCCGAATTGGCCGCGAACCTCACCCAGCGGTTCGCGGACCTCGATGCCGAACTCGCTCAGTACCGCCAGGGTGACGGGTTCGTCTTCTACGACACTGTCAACGAACAACAGCGCCAAGAACTGTCGCGCCAGATCGACGCCCTCTCGGCCGAGGTCAGCCAGGTTCAGGGCGTGGTAGCAGGCGCATGACAATGACTGATCCGACCGGCACGACCGACACGACAACCACGGTGGACGAGCGCAGGGGCGTGTCCCGACGACGTCTGTTCGGCGCCGTCGGGGCGGGAGCCGCCCTCGCGGGCGCCGGCGCACTGGTCGGGCGCGCCACCGCCGCCGAACCGCCCCTGTCGCACGCCGACGTCGTCGCCTTCCGGGGCGAACACCAGGCAGGCATCGTGACACCGGCGCAGGATCGCATGCACTTCGTCGCGTTCGACGTCACCACGAAGTCTCGCGAGGAACTCGAAGCACTGCTGAAGAAGTGGACCGAGATGGCCGAGCGGATGACCTCCGGCGAGGAGGCGACCCCGGACGGTGCCATCGGCGACGGCGCCCACGTTCCGCCCAGCGACACCGGTGAGGCGCTGGGGCTCGCGGCGTCCCAGCTCACCCTCACCATCGGATTCGGGCCATCCCTGTTCGACGACCGGTTCGGGTTCGCGTCCAAGAAACCCGCGGCGCTCGTGGAACTTCCGCACTTCCGGGCGGACAACCTGGATCCGGCGCGCAGCGGTGGCGACATCGCGATCCAGGCGTGCGCCAACGACCCGCAGGTTGCCGTGCACGCCATCCGCAACCTTGCTCGGGTCGCGTTCGGGACTGCCTCGGTCCGCTGGTCGCAATTGGGATTCGGCCGCACGTCGTCGACGTCGACCACCCAGGACACCCCGCGAAACCTGTTCGGTTTCAAGGACGGGACGAACAACATCAAGGCGGAGGAAACCGACGTCGTCGACGAGAACGTCTGGGTGGCATCCGGCGACGACCAGCCGTGGATGGGCGGCGGCTCGTACCTCGTCGCCCGGCGGATCCGCATGCTCATCGAGCAGTGGGACCGCACGGTGCTCGGCGAGCAGGAACGAGTGATCGGACGGTCCAAGGGCACCGGCGCTCCGCTGAGCGGCAAGTCGGAGTTCGACGAACTCGACTTCGATTCCAAGAAGGGGCACGACCCGGTAATCGACGTGAACGCACACGTCCGGCTGGCGTCCGCGCAGGAACTGGGCGGCATCCAGATCCTCCGCCGCGGCTACAACTTCACCGACGGATCCGACGGTTTCGGCCACCTCGACGCCGGACTCTTCTTCATCGCCTACTGCCGCAACCCGCAGGAACAATTCGTGCCGATGCAGCTCAACCTGTCCCGGAACGACGCGATGAACGAGTACATCCAGCACGTCGGTTCCGCCCTCTTCGCCTGCCCACCCGGACTCGCCGAGGGGCAGTACTGGGGGCAGGGCCTCTTCACGTAGCCGTCACCCGTGCCGGCCGATCAACCGGAGGTCGAGTTGGTCGGCCGGGAGCGGCAGCCCGTGGTAGTGCCCCTGGGTGACATCGCAGCCGTACCGACGCAAGGCCTGCAACGTGTCTTCGTCTTCGACACCTTCGGCGACCAGGGACGCACCGAGGCTGTGCGCGAGTTCCACCGTCGAGCGCACGATCGCTACCGAGCGGGGGTCGGTGGCGAGGCGGGCGACGAAGATCCTGTCGAGTTTCAGCTCGTCGACGGCCAGGTCCTGCAGGTAGGCCAGGGACGACCAGCCGGTGCCGTAGTCGTCGATCGACAATCCGATTCCCAGCTCCTGCAACGCCTCGACCACCCGCCTCGCGCTCAGGTAGTCGGTCATCAGCACGCTTTCGGTGATCTCGAGGATCAGCGCGTCGGCGGGCAACCGAAAGTCGTTCAGCAGTCGGTCGATGTCGGCCACAAGGTCCACGTCGAGAAGGTTCGTCACCGACAGGTTCACGGCGACGGTCAGCGTGATACCGCGGTCGAGCCAGCGGCGCGCTTGACCGAGAGCAAGCTCGAGCACCTTCGTCGTCAGTGGGCGCATGAGTCCCGACTGTTCGGCCTGCGGTAGGAACTGATCGGGCAGGAGCAAGCCGTGGCGGGGGTGCTCCCACCGCACGAGAGCCTCGACGCTGTGCACCTGTCCGTCGCAGGCACTGACCTTGGGTTGGTAATAGCACGTGAGCTCACCACCGGCGATCGCCGTGCGCAACTCCTCGACGGATTGCCTCTCTTCGATGCTGTGCTGGTACTCGGTCGCGTCGTACACCGCGATCGGGCGTCGGGTGCACTTGGCGCGGTACATCGCTACTCCGGCGCGCTGCAGCAGGTCCTCGGGGTTTGCGCAATGTTGCGGGCAGAGGGCTATCCCGATTCTCGCCTCGACGCCCACCGTGACCTCCTCGAGGTGGAAGGGGTCGCGCAGTGCCTCCAGGACACGGCCGGCCAGTGCACGGGCGTCCGTGATGTCGGCCCCCGCAGGTAGCAGGACCGCGAACGCGTCTCCGCCGAGACGTGCGGGCAGATCCCCCGGCCGCACGGACCGGGAGAGCCGGTCCGCCACCTGGCACAGCAATTGGTCGCCGACGTACCGTCCGAAGGAGTCGTTGATCTCCTTGAAGCGGTCCAGATCCATCAACAGCAAACCAGGGCCCCGGCCGGAAACGTGCCCGTCCGGTCCTGCAACCTCGTCGAAGTATGCGGCCGACAGCGCGGCCACGACTGCCCGCCGGTTTGCCAGATCGGTGAGGTCATCCGTCCTCGCCTGACGGTGGCTGTCGGCCAGCACGACCACCTCACGGAACGTCACCGCGAAGCGGGCCGCGACCGCGATCAGGCTGAGCGCTGCCAGCACCACCGCGAGCCGCGGCAACCGCGCATCGTGGTCGAGGACGAGAAGCCCCACGGCAACGGCGGTGCACACCAGTGGTGGGACCCAGATGACCAGTCCCGGCCGCTGAACGGTTCGACGTCGGCCGGAGGCCCGCCAGCTCGCCGCGGCCACCAACACGGTGGCGGCATGCGGGAGCGCATCGATCCACGTCCCCGCCACGTAGCCGTCGGCACTGCGGAACAGGTAGACGGTGTCGGCCACCGCGAACAGCGTGAATCCCGCGACGAGGAGCACCCACCGCTGCTCGGCACGCCAACCCGGCACCGCGAGAGCCCCGACCGCGAGGGCCAACAGCAGCACGTCGCCCACCGGGTAGGCCAACCCCACGACGACCGCGGCGGGTGTGCCGCCGGAGACGGACTCGATCGGGCTGAACGCGAGCGCGGCTGCCAGCGCCCCCAGAGTGAGTCCGGCAGTGACGGCGTCCAACCAGATCTCGGCCGGTAACCGCCGCGCTCGCGCGCGCAGGAGCAGAACCAGCCCTGCGTAAACGAGAGGGTAGAAGGCCAATTTCAGCAGGTCGGCCACCGACGGCGACCGGCCGTCGGGCACCCCCACCAGCGCCACCACGCCGCCGACGCACCAGCTCGCCATCCCCAGCGCGATCAGCCACCACGCCCGATGCTCCGCCGCGACACACCACGCACGAGCCGCGACCAGAAGGGTGGCCGTCAGTGCCAGTCCGTCGGAGAGCACCTCGAGAAGTACGGTCCACCCCGCCTCCCGATCACTGGACCCCACCGCGATCCCGCACAGCACCGCGGCGATCAGCCCAACTCCGACGGCCACCCCGAGAGCGCACCGCGACGGGTCGGGCGGCGACACCCACTTCGTCCGAACCGGTCGCGATGGGCGGTGCCCCGGGGTCGAGGGCCCTGCCGCACCCTGATTCGTGACGGTTCGCACGGACGGCGGACCGGTGACGGCTTCCCCGGCTCCGCTGACGAGGGTGTGCTGTGTGGGGCCGTCGAAGCCCGGCCGGCGGTCGAGCTCGCCGGAGACCGGATCCGGCGTGAAGCTGCGCAGGCAACCGCCGCCGCAGCGTTTCGCCGCGTACATGGCCTGGTCCGCCTGCTTGAGCAGGTTTTCGGTCGTCGTGTCGGACATCTCGGCGGTGGCGATGGTCAATCCGATACTGGGACGGATGGACAGGGCGACACCGTCGATGACGAACGGCGGGGTGAATGCCTCCAGCACCCGATCCGCTGCCGTCAGGGCATCCTCGACGCTACCCTCGACCAGCGCCGCGAACTCGTCGCCTCCGAGACGGGCCACAGTGTCGGTGCTCCGCATGCACCCCGTCAGTCGTTCGGCGACGCGGATCAACAACTCGTCCCCGGCGGGGTGACCGAGTCTGTCGTTGACCGTTTTGAAATTGTCGAGGTCCATACACAGCACCACGATCGGTATCAGTCTGCGTCGCCGGCGCTGTAGGGCTTGCTCGAGCCGGTCGAGAAACAGGGCACGGTTCGCCAGTCCGGTCAGTCTGTCGCGAAAAGCCTGCCGGGCTACCGTGAGTAATAGACGCCGGTTCTCGGCCAACACGATGAACTGCCGCGCCAGCAAGGCGAATACCAGAACCAGGATCGCGGCGGGAATCGGGCCGGAGCCCAGACTGGGCAGCTCCCGCTGCAGACCGACCGCCACCGCCAGCAGCAACGGAATGTAGGGCAACCACAACCGAGCCTGAGACGGGGTCTGCACCGGAACCGGCTCGAGTGGCGGGTCGCGGGTGCTCGACAACGCCGCCAGAGCGCACGCGACGAAGGCGGCCACCCAGCCCACGTCAGTCGCGCCCCCATTCCGATACGTGCCCAGCGCGGTCAGATAGGAGACTGCGCTGGCGGACAACGCCATCAGGATGACCCCGATGCACAGCAGTCCCAGAGTCAGGCGTTGGCCAGGCCGCGCCCGGGTCAGCACAACAATCGCCATCGTCGCAATCACCAGGTCCGCGACGGGATAGGCGAGGGACAGCGCGAGGACGAGGGGGGTATCACTCCCGGCGCGGTACACGCTTCCGAGCACGCTCACCCACGACACCACGAACAGTGAACTCGCTACGATCAGCCCGTCCAGGATCAGAGTGGTACGGGACTGTTCACTGTTACCTGCGGGAAAAAACAACAGCGCTGCGCAGGCACCGATCGGGAACAACAGATACGCCGCAGCCGCGGCGGAGGGGAACGGTATCTGATCACTTCCCTGTCCCACCACGGAGTAGCACCAGATAGCTTGGCCGACCGACCAGGCTCCCAGCCCACCCGCCAGCGCCAGCCAGCTGCGGCGCCCACCACCCCGCCCTCTCCAGGCGGCCCAGGCGGCACATCCGGTCGCGGCAAGAGCGAACACCAGCAAGCCCACGTCGACAACGACGATGGTCGCGAACGTCCCGCCCCACCCTTGCCACGCCGTCAGTGCGAACAACAACGCAGGCGCGGTGAAGATCACGGCGATCTCCACACCGCGCCGCTGGACACCACCGCCCCTGCCCGCGACGACGTCGCGATTTGGTCGGGTGTCCGATGTCCCATCGTCACCACCCGAACTGCCGTCGTTACCAATCTGGATTCGAAGTTGCTAGAGATCCATCTTTGCACGACGTGCATACTGAAATATAGCCCAAAACGATACTTCCAGTATGTTTACCGAATCAGCTCATCGGGATCGGCGGAGGTTCTCGTAACGGTCGCGGGAGAGCCCGTCGCCAGGTCCGATACTCAGGCCGCCGGATCCGCCGGTACGACTTCGATGTCGTCGACCCGGAGCGTAGCGTTGTCGCCGCGCAGGCCTACCCCGCCGGCGCCCCGCAGCGGTGCACATCCCACCCCCTGATCGACAGCCCTGACCCGAGTGCCGTCGCGGTCTGCGGTTATCTCCACCGAACCGTCGGGAAGGTCGCGGACCGACGCCGCGACGTGCTGCCAGAGTCCGAGCGGGATCGGCACATCGGTCGCGACCGAACCCAGATCGACGTACGTGCCACCGTTGGAATCTCCGCCGGGACATTTCTTCTTGATGATCATCTCTCCGTCGCGACGGTCGACGCTCACCGCATACAGCTGCCACTCCGACTCGTATCGCAGCCAGAGGTGCACCCCGTCGAAATCCTGCGCCGGTGTCCGATCAGTTTCGACGAGTTCATCCACCCTCAGCCGCATCGTCACGTCGACGTCGGCAAAGCCGCGATCACGAGAGATCATCCGGAACACCGCCGAACCGGTGGCATCGATTGCACGCCCGTCGTCCGGCGTCCCTGTCCACCCCTCATTGTCCTGGCGGAACAGAGATCCGCTGGTCATCATCCACGGCGAACCGTCCGAGACCGGACTGCGCTCGGAGACGATCAATTCGTCCCGACCGGTGAACGAATCCCAGATCCCGGTGGGTGAGCGCGTGTCAGCTGACGCCGAGCAGGACGCGCACGCGACGACGAGACCGACCACGCACATCGATCGAAGACGAAGAGACCTGACGGGCGGACCCGGGTAGCCAGGATGTGCGGCCACGACCAACCTTCTCACTGCACGCGCTGTCAGGACACCGACAGGTCGCCGACAAGTGGCACCGGGCTGGTGGGCCGTTGCCTCACACCGGAGATGGCGATCCCTCCGGCCGCAGCAATGGGTCCACGTCCGTGCACCGGGAAAGAACCGACCTCGAGTCCGTCGATCCGCACGCTGACCTGATCGGGACGGACCGTCATCTCGGCCCGGTACGATCCCGCATTCGGCAGGGTGCCCGTCGCGACCACGACCGCCCCGGCGGCGCCGCGACGGATCTGATAGGAACCGTTGCTGACCGACACTTCGACCTGATTGATGTCGTCACCCGACAGCGCCGTCAAACCTGTAGATGTTCCGTCTCCGGGTTGGCCGAAGCCGCCGAGATCGGCGCTGACCGTGTAGTTGTTCCACATCGTCGTCCTGTGACGAGCGAAGCGGCTGACGACGTAACTCGCCGCGGTCGAATTCAGCGCAACCTGTCGGTCGGCGACGACGGTCAGTGGTTCTCCGGTACTGCTCGCCCATTCACCGATCCGGCTGAACGGCTGGGCCGTGGACGGGTCCAGAGGACTCGCATCACGCAGCCTCGCCGCCCATTGGGCGAGCGTGACATCGGTCGTGATGTCCATACGGTCGAGATGCCGGACGGCGAGCTCAGCACTCGTCGTCGTCGCGACGCCACCGGGCGTGTCGAGCATGGCTGCCTGAAACTGTGCGGTGACCGCAGCATTGAGAAGCCCGCTCCCGGTCGAATCCTTCTCGGGAGGTGTTTCCTCGTGCGAGGAGAAGGGATAGGCGAAGAACGCGGGCTCAGGCAACCCGTGAGCCGCGAACTCGGCCTTCGACGCCGACAGGTCGGTACTGACGCGGGTGCGATATTCGTCGACGGACTCATACCGTTGCAGGTCCGCGCGGTACAGACGGCTGGACAGGAACGGGCCTTCGTTACCCGCCGCGTCGACGGGAATCTGATCGTGACCGAGATGCGTGTGCGAACCGAGATCCCAGCGACCATTCGACTGCAACTGCTGCACCTCCGGCCAGGTCATGTAATACGGAGCGTGCGTGCCCACGTTGCCGGTGATGATGTACGCAATCGCGCGCTGACCGTAACGGGCCAGAATCGGATCCGCATACTGCCACACTCCCCTGGCACCGTCATCGAAACTGATCATCACGCTACGCGGCGGCAGGGGGTGTCCCTCCAACCAGCCCGAAAGCTGGTCTGCCGAAATCGTGCTCCAGCCTGCGTCGTGGAGAAGTTGCATCTGGGCGGCGAACGCCTCGGGTGTCACGGTGTAGCGGCTGGAATTGTAGGCGATGTCGTGGTACGTCAGAATCAACGGCGGACTCTGTAAACTGTTCTCGGCTGCCGCAAGCTCGGCCACGAGAGCGGGGTCACTCGGACCGGACGCGAACGTCTCGATCTGCACGATCGATTTGTCCGCTTTCTCTGCGGCACTTCTCCATTGCCAGACGGCGGGCAGGAAAAGGTAACCCGCAACGACAACAGCCAATCCGATGACAACGATTCCGGAACGCAGGCGAGCGGAGAATCCGATCGACGACTGCGGCAGGTGTTCGGTTCCGCGGTGGGTCATCGGGTGCCCCACTTGGAATCCCGGATGGTGAGCAGTGCATAGGGCAGTTGCCACACCAGCACGAGCGTGTAGAACATCGTGAAGAATATTCCTTTGTACCAATACTTCTCACGTTGATGAAGGCGGTAGTAGAGGCCGTAGATGATCGCCATCGCTGCGACGCCGCCGAGATACCAGTAGGGCAACTCGCCGAGAAAATGAGGTTGTACGACGAAGGCCCTGAGCACTATTTGCGGCGCCATGAAGGGCAGAAGGAACCCGAGATAGAACATGAGGGCCATCACCGGATGTTTGCGCCACATCACCTTGGCAGCGCGCGCGGACTCTCTCAGCCAGCTCTTCTTCCACCGAAGCTGCTGACGAAGGAATTGCTGCATTCGATCGGGTACTGCCGTATATGCCTGGGCGTCCGGCGCATACAACACACGCCAGTCGGGCAGGAGAAAATTCGTCAGGCTGCGGTCATCTCCGAAGGTACTCGGCTGGCCGAAGAACCTCTGGTTGGCCCAGCTGTGCAGAACGGGGTCCACCGCTGCCCGACGGTAGCCGGAAAAGCAACCGGAGCAACAGGTTACCGAGCTGAAGAGCGCCTCTGCCGATTTGTATACCCGGAAGGCGATGTAATACTGCATGGCCTGCATCCGGGTGAGTAGGTTGGTGTCCTGATTCGAGACATCGGTGTGGCCCGCTACGGCCCCGACCGACGGGTCCGCGAAGTACGCGATCAATTTGCGCACAGCATCCGGCCGTACCTGAGAGTCGGAGTCGATGAAGACGAATATTTCCGAATCTCCGTCCGCAGCAATTCCGGTGGCCATCGCATGGCGCTTGCCGCCGTTGGACTCCGATGCAACGACCGTCAGTTCGGGATGGGCGGCGGCGACCTCACGGATGCGTGCGAGTGTGTCGTCCGTCGACTTGTCATCCACGACCACGACACGTAGTCGATCCGTCGGGTATTCCACCGAAAGACACGCTTCCAGGGTTTCCGCAATCGCCGGTTCATTGAACGCAGGGACGATGATCGCTACCGATGGGCAATAGGTAGACGCCTCTGCGGTCAGCCGTGGGCGGTAGAAGAAGGCCAGTCCGAAGCGCGAGAGAATGAAGGTGGTGACGAGGAGGCTGTACACCGCCCACACCGGTTCTGAGCGCAAATTGTCGAGCGATACGACTTTGACCAGGCAGATCGCCACGATCACGACCAGCAGCGCCGTAATCAACACTCCGCGGAGAACATGCTCCCGCCCGGGTCCCGCGTCAGCCTCTCCTGCCTCCGCTTCCCTCGGCGACGTCGCGTCGAGGATTGGTGTTCCGTCGGCGTCGTACCGGCGCACCTCTCGGCCTTCTCCGAGAGTGACCACCACACCGGACGGAACTCTGCACACCATTCGGTTGTCGGCGCCGAACACGGACTCGTCGGACGAGGCCAACAGATCACCCGCGGTCTCGGAGATCCACAGTGGCTGGGTATGAGACGTCAACACGACGCCGGGCACTCCCTCAGCCGTCACCGCCAAGGTCCAAGAGCCTGCCAACCGGCGCACCACGGCGGAAACCGAGAGAGCCAGCCGAGAGAGACTGCAGCCGATATCGCCGGCGAGTTCCTCCTCTACCAGGTGCGCGACAAGGCTTGCGCCATCCTCGGTGTGAACAGCATGCCCCGTAGCGATCAGTTCCTGACGCACGAATTCGGCGTTCTCGATACCACCACTGAGGACCACGGCGACTCTTTCCGTGCAGTCCACCCGCGGAAGCGCCTCCGATGCGCCCGGTCGGGCGCCGACGAGATAGCTGATGCCGAACACTTCCTCCCTGCTGTCGATCAACGTCGCGAGCCGGGTGTCGGTTCGGCCTGCGCCCCAGTGCTCCCCACTCGCAGCGGCCGGAGAATGTTCGACCAAATACCGATCATCGACCTGCCCGGCGAGACCGAATCTCGACGCCGAAGAATTCAGGGAAAGACCGTGATAGGCCACTATTCCGGACAAGTAGAGTCTCCTCGAGCTGGGTGGCCGCGGAACCTGCGGCAGACCGCGGCGGCAGTGGGCGAATCAGAGAACATACGGATGGATGACCCGGTCGAGTTTGTACGTCGCGTCGAGAACCAAAGGTGCGCTTGCAATCCAGGAATGGTCCACAGCAGGATGCAACGTGTGGGCGATCACGAGATCCCAGTCGCCCGTTTCGGGTTCGACTTCGGCGGTGAGTACTCCTGTTCTGGTCGTCACACTCTCGACCAGAGCGTCGGTGTAGGAAACCTCGGCACCGCGGCGGACGAGCTCGTCGACTATCTCCAGAGCCGGCGACTCCCGCACGTCTGCAACCCCGGGCTTGTAGGCCACGCCGACGAGCAGGACACGAGCGCGGGAGAGCGGGCGGCCCGCCTCGGCGAGAACTTCCTGGGCTCGGGTAACAACCGATCGCGGGCGAGCGGCAATGGACGCCATCGCAGCCTCCGTGACGGGAGACTGCTTGCGGTTGGCCTTGAGTTGCCACAGCAGATAGTGCGGATCACACGGGATGCAGTGGCCGCCCACACCCGGCCCGGGGTAGAAGGGCATGAAGCCGTACGGTTTGGTTGCGGCAGCACCGATGACCTCGATGACATCGACACCGAGCTGCAACGCGATGCCGGAGAACTCGTTGGCCAACGCAATGTTGACCGCTCGAAACGTATTCTCCAGCAGCTTGGTGAGTTCGGCGGCTTCCGGCGTAGAAACCCGGTGGGTGACGGCAGCCACCCTGGCCAGCGTCCGGATGGCCCGATCGGCGCATGCCGCGGAAGCGCCACCGACCACGCGGGGCGTGCTCTCCTGAGTGTGGTCTGCAACGCCCGGGTCGATTCGCTCCGGACTGAAGGCGACGAAGACGTCCTGCCCGACGATCAGCCCTCGACGCCGCAGAGGGTCGATCAGAAACTCGCGAGTGCAGCCCACATACGTCGTCGAGGTCAAGACGATTGTCTGGCCGGAGCGCGTCGAGTTCACCACGGCTTCGCAGCATTCGGACAGCATGGTCAGATCGGGCACGAGATGACTGTCGACCGGCGTCGGCACGCAGATGATCACCGTGTCCACCGCACTCAGCGCTGCGTGTTCCGTTGTCAGGCTGAGCAGCTCCGAGCCGAGTAACCGAGAGAGCCGCTCCTCGTCCGCCGGGAGAAGGTCGACAGTCTGCGCCTTGATCGAGGCAAGCCGCGCCTCGCTGATGTCGTAACCCACCACGTCGACATCCACATCGGCGAGAGCAAGAGCGGTCGGAAGCCCGACATAACCCAAGCCGACGACACCGACCGAGTGGCGGACGGTGTCGGCGCGCACGGGGTACGCCCGCGATCCGCCCGGCTGCACAGTCTCAGTTACCACACTGTTGATCGACACGTTGTTCATCGACGGCATGAGACCCCCATTTGCTAACCATCAGCCTTCCACGGCCCTGTATTGCGGATACTTGTCCGTCCAACATGGCACTACAGCAACTTGTCGTTCGTATTATGCACCAAAAACCTTTTTCAGGTTTGTTTTTCTTTCAATCATCTCGCGGCACCCCTCCCCGTGGATCGCACGGCCGGCAACCACCCCGCAACCCCACGTACGCTGACCGTGCGATTCGCCGGGTTACGGCCCCCGTGTTACAGCGCTCGCCGGCCGAGCGGCTGACGATGTCGCTATCGTGCCCCGAAGTAGCCGAGCCACTCGTCCCGGCCGAGTTCGGACTTCCCCGCCGCGCGCGCAGCGTTCTCGGCAGCGCGAATCCGGGCGATCAGGTCGTGCGTTGCCGCCTGCAGCCGCGACTCGGCGGCAACCACCGCTGAGCTGTCTGCAATGATCTCCGCCGGCACCAACTCGGGCGGCAGACCCGCCTTGCCGGCTCGGGCGATCACCTTCGCCGCCAGCGACGCCGCCGGCTGACTCATCGCGATGCCGTCGAGACAGGAACTCCGGGCCTTCTCCGCCGCCTTCCGAATCTCCCACGCCCGTTCCTGCTCGGCGATGTCGATCGGGCCCACGACATCCTCCCCGAGGTGGGGGCTGCGGTGCACGAGTTTCGCGACCAGGGTGGCAGCCACCTCGTCGACGTCGAAATTGCCCGCGGCCGATGCGATGCGCGAGTGGAACAGCACCTGCAGCAGCAGGTCGCCGAGCTCCTCGCGCAGATCACCGGGGTCGGCGGACTCGATCGCATCGAGCACCTCGTACGTCTCCTCGACGAGGTAGTGCGACAGGCTTCGGTGTGTCTGGGTCACTTCCCAGCCGCCGTAGCTCCACAACCGGTCCATCACCTCAGCGGCCTCGACGAGGTTGTCGCCCGGTACTTTCGGTGCCGCGACGACGCGGGAGCCGGCCGCGACCCACTCGCGCACGGTCGGGTGGTCGGGATCGGTACCGACCAGGACTGTGGCACCCGGTGCGGCGCGCAGCAGCGTCCGCACGTCCTCGGGGACGTCGTCGGTGAACTCCACACCGTCACCGACCAACCCGACGGCCTCCATCGGCAACGTCGTGGGCCGCAACGGGTCGAGCAGAACCACCGTCACCGGGTCAGGCCTCCATCACCACGGACCCGGCGGCCTTGCCGTCCAGCGCGAGCACGAAATCCGCGATGTACTGCAGCAGCTCCACGTCGCGTACCCGCTCCGCACCGATTCCGCCGGAACCCGAACGGGGCAGCGGCAACTGCACCATTCCGGTCGTGGCACGGTACTGGGCGCTCGGGTAGATGCGCTTGAGACGCAGCTGCTTCGAGTCCGGCAGTGCCATCGGCGAGATCTTCAGCTGCGTCCCGACGACGGCGATCTCCTCGAGCCCGTACTCGCGGGCCAGCAGCCGCAGCTTGGCCACCGAGACCAGACGCCGGACCTCCTCGGGGAGCGGTCCGTACCGGTCGACGAGTTCGTCCACCACGGCGGTGATGCCATCGAGTTCCGTCGCGGCCGCGAGCTTGCGGTACCCCTCGAGACGGAGCCGGTCGCTGGTGACGTAGTCGGGCGGGATGTGCGCGTCGACGGGAAGGTCGATGCGCACTTCCTTCGGGGCGTCGTCCGTCGTGATCGGCTTGCCGTCCGCTGCCGCGCGGAACGCCTCGACGGCCTCACCCACCAGTCGCACGTACAGGTCGAACCCGACACCTGCCACGTGCCCGGACTGCTCGGCTCCCAGCACGTTTCCGGCACCACGGATCTCGAGGTCCTTCATCGCGACCGCCATACCGGCGCCGAGGTCGGAGTTCTGCGAAATGGTGGCGAGGCGGTCGTACGCCGTCTCGGTGAGCGGCTTCTCGGGCGGGTACAGAAAGTAGGCGTACCCGCGTTCGCGGCTACGCCCCACGCGGCCGCGCAGCTGATGCAGCTGCGACAGGCCGAGGGAGTCGGCGCGCTCGACGATCAGTGTGTTGGCGTTGGAGATGTCGAGGCCGGTCTCGATGATGGTGGTACACACCAGGACGTCGTAGTCGCGTTCCCAGAAGCCCTGCACAGTCCGTTCGAGGGTGTCCTCGTTCATCTGCCCGTGCGCCACGACCACGCGTGCCTCGGGCACGAGTTCGCGGATCCGCTGGGCCGCCTTGTCGATGGAGCTGACCCGGTTGTGGACGTAGAACACCTGCCCGTCACGAAGCAGCTCCCGTCGGATGGCGGCGGCCACCTGCTTGTCGGCGTACGCGCCGACGTAGGTGAGGATGGGGTGCCGCTCCTCCGGCGGCGTGAGGATCGTGGACATCTCCCGGATGCCCGCCATGCTCATCTCGAGCGTTCGCGGGATCGGCGTCGCCGACATGGTGAGCACGTCCACGTGGGTACGCAGCGCCTTGATGTGCTCCTTGTGTTCCACACCGAAACGCTGCTCCTCGTCGACGATCACGAGACCGAGATCCTTCCATCGGATCGCGGTCTGCAGCAGCCGGTGGGTGCCGACCACCACGTCGATCTCGCCGTCGGCCATGCCCGCGATGATCTCCTTGGATTCGCCCGCATCCGTGAAGCGGGAGAGCCCGCGCACCTTCACCGGGAACGCCGCCATGCGCTCGGTGAACGTCTGCAGGTGCTGTTGCGCGAGGAGCGTCGTCGGCACCAGGACCGCCACCTGTTTGCCGTCCTGCACGGCCTTGAACGCCGCCCGCACCGCGATCTCCGTCTTGCCGTAGCCGACATCGCCGATGACGACGCGGTCCATCGGGACCGCCTTTTCCATGTCTGCTTTGACCTCGCTGATGACCGTCAGCTGGTCGTGGGTCTCGGTGAACGCGAACGCGTCCTCCATCTCCTTCTGCCACGGGGTATCCGGGCCGAACGCGTGACCGGGCGCCGCCTGCCGTGCGGCGTACAACTGGACGAGTTCCCCGGCGATCTCACGAACCGCCTTGCGGGCCTTGCGTTTCGTATTGGCCCAGTCTGACCCGCCGAGCTTGCTGAGCGCGGGCAGTTCGCCGCCGACGTACCGCGACAGCTGGTCCAGCGACTCCATCGGGACGAACAACCGGTCGCCGGGATGGCCGCGCTTGCTGGCGGCGTACTCGATCACGAGGTATTCGCGCCGTGCGCCGCCGATGGTCCGTTCGACCATCTCGACGAACCGTCCGATGCCGTGCTGGTCGTGCACGACCATGTCGCCGGCCGTGAGCGCCAGCGGGTCCACCTGGTTGCGGCGCTTCGCCGGCAACCGCTTGCCGTCGCCGACCGCGGCCACCCGGTTGCCGGTGAGGTCGGCTTCGGTGACGACGACGAGTCCGGGCGTGGAGTCGTCGCCGGGGAACACCAGACCGTCGTGGAGCGAACCGCGCAGTACTCCCACCTGACCGCGCACCGGCTCGGAACCGGGTGCGAGTTCGGCGGCGGGCACTTCCGCTTCGCGCAGGCGTTCCAGCACTCGAAGCGCGGTGCCGGCGCCCGCGACCACGACGACCGCGCGGCCGCCGGTGGTCACATGTGCCCGCAGGCTCACGAACAGTTCGGACAACAGGTCGTCGGAACCGCGCACCTGCGGCGCCGCCGTGATCGCCAACTCGAGTTCCTCACCGCTCCCGGACGCGAGCGGGCTCAGTGTCCACCACGGCAGTCCCGCCGTCTCCGCGGACTCCCGCACCTGGCTGAGCGAGCGGTACGCGGACGCGCCGAGGTCGATGCCGTCGCCCTCGAGCACCGACGTGTCGAGTGGGGCGGCGCCGCCGATCGACGCCGCCGTCCACGACGCCTCGAGGAATTCCTGACCGGTGCGCACCAGATCGGTGGCGCGCGTCCGGATCTTTTCCGGATCGCACAGGAGCACGTGCGCGCCGTCGGGCAGCACGTCGGTGAGCAGTTGAAGTTGCCCCGGCCGCAACACGGGCAGCAGTGCCTCCATGCCCTCGACCGGGATGCCGGCCGACATCTTGTCGAGCATTTCGACGAGCGCGGCGTCGGCCTGGTTGTCGACCGCGAGCTGCGCGGCGCGGTCCCGGACGTCCTCGGTGAGCAGCAGTTCCCGGCAGGGCGGGGCGATCACGGCGTCGATCGCGAGTTCGGGCAGCGACCGCTGGTCCGCCACGGAGAAGGCACGCAACTCGGTGACCTCGTCGCCCCAGAATTCGACGCGCACCGGATGATCCGCGGTGGGCGAGAACAGGTCCAGAATGCCGCCGCGGACGGCGAACTCGCCGCGCTTGCCCACCATGTCGACGCGGGTGTATGCCATTTCGACGAGGCGCTGGATCAGACCGTCGAAGTCGTGCTCCACACCCACGCGCAGCGTGACGGGCTCGATCTCCCCGAGGCCCGGGGCCATGGGCTGCACCAGCGAACGGACGGTGGTGACGATGACCTGGAGCGGGGCGCCGTAGGAGCGGTCGTCCGGCCGCGCGAGTCGGCGGAGCACCTCCACCCGGCGACCGACCGTGTCGGCGCTCGGCGAGAGCCGCTCGTGCGGCAGCGTCTCCCACGACGGGAACTGCGCCACGGCGTCGCCGATCATCTCCTGGAGTTCGGCGGTGAGGTCGTCGGCCTCACGACCGGTCGCGGTGACCAGCAGCAGGTGGGTGCGTTCGGCGAGGGCCGCGGCGACGAACGGCCGGGCCGGTCCGGGGGCGACGACATCGAGATGACGGCGCCCGAGCGCCTCGGTCACCTGTGCGACGACGCCGTCGCCCAGTGCGATCTTCGCCAGACCGGCGAGCGGGGTGTCGGCGGACGAGGGCTCGGCAGCGATGAGCGGGGAAGACAACGACGCACTCCTGAGCAGTGGTGACGAACTGCCGGCGAACAGCTCGGGCCGGGGCGGGCGGCCAGTTGCGGACTGAGCCAGCCTAGTCGATATCGCACACGGACGGTCCGGGGTCCGGATCAGTCGGACGCGGGCGTGACCGGTGCGACAGCGACTGACGTCAGCGGCCGCACGTTCCCCGTCACCACGGCCGCGGCCCGATCCTGCGCACCGGCAGGAACCGGGTGCCGCCCTCAGTACGCACCGTCGGGCCTCAACACGGCCCGGATCGTCTTCCACAAGATGAGCACATCGAGCGCGAAGGTCCAGTTCTCGACGTAGTGCAGGTCGGCACGCACCGACTCCTCCCAGCTGAGATTGCTCCGGCCACTCACCTGCCACAGCCCCGTCAGGCCGGGCTTGACGAACAGCCGCCGCCGCGCGCCGTCGTCGCCGTACTGCGCCACCTCGCATTCCAACGGCGGACGGGGACCGACGAGGGACATGCTTCCCGTGACGACGTTGAACAACTGTGGCAGCTCGTCGAGCGAGTAGCGGCGAATGAACTTACCCACCCGGGTCACTCGCGGGTCGTCGCGGATCTTGAACAGGACGCCGGCGCCCTGGTCGAGCGCGGCGAGTTCGCAAGCGCGCCCCTCCGCACCCACCACCATGCTGCGGAACTTGTACATCGTGAACAGTTCGCCGTCGCGGCCGACGCGGGTCTGGGTGAACAGCGCGGGACCACGGCTGCTGGCGCGGATTGCACCGGCGATCAGCAGCAGGACCGGCGCGATGGCAACGACGAGAAGGAGAGCGAAGATCCGATCGAGGACATTCTTGATCACCCATGCGGGGCCCGAGTACGTCGGCGCGCTCAGCTGCATCAGCGGGACCCCGGCGACGGGGGCGATGTGCAGGCGCGGTCCGACGACATCCATGAGCACGGGCGCGATCAACAGATCCGTTCCGGTACCTTCCAGCTCCCAGCTCAACCGCTCGGTGCGGGTGGGGGTCCAGCCGCTCGACGGGAGAACCGCAATCGCCTGAAAGGAATGCAGCCTGGTGATACCGACGATGTCCTTCTCCGTGCCGATCACCGGAGTGTCGTCGACGGCAAGGGGTAGCTGTTCGCCCGGTCCCACATCGGCCAGGCACACGGCGTCGACCCGCCACCCGGCTTGCGAAATGTCCGGCGTGCGTTTGATCAGTTCGAGCACTTCCTCGATCTCACCGGCGACGAGGACGGAGCGCAGACTCCCTCCCGCCCTCCGGCGCCTGCGCAGTTCCCGCCTCAGCATGTACCGTCCGAGCAGTGTCAGCGCCGCTGCGAGGGGAAGCGCGCCGAACACCCACGATTGCCCGTTGGCGGTCCCCAGGGCATACCCGGCGAGAGCCATCACCGCAATGACCCAGACGTACGCTCGTCCCACTCTGCGCAGCTCCTCGGAACCGCTGCCGAGTATGCGCGGATCCCACGCGTGCGCCAACGCCAGGGACAGCATCGCCAGCACGGGAACCGCGAAAGCGACGGCGAGGCTGCCGCCCCACGTCCAGAGAGAGATCTGACGGTAGACGACGGTGACGAAGAGGTCGGCAGCGACGACGCTGAGAAGATCGCTGCACACCGCTGCATGAGAATACGAACGCTCCCAGGAGGGTCGTGGAGACGGGCTCTCGGGCACGGCTCGGCCAGGGACAGTGGGTAGCCCCGCCCCTCTACGGCCATGTGCGCATTGGGATCCGATGAGCAGCTGGGTTCGCTCGGACACACTCAGTGCCTCGAATTCGCTTCCACATTCGCACATTGATCAAACCCATGCTCGGAGCCCGCCCGCCGCCGCATCGATTTGATCGCGCCGGAGTTGAATACTAAAAACATACTCCGAGCCCGTTATAGCTGCAATCACATGCCTCTAAATATTATTCGCGTTTAAAACCAAACTTTCGGTACATTTACAGCCTCGCGGCCGCCTATAAACCGACCTCGATGGTTCCGGCCACCAGCAGGGCGCCGATCTTCTCCGCCGACACCGGGCGGCTGAACAGAAATCCTTGAGCCCGATGACATCCCATGTCGATCAGCTGTCGTGCCGACGCGACGTTCTCCACGCCCTCCGCCACCAATTCCAGGCCGAAAGATTCGGCGAGACCGATGATCGATTTCACGATCGCTCGATCCTCCGGATTGGTGTCCAGGTTCATCACGAAACCCTTGTCGATTTTCAGCGTCCCCACCGGCAGCGCCTTGAGGTGGCTGAGCGAGCTGAACCCGGTGCCGAAGTCGTCGATCGCGACCTCCACGTCCATCGCATGCAACCCTTCGAGCGCCTCACGCGTCCAGGTCAGGTCACTGAGCACCGCGTTCTCGGTGATCTCCAGGCACAGGGCACCCTTCCGAAGGTCGAATTCCGCCAACGCATTCGCGACGACATCCAGAAAGTCCAGACCGGCCAGCTGCCCCGGCGACACGTTGACGCGGAGGTCCAAATCGAGCGCGGGCACCTGCGAGCGCCAGTCGGCCCATTGTCGGCAGGCCTTTCGAATCACCCAGCGTCCGAGGTCCCCCGCCACATTGGTGGCCTCGGCGACGTCGATGAACGATGCCGGTTGCAGCAGCCCGAGCAGCGGGTGATTCCAGCGCACCAGGGCCTCCACCCCGATGATCCGGCCGGTCCGCAGGTCGACCTCTGGCTGGTACTCGAGGAACAGCGATTCGTCCGCGATGGCCGCACGCAGACTGAGCTCGATCATGTTGCGTTTCTCGCTCTCCTCCTGCATCTCGTCCGTGAAGACGCTGATCGCATTCCCGCCCTTGGTCTTCGCGACCATGACGGCCTGGTCGGCCTGACTGAGGAGCGAACTCGTGGTGGCCTTGCCAGGATGTCCCACCGCGACGCCGATACTGACGCTGCGGCTCACGACCTCGCGGCCGAGCCGTACCCGCTCGGTGACGACGTCCCGGATGCGCTGCGCGCGGACCTCCGCCTCCGCGAGGCCGACCGACCCGCCGAGCACGAGGACGAATTCGTCGCCGCCGAGTCGCGCCACGAGGTCGGAAGGGGCGCTGCTCGCGCGAAGTCTCTCCGCGATCGTCGAGATGAATCCGTCGCCGGCTCCGTGCCCGAAGAAGTCGTTGAGAGGCTTCAGCCGGTCCAGGTCGAGAAAGAGGATGGCCACCGGTCCGGGTTCCGACGACGCCAGCCGGGTGTCCAGGTGGTGGTACAGCGCGCGCCGGTTGCTGAGCCCGGTGAGCGAGTCGTGGTCGGCCGAGTACCGCAACTGCTCCTCGACGACGATCCGGGCCTGAACCTGGGCGAGGAGGGCGGCGATCGCCTTGAGGACGTCGACCTCCGGCGGCGTCCAGTCGCGGTCGCCGAATTTGATGAAGCCGAGTGTGCCCGTCGTCGTTTCACCGGACAGCAATGGAACGGCCGCGAGTGACACCTGTGGAACTCCGGATGCCTCGCGGACCCGCTCGTTGTAGTCCGGACCGGACACCTCCGGCCGGATGATGGCCACTTCCTTCTGGTGCTCGATCCGGGCGAAGGTCGAATCGGCGCCCTTGAAGTAGACGACGCCGATCGGGTCGGGGTCGGGGATGAACGGCCGCGGCGGGTATTCCGCGATCAGCACCGTCGCCCCGATCTCGTGATCGGTGAACCGGAGAAAACTGGTATCGACCTCGAAATGCTCCACGAGATCCTGCAGGACACGGGTGGCCACCGATTTGAACGAGACGGCATCGACGGGGGTGAGCCGGGACGCCACGGTTGTCACCAGGGTCTCGAGCTTCTCTGACTGCTTCTCGACTTGCTTGTCGGTATCCACTGGCCCTCCTGTCCTTACGATATCCGCCGTTGGACCCTGTCCGCGCGACGCTCGCTGCGAACCGACGGACCGGGAGCGTGACTGAGCCGCAGCACCAGGGCGAGGGCCTCACCCGCCTTCGCACCGACGACGTCGAACAGTTCCTGCCGTAGCCTCTCCAATGGTGCCGCATACCGTGGTGAGAGTTGTTCGAGTTCCGCCCGTTCCACACCGTAGAGAAACACCGGTGAAATCGGCTGGACGGCGAGCCCGAGCGCCTGGGCCTCGATCCACACACTCTCGGTGGCCTCCCCGCCCCGCACGTAGTCCCGAGGGGTGTTCCCCGGGATCGCGACGACGGCGATCGCCGAACTCGACGCGACCCGGTCCGCGGTGGACTTGCCGAGCGCCCGTCCACCGTCTTGCGCCCCGAGGTGTTCCATGACCTCGGGCCGACGCAGCAGTGCGAGGGTCGACAATTCCGCGGAATCGAGTTCCAGTGCGCGGACGTCGATGCCGGTCTCGACCGAATCGGTCGGCGGCCACCGCAACTCCCCGATCATTTCGCGATGCAGGGTCGGCGTGAGAAATCGGATGCGGTCCGATTCCGCCAGAATGGCGCCGATCGCCGCGATGTCGTCCCGGTCCGTCACCAGGCAGAGGCGTGCGCCCTCGCGCGATGCCGCCTCCGCGAGAAGTCCCGCCTGCGCGTCGTCCAGCGACCGGGGCACACCCGGCCTGCGATTGGTGGTCCGGTCGAGCATGGCCTCGTAACGGTCCGTGAGTTCCTGCTCGCTCCCACTGCCGAACGTCATGGTGGCGGCCAGCCCCGGTTCGGTGTCCTGAACAGTGACGGCGCCGAGCAGGCCGGCGGCCGACGCGGCGATCCGGGCGTTGTGCAGCGCCGCACCGAGCGCGACGTAACTGCCCCGATATTCGACGTCCATCGCCGTCGTGTGCTCCGGCGCCAGTGAGATGGTCACCCCCTCGCCGTCCGCGGTGATCGTCCAGGGCTGGACGTTTCCACCGGAAGGCGCACGGGTCGCGGCGTTCACGACAGTGTCGGCGTCGTTCGACACCGCTGAGTCCGCGGCGCGTGCCCTCGGCGGCTCCGCCAGATCGAGCGGCATCGGTGGATCGGTGAGCGCATCGAGGTGCCCGTCGACGTCCATGCGGCACCGGCCCGACGCGAGCGGCTGTCCGAGCGCGATGCGCCGCACCGCCGCCGCGACCTCCGCCCCGCCGAGCAGCACCTCGCCCCCGAGCTGCGGCCAGGTGGAGATGGTTTCGTCCACCTCGACCAATGACGCGGCCATCGTCGCCGACAACTGCGCGGCATCGAGAATCTGAAGGACCAGGGGAATCTTGTCCCGTGAGCCGAGACCCGCGAGCGATTCCACGTCGACGTCGCCGATCACCCCGTGGAAGATCGGGCGATCCGGTTCGAGGTCGAATCGCTCGACGTCGAGCAGACCCTTGTCGCTGGTGGCCATCAGCACCGGCAGACCCCGTCGGCGGGCCTCCCTCCGCAGGGACACCTTCACGTCCAGAGAGTCGCACTCGTCGACCACGACATCCGTGCCGTCCAGGAATTCCGCGGCCGACTCGACGTTCAGCCCGTCCTCCCACAACATCACAGTGACGTAGGGGTCGATCTCCGCGATCCGGCGGGCAGCCACCACCGCCTTGTTCACGCCGAGGTCCAGAACGGTTCCGGGAACCCGGTTCAGATTGGACAGTTCGAGGGTGTCGAAGTCCGCGAGCCGCAGACCACCGCACGCCCCCTCCAGGGTGAGGGCCAGCGCAACCGCGTGCCCCACGCTCAGGCCGACGATCCCGACGGTGACGTCCCGTAGTCGCTCCTGCTCCTGTCTGGTGACCTTGTTGCGATTGCGGTCCAGCCGCAGCAGCCGGAACGCCGCAGGACCGAGCAGACGCACCACGGTGCGCCGCCACGAGTAGTAGACCCACACCGGCGCCTCGTCCAGCACGTCGGGAGCAGGCGTGGGAACGAGGGTGCGAAGCGAGTCCCGCTGGTGTTCGAGTCGATCGACGAAGACCACCGCGGGGTCGCGGCGGAGACGGTCCAGTACCGCCGCGTCCCCGGAGTGGTCCTCGTCGAGCAGCAGTGCGGTGTAGTCACCGCGGGATTCGTTCACGAGACGCTCCGCATCGGCCGGACGACGTTTCCTCCCATCACCATCGCGGTGTCCGCCGACGGCGTCGGTCGGGACGTCGTGAGTAACAGTTGGGCCAACTGCAAGGATTCGGCGCGGCCCCGACGCCTACTCCGATCCCACCACATCAGCCGCGTCTCGTAGCGGTCATCCGGGTACGGCACGGGAGCAATGTGGTCGGCTACCACCCCGCCGGAGGACCTCCACGTTTCCAGGACATGGGCTGCCGCGGTCGCGAGCATGAACTGGACGTCGAGCAGATCCATCGAATAGGTGGCGAATCGGCCCAGTGCGCTGACGAGTTCACCCCGGCGGCTCGCGCTGTCCGACACCCACGCACCCTTCGCTTCCACGACGCCGAACGGCAACCTGTCCTCGATCATCCGGCGCACGGCGGGAGCGCCGGGGTGGGTGCCCCATTCCGTGATCGCGTGTGCCTGACCTGCGGAAAGGTAGGGTCCCTGAATTCGGACGCCTGCCGCGACGGAGCCGTTCGGTTCGATCGCGACGAAGAACGCCGCGGTCGTGTCACCGTCCTGTATCCGCCGGTATTCGAGGGCCTTCTCGGCGCCGTACTTGCGGTAGCCGGTGACGGCGCCCTCGAGATATTCTTCCCACAGCACGGGTTCGTCCGACGGCCGGGCGACGACGAAGCGACACTCCGATCTGGGATCCCACACACTCAGTGTTCGGTCGAGTATGGTCTCGGTCGACCGCTCGTCGATCTGCGGACGCGACAGCTGTTCAACTGGCATTGGCTTTCCCATCGGAGTCGGTGCGGCAATTCCGGGGACTCACGGGTTACGTAAAGACCCCAAGAACTGGACACACGAACACCCGGCCACAGCCCCGCGGCTACTCATTTTCCGCGTTTAGTCCGGATTTGTCACCTGTGATGCCTCAAATGGGCACGAAAACAAACTTCAGGTCGGTAATTGTCGACGTGGAATTACGTGAGGGAAATGAACAGTTCGACGTTGTTCGGAGCGCGGAAGACCTCGATCTCCTCCGCGTAGGCGCGCTCGATGCGCCCTTCCTTCTCGGCCAGCTCGGCCTGGATCCACACGTCCTCGATCGGGTCGGACGACCGCCCGTCGGGTGTAAACCTCGCGAAATATCCCGACGGGACACGCACCAGCACGTCGCCGATCTCGAGGTGATCGAGGTCGATGCAGCGGTACCCGATGACCGCGGTCCACCCCAGATCCGGGACCGCGACGTAGACGGTGGCCAGTTCGCCGACGCCACGCTGCTGGACCCGCTCGCGTGTGAACTTCATCAGATCGGTGGCGTGCGCCGTGGGACCCAGTTCCATGCGCGGCAGGATGAGGCCGCCGAAGTCGGTGGCCTCGCGCTTGACGATCTCGAAACTCATTGCGGCCCCTGCCTCGTGGCGGGCGGCACTACCGCCACGTACAAATCGATCCCGAAGGCGTGCGGGTAGAACTCGAAGTCGCCGGTGAAGGATCGTTCGATCTGCCGCGATTCCTCCGCATCACGAATCTGCCCCCAGAGCGCGTCGAAAAGGTCCGGAAAGGTTCCGACCGAGGAGAACTTCGCATAGGTTCCCGCAGGGATCCGCGATACCAGGTGCCCACGTCCGACCTGGTCGAGCGAGGAGCACTCATAGCCCACGATTTGCGTGTAGTACGAATTGATCTCGGGAGCGTGGTCGACATAGGCGGAGGCCAGCGGCCTGTCGACGTTCTGCGCGAGAAGGGTGGACCACGTCTTTTCGAGGGCTCTGTCGCGCGCCTTTCCGAGCGCCCTTTTCGGGCTGCGAACGGCCAGTCCGGCCACCAACGTCTCTTTGCGTTCGACTATGACGAACGGCATCGGGCACCCCCTCCGACGTCATCGTCACGTTAAGCCTGCAAGTGCAATATCGTTCGCCCGTCAGCAATTCGGCGATCAAGTTCAACCATACCCCGTTACGAATCCACAGTCCTGAGCATTCACCCCGGAAAGCGTCACAAACTGCTTTTGCCGAACCCTTTTATGCACCCATCTCGAGTAGATAAATAAAGGATCAGCGGCAGTTTTAAAGCCAGCTAACATACCGTAGGTTGGTTTTGGTCTTGTTTACCTGACCTGGATGTGGTTAGTTGGATGAATCGAGTACCACTGGTGTGACGCATCCGACAGTCGGCGTCGCGACCGGGGGATCGGGGCGAAGGGAGGCTGCCCATGCTCTGCCGACTGTGCAAATCCGACAGGATGCGCAGCATCCTGGATCTGGGCGCGACCCCGCCCTGCGAACTCTTTCTGACCGGACCGGCCCTGGACGCTCCGGAAGTCACCTATCCGCTGCACCTCCGGCTGTGCGAAGACTGTCTGCTCCTGCAGATCCCCGCGCTGATTACTCCGGAGGACACCTTCACCGACTATGCCTACTACTCTTCGTTCTCCGACTCCTGGGTCGAGCACGCGCGAGCGTTCGTGGACTCGGCGGTGAACAGGCTCGGACTCGACGACACGTCGTCGGTCGTGGAGGTGGCGAGCAACGACGGCTATCTACTGCAACATTGCGTCGCCGCCGGGATCCGGTGCCTCGGAATCGAACCGTCGCACAACGTCGGCGCGGCGGCCCGTGAACGCGGAGTCCCCACTCTCACGGCATTTCTCGACGAGGACCTCGCCGCGCAGGTCCGGACGGAACACGGGCCCGCGGACCTCGTGGTCGCGAACAACGTCTTCGCCCACGTTCCCGACCTCCTCGGATTCACTCGGGCCCTTCGCGCACTCGTCGCCGACGACGGATGGCTGAGCATCGAGGTTCACCACGCGCTCAATCTCGTCGGCCTCGCGCAGTTCGACACGATTTACCACGAACACTTCCAGTACTACACGGTGCTGTCCGCGACCCGTGCGCTCGCGACCGCAGGCCTGACCGTTGTGGACGTGGAACTGCTGGACACTCACGGCGGATCGATACGGATCTGGGCGCGTCCCGACGCTGCCGGCCGCGTGCCGACTCGCCGCGTAGCCGAGGTGTTGCACCGAGAGGAAGTAGCCGGGCTCCATGACGTCGACGGGTACCTCGGACTCGAGCCGCGGGCGCGGGCCGTGCGTCAGCAGTTGCTCAGATTCCTCCTGGACTGCCGCGCCCAGAACAGAACCGTCGTCGGCTACGGGGCTCCCGGCAAGGGGAACACCCTGCTGAATTATTGCGGAATTCGTCCCGACCTACTCGAATACACGGTCGACCGGAATCCGTACAAGCACGGCCGGTTCACGCCCGGCACCCGGATTCCGATCCTCGACCCGAAGCAGATCGAGAAGGATCGCCCCGACGTAGTCCTCGCGCTGCCATGGAACCTCGAGGCGGAGCTGACCGAGCAGCTGCGTTACATCGCCGAGTGGGGCGGTGAGCTGGTCTTCCCGCTCCCCTCCCTGCACAGCGCCGGTTTCCAGCAGGACCGAGTGGCAAGGAGTCTCACGACATGAAAGTTGTCCTGTTCTGTGGCGGTTACGGCATGCGCATGCGGAACGACCGCAACGACGCCATCCCCAAGCCGATGCAGATGGTCGGCCCTCGCCCCCTCCTGTGGCACGTGATGAATTACTACGCCCACTTCGGGCACAAGGAGTTCATCCTCTGCCTCGGGTACGGCGCGGAGGCCATCAAAGAATTCTTCCTCGACTACCGCGAAGCGGAATCCAACGACTTCGTGCTCCACGCCAACAAGATCGAGCTTTTGAATTCCGACATCAGCGATTGGTCCATCACATTCGTCGACACGGGTCTGGAATCGGCAATCGGTGAGCGACTGCGCCGCGTGCGACGGCATCTCGACGGCGACGAGTACTTCCTCGCGAACTACGCCGACGTCCTGACCGACGCTCCGCTCGACGACGTGGTCGCGAAGTTCCACGAATCGGGTGCCGCGGCCTCGATGCTCGTCGTTCCGCCGCAATCCTCGTTCCACTGCGTGAACGTGGCCGAAAACGGAGAGGTCAAGGAGATCATCCCGGTCGGCCGATTACCGATCTGGGAGAACGGTGGCTACTTCGTCCTCAGCGACGAGATCTTCGAACTACTCCCGCCGGGCGGCGATCTGGTGGCGGACGTCTGCGAGACCCTGGCGGGCGAGGGACGCTTGTTCGGATACCGGCACACGGGCTTCTGGAAGCCGGCGGACACCTTCAAGGAGCGTGCCGAACTCGACGCCAACTATTCGAAGGGCATCCATCCGTGGATGGTGTGGGAGCAATCGGAGGCGGTGTCATAGCTCATGCTCGACCTCCACGCCCCGCACGTCGCCGAGATCGCTGTTCTCGGCGCACACTGCGACGACATCGCGATCGGCATCGGCGGGACGCTACTGACTATGTCGTCTACGTCTCCCGGACTCCGGGTGCGCGCGCTCGTGCTGTCGGGCAACGACTCCCGACGAGAGATCGAGGAACGGCACGCGCTCGCCGCACTGTGTCCCGGCGCCGACGTCGAACTCGACGTACTCGACGTTCCGGACGGGCACGCGCCCGCGTATTGGGAACCGATCAAGACTGCACTCGAGGGATTTCGGCGACGGTGTGAGCCCGACATCGTGTTCGCTCCTCACCGCGGAGACGCCCACCAGGATCACCGGCTACTGGCCGAACTCGTGCCCACCGCGTTTCGGGACCACCTCGTGCTGGGATACGAGATCCTGAAATGGGAAACCGACACTCCACACCCCACCGTCTTCCATCCCCTGTCACGGGCGGTCGCGGAGGAAAAGGCCCGGGTTCTGCTGAAGCACTACCCGTCACAGCTCGACCGCGGCTGGTTCGACGAAGAAGCGTTCCTCGGCGTCAGCCGGCTACGGGGTGTGCAGTGCCGGCGAATGTACGCCGAAGCCTTCGTCCTCGAGAAGACGACCATCCGATTCGGAAGGACCTGACATGAGAGTGCTCCTCACAGGACACCAGGGCTACCTGGGTTCGGTCATGGTCCCGGCGCTGCGCGCCGAGGGGCACGATGTCGTCGGTCTCGATTCCGGACTGTTCGCCGGCTGTCTCCTCGGCCCCGCACCTGCCGATCCCCCGTCCGTCGATGTAGATCTACGGGACGTGACGGAGGCCCACCTGGCCGGGTTCGACGCCGTGATTCACCTTGCCGCGCTGTCGAACGATCCGCTGGGGTCCTTCGCCCCCGACGTCACCTACGACATCAACCATCACGGGTCGGTTCGCTTGGCTCGTCTTGCGAAAACCGCTGGGGTACAACGCTTCCTCTACGCATCCACCTGTTCGGTGTACGGATCGGCGGGCGAGGACCTGGTGACCGAATCGGCGCCTCTCCGCCCGCTCACCCCGTATGCGGAAAGCAAGGTTCGCGTAGAGGACGATGTGGCCGCCATCGCCGACTCCGGGTTCTCGCCGGTCTTTCTGCGGAACGCGACGGCGTTCGGGTTCTCGCCCCGACTGCGTGCCGACATCGTTCTCAACAACCTCGTCGGCATCGCCACGCTCACCGGCACGGTGCGAGTGCTGTCCGACGGCACCCCGTGGCGCCCCCTCGTGCATGCGCGCGACATTGCCGCCGCGTTCTGCGCCGCGCTGACCGCTCCGACGGGCACGATCCACTGCCGCGCCTACAACGTGGGAACCGAGGCCAACAACGTCACGGTGGCGCAGATCGCGGAAGCTGCCGCCGCAGCGGTGCCGGGCTCGACGGTCGCCCTCACCGGCGAGACGGGACCGGATCCGCGGTCCTACCGCGTCGACTTCAGCGCGATCAGAACCGCATTCGAGGGATACGCACCGCAATGGACCGTCGCCGACGGCGCGGTCGAGCTGTACGACAACTACGTGCGATGGGGCCTCACGGACGAGCTGTTCACCACCCGATTCACCCGGCTGGCCCACCTACAGGCACTGCGGACGTCGGGGGTGCTCGACGAGTCACTGCGGTTTCTCCGAATCGGGGCCGGCCATGCCTGACACAGCCACTACCCGGCGGTCAGAGAGATCGCAGCAGATCCTCCCAGCTTCCCGCCGAGGCATCGCGTGGGCTCGTGCCGGACACGGGGAGCGGCCACTCGATCCCCAGGCTGGGGTCGTCGTAGGCCACGGCGAGATCCTCGGTGGGATCGTGCCCGCGGTCGATCCGGTAACACACGTCGCAGTCGGTGAGGGCCTGGAAACCGTGGAGAAATCCCCGGGGCACGAACAGATGCGAGAAGGTGTCGTCGTCGAGCCTGAACGCCTGCTTCCGGCCGAACGTCGCGGACGTGCGCCGCACATCCACGAGCACGTCGTAGATCGCTCCGCGCGCACAACGCACGAGCTTGGCCTCGCCGTCCCCCGATCTGCAGTGCATGCCGCGGATCACGCCGCGCACCGACCGCGACTGCGAGTCCTGGACGAAGTCCGCCGCACGGACCACCCGGCCCGTCGACGCTCGGCTCGCGACGGCGTCGTCGAAGATCTGCGCATCGAAGGTCCGCGTGAAGAGTCCCCGCCCGTCCCGGAACGGCTCGGGAGTGAACAGCAGGACGTCGTCGAGTTCCGTGAGTTCCACGCGCACCTCCCCATCGTGCCGCATCGCGGTGGGCGGGTCCGGCATTTACGGAAGTCGGGACGGCCACGATGATCTGCCGCGGATGCGTCGGATCCGACACGGTCCGGGTACTCGATCTCGGGGCTGTGCCTGCTGCGGACCACTTCCCGCCCGAGCGATCGGCGATCGACTCGTGCGAGTCGGCTCATCCGCTGGCTATGGAGCTGTGCCTGCGGTGCGGCCTCGCGCAACTCGCGGAGGACGACACGACCCCGGAGGAGCCGCGGGGCGTCGAGCCACTGGCGTTGCGGAACCAGGCCGCCGACGCCGTTCGGACGGTCGCGGTGTCGGGTTTCCTGGACGGCGACACCGTACTCGAGTTCGGCAGCCCGCACGGGGGTAGCTGGCTCGGTCTGCTCGCCGCGCGGGGATTCTGCCCGCCGCCCCCGGGGAAGCCGGCCTCGGTGGTGCTCGACTGCTTCGGCCTCATGCACGAAGTCCACCAGCGGACGGCACTGCGGCACCGTGCCGACTCCACGGCGAGCGACGGTGTCCTCCTTGTCCAATTCCACTCTCTCGCTGCGATAGTCACACACGGACAGTGGAACGCGCTGCGACACGGCCACTACGCGTACTACTCACTGACGGCCCTGCAGCGCCTGCTCGGCGACGTCGGGATGAGCTTGTCGTCCGCGTGGGAGTTCGACCTGTACGGCGGGACCGTCTTGGTCGCCGCACGGCACGGTATCCGGTCCGACACCTCCCCTGCCGTGCGGAGAATCCTCGCGGCCGAGAACGAACTCGGCGTGTGCACGCCCCGCACCCTCGGCCGGCTGCAGCATGCCGCGGACGACCACGCCCGGGCGCTGCACGACTGGCTCGACGCGATGGCCGGTCACGGTCGGCGCGTCTACGCGTACGGCGCGGCATCGCGCGCCGTCGCGTTGTTCGGCCGGGCCGGTATCGATCGGCGACTGGTGGGGGCCGTGGCCGACGCATCCCCAGCCAAGCAGGGGCGCCGTATGCCGGGCACGAACGTTCCGATCATCTCCCCTACCGAGTTGGTCGCGGCCGACCCCGACCTCGTACTCCTGACGGTCGCAGACCTGGCCGAGGAAGTGCAGACACAGCTTCCACAGTTGACCGGCAAATGGGTGGTGGACATTCCCGACGGGGACGGGCTGAATGCCGATCGTGCGCTCACTCGTGGACCTCAGCAGCCTTGCTGGAACAGACTCCGCACGTACCCCGCCGTCTGATAGCCGCTCTGCCACACCCAGTCGGCGGCAGAGATGTTCGCCGGGCTGGCCGCCATCATGACTTCCCCGCCAAAACAGCGCTGGATGGTATATCGAGCCCGTGAAACATGCGGAGTGAACGTGACGACGATGACGCTGTTCCATCCCCCAGCGATCGCGAAATCGCGGAATGTCTTCGCTTCCCCGGCTGTGGTCGCGGGGTCGGGATCGAAGCAGACGACGGAAAATGTGAACCGCTTTCCGCAGAGTCGATCGAGCCACTCGTCGGATCCCCCGCTGGGATCGGACAGCAGCACACGCCCGGCAAGTCCCTCGTGGGCGAGGTCGAGTCCGTAGGTGTAGCGCTCGTGGCTGGGACCGCCGAGGACGAGGATCGCGTCCGCCCGGTGCAGCTTGTCGAGTTGCGGCTCGACATATGTCGGCACACTCGCTGCCGTCGCGCCGAGGACAGCGGCAACCACGAGGACGAACGTCCAGCGCGGCCATCGAGCTCGTCTGCGCACCTAGCGTTCTCCTCCTACGACTCGGCCGGCAATCATGTGGACGGCCTCCCGCATCTCGGCGAAGGCGGATGGTGCGACCAGCCGTAGGGACAGGAGGTAGGCGATCAGGAACGCCACACACTCCAGGGCTATCGACGCGAGTCCCACCGCGATCGACCGCTGGTCCGAGTGCACCACGTACCGTTCGAGCGGCGCGATCAGCGCGAACGCCGCCAGCGACGCGATGATCGGTGGGACCATCACCCGGGCTATCTCACCACCCGACGCCCCGACCACCGATCGCGCGAGTCCGAGCCCCGTGATTCCCACGACGATCGCAGCGCCCGACACCGCGAGACCGACCCCGGCGAGACCGAGAGGGAGCAACAGCAACAGCAAGGGAACTCCGGTCAGCAGGCCGGCTGCGGTCATCCAATTCATTCGACTGGATCGGCCGGCGCCCTTCATCGCCTCCGCACTCACCGAGTTCATCGCCACGCCGAGTCCGATGCCCGCCATCGATGCCACCGCCACACCCGCGCCGCGCCAGGGTTCGCCGAGCAGCACCACGACGGCGGGTTCACCGACAGCGACCATCACCGCCCCGGCCGGCATCGCCACCCGCCAGATCCAGCTCAGGGCACGGAGGAAGGCATCCTTGAACCGCTGCGAGTCGGAGGAGATGCGGGCGAACGCGGGAAAAAGCACATACGAGCAGACCTGGACGATCGCCATGCCGGGGAGCAACGCGATCCTGCGGCCGTACCGGTAGTTGCCGAGCGCGGCCTCGCTCAGCCCGCGGCCGATGATCGTCAGTTCGACGACCTCCTGTGCGCGGGCTGCGGCGCCGTCGAGCAGCAGAGGAAAGGAGAAGATTGCCATCTCGCGCCAGATCCGAAACGAGAACCGCCCACCGAACGGATGCCATCTCGACAGCCACCAGCTCGCGACGATCCAGACGAGCATCGACGCATACGATCCGATCACAAGGGACCAGACGCCGTACCCCAGGGCGGCGAAAACTATGGAACCCACCGCGAACGTGATGCCCACGGCGGGATCGACGATGATCCGGCGCTTGAACTGAAAACGGCGCTGCATTAAGGCATCCGGAACGCATGTGATCGCGATCAAGAACATCGAACCCGACATGACAGCGGCCACCGTCCCCACCGCGTGGCTGCTGAATACGCGTCCGATGATCGGAGATACCGCCAACATGACCAGGCTCATGAGGAGCCCGGTCCCGAGAGTGACCCAGAACACGGTGGTGGCTGCATCCTCGACGTCGTGCTCACGCTGAACGAGTGCCTGGGCCAACGTGCCGTGGGTGACGACCACCAGGAAGGTGGTCATTACGGTGCCCGCCGCGAACACGCCGACGATCTCGGGGCTCAGCAACCGCGCCAGCACCAACGTCTGCACGAACGTCACACTCTGGACGATCAGCAGACCCGCCGCGGCCATGGCGGCTCCGCGGCGCAGGATGCCACTCAGTGTGCCGACCGAGGGGGTCTCGGGCGCCGGTGCAGATTCCGAGTCACCGCCCTCCGGGGCGCGCCCGGGTGTCGACGAATCCACTGCGCCGCCTTCGTTCACGGCCGACTCGCGGGCTCGCGGCGCCGACCGGTCGTCTGTCCGAGTGCGACGGTGATCCGGTGCTTGACCGGATGCAGCCTGCGCATCGTCTCGGGAAAGAGCGCCAGTGAGCAGGTTACCAAGCCAGCGCGGAGCGTGTGCCGCTGCGCGAACGCCGCTTTCGCCTCGACACGCGCCGCGGCCGGATTCCCTTCGAGTAGCGACCATCGTGCCCGCCGCATCGCCTGGCGATACCGTAACCGCCGCAGGTTGCTCTGTAAGGCGTCCAGGTCCTCGGCCCGCCTCGTGGAGCGGGCCACCGTCTGGAACGACCGCTGAATGCGCCGCTCGAACGCCTCGACCCCCGCGGGGTCGCGCGACACCGAGTCCTTCCGGACGCGGCAGCGAGCGAGGCGTTCGGGGAGCATGCGCACGTCGAATCCGGATTCGACGAGCCTCAGCCACATGACGACATCTGCCTCGACTTCCTCTGCCGCACGGTCGTACCCACCCACCGCGCTCCACGCCTCCCGTCGAACCGCGCCCGTATAGTAGGGGATGTACCCCGCGAGCATCTCGGTCAACGCCAGACGGTGTCCGGGGTGGGGTCGCCCCCTGATGCCGATCGAGCGTAGGTACCCCTTGGAAGCGCCACCGTGATCGTCGAATAGGAAAGCGTCACAGCCGACCGCGTCGACGGCCCTGTCCGCGGCGAGCACCGCCCCCATTCGGGCACAGAAGTCCGGCATCAGCAGATCGTCGCTGTCGAGCACACAGAAGTACTGTCCGCGCGCCAGAGCCGCCGCAGCCGACACACCGCCCTCGTATCCGCGATTCTCCTGACGTATCAGTCTGATTCGGCTGTCGGATGCGAAGGAGCGGACTATCCTCGCGATGTCGTCGGAGTGCCCGTTGTCGACGACGATCAACTCCCAGTCCGTGCGGGTCTGGCCGCACACCGACTCGATCGACTGTGCCAGATACTGTTCGGTTCGGTAGGCGGTGGTCAGGAAACTGAAGGCGGGGCGGGGTTGCGATACGCTCACCGTCACCACCCCAAACCCACGTAACCTTCGCGCCGGCGCCGCTCCTCGGCGCCCGGGAGCCGGACGAGGTCGACGACCGTGTGCTGTGCGCCCGCCCGGTCGACCGCCGCCACCACCGAGGGCTCCCGGGACCCTGCGATGAGTACCTCCGCGTGGTCGAGAACGGCATCGACATCATCGGTGAGAACCTGACCGATGTGTGGTAGCAGTTCTTCGATGAAGTCGCGGTTCGCCCCCAACAGCCTGGACAGTGCGACATTGGCATCGCAGATCTTGACGTCGTAGCCCTTGCCGATGAGCCGTTCCGCCAAGTCGACCATCGGGCTCTCGCGCAGATCGTCCGTGCCGGGCTTGAACGACAGACCGAAGATGCCGATCCTGCGCTTACCCAGCGCGATCACCTGGTCCACTGCCCGTCGAAGATGCATCTCGTTCGACACCAGCACATTCGCCAGCACCGGCACTTCTACGTCGTGAATTCGTGCAGTGTGCATCAGCGCGCGCACGTCCTTCGGCAGACAGGAACCGCCGAACGCAAATCCCGGACGCAGATAGGCGGCACTGAGATTGAGTTTCGTGTCGGCGAGGAAGATGTCCATCACGGCGTGCGAGTCGAGCCCCAGAGATGCACAGATGGCTCCGATTTCGTTGCCGAACCCCACTTTCAGAGCGTGGAAACTGTTGTCGACGTACTTGATCATCTCGGCGACCGGAATCGGGACACGGAACCGCGGTCCACCGAGCCCGTCGTACAGGCTTGTGACCAGCCGGCCGCTGCGCTCGTCACTTTCCCCGACCACCGTCTTGGGCGGATTGAGGAAATCGCGCACGCTGCTGCCTTCGCGCAGGAATTCCGGGTTGACGCAGACGCCGAAGTCGACACCGACACGCTTGCCCGACGCTCTTTCCAGGCGCGGAATCAGTATCTCCTCGCAGGTACCCGGGACCATGGTGCTGCGGTAGACGACGACGTGGAAGGTGTCCTTCGTCGCCAGCGCGGCGCCGATCTCGTCGGTCGCGCGCTCGAGATAGCGGGTGGTCAGTCCACCCCCCGGTGCTGACGGGGTGCCGACGCAGACGATCGTGACGTCGCTCGAGAGGACGGCGCGGGCGGGATCCTCGCTGACGGTGAGCAGCCCGGATTCCACAACCTCGGAGATCAGTTGGCCGATCCGCTCCTCGAAGACCGGGGTCTGGCCCCGGCGCAGAAACTCGATCTTCGCGGAATTGACGTCGACCCCGACCACCCGGAAACCCCGGGACGCCAGGCATGCCGCCGAAACACATCCGACATAGCCCAGCCCGAAGACGCTCAGGGTCATCCGCCGCGCGGATGGACGCAGATGCAATTCGGTCGCGCTCATGACAACCGCCAAACCAGTAGGGGTCTTGAGGTTTGCTAGTGGTACGTCTTCCATACTACGTCCCCGTTTTTCGCCATGGTTCCCATCGAGCAGTTGATTGTTACTCGATTTTCAGCGTCCCTGTCCCGCCATCTCGCCACGAGGCACCCGTCGCGAACCGCAACGGTGAGGTCTTCAGCCCATGCGAGGCGCTCGTCCAGCGGGTTGAGCACAGTAGCGACCACAGCCGGCACGCCGCCCGTGCAGTACCCACCGACCAACCACGACGGCTCTCTCGATTCGAGCCGGTACGACCACCATCCGAGGCCGAGTTCGGCGTCACCGCGCACCTCGTACGGGATCAGCTCACCACTGGCGGCGTGGATCAGCTGGAGCACCGGCTCCCCATTGCGGCTGGCCAGGTGACCCGCCGCGACCGGAGTAACGTCCAGCGACGGCGACAGCGGCCACGACGTGCGCACCTCGTGGCGTCCCCGGCCGACGACGAGATCGACCACCAGGACGCTGCGGCGATCGGGCGGCGCGACGACCCACCTTCGATGCACCACCGGCTTCGAGAGCCGACGGTAGCCGCTGTGTTGGGCATCGACGACACCGCGCTCGAGGTCGACCGACCGGACCCGCACCCGGGCGTGCTCGGTCCACAGAAACGGCCCGCCGACCACCGACTGGTCCAGTCCGTCGACACACACGGTGGCGTGAGCGCGAGTGCCCCGATGAGCGACGCGCCAGTCGGGGTGCCGGTAGTAACTGCCGGTACCGGGATCGCCGATCACGTCCTCGCCGTCGATGCTCAGCGTCACCGAGAGGGCGTCGGCATGCCCGTGTGCCGCCAGCGACAGGTACCCCAGTGGGCCGACGTCGGCAGTCAGCCGACGAGCTCCCGCGCGGAGCACGACGAGCCCGCCGTGCGGGGCGAAGAAGCCACGGGAACCGGGGTCCGGGACGGCTCCCGACCCGGAAAGAGATTCTGTGCGAGCGTAGTTCATCCAGGCCGCCGACAGCGTCGGGCGGCCCACCCGCCACGCTGCGATATTTCCGGTCATCGCGCCGACAGTGCCGAGATGATCTCGGACCGTGCGCAACGGCTCGGCGCCGAGCCGGAGCGCGAAGCCCTCGTCGTCGTCGCCGTAGCGTGGCGCCGGGTCACGATCACCGACGAGTGCGGCGATGAAGTCCGCGCTCCGATCGACGGCCGCGATCAATTCCGGGGGCGGTCGACCGTCGCGAAGGGTCAGCAACGCGGCTACGGTGAGAAGCAGTTCCGACGTGAAGATCTGGTATCCCATTGCCTGCTCGGCGCCCGCGCCGTCGGGCAGGATCTGACGGGTGGCCTCGGCTGACAACACGCGAATCGCGTCCCTCTCCCAGGACACGGCCCTGGCCAGGTCCGGCAGAAGAATTGCGATTGTGGCCAGGCCGGCCATTTCCCCGACGAGGTGGTTGTTCGCCGAGCTGAACCGTGAACGCTCGTCCCAGCAGCGACGGGCAGACTCGGCCAGCACACGGACGACGGCCCGAAACCGCGCGGTTGTCAACGCCGGCGAATCCCGTAGACCCTGGAGTGCCACCGCGACGGAGATCGAGCGGATCCCCGCCTCGAAGGCACCACGCCATCCGATGCCGATGCCCGGTGGATTCTGCTCGATCCACGAGTCGAGTTGACGAAACGCCTCGTCAGCGAAACGCTCGTCACCGGTGAACAACCACGCCTCGGCGAGCCAGGGCAGATGCTGGAGTCTGTTGAGCTCCCAGATCCACTTCGGATCACCCTTCGCGGTGCGGTGGTCGATTTGGGATGCGGGCACGACAGGCCAGCCGACATTCGAATGCGGGTCGTAATGCCAGTCGATCGGCTCCGGCAGAGTCACTTCCGGGTACCCGAAGTAGGCAAATCGCCGACCCGCGACGCGCTCGGCAGCCGCGATCACCTGCCCGGCCCCGGCCGGATGTTCCCGCGCGATGACGGCCGCCCGGTCGCGGTCCAGAAGCGCGGGCCTGCCGACGCATTCCCGGAATCGCGCCAACGCGGCGTCCCAGTCCGCCTCGGGTGTGCCGAACACGTCCGCGTCACTCATCGCACCGTGCCCGCCCTGCGGAAGCATACTCCGGGCGGCTCGACTCGCACGCCAAGCCACCTCGCGAGTGCTCATCGACCGCAATCGGCGCACGCGCCAAAGAAATTGACTCACCGCGCACTCCATGCGGGTATGAGAGCGTCGTGCGGCAGGTGACCGTGCGGTAGGTGACAAGGTGCCGTCGGGCGTGTCAAGCTGACTCGGTGTCCGGCACTCTCGCCTCGCGGCGTTTCGGCCGCCTCCGGTTCGCCCTGACGACGGTCGTTACGGCCGTTGGACTGATCGCCGCGTGCGCTGCGCCCGTGGAAGAGCGTCCCGCGACCGCCACCGCCGATCCGAACTCCCTGACCTTCCCGAGGACTGCAACCTATTTCCTGAATCAGCAGGATCTTCCGCCCGTCGAGGAGCTTGCTCGATATGACGTGGTGGTGATCGACAACGAATGGGCGAATCGAAAGCCGCGCGCATACTTCGACGAGCTCCGTCGCGCCAATCCTCGCCTCCGGTTGCTCGCCTACGTGAACGTGGTCGACCATCCTGATCAACTCGGGACGGCGGCGTACTGGGCCAACCGATACGCGCTGTGGCAGTTCGGCCGGAACGGCGACAGTGCGTTCCCGGAACCATGGCTGGCGCACACAAAGGATGGCGCGCCGGTCAGCGAGTGGCCGGAGTCGACCATGACCAACCTCACGGATGAGGCGCCACAGGTCGACGGCCAGATCTTTGCGGAGTACGCCGCGAACTGGGTGGTGGACGACGTCTGGTCTTCGGGTGTGTGGGACGGCATCTTCCTCGATGTCTGGGGCGACCGGATCTACAGCGCGGACCGCGATCACTGGGACATCGATTCCGATGGAACCGACGAACCGGATGATTCGATCTACGGGCTCGGCAACCCCTGGGAGCGCGGCGTGAATCGGGCAGAAGAGATCATCCGGCAACGAATTCCGGATGCCATCCTGGTCGCGAACGGGGACCGGACACTGCTGAAGCAACAATTGGACGGCCGGGCGTGGGAGAAATTCGCCGACCCCACCGCCGACCGGAATCCCATGTTCGACATCGAGCAGTACGTCAGCCTGACCGCCGAAGGGGACCACCGTCGACCCGGCCTCGCGATGACGATCGACAAGCTGGGTGCCGCACCGCATTCGGCACAGGATTTCCAACGCGCCCGGTACTTTCTGGCGGCGACGTTGCTCCAGGACGGATTCTGGGCCCCGATGGGTGCCGACTACGATGAGATGGCCTACTTCGACGAGATGGACGGTGGCGGACTCGGCCCGGGTTACCTCGGGCATCCGCTGATGGCCGACCCGTCGCCAGCTGCCCTCAACGATCCGTACGCGGACGGGGTCGGGTCGCTGGGTCACGGCCTCTTCCGTCGCGACTTCGAGCACGGAATCGCCCTGCTGAATACCGATGACAAACCGCGAGAAGTGCACCTCGAGAAGACCTTTCGCCGAATTCAGGGCGTCCAGGATCCGAGCACCGACAACGGGGCCACCGTCACGTCGGTGATCCTTCAACCGAACGACGGTCTCGTGCTCTCGAACGAGAACCCCTGACCGCATTCGGTCCCTCATCGCATCACGCGCTCGGCCGCGAACAGCCGCGCGTAGAAGTCCGCGAGTGCCCGGCGCGACGTGTCCCACGACAACTGCTGCTCCACCCGCGCCCTGCCCAGTTCGCCCATCCTGCGACGTTTCTGCGGGTCCCGTAACAGCTCGTCGATCCCTGCTGCGAAAACCGCCTCGTCGTTGGCCGGGGCGTAGACAGCGGACTCCCCCGCCGACACTCTCGATTCGACGAGGTCGAACGAAACGAGTGGCCGACCCATCGCCATGTATTCGACAACCTTGTTCATCGTCGATACATCGTTCAACGGATTGCGTGGATCCGGTGCGAGACAGACATCTGCAGTCGACAGACACCGCTGCACGAACTCGTCGGGGACCCGGCCGGTGAATTCGACCATGTCCGTGAGTCCCAGCTTCTCGCTGAGGGCCACCATGTCGTCGAAGGAATCTCCCGCTCCCATGAATATGCAGTGGAGATCGTCCCGCCCGAGGCGGTCCCGCAGGTGCGCGAGGGCGCGCAACGCATAGTCGACGCCGTCCTGCGGACCCATCACACCCAGATATGCCGCGAGATATCGCTTGCCGCGCTTCAGATTCGGATCGGGGTCCCGGCGGACGAACCGACTCAGATCGGGCGCACTCCGGACGACGGTAACCCGCTCCGGTGCCAGACGACCGCGCTCGAGTGCGACCCGCCGGTAGCTGTCGTTCGTCGAGATGACTGCGTCGGCGGTGGCGAATGTGAGCCGCTCCAGGAACCTCGTCGCCCAATAGAGGATCGGGCCGCCACCGGGGAACCGGGACAGAAAGAGTTCGGGCACCAGATCGTGGTGGTCGAACACAAACCGGGTACCGGCCGGGCGGAGCAGCGCGGCGACGAGGAACAGCAGATCGGGCGGATTGCAGGCGTGGACGGCGTCGACCGGATCGTCACGCCGCACCCGAAGGGCGAGCCGGGTGGTGTGCCACAACGCCAGCCCATACTCCCGCAGATAACCCAGCGGGCCACCTTCCGCAGCGCGGAGCGGATAGCGGAGAATGCGGACCCCATCGATCGTGACGTCCGGCTCGATGTCCTGGGTCGTCCCCATCGGGCAGATCACCGTGACGCAGTAGCCGGCCTCCACCAATGCGCTGCTCTCCTGCCACACCCGACGGTCGAACGGTACCGAAAGGTTTTCCACCAGAATCAGAATGTGCCGACTCATCACACCTCCACAACTTCGGTGAGCAGGCGCTCGAAACCGCGCGCCGTGTCTTCTATCCGGTACCGCTGTTCCACCCGTGCACGCCCGGATCGCCCCTGCCGTGCGCGTAGTCCCGGGTCCGCCGCCAAAGAGAGGAGCCGCTGCGCCATCGCACGTGCATCTCCGACCGGCACCACATATCCCTGTTCACCATCGGTGACCATGTCTCGCAGGCAACCGCAATCGGTGACCACGAGCGGCACACCCGCGGCCATGGACTCGATCGCTATGATCGGCACTCCCTCGTGCACCGACGACAGGCAGGACACGTCGAGCCCCGGCAGGAGTTGTCGCACATCGCGCCGCACCCCCATGAATCGCGTGCGGTCGGAGATTCCGAGTTCGTCGGCAAGAGTGTGTAGCTCATCCTCGCGTTCGCCACCCCCGATCACAACCAATCGCACCCGGACATCGGATTCCGCCACAGCGGAAATCGCTTCGAAGAGCACCTGGTGCGCCTTCTGAGCGCTGAGCCGGCCGACGATTCCGACGATGAAGTCCCGGTGGTCGAGACCGAGCGCGGCCCTCGCACGCTCACGGTCCGTGTTGCTCGGCAAGGGTGGCAGCACGATCCCGTTCGGGATCACCACCTCGCGCGTGCGGCGCCAGGCGAAGCGTCCTACCCCTTCTTCCCGGCGCAGGTACTCACCCTGTCGCGGGGCCAGTAGGACGAGCGCGGTCGACAGCCACAGCGTCTCCACGGTGGACCGCGGCAGGCAGCGCTTGCCGACGGAGGTCAGGTCCATGTCGTGGGCCGCCACGATATTGGCACGCACTCCGGCGAGTCGTGCCGCGATTCGCCCCAGCGCCAGCGCCGCCCGATGGTGATGAGTAACGAGCACCGCGTCCGTGTGATCGCGTCGCAGGCTTCGGATCAATCGTGACAGGGTTCGAACGTCGTAGCGCCCCGTGCGTTCGAGGACTTCGACATCGAATCCCGCCCTCCGGAACTCCTCGCCGAGCGGCCCCGCCTCGCGCAGGCAGATCAGGCGCGGTCGTACCACCCGCGGATCGAGATTCCGGAACAGTTCCAGCATCAGGAGCTCGACGCCCCCGACGAACGTCAGATCCAACACCAGACTGAGCCGGATCGGCCTCGTCGAACGACGTGAGCGTCGCCCCGCCACCTCCTCGAGCGCGCGTTCGCTCTCGGCTACGCTGGCGCGCAGACTGAACTCGGACTCGACTCGGGTTCGCGCTGCCAGGCCCATGTCCGTGGACTTCTCGGTGTCCGTCAACACTCGCAACAGTTTCTCGGCCAGCGCCGTCGGCGCACGTGGGGGCACGAGGAATCCGGTCACACCCTCCGAAATCATTTCTGGAACGCCGCCGACCGCGGTACACACCGCCGGTCGACCGGTGGCCATTGCCTCGAGCAACGCCATCGGAAAGCATTCCACGCTGTACGAGCTCAGGACGAAGACGTCCATCACTCCGAGCAGCTCCCTCACATCCTGCCGGGAGCCGGTGAACACGACGCGGTCGGCGATGCCCAGCTCACCGGTCAGCCGTTCCAGATCGCCTCGCATCGGCCCGTCGCCGACTACCAGGAATTTCGCGGCGGGCAGCTTGTCGATGACCAGCCGCGCCGCGCACAACAACGTGGCATGGTCCTTCTCGGGACGCAGCGCGGCCAGAATTCCCACCACCCGGTCGCGCCGGCCGATCCCGAGCTCGGCGGCCGCTGCCCGGTCTCCGTTCGGATCGAACGCTGCGGGATCCACCCCGTTGTGGACTATCCGGATCTTGCCCGGCGGGATGTGCAGATCGTCTACCAGATACGGAACCTGCAATTTCGCCACGCCGAAATAGGCACTCGTCACCGGGCCGAGCGCGCGGTCGACGATCCGCCGAAGGACGCTCCTCGTGGTGGTCTCACCACAGTTGTGAACCCAGACGACCGTCCGGGGAACTCGCGCCAGAACAGCTGCGACACGGCCGAGGGTCTCGGCGTTGAAGCCGCGCACGATCATGATGTCCGGGGCGATCCTGCGCGTCTCCCGCACGAGGTCGCGAAGCGCACCGACCACCTGCAACTTCGTTCGTCGCAACGCCACGGCGGGAACTTCACCGGCCGCCAGGGCCGGAAAAAGCTCCCCTTCACTCCCGATGCAGATGACGCTGGGCTCGAACCTCTTTCGATCCAGCCGGGGGAACAACGTCGCGACATGACGCTCGGCTCCACCGACGCGGAGGTCGGGCACCACATACAACACGCGCAGTGGGCGATCGGGGGTCATCGCAGCACCTCGCGGTAGAGGGCATCGAACCGGCGCCAGACGACGTCGACGTCGAACTCGGATCGGATGCGCTGCAACGCCTGGGATCCGAGCCTGGTGCGGGCATCGTCGTCGTAGACGACATGACGCAACGCTTGGGCCAGTGCTTCGACATCGTCAACCGGAACCAGCAACCCACAACGGTGGTCGATCAGCTCGGGAATGCCCCCCACGGCGCTGGCGACGACACACACGCCGTGGGCCATCGCCTCGAGTATCGCCATCGGCTGGCCCTCATTGCGCGATGGCAGGGCCAGGACCTGGGCGCTTGCCAACAATTCGGGCACCCGATCCGGAGCGAGCCATCCGAGCACCGTGACTGTGCTACCCACCGACAGCTCTTCGACCCGCTCCCGCGCGCGCTGTACTTCACCGTCTCCGGCGATCGTCAGTCGCGCGCGGCCCTTTCCGTCGCCGATCATCTTCGCCCACGCTTCGAGCAGGGTGAAGGTCCCCTTGCGATCGCCGACGCAACCGAGGAACAGAACGTGCACCGGTTCTCCTCCGGACGGCTGCCGTACCGGACGGCAAGGCCGCACCGCATTGGGAACGGAGACGACCTTCGCCTGCGGCGCGATCCGTCCGAGTCGCTCCACCCACCGGTCGCCGAGTGCCACTACCACGTCTGCGCTGGTGAGGGTCGCGCGGATGATCGCCTTCAGTGGGCGCGGCGATCGGCCGTAGAACAGATGGAAATCGGAACCGTGTACGTGCATCACAACCGGCACCCGGAAGATTCGACAAATCCAGGTGAGGATGGCCTTTCGGATGAAGCTTCCGGCGACGGAGGTATGCAGGTGAACCACATCCGGCCGGTCGAAGACCAGAGCGGTCACGAACGAGCCCAGCCCCGTCACGAACACCCCGATCCTCGTGACGACCGACCCGTTCCGGTGGGTACTGACATGGCGAATGTTCCACAGCTCCCACAGCGGGGTGGCTTGCATCGTTCGGACGAAGCTCGCTACTCCGCCCCGGGTAGATGTGCTCGTCGATGCCCACAAGGCCCGCTGCCGGTTCACGTGCGCTCCCGTGTCGGTATCGCTACAGACCTGCATCCTTGCGCATCGGATGTCACATGGCCCTCAGTGGATCGATCGGCCCATCCGATCGTGATTCCGACGAGCAGCATCACGACCGCGTTAGGAAAGTCGAAGAACCGCAGGTCCACCGTGAGACCGGAGATTACGAGCACGATGAAGGCCATGATCGCCACAAGCGCGAGACGCCTTCCGCACAGGCCGTCGGCCGGCAGCACCCGGTATGAGTGGAAGAGACCGCGGGCCAAGAGAAAAAGCACGGCGAGCCACAACGTCAACCCGATCAGTCCCAGCTCCGCCGCGATGCCGAGCTCGTTGAAGTGGGACGCGATTCCGAAGCCGCGAATCCACGGAACATCGGGTGCCCACCGCTGGTGATGGTACGTGTTCATCGCGGTGAAGCGCCCGATCCCCCATCCTGCCAACGGTTTCTCCTGGATCGCCCAGATCGCCGTCTTCGCAGTATTGAGCCGATCCTGCAATTCGTCGGGTGAGCCGACGCCGCCCGCGGAACGATCGCTGCTGGTGAAGGCCGACCATTTGACGGTCACGGCGGCCGCGGCGACCGCACCTGTCGTGACAAATCCCGTTCGAAATCCCCTGGCAGACACCGCTCCTATCAACACGACGACAGCGAATGCCAGCCAGACGACTCGCGTGTGGGTCAGATAGACGCCGTAAGCGGACGCTACCGCGATAGCGGTGGCCAGTATCCTGCTCCACCGGGGTTCGCTCCGTGTTGCGGCCAGGAGGAGTGCCACGATGAAAGCGAGGATCAACACCACGCCGTTGACCACAGGCTGGTCGAAGATGCCGACGGCCCGCCCCTCCCAGCTCGGGGACTCGACTATGTAGCGGGGCCACACGAGCGCAGTCGGACCATGAAATTGCAGGATGCTCACCGCCGCCGAGTAGGCCCCCAGCGTCAGAATCGTCCACAGAAGTAGCCGGACTGCGGACACCCGGTCGAACGTGGCCCGCCCCACGACGAATACCGTGAACGGAATGATGGCGCCGGTCAGCACGAATCGCGGCACGGAGAGTTCTGCGCCGGAGAGTGGGATCACTGAGCCGTAGGGGTGCGAAGAGAACATCGAGATCATGTTCCATGTGACGTAGAGAACCATTGCACACTCGATTGCGCCCAGACGCGGCGCGCGGTCGGCCCCCCGGGCGATCCAGATCGCCCAGGCGCCCACCACCCCGAGATACGCCAGGACGAAGGGATCCACCGGCAGGATGCTGGGTGTAGCCACCCGGAGAAACGTGGTGACCAGCAGCAGAAGCACAGCGACCACCGGATCGCGCAGCCCGGCGAAGACGAGAGCGCTGCCCACGGCGCCGAGCAGGAGAAGCACACCGAAGTGAGTCGGTACCTTCACCGCAGCCGCGAACACAACGAGCACGGCCACGGGAAACGCGACGCCCGGCATCCATCGGGAGACCGATCCACCCGTGGACGAAACGTTGGTGGGGTCGGCGAGGTGCGGAGTACTGCTCATCGTCGTCAGGTCACGAATGCGCGGTCTGATCCGAAGCGGACTCGCGGACCTTGACCAGGTCGACCGTGTCCAAGTCGTCCGAGTAGGCTGACTCGTCCGGTGAAGGGGTCGGCACACTGCGTGGCGTGCATCGAGGATCGATGATCACGGCGCCGAGCAACCTCGATCCCACCTGTCCGAGCAGCCGGCACGCCTCCACCGTTTCGGGGACGCGCGTGGTGCCCCGCTCGACGACGAGCACGACCGCATCTGCTGCCGCGCACATCACTTGCGCCTCAGCAGCTTCCGTGATCGGCGGAGCCTCGACGACAACCACGTCTGCGACATTGTGCGCGTGGTGGAGAAGGTCACCGAACCGCTCACGAGTGAACAGTGCGTAGGGATCACCGTGCTCAGTCCCGGGCGGCATTTCCGGCACAGCGCCTGGTGCCGACTCCTGGATGAACCCAGCGATCCCGGGTCGCCTGACGGCGGCGAGAAAATCGGCGACGCCCGGAGCTCCGTCGACGTTCGTTGTGTGCTCGGAGCTGCGCAGATCCGCCCACAAGATCAGGGAGCGTTCACCCTGAATCGCCCTGTGCTCAGCGATTGCCCGCACCACCTGTGCAACCCCCTCCGTACGTCGCGGCGCGGTCACCACAAGCGTTGCCGGTCGGGGAAGATCGGCCAAACCTACAATGTTTGCCAACCGTCGGAATTGCTCCTCGCGACGCTGCTCCGCGCGTGGTTTCCCGCCGCGTGGCACCTCGACCAAGGTCTCCACACCGATCTTCCCACGCACGTCGGCGGCGGTCGTGAGGCGCTTCGACACCGCATCCAGCGCAAGAGCTGCAACGCACCCGAGGATCAGGCCACCGAACAGCCCGAGCACTGCGTTCCGTATCAGAGATGGGCTCTGCTCGGCGACGCCTGCGGCGAGCTGCTGGTCTTGCAGCTCGTTTGTCGTGTCCAGTTCGATAGCAGTGATCCGGTCCTGCAGTTGTGCCATTGCGACGGGGTCTGCTTGGGGGGACGAACGCTGCTGGTCCAGCTGTTGCCTGAGCTCGTCGAGGGTGTCTGCCCTGCCGGCAAACCGGACGGCGTTGACGTCGTCGCGGAAAGCCCCGGCCATCGCGGTTGCCGCGGTTGCTGCGGTCTCCGGGTCGTTCGCCGTGGCGTCGATGTACATGATCGGACTCGCGGCGGCCGTGCTGGCCGCGAAGGCTACGTCGTCGGGAACACCTGCTTGCGCCCGGATACGCTCCTGGTAGGGCCCGTTGTTGAAATAGTCGACGTACCCCACCACGAGAATTGCGTCCTGCTCGGGAGCCCGGCCCGGTGAGGAGACGATCAGCGCCGCCCTGCCCGTATAGCTGGCCCCGGCCTCCTTCACCGCTGCGACTGCTCCGAGGACCGCCAGCGCCGTGATGACGAGGACCAACACACGACGGCGCCAAATACGCTCGATCTGAACGTTCAATGTGCTGGTCACGTGTCCCTCCCACCAACCGGTTGCGGAGAATCGCGCATCCCCGCTGTGATGTCGGCCGACTCGGCACACAAACGTCCAACCCACGGTGCCGACCCGAAGTGTCGACTTAACGATTCCCGACCTGGGGATTAATTTACAACATCAATGAGGACTTGCGGTATGGTTTTGGCGGACTTTCCATATTTGGTGTTTGGAAGCCTGGAGCCGAGTAACATCGACGGCCAGAGGTGAGGTCGTTGGATCTTCCGAGAACAAGAGTTGCAGTCGTCGCGGCCGTCAGGTTCCACCTCCGGCCGCTTCGCCGGATTCATGTTCCACGCCGGGCCCCGGCCTTACGCCTCGGCCCGACAGTCGTCGCCGGGCACGAGGTGGCGCTCCGGTCCCCGCGGCTTTCCGACGCAACCGCCTGGCGGGAAATTCGGCTGCGGGATCAGCATCTGATCGAGCCGTACTGGGTCAGTTCTGCACTGAGTTGGCCTGAGCGCCACACCGAGACGATATGGGTGGACGAGTGCCTGCAGTCACGAAAAGCCGCCCGCGCCGGACTCTCGCTGCCATTGGTAGTCGAGGTCGACGGGCGATTCGCGGGGCAATGCAATCTCGAGCGCATCGACATGCGCACCAAGACCGCGGAGTTAGGGATCTGGCTCGACGCACAGGTGACCGGCAGAGGCGTTTGCGCAGTCGTGGGCGCGCTACTCGCGGACTACGCGATCGACACATTGGGTCTACGCCGAGTCACCGCGCCCATCTGTGTGGACAACGCTCCGGCCGCGAAGCGGGCTCAGCGCATGGGCATGAGACGTGAGGGCACAATTGCCAGCTTCCTCGACGTCGGCGGTCACCGTAGAGATCACGACATGTGGGCAATCACGTCGGATATGTGGGCGCTCACTACGACCATGAAGGAACCACATCACGACATCCAACATTGACGCACCCTGTCCACCGCATTCGGTAGCGCGTGATTCGACCGGAACACGAACGGCGCGTTATTGTTCCGTTGTCCGGTGCGGTTGTTCCGACTCCAGGAGGGTGAACACGCGCTCGAACGCCCCCCTACTCGCGCACACCTGCGCGCGTGCCGCCGCACGCAGCTCGGGACGCATATCCGGAGCCGCCCGCCACAGACGGTGAATCGCACGCGTGAGTCGTTCGTCGAGCCCGTCCTCGGCGAGCTGTACCAACTCGACGCCGCCTGGGAACATCCCGCTCAGACCACCGAGTTTGTCGTCGTAATAGCGTGACGTAGACAATCCCACAACCGGAATTCCTTGGGCGAGAGCGAAAACGGCAACGTGGTATGCACCGGTGACGAGCACACGACACCGGGCCACTTCGGACACCAGATCTCGGGCAGTGGCGAAGCGTCCCAACGTGGGTCTCACGACCGGGAACCCGTCCACCAGCGGCATCGTCGAACGACGATCCTCGGCCTCGTATTCCGAGACGATCAGCGGGACGAGACCAGCGTCGACCGTACCGGCGAACCCCCTGACCACGCGGCCGACGACATCTTGAGCCCTTGCCGTGACCGGGGAATATCCGGCAACCCGAAGGCATACCCCGATGTCCGTCCCGATCGAATCGGATTGCATGTCGTAGGCCAGCTCCACCGCGTCGTCGCCGGTGACCACGATCCTCTCGGAAGATACGCCGAGCGACCGCAGGAGCGCGGGGCCGCGCACTGCCTCTCGGACCGCGATGAGGTCGACCTTCGGCAAGACCCGCGCGGCATGCGCGAGTAGGTGGTCACCCGTGATCGGTCCGATGCCCTGACCACACATCGCAGTCGGTATTTGCAGGTCAGCCGCGCGCTCGAGCAGATCGAGGGTCCGGTGGGCTTGGTAGGGATCCACGTCGGTCATGTAGCCACCGCCCATGGCGAGCACGAGTGAGGCATCGCGGACGGCCATCGGAATGCGCGGAATGCGCCCGGTTTCGTCCGGCTCCGGGACCGATTTACGAAAGGAGTCACGAACCCTGCGCGCGTAGCGGCGTGGACGATCGGAGGCAGCCCACCAGCCCCCCGACACCGGGCCGACCAGCTGGGGCCCCGCATACGCAGGTACCTGCCACCACGGTCCGGATCGCGACCATCTGCTCCCACGGCGATAGGTGACCGGCTCTGCAGCGGGAGCGAACGCACGCAACAGGGACGGTGCGTAGGTCAGGACGCCGAGCCGGGCGCCAGGCCATCGTTCGCTCAGTCTCCTGACGGTGACGTCGAGGATGGCGAGATCGCCTCTATTGGTGAGCCAGTACTCCCCGTTCTCGATCAGTACACGCACAGTCGAACTGTCGATGCCCGTCGTATCGGCCTCATAGTTCGCCATGGCTGTCCTCGAGAGTCCGGAGAGATCGTGTACGGCTACAGTCTCGCGCGAGAACGCGGGGCCGACAACAGTCGCGTCAGCTGCAGCCGGGGAATGGATTCCGATCGACGCCGCTTGCGAGCACACCCCGACGGGGAGAGACTCGTGTCGACAGTACCGCAGACTTGAAGGCGCTGCACACCTCTACACCCCGGAGTTCGGCTATGTCGAATGCACCCGATGACGGCTCGGCGCGCCGATCGTTCACGCGCTCCAACGAGCTGCAATCCCGGCTGAACAGATTGGTCCCGGGCGGCGCGCACACGTACGCGCGCGGTCCCGACCAGTATCCGGACTTCATGGCACCCGTCCTCGTCCGCGGATCAGGCGCACATGTATGGGACGCGGACGGAAACAGGTTCATCGAGTACGGCATGGGTCTGCGATCGGTGACGTTGGGGCACGGCTACCGTCCCGTCACGGAAGCTGTATCCGCAGCGATCGCCGACGGGACCAACTTCAGCAGACCGACGCAACTCGAACTGCACGCCGCGGAAGACTTCCTCGAACTGGTTCCCGCCGCAGACATGGTGAAGTTCGCCAAGAACGGGTCGGACGTCACCACCGCCGCCGTCCGCCTCGCACGGGCGGTGACGGGTCGAGAGATGGTGGCCATCTGCAATCAACCCTTCTTCTCGATCGACGACTGGTTCATCGGTACCACAGCGATGAACAACGGTGTCCCCACCGACATCGCCGCCAAGTCCGTCGGCTTCGCGTTCAACGATCTCGCTTCGCTCGCCGCACTCTTCGACGGGAACGACGGTCAGATCGCTTGTGTCATCCTCGAAGCCGCCACTGCAACGGCGGAGCCGGAACCAGGCTTCCTCCAGGGTGTCCGCGCCCTCTGTGACCGGCACGGCGCACTGTTGATCTTCGACGAGATGATCACCGGATTCCGATGGGCGGCCGGCGGCGCACAGGCGCTCTACGCGGTCGAACCCGATCTGTCGTGTTGGGGAAAGGCCATGGGCAACGGCTTTCCGATATCAGCCCTCGCGGGCAAACGTGAGTTCATGGACTTGGGGGGCCTGAATACGGACAGGGAGCGGGTATTCCTCCTGTCGACCACGCACGGCCCGGAGCGCGGTGGACTGGCAGCTTTCCGAGCGGTCGTTCGCGCCTACGCCGCCGAGGACCCCATCTCGCACATGATGCAGTCGGGACAGCGTTTGGCCGACGGTGTCAACACGGCAGCGGCAGAGCTGGGCATCGCAGACTACGTCCAAGTGATCGGCCGACCGTCCTGCCTCGTCTTCGTCACCCGAGACTCCGAACGTCAACCATCGCAGGAGTTCCGCACGCTCTTCCTCCAGGAACTGCTGTCGGGCGGAGTGCTCGGCCAATCGTTCGTCATATCCGCAGCACACACCGAGGCGGACATCACCCACACCCTGGACGCAACACGAGACGCCCTGCAGATCTACAGCAGGGCGATCGAATCCGGGAGTGTGGCGGGATTCCTCCGCGGCCGGCCGGTCGCCCCTGCCCTCCGCCGGTACGCCGCGCCCCGCAGGATCGGCATATCCAACTAATTCCTCAGCAGCAGAATCGCTTTCGTCGACGGACGAGTCAGATAGCAACCACAAAATTCATCCAAGTGTCCGGTGATACCGGAGTGACTGAGCCGTATTGGCGCCTCCCACCAAAGGAGCGACAAGCCGAAACCCTGAAACGCGCTCTGTGAACACCGAATTGCGAGGCTTCGCCTCGTTCCACCGGCTCCACTCGAACGCTCGCCGGAAGCCCGGCACTCCGCTTCGCCGACGCGGACCCGGAGGAGTACAGGCGACGCAACGGGAAGTGCCGGAACGATCCGGAAGGGACGGCCCAGGTGTTGTCGGTGAGTCGACCGTTCACCTCAGCGCGGGCCGCGCGGATGTCTACACTGAAGATCGTGGGCCGATCTCCGTCCTCGAGCGATTCATCCTGGTCAGAGGCCTCGGCCGGAAACCCTCACGTCAGTTTGCAGGAGGTCTCGATAGACATGTCTCAACCACCGGGCGAGTCCTCGAAGCACTGGCCACCGCCGGAAGACCGAGCCAGAGTTCACTGGAACATCGAGCGGGAACTGCGCGAGGAGCTGTTGGCCAGCACCCCCGACACTCGCGAGGCCGTCACTCGCGATGTGTACAACCGCCTGTTCGAAGAGGTTCCATGGCATCGAGCGCACGTCACGGACGCCGCTTCCGAAGAAGCGTTCGAAGAAGGATGGTTCCAGCAGTACGGGGCACTGACCAGGCCGACTGACACGCTGGTCGACGTCGGCTGCGGACGAGGGGGGCTGATTCGGCGATTCGCGCCGGCCGTGTGCGAATGCATCGGCATCGACGCCTCGGACGCGATGGTGCAACTTGCGAACCGAGAGCGCCCGGCCAACGCACGGTTCATGGTCGGTAGCGTACTGAGCCCTCCGCTGCCGCCGTCCTCTGCCGATTTCGTGGTAAGCCGTCAGGTCATGGAGCATCTGCACCCTGACGACGTCCCCGGGCACCTGGCCGCGGTCCGGAAGATTCTGCGGCCGGGAGGGCGCTTTCTCATCGAGACACCCAGCCGGCTGACCGGTCCCTGGGACATTTCGCGCGGCTTCACTCCTGTGGCCACGGGGTTCCACCTGCGGGAGTACACCAACGGGGAGATGGGTGCCATGCTTCGTGATGCCGGCTTTCGACGCGTGCGCAGCCGTGCCGTGCCGAGTCGGATATTGATACACCTAGGCAGGGCAAAGCGTCATGCTTACGTGCCGGTCGCGGTCAAGGCAGCCATCGAGCGTCTGCTGAAGGCAGCGCCGATGTCCATTCGTACGAAGTTCGCCGGCCCGCTGTCGGTGCGTGAAGTCATCCTGATTGCCGAGCGTACGTAACTGGCGCCTGTCCGGCCTGGACACCTGGACTATTTCGGCTTCACGGCCACATCAGACATGCGTCACGGGATCACAGGCGCGGCCTGCCATTCATCGGGCACTTCCTACAGTGCCGCCTCGTCGGTGGCGCACCGGAATCCGGTGTGGAACACGACACCAGTGGGTTGCATAGCTTGCCGGTAGTAGCCCTCTTTGTAATAGACGGTGCTCGTGCCGGGAATCAGCGTGCGGACGAAGTAGGTGTCGGCGCCGTTGGTGAACGTCTGCGGTACGCCGTTGAGCCACAGCTTGATCCAGCCTGTGGTGTCCGACGCCGACCAGTTGATCTGCATCGTCACGTCATGCCACCGCCCCACGTCCAGGGGCGTCTCGAAGAGGGTGAGTGTTTCCAGATAGGCGCCGGGCACGGACTGCTTCTGGACGACCAGCGACCAGTATCCGTCCCGCTGGCCCACCGACCACGCGACCGGAGGACTTCCGACGCCGACGTCCTGATGCCACTGGTTCGTCAGCCCCCAACCCAGGGTGGCGTGGTTCTGAGGAAATGCCGGGTCGAATTTGGTGGAAAATCGGTACCAGCGTGTCTGGCCTTCGAGGCCGCCGGTCTCGTTCCCGGCCGCCACTTCGGAACGCTCACCGCCCTCGAACGAGGGGACGTCACCACTGCGAACCTCGAAACGGGCCGCCCTGCCGTAGGTCGCGTCCGGGACGATACTCGCCGAATAATCGGGGACGTAACCCGTTCCGGGGCCGTTGTAGTCCTTGGTCTGCACCGACGGCCATTGGGAGAAGTCCCCGCTGCTGTAGTCGCCTGTGAAGAGCCGCGCCGCCGAGGTGATGGTCGGCGCCGCGCCTGCCTCTGGTGTCACCGCGAGCGGTGTGACCGTGGCGGAGATGACAACAGCCGCAGCGGCCGCAAGTGAACGAAGCGCGGGTTGCAAGTGGAACATGGTGGCTCCATCGATATGGGTGAGCGCTGCCTCCACAGCCTTCTCTTGGCCCCCGACACAGACAAGAGAGCAATGTCACTTCGATCGAGACTACCCAGCCTGACCGGCAGAAGCTAGAGGCTCGAGAGCCAGTTCCAGCACCGGTTAGACATGCGGCGGAGGCACGACGGCCGGAAACACACTCAGCGCAGCAGGCGCCGCGACGCGAACTGCCGGAAGTAGACCAGCTTCGACGGCTCGACCAGTCCGGGAAGGATGAAGTACCAGACCCGTTCCATACGACGCGGAAGGTCGTCGAAGGCACCCGTCGCGGTCGCGACGACATGTGCCCCCAGCAACGAACCGAGCAAGAAGGCGGACAGCGTTTCGGTGGAGACATCCTCCTCCGCGAGAACGTCGCCCTCTTCGACGGCTCTCGCCACCAGGCGCTCGAAACCCCGCTGCCACGAGGACACCACGTTGCCGTGCGTTCCCTGGTAGTCACCGATCTCGTGCTGTAGCCGCAACATCGCAGCGACGATCGGATCGGAGCTCGCCGCCTCGATCGCGACGTACGACAGTGCGACGAGCGCCTCCAGGGCCGGCGTCGGCCCGTCGCTGACGGACGTCATTCCGGCGGTGAGCCGGATCTGTCCCTCGTCGATCACACCGCGAGCCAGGTCTTCCTTGGAACTGAAATGGAAGTACAACGCGCCTTTGGTCACGCCGGACTGCTCGATGATCTCGTTGAGACCCGCGTTCGCATAGCCAAGGCGTAAGAACACGTCGGCCGCCGCCATCAGGACCGAAGCCCGAGTTACCTCTGCTCGAACCTGTCTCGCCATCGACTGCCTCCCGAACAACCCCCCCGACGGGGCGCAAACTCCAGCGAACCCTAGCACTTGACAGGGTCCGCCCTCCGGATGTTGAACCGCGAGTCGAAGTACGAGAACATGTTCACCGCGGGGCGGTATGCGACCGATCGGTACCCAGCTGCGGATCCGCCTCGAGATTGGTCAACCCGTTCCAGCACAGGTTGACGAGATGCGCGGCGACGACCTCCTTCGGCGGCGTCCGCTCGTCCAGCCACCACGTCGCGGTGGTGGACACCATCCCGACGAGTGCCTGCGCGTAGAGCAATGCCAGATCCGGATTGAACCCGCGCCGGGAGAAGTCGCCGGCGAGGATGTGCCCCACCTGGCCGATGGCCTCGTTGAGCAGGCTCGAATACGTGCCGTCCGGCGCCGCCACCGGAGAGTCACGAACGAGGATGCGGAATCCGTCGGTGTGCTCCTCGACGTACGTCAGCAACGCCAGCGCCACCCGCTCGACCCGGATCCGTGACCGGTTCTGCTTCAGCGAGGACGTCACCATCTCCAGCAGCCGCGACATCTCCCGATCCACGACCACGGCATACAGGCCTTCCTTGCCGCCGAAGTGCTCGTAGACGACGGGCTTGGACACGTGCGCCCGCTGGGCGATCTCCTCGATCGACGTCGCCTCGTAGCCCCGCTCGGCGAACAGGGCTCGACCGATCTCGATCAACTGCTCCCGGCGCTGGGTGCCGGTCATCCGGGTGCGCACGACCCTCTCGGGGGTCGCGTCCACGTCCGTGGGTCGGGGCACCGGGGCACCATCCTTTCCTGACACGCGCAACGACGGAGCGCCGCGGGCAGCGCAGAAACACTGCAGGTAGCACCCACTCTATCGGGGCGGCCGACACGAATTTCGGAAGCGGTTCGACGGGCGGCGGGTCGGCATGCGAGGATTCTCTCGCGCAAACGGGCGTGACACCCCGTGTGTGTGGCAATCCGCCGTAGTGTAATGGCAGCACCTCTGATTTTGGTTCAGATAGTTCAGGTTCGAGTCCTGGCGGCGGAGCGAAGCCTGCAGAGCGAATTCCTGCAGGTGGAGCTGTCGAGAACAGCAACAGCAGAATGACCCAGAGGGAGCTTCATGCCAGTGCAGACCGCCGTGGTCGTCCTCGCCGCCGGCGCAGGAACTCGGATGCGGTCGAAGACCCCCAAGGTGTTGCACACCCTGGGGGGACGCACGATGCTCGCGCATTCGCTGCACGCCGCCGCGGAGGTCGATCCGGCGCACCTCGTCGCCGTCGTCGGTCACGACAAGGAACGCGTCGGGGTCGCCGTCAGCGCCCTCGAGTCCGAACTGGGCCGCCCGATCGCCGTCGCCGTCCAGGAAGAGCAGAACGGCACCGGACACGCGGTCGAATGCGGCCTGTCGGCGCTTCCCGCGGATTTCCGCGGCACCGTGCTCGTCACCGCTGCCGACGTCCCGCTCCTCGACGGCCACACCCTGCACGCTCTCGTCGACGAGCATTGCAGCGAACCCACCCCGGCGGCGGTTACGGTGCTGACCTTCACCGCACCCGAGCCAAGGGGTTACGGACGTATCGTTCGGTTACCCCACGACGGCGAGATCGCCGAAATCGTCGAGGAAGCGGATGCCACCGAGGAGCAGGCCGCCATCACCGAGGTCAACGCGGGGGTGTACGCGTTCGACGCCGAGTTCCTCCGCTCCGCGCTCGGGCAGCTCAATGCGGACAACGCGCAGGGCGAGCTGTACCTGACCGACGTCGTCAAGATCGCGCGGGAGGCGGGCGCCCCCGTCTTCGCCGCCCACCTGTCCGACTCGGCGAAGGTCGCGGGTGCCAACGATCGCGTCCAGCTGTCGCGGCTGGCGGCCGAACTCAACCGCCGCACCGTCGAGAACTGGATGCGGGCCGGCGTCACCGTCGTCGATCCGTCGACCACGTGGATCGATGTCGGGGTGACGCTCGGTCGCGACGTCACGATCCATCCGGGCGTGCAACTGCTCGGCACGACCACCGTGGGCGAAGACGCCGTGATCGGTCCCGACACCACCCTCTCCGACGTGTCGGTGGGTGACGGTGCCAGCGTGGTGCGGACCCACGGCTCCGAATCGACCATCGGCGCAGGCGCCACCGTCGGCCCGTTCTCCTATTTGCGACCCGGCACCGTCCTCGGTGCGTCCGGTAAGCTCGGCGCTTTCGTCGAGACGAAGAACGCCGACATCGGGGCGCACTCCAAAGTTCCTCACCTGACGTACGTGGGTGACGCCACGATCGGCGAGCACAGCAACATCGGTGCGTCGAGCGTGTTCGTCAATTACGACGGCGTCGCCAAGAGCCGTACGGTGGTGGGGTCGCACGTCCGGACCGGGTCGGACACCATGTTCGTCGCTCCGGTACAGGTCGGTGACGGTGCTTACACCGGCGCCGGCACGGTGCTGCGTTTCGATGTACCACCGGGGGCACTCGCGGTCTCCGGTGGGAAGCAGCGCAATATTGACGGCTGGGTGCAGCGAAATCGGCCCGGTACACCCGCCGCCGAGGCGGCGTCCGCCGCGAAACCGCACCACAGTTCAGATCTGCACGAAACCGAGAAGCAAGATTTAAAGGATGGCATAGAGCAGTGACCGCGAATTGGATCGACAACCAGAAGAACCTGATGCTGTTTTCTGGTCGCGCGCATCCGGAGCTGGCCGAGCAGGTGGCGAAGGAACTCGACGTGCGGGTCACCCCGCAGACTGCCCGTGACTTCGCGAACGGCGAGATCTTCGTCCGTTTCGAGGAATCGGTCCGCGGCTCCGATGCCTTCGTACTGCAGAGCCACCCGGCCCCGCTGAACACGTGGGTGATGGAACAGCTGATCATGATCGACGCGCTCAAGCGCGGATCGGCCAAGCGCATCACCGCGATCCTGCCGTTCTACCCGTACGCCCGCCAGGACAAGAAGCACCGCGGACGTGAGCCCATCTCGGCTCGCCTGATCGCCGATCTCTTGAAGACGGCGGGCGCCGACCGCATCATCACGGTCGACCTGCACACCGATCAGATCCAGGGCTTCTTCGACGGCCCCGTCGATCACATGCACGCCCAGGGGCAGCTCGCCGAGTACATCCGCGGCAATTACGGCACCGAGAACATCGCCGTCGTCTCCCCCGACTCCGGCCGTGTCCGGGTCGCCGAGAAGTGGGCCGACACCCTCGGTGGCGCGCCGCTGGCGTTCATCCACAAGACGCGCGATCCGCTGGTGCCCAACCAGGTGAAGTCCAACCGCGTCGTGGGTGACGTCGACGGCCACACCTGCATCCTGATCGACGACATGATCGACACCGGTGGAACCATCGCCGGCGCCGTGAAGATTCTGAAGGAGGCGGGCGCGGGCGACGTGATCATCGCCGCCACACACGGTGTCCTGTCCGATCCCGCGGCCGAGCGCCTCGCCGCGTGTGGTGCCAAGGAAGTCATCGTCACCAACACGCTCCCGATCGACGAGTCGAAGAAGTTCCCGACGCTCACGGTGCTGTCCATCGCGCCGCTGCTCGCTCGCACCATCAAGGAAGTTTTCGAGAACGGCTCGGTCACGTCGCTGTTCAACGGCAACGCCTAGGCTTCGCCCGTGCGCCTTTCTGGTTGCTCCAGCTACCAGAAAGGCGCACAGGCGTAGCCTTGCCCGTGTGTTCACCGGGATACCCACCGCTGCCCTCGACTTCTACGAGGACCTCGAGGCAGACAACAGCAAGAGTTTCTGGACCGCGCACAAAAGCGTGTACGACGACTCGGTGCGCGCGCCCATGACCGCTTTGCTCGCGGAGCTCGAACCGGAGTTCGGCGCGGGCAAGGTGTTTCGCCCCTACCGCGACGTGCGCTTCTCGAAGGACAAGACGCCATACAAGACCCACCAGGGCGGATTCGTCGAGACGCGCCCCGGCGTCGGTTACTACGTGCAGATCGACGCGGCCGGGTTGTTCGTCGCGGGCGGCTTCTACTCGCACACCCCGCTCCAGGTCGGCCGCTTCCGCGACGCCGTCGACGACGACCGCAGGGGCCGCGAACTCGTCAAGCTCGTGAAGAAGGTGCGGTCGGCGGGTTTCGAGATCGGCGGAGACATTCTCAAGACCCGGCCGCGCGGCGTCGCCGAGGATCACCCGCGACTCGACCTGATGCGTCACAAATCGCTCACCGCCAGCCGGGCGTACCGGTCCCCCGACTGGATCGAAACCCCCCGCGCCGCTGACGAAGTGCGCACCGCGTGGCGTTCGATGCGACCGCTCGTCGAGTGGCTGACCATCGTCATCGGCGCCGGGGAATGAAACTTACCGGTCGGGAAAGTATGTGTGGCACACAGCGTTTGCGAAGCGCTTTGGGGCGCCTCGGCATGATCTTCGTCACGCTTGGCCGCAGAACCGCAGGTCGTACTTACGGCGATGTGACCCGCACGCCCGAATTCCCCTACTGTGGCTCGTCGTGATCGACGCGCAGACTCTCTCCGGCCCTATCGATATCGCTGCAATTCGAAACGTCCGGCGTTGGTCGCCGGGAGCGTGCGTGTGGTGCGGAGACGACAACGCCGTGGAAATGTTCCGGAACGAACCTCGCTGTGGCACTTGCCGCGAGAAGGAATCGGTCATCGACGAGGCCCGCCGCTTTCTCGGCATGTACGGCCTGCGTCCGCTCGGTGGCACGTTGCAGTCCGACGACGACGAAGAGCGTGAGCACCGGGTCAATGCCCGCGATGCCCGCCGCGACCTCAACGAGATGAAGCTCGCGGAACTCCCCGACCCGGCGGCGGTCCGCAAGGCCCTGCGCCCCCGCGCGGCGAGCGTGGTGTCGGAGCCGCGCAGCACCGCGCATTCGGGAACGTCGACCGCCACCACCTCGAGCCGTCCGAGCACGTCCCGCACCTCCGCCACGCCGCCGGTCGCGCCGGTGCGTACCGACGCCGTCGACGTCGCCGCACTGGAAACCCGGGTGACGGGTCTGCTCGATCAGCTCTCGGCCATCGACGCTCAGATGAATCTCATCGGCGAACCGGCCGGCCTCGCCGCGCGGGCCCGGATCAGCGACCTCGAGAAGCAGCGGGCCACGGTGCTCCGCACTCTCGCGGCCCTGGAGAAGGCCCGGATCGCGGCCGGCCAGTAGGCCACACGCTTCGGGCTGCGGCCGGGTGATACCCTCGCCCTTCATGCAGCCCGCCTCCTCACCCACCGCGCTCGTCATCGACGCGAAGAAGCCGCCGATGGGCCCGATGCTGGTGACACCCAACGCCCGCATCAACGGTTATCCGGTGCCGCTTCGATGGGGGCACAACGTCATTCCGGCACCGCCCGGTGTGCATCACATCCAGATCTTCGTGCCGTGGATCGTGGAGCAGGGCAAGGCGCAGATCACCGTCGACAACCGGTACCACCCGGCGCCGCCCGTGTACTACGCGTCGCCGTTCAGCAGCTTCAGCAAGGGCGCCATCGGTCACCGGCCGGTGAAGAATCCGGGGCTGCTGGGACTGCTGCTCATTCTCACACCGGTCCTCGTGCTGATCCTCGCCGTCGTGGCGTTCGCCCTCTTCGGTTAGGTCTCATCGACGCATCATTGACACTTTGCCTGATGTGTCTCACCATCGATACATGACCGCACATGTGTCGAGCGTCTCATTCGTGCCGTGCTCCGGACAGTCGTGGCGTGCCCCGTGGCAGATGTACGCAGGCCTGCGCGACCACGACCCCGTCCATCACGTCGTCCCGGACGGCGAGCCCGAGCACGACTATTGGGTGCTGTCCCGGTACGCCGACGTCTACGCGGCCGCCCGGGACGCCGAGACGTTCTCCTCCGCCGCGGGACTCACCACGACGTACGGCGAGCTCGAGAAGATCGGACTCCAGGACAATCCGCCGCTGGTGATGCTCGACCCGCCCGACCACACCGCGTTCCGGCGGCTCGTCTCGAAGGGGTTCACCCCGCGGCAGGTCACCGCGGTCGAGCCCGCGGTCCGGGCGTTTGTCGTGGAGCGCATCGAGCAGCTGCTGGACGCGGGCGAGGGTGACGTGGTGAAGGAACTGTTCAAGCCGCTGCCGAGCATGGTCGTCGCCCACTACCTCGGTGTCCCGGAGGAGGACCGGGCGCAGTTCGACGGCTGGACCGAGGCGATCGTCGCGGCGAACGCGCAGGGCGACACGCTGCAGGCGACGGCCGCCGTCACCGATCTGATGCGCTACTTCGGCATCCTGATCGAGCGGCGCCGCACCGATCCCGAAGACGACACCATCTCGCATCTCGTTGCGAGCGGGATGGGAGCCGACGGCGATGTGCCCGGACTCCTCTCGATCCTCGGTTTCGCGTTCACCATGGTCACCGGCGGCAACGACACCACCACCGGCATGCTCGGGGGTGCGGTCCAGTTGCTCACCACCCACCGGGAGCAGAGGCGGGACCTGATCGAGCACCCGGAGCTGATCGGTGACGCCGTCGAGGAACTGCTGCGACTCACGTCGCCCGTGCAGGGCCTCGCACGCACCGCGACCCGGGATGTCGAGATCGGGGGCACCGTCGTTCCCGCGGGCCGGAAGGTGTTCCTGCTGTACGGTTCCGCGAACCGCGATCCCCGCCAGTTCGGACCGGACGCGGAGGAGCTGGATGTGCGTCGCAGGCCGAAGCAGATCCTCACGTTCAGTCACGGAGCCCATCACTGCCTCGGTGCGGCCGCCGCGCGTATGCAGGCCCGGGTCGCCCTGGAAGAACTCCTGACCCGGTGCCCCGACTTCACCGTCGACATCGACGCCGTCCGGTACGCCGAAGGGAACTACGTGCGCCGCCCGACGAGCGTCCCGTTCCGGGCGTGCGGCGCATGAACGCCGACTGGATGCGCGACGAACGCCCCCGCCTCGCCGCGGAGCGGATCCTCGACGTCGCCGCGCGGCTGTACGTCGAGAACGGCATCGCCGCTGTCGGGATGGCCGAGGTCGCCCGCGCGGCCGGATGTTCCCGCGCCACGTTGTACCGCTACTTCGACAGCAGGCAGTCGTTGCAGCTGGCCTTCGTCCACCGCGAGGCCCGGCGCATCGGCGTGCTGGTCGCGGAACAGGTGCCGGCGACGGGTGATCCGAAGGACGTGATCGTCGATGCCGTGCTGACGGCGATCCGTCTGGTGCGCGCGGATCCGACACTGGCCGCCTGGTTTCAGCTCGGCGACTCCGGCCTGGCCGCGCAGATCGCTCATTCGTCGGACGTCATCGAATCGCTCGGCACCGCCTTCCTGGGGCAGGCGGGGTTCAGCGGCGAGGAGTCGTCCCGCAGGGCGCGGTGGCTCGTCCGCATCATCGTGTCCCTGCTCACCGTCCCCGGTCTCGACGACGCCGACGAACGCGCGATGCTCGAGCAGTTCGTTGCGCCCGCCCTGGCCGCACGCGAGACCGACGACCGGGACGCTCGTTCGATCTGACGCAACGAGCGTCCCGTTCGTCGGGAGGTGGGGCGGGCAGAACCATCAGGGGACGGAAAAGTAGCCCAGACCTGGCACGATCGTGGTCGAGGATGCGCCGATCGTGCAATTCACTCCCAGAGTGAACACCGGGCACATGCTCGTCGCTGACAACCGCATGGCGCCCGGCCCGGGAGTCACACCGGCGGATGCGGCCAGTGACACCGTGGCGAGGGGGAACGGGTCACCGATGACCCCGGTGAACGGGACCTGGAACGCCGTCGTGGTCACCGACACCCAATCCGGGACGGCGGCAGCGGTGCCGTCCGAGCCGGCGGAGATCGCCTCCTCTGTGGCGCAGGTGCCGACGATCGGGCCGAGACGTCTGCACCTCTCTGCCATGGTCGCCTTTCCCATTCGTTCCTCTACGTGAATGGGAAAGAGTGCGCGGGCACACCGTGCCACACACGTGGGGTCAGCTCCGCGCGGCGCACACGAGCGCGAAGCGATCCTCGGGATCGCTCCAGGTACGGTCGACGCCGAACCCTGCTTCCGCCAATTCCCCGCGAATGCCGTCGAGGGTGAACTTTGCGGAGATCTCGGTCCGCAACTGCTCACCTTCGGCGAACTCGACGTCGAGATCCAATTCGCCCACGTGCACCGACATCGCGCGCCTGGCCTCGAGCCGCATCTCGATCCACTCGTTGCCGGCGTCCCACAGCGCGATGTGCCGGAACTCGTCCAGCGGGAAGTCCGCATCCAGTTGCGAATTGAGTACCCGCAGCACATTCAGGTTGAACTGCGCGGTCACCCCGGCCGCATCGTCGTACGCCGGTACGAGGACGGCGGGATCGGTGACCAGACCCACGCCGAGGAGGAGGTGCTCCCCCGGCTCGAGGACATCGGCGATCCCGGAGAGGAACTCGGCACGCTCGGCGGGCACCATGTTGCCGAGGGTGCCGCCGAGGAAAGCGATCGTGCGGCGACCGCCGCGGGGCAGGTGGTGCAGCGACTCGGTGAAGTCGCTGACGACGCCGCGCACGGTCAGATTCGGGAACTCCACACCGATCTGCTCCGCCGCGCTCTCGAGCGCGGACACCGACACGTCCTGCGGCACATATGTATGGAGGCTTCCGTGCCGAGTGCCCGCCTCGAGCAGGAGCCTCGTCTTCTCCGACGACCCGGACCCGAGTTCCACGAGGATCTCCGGAGCCGCGACCTCGGCGATCTCCCCCGAATATCGCCGGAGCAGTTCCCGTTCCGTGCGCGTGGGAAAGTATTCGGGCAGGGCCGTGATCTGCTCGAACAACTCGCTCCCACGGGCATCGTAGAAGTATTTGGGCGGCAGCCACTTCGGGTTCGACGTGAGCCCGACGGTGGCGTCCTTGCGCAGAGCGGCCTTCAACTGCTCGGGCTGCAGGTACACGTCGAGTGTCGGTGTGGTGGTCATTATGCTCCCATCTCGAGCGGGGTGACGATCAGGTGTCCGGGGCGAGCGCTGACGAAGTGACGGTCCGGAATCGACTGCCACGCAGGGTCGTCGTCGTAGGGTTCGGACATCACGATGGCCCGCTCGTCGTCGACGAGCGCCGACAGCGAGTGGTGCCAGGTGGTGGCCCAGAGTTCACTGCCGTTGCTCAAGAGCAGATTCAGACGGGATCCCGGCGCTACGGCATCGACGGAACGGACGAGTGTGCTCATCGCCTTCTCCGGGTCCAGCTCGCCGAGGGCGCGGCGCAGAAGCAGCCACAGCGCGGCGGAGTCGGTCGGCGCCTCCAGTTGCAGGAGATCGGCGACCGCCAGGTCGCCCACCAGCGCGCCGAGGGACTCGGGCCATCCGCGCACCACCCCGTTGTGGCTGAAAGCCCAGGTCTCATCGGAGAACGGCGCACATGCCGTGTGCTGTACGGGCATACCGACGGTTGCCGACCGCGCGGCCGCCACCACGGCCCCGGAGCGGATGTTCGGCAACATCTCTCGCACGACGGGGTCGGACCAGAGCGGCTGAGCGCTGCGGTACCGGGAGAATCCGTCCCGTCCCCACCACCCCACCCCGAATCCGTCGGCGTTGATCGTTCCCCCGCCCCGCATGTCGCGCGGCGCGTACGACTGGCGCAGCAGCGAGTTCTCGCCGCGGCTGACGAGGTCGCCCACTGAGTGTTCCGGTCCCAGATAGCCCAGGTGTCGGCACATCTCAGCAGTCGTCTCCCGGAAGGTCCCGGGCGCAGCGGAATCCGGAGAAGATCTGCCGGCGGATCGGGTGGTCCCAGTTGCGGAACGTCGCCCGGCACGCCACCGGGTCGGTGCCGAACGAACCACCGCGCAGCACACGGTAGTCGCCGCCGTAGAACACCTCCGAGTATTCGCGGTACGGGAACGCCGCGAAACCGGGATAGGGCTCGAAGGGCGACGACGTCCACTCCCATACGTCACCGATCAGCTGGTGGACGCCGAGCGGGGATGCACCCGACGGATATGCCCCGACCACGGCGGGACCGAGATGACGCTGCCCGAGGTTGGCTCGTGAACTGTCGGGTTCGCCGTCACCCCAGGGGAATCGGCGCGACCGCCCGGTGAACGGATCCCAACGTGCCGCCTTCTCCCATTCGGCTTCCGTCGGTAGCCGCTTGCCGTCCCAGCGCGCGAACGCTTCGGCTTCGAAGAAGCAGACGTGCACCACCGGTTCCTGGAGATGGATCGGAACGGTGACTCCGAACCTTCGGCGCCACCACGTTCCGCAGCCGTCGTTCTCCCAGAACTGGGGCGCCTCCAGTCCCGCCTCGACGCGGTGGGCCCATCCTCGCTCACTCCACAGTTCCGGCCGGGCATAGCCGCCGTCGTCGACGAACTCGAGGTAGCGGCCGTTGGTGACGGGGACCGCATCGATGACGAACGCGGGAAGGTGCACGGGATGCGCGTCCCGTTCGTTGTCGAGCGCCCACGGTTCGTCGGAGGTTCCCATCGTGAACTCGCCCGCGGGGATGATCACCTCGTCCACGGCGATCACACCACCGATGCGCGGCGCGCTCTCCGCGGCCAGCACGGCTGAGCCGGAACGCAGTTGGTGGGTGGCGAGCATGGTTTCGGCGTGCTGCTGCTCGTGCTGAGCGATCATGCCGAACGCGAATCCGTTCTCCTCGAGCGGCCGGCCCCGGAAGGTGCTGCCGTCGAGGACGTCCCACGCCTTGTCCCGAACCGTACGCACGTATTCCCGAGCCTCGTCCGGGTTGAGCAGCGGCAGCGACGGCCTGGAATTTCTCGAATGCTTGAATGCGTCGTACAACTCGTCGATGTCGCGGCGAACCGGTTCGCGGCCACCGACGTCGCGGACGAGCCACAACTCTTCCTGATTGCCGATGTGCGCGAGATCCCAGACGAGTGGGCTCATCAGCGGAGAGTGCTGTGCGACGAGGTCCTCCCCGTCCACGCAGTCCGTCAGTCCGGCGGTGCGCTCGCGCGCCCGGGTCAGCACGGTCTCGATCTTCTCGCGGGTACCCATCAGCGGTCCTCGCTCGGAGCCTGGCCCCGGCAACATCGTTCGGCGGCGGTGTCGAGCAGTCTCACGAACTCGGGGTCGGGCGAGTACGATGCCGCCAGCGACAGCAGAGCTGTTGCCGCAGCTCGCAGTTCGAGGTCTGCCAGCCCGAACTCGGCCGCGTCGCGCCAGCGTTCGGACGTGGGCAGCGCCGCGGCGAGGGCCTCTGCCATGGCACCCGGGCCCGACAGCAGCGCGTCGATCGCCGCCACCGGAACCCGCCACTGATCGCCCGGTTGCGCGTCGAGGTATCGCACCTCCAGATGACCGGCAGCGCGGACGGGCGGGAACAGGGTGGTGAGGTGATAGTCGAGGTCCGCGGCGGTCGGGCGTTCGATCACGCCGTCCAGCGCCCCGTCGGCCCAGTCCGCGAACGTGACTCCGTCGGGCGCCGTCCAGTCCGTTCCCTCGTTGCGTATACACAGCAGCGGCACGTCCAGCACCCAGCCCGCATAGTCTGCGGCGTGCGGAGTTCCGGTGGTGCGCGGCGAATCGAGTTCGAGCCACGTGCGCATCCGCTGCGACGCCCACTGCCCGTCGGGCACCCCGTACAGCCGGGGCGAACACGCGAAGGCCGCGATCAACGCGGGGCCGATGGCGTGCAGCAGATTCCAGCGCCTCTCCACTGCGGCCGGATCGGCCCCGGCGTCCACGCTGACCTGCGTTGCAGCGGTGTTGCACATCATGAGTTTCCCGAAAGGCCCGATCCCGGCGAAACGGGATTCCATGGCGCAGTAGCGGGGCGACTGGAGGAGACGTTGGGCGGGTCTGCGCGTGTCCGCGGCCTCGGACGCCATGAGGATCGAGCGGGAGGACAACAGACCCGCGAGAACCTCCTGGTCTGCGACGAGATAATCACACAACTCACGCGCGGAGTGGTAAGGAGCGCTGGACAGTTCGATCTGTCCGCCGGGTTCGACTGTGACGGCGCTGCCACCGGGGAGGGGCTGGGCAGGGGAAGAAGGATCGATGGTTCGGGGGGTGTGCGGGCCGAGAGCTTCGGCGAGAGCGGCGAGATCGGGGCGCACGTGTTCCGGCAGTTGCGCGGTCAGCCACTCCAATTCCGCGCCGATCAGCTGCGGTGGGCCCAGTTTGAAGCACACGCCACCGAGGTACGCCTCCGCCGCCGGCCGCGACGTGAGACACGTTGCCTCGACGGACTGAACTGCAGTAGCCATTCGACCCTCCCCTTCGGGCGCCGCCTGAACGTCGTTATCGACATTAGAGCGCCTCGGCCGTCGATGCACGCCCCATCGGCATACTTTTCGAGGAACCTTCACAGGTACGTTCGAATCCAGTCACCGCGAAAGGGAGGTATCGGACATGCTCGACCTCGAGCAGGCGCGACGGGACACCCCGGGCTGCCTCGACAAGGTCTTCCTGGACAGCGCGGGCTCCTCGCTTCCCCCGGCCCCCGTCCTGGACGCCGTATTCGCACACCTGCGCAGGGAGGCCGACGTCGGCGGTTACATCGCGGCCGCGGAACGGGTCGACGACCTCGCCGCGGTCAAGTCGTCCCTCGGCCGGCTGATCGGGGCGGGCGCCGACAGCATCGCGCTGGTCGACAGCGCCACCACCGCCTGGAACGACTTCTTCCACGCCGTCCCGCTCCGGGCCGGCGACCGGGTGCTGATCTCGGAGGTCGAGTACGCCAGCAACGCCATCGCCGTCCTGCAGCGCGCCCGGGCGGTGGGGGCGACGGTCGACGTGATCCCCAGCGACGCCGCGGGTCAGATCGACGTCGCCGCGCTCGCGACGCTCCTCGACGACCGGGTCCGCCTCGTGTCCCTCGTACACGTGCCCACCAACGGTGGCCTGGTCAACCCGGTCCGCGAGGTGACGGAACTCGCGCACGCACACGGGGCCCTGGTGCTGCTCGACGCCTGCCAGTCCGTCGGTCAGATCGCGCTCGACGTGGGCGACCTGGGCGTGGACGCCCTCTCCGCGACGGGCCGCAAATGGCTGCGCGCACCGCGGGGCACCGGTTTCCTGTACGTCCGGCCGGAGCTGGCCGCGACCCTCGAACCGGCAGCACTCGATCTGCACAGCGCGCAGTGGACCGCGGCCGACTCGTACCGGCTCGCGACCGACGCGAGCCGGTTCGAGTTCTGGGAATGCGACGTCGCCGCCCGCCTCGGACTCGGTGTCGCGTCCGACTATCTCCTCGACCTCGGCGTGGACGAGGTCGAGGCGGCCGTCCTGACCGGGGCCGAGCACCTCCGGTCGGGGCTCGCGGCGATCCCCGGCGTCACCGTGCGCGACCTCGGTGCCCGCCGCTGCGGCATCGTGTCGTTCACCGTCGACGGCCTCGATCCCGGTGACGTGCGGAAACAACTGGCCGCCCGGAACGTCACGGTCACCGCCAGCCTGCGCGGATCGACTCTGCTGGACATGAGCGCCCGCGGACTGGACGCCGTGGTGCGGGCGTCGCCGCACTACTTCTGCTCCCCCGACGACCTCGACCGATTCCTCGTCGAGGTGCGGACGCTTGCACGCTAGCGCAGTACGCTGGAGTTCACCCGATAACCAGGACTGCGTCATGACGGACCAGGGATCACCGGCGTTGCCGCGCTTCGCCGCGGAGAAGGTCGTGCAACTACAGACGCGCAAGCGGGACGGCTCGTGGGTGGACACCCCGGTCAACCTCGTCGTGGACGGCGACCGGGCGTACTTCCGCACCCCGGGCCGGGCGTCCAAGAACAAACGGCTCCGCAATTTCCCCGAAGTACGTATCCGCCCGTGTACGTGGTCGGGCAAGCCGACCGGTCCACAGGCGCAGGCCACGGCGCGACTGCTGTCGGGCCGGGAAGCAGATGCCGCCGGCGCCCTGATCGACAAGAAATTCCCTGTCGTGCAGCGAATCGGAGTACATCTCGCGCACCGGCTGGCACGCACGGAGACACTGCATTACGCCCTCTCCGAGGTCACGGACCTGCCGACGTAGCGAGCGTCCGGAATCGCCGTCCCACTGACCGGGAGATCCCCCGAGCCCCGTTTTGTAACAGGTTACAGTCTGGGAGTTACCCACGTCACACTGCACCCGTGACCGCCCGAGAGGACATTCCCCATGGCCGATGCCACACCGATCCGCCCCCGGTCCGCAGCAGACGTCGCCGAGTGGGACTTCGAGGCCGACGTCGTGGTCGCGGGATACGGCATCGCCGGCGTCTCCGCCTCCATCGAGGCGGCGCGGGCCGGCGCCGACGTCCTGGTCCTCGAGCGCACCAGCGGGTGGGGCGGCGCCGCCGCGCTCGCGGGCGGGTTCATCTACCTCGGTGGCGGCACTCCGCTGCAGAAGGCGTGCGGCTTCGAGGACTCCGCCGAGAACATGAAGGCGTTCATGATGGCGGCGCTCGGTCCGGGCGCCGACGAGGAGAAGATCACCGACTACTGCGAGGGCAGCGTCGAGCACTACAACTGGCTGGTCGACTGCGGCGTTCCGTTCAAGGAGAGCTTCTGGGCCGAACCCGGCTGGGAACCGCCGTTCGACGACGGCCTCATGTATTCGGGCGGCGAGAACGCGGCCCCGTTCAACGAGATCGCCACTCCCGCGCCCCGCGGGCACGTCCCGCAGATGGACGGCAAGAGGACCGGCGAGAAGGGCGGCGGCTACATGCTCATGAAACCGCTCGTCGAGACCGCCGAAAAGCTGGGCGTCCGAGCCGAATACGACATGCGGGTCCAGACTCTGATCACCGACGGCACCGGACGCGTGGTCGGAATCGTCGCCAAGCAGTACGGCAAGGAGGTCGCCGTCCGAGCGCGGCGGGGTGTCGTCCTCGCCACCGGCAGCTTCGCCTACAACGACAAGATGATCGAGGCCCACGCGCCGCGACTCATCGGACGGCCCGGTGCCGCCATCGAGGAGCACGACGGCCGGTCGATCCTCATGGCGCAGGCGCTCGGCGCCGACCTCGCGCACATGGACGCCACCGAGGTGGCCTTCGTCTGCGACCCTCAGCTGATCGTGCGCGGCATCCTCGTCAACGGGCGGGGCCAGCGCTACGTCCCGGAGGACACCTATTCCGGCCGCATCGGCCAGATGACCCTGTTCCATCAGGACAACCAGGCGTTCCTCGTCATCGACGAGGCCGCGTACGAGGAGGGGTCGGCCGCGACGACCGCCACCCCGTTCCTGCGGGTGCAGCCGAAGTGGGTGGCCGAGACCGTCGAGGAACTCGAGTCCGACATGGGACTGCCCGCGGGGGCACTCCAATCGACCGTCGAGGTGTACAACAAGCACGCGGCGGAGGGCGCGGACCCGTTGCTGCACAAGAAGTCCGAGTGGGTGAAGCCGATCGGCTCGCCGGTCGCCGCCCTCGATCTGCGCGGCTTCACGCTCGGCTTCACGCTGGGCGGCCTGCGCACCAGCATCGATTCCGAGGTGCTGCACGTCTCCGGCGAACCGATCCCCGGCCTGTTCGCGGCGGGCCGTTGCACGTCCGGCGTCTGCGCGGGCGGCTACGCCAGCGGTACCTCGCTGGGCGACGGAAGCTTCTACGGCCGGCGCGCGGGAATCAGTGCGGCACAACAGGGTTGACGGAATCTACCCGACGAGCCGGACCGTGACATCGGGCGCGAACCGGTAGGGCTGCGTGCTGAGGACCGCGCCGAGACTCTTGCGCAGACGCGAGATCTCGGCGCGGACCGCCACCACATGATCCCGGTCCCCGAACAATGATTCACTGAGTGCGCCGGCGTCGACGCCCGCCGGCCCCGCCACCGACAGCACCCGCAGGATCTGGGCGTGCCGCGGCGAGAGCGCCCGCGTCCAGTTGACGTCGCCCCGGACCGTCACGTGCGGGGTGTCGCCGAGGTCGAGTTCCAGTTCGATGGCCGCGCCCTCGACCTTGCGACGCACCAGCCAGCCGTCGCCGAGCGGTTCGGGGACACACAACCCGAGCCCCGGGACGAGCAATGGCTTGTCGAGACTGGGCGGCGCGACCCGTTCGGGCGCCGCAATTCCGCTCGCCTCCGCGACCCAGCCGTGCTTGTCGACGACCAGCGCGGGACCGCCCGCCGATGCGAGGAGCGGCGCCGCCCGGCCGCGCAGTTTGTCCAGTTGCACGGTGTGCTCACGCCACAGCGTCGCCTCGGCCAGGCGCACCGCGGTGCGGACGAGCGCGACCGTGGTCGGATGGACCGACATCGCCGACCCGCTGATGTCGACGACGCCCAGGATCTCACCCGTCCGCGGGTCGTGCACCGGCGACCCGGTACACGACCAGCCGTGGTGCGAAGGCGCATAATGCTCGGCCGAAAATAATTGCACCGCAGCATCTTCGATGAGCGCGGTGCCGATCGCGTTGGTGCCGACGGCCTGTTCCGCCCAGCGTGCGCCCTCCGTGAAACCCAGGGCGTCGGCCGCTTTCCGGACCCCGCGGGACCCTTCCCGCCACAGCAGGACACCGTCGGCGTCGGCGACGACCACGATGAAATTCGCGTCTTCGGCGACCTGCGTCAACGTGCTGCGCAGTTCCGGGAGCACCGCGCGCAGGGCCGTCCGAGTCCGGCGGGCCTCGATCTCGGAGTAATCGGCCGGTTCCACGTCCGCGCAGTGGTCCGGGCTCACACCGCCCGCCTGCAGGCGGGACCACGACCGCGCGACCACGTCCCGCGGCAACGTCGGCGGCCGCTGCCCGGACAGCACGGCATCGTGCACCTGACTGAGGAGCCGCGCATGACGCGGCAGGTCCACTCCGGTGGCCACTGCGGTCAGCCGGTCGGCGGTAGGACGTTCAGCGCTCACATGGGCGAGGCTACCCTCGGAGTTGTGAGCCACACCACTGTCCGGTGCCGCGGCCGCGCATCCGGGTCGGACCAGCCGTCCGAGGACACCCGATTAGCAGGTCAGCGGGCCATCCGGTAGAGTTCCATAAGTTGTCTCGGCGAGGGTGAACCAGAAGTTCCAATTGGCTGGCTCACCGTGATCGACGCGGCTACGGCTCTGCTCGAGCGTTTCGCTCCTGGCCGTCGCGCGTTCGTCCCTCGCCGACTCGAACCGCCCGCCAGTTACCACCGTGAGTTGTAGGAGCCGTTTCACCATGTCTGACGAAAATCGCCTCGTAGCCGCCGTGCGCACAGAGTTCGGCAAGGGCGCCGCCCGCCGCGCGCGCCGCGACGGCCAGGTCCCCGCGGTCCTGTACGGCCACGGTGAGGACCCCCGCCACCTGAACGTGCCCTCCCGCGACTTCGCGGCCATCCTGCGCGCGCACGGCACCAACGCGATCCTGACCCTCGACATCGAAGGCAAGGAGCAGGTCGCGCTCACCAAGTCGGTCGTGGTTCACCCGATCCGCAACTACATCGAGCACGCCGACCTCCTCGTCATCAAGAAGGGCGAGAAGGTCACCGTCGACGTTCCCGTCGTGGTAACCGGTGAGGCCGCGTCCGGCACCCTGGTCGCGCAGGACGCCGCCACCATCTCCCTCGAGGCGGACGCGCTGCACATCCCCGAGCAGATCGAGGTCTCGGTCGAGGGCCTCGAGGTCGGCACCCAGATCCTCGCCAACCAGCTCGAGCTGCCCAAGGGCTCGACCCTGCAGGCCGACGAAGAACTGCTCATCGTCAACGTCGTCGCGGCCCCGACCGCTGCCGACCTCGAAGAGGAGACCGGCGAAGCCGCAGGCGGGACCGCCGAGGCTCCGGCCGAAGCGGGCACCGAGGGCTGATCCTCTCGCAACCGCACTGATGTCGGCGGCGCGTCGTCCCGGAATGCCCGGGGTGACGCGCCGCTGTCGTCTGACACGACCCTGTCGCACGGAAGGACCTGTCGGTGAGTGAAGACACCGCCCTGGTGGTGGGTCTGGGCAATCCCGGACCGCAATACGAGAAGACCAGGCACAACGTCGGCTTCATGGTGGCCGGCGTGCTGTCCGCTCGCATGGGTGGCAAGTTCGGCGCACACAAGAAGAGCGGCGCCGAGATCGTCCAGGGACGCCTCGAAGGCCGGCCGACGATCCTCGCCAAGCCGCGATCGTTCATGAATCTGTCCGGTGGCGCCGTGGCCGGGCTCGCCCGGTTCTTCTCCGTCGACCCCGGCAACATCGTGGTGATCCACGACGAACTCGACCTCGACTTCGGGACCGTCCGCCTCAAGCAGGGCGGCGGTGAGGGCGGGCACAACGGACTGCGATCGATCTCGCAGTCGCTCGGCACCAAGGACTATCTGCGCACCCGCGTCGGGATCGGCCGTCCCCCGGGCCGGATGGATCCGGCGTCGTACGTGCTCAAGCCGTTCTCCTCCGTGGAACGCAAGGAACTCGACCTCGTCTGCGAGGAGGCGGCCGACGCCGTCGAACTGGTCCTGCGCGTCGGGCTCGAGGCCGCGCAGAACCGCCTGCACTAGGCGCTCCGCGCCTGTGCGCCGATCTGGTTGTCCCAGCTACCAAAAAGGCGCACGAGCGCGGAGCGCCTACCCTACGAGGTTCGCGGACGTGGTGCGGCGGAGTTTGCCCGACGACGTCTTGGGGATGCTGCCCGGTCCGAGGACGGCAACGGTGCGGGGGCGCACACCGACCTCGGAGAACACGGCGTGCACGACCTCGTGCTCGATGCGCTTGACCGTTTCGGGGTCCTGGTAGTCGTTGGTCTCGACCGCGACGGCGAAGCTTTCCCGTTTCTGCCCCGCGTCGAGGCGCACCGCCACCGCGTTGCCGGGACGCACGCCGGCAACGGTGCCCGCGGCCCGCTCGATGTCCGTCGGGTAGATGTTGCGGCCGCCCATGATGATGACGTCCTTGACACGACCGCAGACGACGACGAGACCTTCTTCGGTGAAATAGCCGACGTCGCCGGTGTTGAGCCAGCCGTCCGCGTCCTGCGCCGGCTTGTGCCCGTCCAGCGTGATGTAGCCGGGGGTCACCGCCTTGCCGCGGACCTCGATGATGCCGACGCCGCGGGTCGGGAGCAGCTCACCGTCGCTGTCGACGACACGGCCCTCGAGGTTCGGCACCATCTTGCCGAGTGTGGCGAGGGCGCGTGCGTTCGGCTTGCTCGACGGGACGGCGCGCTGCATGGCCTCGAGCAGGTCCGGGTCGACGCGATCGAGCACCTGGCCCTGGTCCGGATCCGGGATGGAGACGGCGAGGGTGGTCTCGGCCATCCCGTAGACGGGGGCGAGTGCGGACGGATTCAGCCCGAACCGGGCACCCGCCTCGGCGAGTGCGTTCATCGTGTCGGGGTCGACGGGCTCGGCGCCGTTCCACATGTACCGGACGGTGCTGAGGTCGACGGCGCCGTCCTCCGCCTGCTTGAGCCGGCGGGCGAGCAGCGAGTACGCGAAGTTGGGAGCGGCCGTGACGGTGCCCTTGTACTTCCCCATCAGTTCCGCCCACAGCAGCGGCGTGCGAAGGAAGTCCATCGGGGTGATGCTCACGACCTCCGCGCCGACCTGCATCGGCACGCTCAGGAAGCCGACCATCCCCATGTCGTGGAACAGCGGAAGCCAGCTGATCATCACGTCGTCCTCGATGGAGAACTTGATGCGGTCGATCATGGCGTACGCGTTGGTGTAAAAGTTCTCGTGCGTGATCTGCACGGCCTTGGGCGAACCGGTGGATCCGGACGTGAGCTGCTGCAGCGCGATGTCGCTCTCGAACGTCTCGACCGGGTCGATCTCCGTGCCCTCGTTCAGTTCCGCGACGGTCAGCACCGTGATGCCGCGCTCCTCCAGCAGCGGCTTGGCGGCGTCGAACGGGGCACCGAGGATCACTGCCTTCGCGTCGATCATCGTGATGACGGTCTCGGTGTCCTTGGCCCACACCATCAGGTCGGTGCGCGGCGTCGGCTGGTGCAGCATCGTGACGGAGGCGCCGCGCATCCAGGTGGCCTGGCAGGAAGGCGCGATGTCGACGGGCTGACCGGCGAGGATGCCGATGGCGTCACCGTGGCCGATACCCGCCTCGGCCAGTGCACCCGCCATGCGCCGCGCGGACTTGTGGATCTCGCCCCACGGCTGTCGCAGCGGCGCGTCGGGCTCACCCGTGTTGAGGCCGCGGGTGCTGCTCGCCGCGGTCGCGTACATCTCGTCGGTGAACTTGCTCACAGTCTTCCTCCTGCACATACGGGTGTCCGAACGCAGAAACGGTGAACTCCGGAGCGCCCCGACGACTCACCCTGATTAATCCTCGACCGGCGCCCGATCGTTACTTCGCCCTGGATGTGACTGTGCTGCGAGTTCGTCCTCGGCACCCGAGTAACCTGGTATGCGGCCATACGGCCTTCCTGCACACATCCCGTCCCCCGAGAGGTTCTTCGTTGACTACCCCGTCCGACTCGGCCGACACCATTCCAGCCGAGACGGCGTCCGTCGCCACGGCCGCCTCGCCGGAGGGGAAATCCGAGAAGGGTGTCCGCGCCGAGGCGTCGCGTCGCCGCACGTTCGCCGTGATCTCGCATCCCGACGCCGGTAAGTCGACGCTGACGGAGGCTCTCGCACTCCACGCGAAGGTCATCTCCGAGGCGGGCGCGGTGCACGGCAAAGCCGGCCGCAAGTCGACGGTGTCGGACTGGATGGAGATGGAGAAGGCCCGCGGCATCTCGGTCAGCTCCACGGCTCTGCAGTTCAACTACCGATCCACCGAGGCGTCGGCCGACGAGCCCGTCGACAACGTGATCAACCTGGTCGACACTCCCGGCCACTCCGACTTCTCGGAGGACACATATCGCGTTCTGACCGCGGTGGACGCCGCCGTCATGCTGATCGACGCCGCCAAGGGTCTCGAACCGCAGACGCTGAAGCTGTTCCAGGTGTGCCGCCACCGCGGAATCCCGGTGATCACCGTCATCAACAAGTGGGACCGTCCCGGTCAGACGCCGCTCGAGCTTCTCGACGAGATCCAGGAACGCATCGGCCTCACCCCCACTCCCCTGTACTGGCCAGTGGGCATCGCCGGCGACTTCAGGGGACTGTTGCGCCGCGGCGAGGACGGTGCCCCCCGCGAGTACATCCGGTTCACCCGCACGGCGGGCGGCGCGAAGATCGCCCCCGAAGAGGTCATGGACGCCGACGCCGCCCTCGCGAAGGAGGGCTCCGAGTGGGAGACCGCCGCCGAGGAGAGTGAACTGCTGTCGGCCACCGGTCAGGACCACGACCAGGAGTTGTTCCTCGGCGGCCAGACGTCGCCGGTCATCTTCGCGTCGGCGATGCTCAACTTCGGTGTACGCCAGATCCTCGACACGCTGGTCGAGCTGGCACCGCCGCCACGCGCCCGGGACGACCTGGACGGCACCCCGCGCGAGGTCACCGACCCGTTCAGTGCGGTGGTCTTCAAGGTCCAGGCAGGTATGGACACCGCCCACCGCGACCGGCTCGCGTTCATGCGCATCGTGTCGGGAGTGTTCGAGCGTGGCATGGTCGTCACCCACGCCCAGACCGGTAAGCCGTTCACGACGAAGTACGCGCAGACCGTGTTCGGACGCGAACGTTCGACCGTCGAATCGGCGTACCCCGGCGACGTGGTGGGACTCGTGAACGCCACCGCCCTCGCCCCCGGCCACACCCTGTTCTTCGAGAAGAAGGTGGAGTTCCCGCCGATCCCGTCGTTCGCGCCCGAACACTTCTCGATCCTGCGCGCCGAGAGCGCCGGCAAGTACAAGCAGTTCCGGCGGGCCGTGGATCAACTCGACTCCGAGGGTGTCGTGCAGATCCTCCGCAACGACCTCCGCGGCGACGCCTCGCCTGTGATGGCCGCGGTCGGTCCGATGCAGTTCGAGGTGGTCGCCGCGCGGATGAAGGCCGAATTCAATGTCGAGGCCCGGATGGAACCGCTGGGCTACGCGTTGGCGCGGCGCACGGACGCCGCGTCGGCCGACGAACTGAATCGTCAGCGCGGTGTCGAGGTGTTTACCCGTTCGGACGGCGTGATGCTGGCCCTCGTCAGCGACAAGTGGCGCCTGCAGTACATCCAGAAGGAACTGCCCGACCTCACGCTCGAACCCCTCGTCGCCGCCGCCGACTGATGCGCGGGTCGCCGCCCGGCCGGTGACCTGCCCCTAGTCGACGAGTCGTTCACCGGGGACCGTGGAGAACAGGTGCATGCGCTCTGCCGCATGGGGTGCGACAGTCGGCGCGAACGACGATGGGCTGCTTACGCCCGTGGATGTCGGCCCGGCCGTACACGTACGCGTCGGCGCGAGTTCCTCGACCACGTCGATGGTGACGTAACACGCATCGGCGTGGGCACGGAAATTACGGGCGGAAGGCGTTCGCTGACGCGACGGTTCCACGCTGCTGGTAACTTTCACTGCGAATCGAGCACACTGACGGGCTTTGCGCGGTACCCGTTCGGCTACGAGCAGGAAGCGACAGGATGGAAAACGGCATTTCCGCGAACGGATCGGGCAGCAACGGCTCGGCGGCGGAGTCCCCGTTCGCCGAACCGGGCGCGGGCGGGCTGACCGGCGGCAACGGCAAGTCCACCACCAGCTCCGCCGAGACGTTCACCTTCCCGCTGCCGACGCGCAGCTCGGGTTCGCACAGCACCGAGGAGCCGGTCGACACGCCTCAGGCGACGGCGTCGCTGGAATCTCGTGGACGCACCGTCATGCGACGCAACGCGATGGGAGTGGCAGCCGTGCGAGTCGCGGGCCGTCTTGCACACACCGAGCTGCTGGAGGAGCACCTCGCGTCGTCGAGCAGTCACTCCGCCGATCCCACCGTGGACGCCGACGAACTGCTGGCACTGCTCGGCGAGTACCTCGTCGCGGCCGGGTTCGAGCGCCCGGAGATCCACGCGAAGCTCAACGGCCAGTCGATCGTCGTCGACCTGCGCTCGCCCTCCGCGACCGCCCGCTGACCCGGCTACGGCCACAGCACCTCACGGATCCACCGTTCGGACACGCGGCGGTAGAGCTGGCGCACATGCCTGCGCCCGGCGTCCGCCTGCCAGAACTCGACGGTGCCGGGAACGAGGCACCATGCCCGCCACGTGTCCGACACGAAGTCGGGGTCGGCCTCGATGCGGGCCACCGCCGCCGCAACGGCCCGGTCGTACTCGGCGGGATCGTCCAGTACCTCGCTCTGGCGGCTCGCGGCAGCCACGGCCCGCGCGGTGATCGACCGTTCGCGGAAGTCACGGGCGGAGAGCGCCGGATCGCCCTCGACGACAGTTCCGCGGACCCGCACCTGCCGCCCCAGCTCCTTCCAGTAGAAGGTCAGCGCCGCAACGGCATTCGCTTCCAGATCGCGACCCTTCGGCGAACGGGTGTCGCCCGAGAACCAGAAGCCCTGCTCGGTGACGTCCTTGAGGAGCAGGAAACGGGCGTCCGGAATGCCCTCGGCATCGACAGTCGACAGTGCCGCGGCGTGCGGTTCCGGAACCCCGGCCGCCGCGGCCTGCGTCATCCAGTCGAGAAACAGCGCGCCGGGTGACTCCGGAAGCGTGCCGACGGGCGGAGTGGCGACTCCGCCGAGTGCGGGCAGGGCGCGAATCCACGCGCGGGTGTCCGGATACGACGAACGGTCGGGTGTTGTCGGCATGTGCCGAGAGTAGCCGCGGCCTGACCGTCAGGCGGGCGCGGCCGGATCCGATGGCCCCACCAACAGCCAGCGATGGCCGAACGGGTCGATGAGGGTCGCGTTGCGGTGTCCGTGCCCCTCCGAGATCCACCGTTCCACCGTGCCGCCGGCGTCGCGGGCACCGACCAGAACCGCATCGGGATCGTCGACCGACAACATCAGGCTCACGGACGTCGCCCCGGATTCCGGCGCGGTCAGGCCCATCTCGGGAAACTCCTCCGCCAGGTAGATCATTCCGGTCGGCAACCGCAGTTCGGCATGGCCCACCCTGCCGTCGTCCATGACGATCGGCTCCCCCACCACCTCGGCGCCGAACACCTTGGAATACCACGCGATGGCCTCGACGCCCCGCCGCACCGTCAGATACGGCAGCGCGCCGGGAACGGGGACGTCCGGAGACATCGTCACCTCCCAGTGGTCCGTGATGCGTCGGATCCCAGTGTGCTCTCTCAGGCGGACGCGGGAGGTTGCAACATCGCCCACTTGTTGGAAGTGAGCCGGAAACTCGGGAAATCGGAGAGCGCCGCCACCGATTCCCAGGTGCGTTCGTATCCGGTGTGCGTGATCCGCCAGTTCCCGTCGGGGCACAGGAGATAACGATCGTGGTAGTAGGCAGAGCCCCGTAACAGCATCCCGTCTTCGGGAATCAGTGTGGTGTCGGCGAGAAACCACACGCCGACCGCGGTGTCACCGGTGACGGTGATCTCGGGCTGGCCGCACTGATGCTCCGTGATGACGTGGGTCCCGAGAGTGTTCTCGAGGAAGGACACGAATGAGTCACGGGAGTCGAACGTGAGGTATTCGCTGTACGTCGCGGTGACGTCCGGGACCATCGTATCGGCAAACTCCACCCACGACTTCGTGTCGAGAGCACGTGAATAACGGTGCTTGAGCTGCTCGATCTGTTTAATTGCTTCGAGATCCATGAGCCCCGCCTCCTGTGCAGCGAACATGCAAGCCCTGGAGTGCAGATTAGTCGGAAAATCTGCCCGTTCGCCCTGGATTTCCCCGTTTTGCCCGGATCATGCATATTCAGGCCGTGATCCGGGACACGAAAAGGTTACGAAATGACTGCGTGGCCTGCGCTCCAGCACACTCACGGCCCCACATTAGGCAAGCCTCGCCTGCGAGCTCCCACTCCCGGCGCGAGCGGTGCGAGCCACACCTCCCAGACCCACGCGAATACCACTGCCTTGCTTGCTATTTCGTAATTTTCACCACCTCGGCCCCGCCTTCGGTCGGGCACTCCAGGCGGAATTGCTGCACCCCGGGTTCACAGGTAATTCGTCCCGCACTGTCGTGACGCTCACGTGGTCACGCGAGAGGGGTACCCATGACCGATCCGACCCGCACACCGGTGATCGTCGGTGTCGGCGACCTCCGTTCCGGCAGGGCGGGCGACCCCGCCGGTCCGCGTGAACCCCTCGACCTGATCACGGACGCCGCGCGCGCCGCCGTCGCCGACAGCGGTTCGGCTGCACTCGGCGCCCGGATCGACACCATCCGTGCGGTGAAGACCGTGAGCTGGACCTACGATGACCTCCCCGGACTGCTCGCAACCCGCCTGGCGCTGCCGGCTCCGCGATCGAGCACGTCCCCGATCGGCGGGCACTGGTCCGCCGCGCTCCTCGACCGCATCGGCGACGACATCGCGGCGGGACGGTCGTCGGCAGCGCTGCTCGTCGGCGGCGAGACGCAGGCGACCATGACGTCGCTGCGGAAGTCGGGTACCGATCCCGCGTCGCTGGGCTGGTCGCCCGCCCCGGGCGGCCCGCCCGCCCTCGATCCGGCGGATCTCGGAAGTCCCGCGATGCAGCGCGCGGGGCTCATCGTGCCCACCCGCGTGTATCCGCTGTTCGAGAACCGCTTCGCCCACGAGTCCGGCCTGAGCCCCGACGAGGCGCTGGCGGAGTCGGCGCGGATGTACTCGGCCTTCTCCGAACTGGCCGCGAAGAATCCGGCGTCGTGGATGTCCGAGGTTTACTCCGCGAGGAGATCGCCACGGTCGGCCCGGGCAACCGCATGGTGTGTGAGCCGTACCCGTTGACGCTCAATGCCATGCCGTTCGTCGATCAGGCCGCCGCCGTGCTGGTGTGCTCGCTGGCCGTCGCCCGGGAACACGGCGTCCCGGACCACCGCATCGTGTCCGTATGGGGCGGGTCAGGAGCCACCGATCCGGTGGATGTACTGAGCCGCAACGGTTTCGGAACGTCGAATGCTCTGACCGAGTGAGGTGCTAGTCCAGTTCGGCGGCCAGCTCCATCCACTGCTCCTCGGTGGCTTCCTTCTCCGCGACGACCTCTTTGAGCTCGGCGTCGAGCTTTTGCAGCTTGTCCGGATCGGTGGCCGCCTCGGCCAGCTTCTCGTGCAGCTTCCGTTCGCGATCGTCGAGCTTCGCCACGGCCCGCTCGAGACGCGACAGTTCCTTGCGGGCGACGCGCTCGGCGGCGCCGTCGCGCACCTGCTTGGGTGCGGACGCACCGGAGGCCGTCGACGCGACCGACGGCGCGCCGGTGTCGACCATCGCCGCCCGGCGGCGCAGATAGTCCTCGATGCCCCCGGGCAGGTTGGTCAGTTTGCCGTCGCCGAACAGCGCCCACGTCGAATCACAGATGCGCTCGATGAGGTACCGGTCGTGACTGATGACCACCATGGTGCCCGCCCAGCCGTCGAGAATGTCCTCGAGCTGCTGCAACGTGTCGATGTCGAGGTCGTTGGTCGGCTCGTCGAGCAGCAGCACGTTCGGCTCCGACATCAGCACCCGCGTCAGCTGCAGCCGGCGCCGCTCACCACCGGACAGGTCGCCCACCGGCGTCCGCTGCCGGGCCGGCGTGAATCCCAGCCGTTCGGCGAGCTGCCCGGCCGACACCTCCTTGTCGCCCAACGTGATCCGCTCGGCGACGTCCTTGACGGCCTCGAGCACCCGCATGTTCGTCGGCAGGTCGTCGAGTTCCTGGCGCAGCCAGCCGATGTGCACGGTCTGACCCTGGACCCGCTTGCCCGACGCCGGGGCGATCTCCCCGGCGAGCGTGCGCAGAAGCGTCGTCTTGCCGGAGCCGTTGACGCCGACCAGGCCGACCCGCTCCCCCGGAGCCAACCGCCACGTGAGGTCGTCGACGAGCACCCGGCCGTCGGGGGTTTCCAGCCGCGCGTCCTCGAGTTCGATGACGACCTTGCCGAGCCGTCGCTGCGCGAACGACGCCAGCGCCACGTTGTCTCGGGGCGGGGGCACATCCGCGATCAGCGCCTCGGCGGCCTCGATCCGGTACTTCGGCTTGGACGTGCGGGCGGGCGCGCCGCGACGCAACCAGGCCAGCTCCTTGCGAGCGAGGTTGCGACGACGTTCCTCGGACGCGTCGGCCTGCCGGGAACGCTCCGCCCGGGCGAACACCCAGTCGTTGTACCCGCCCTCGTAGCTTTCGACCCTGCCGCCCAACACTTCCCACGTGCGGTTGGCGACGGTGTCGAGGAACCAGCGATCGTGCGTCACGACCACCAGCGCGCTGCGGCGGCCGACGAGGTGCTCCGCCAGCCACTGCACACCCTCGACGTCGAGGTGGTTGGTCGGCTCGTCGAGTACCAGCAGATCGAGGTCCTGGACGAGCGCCGCGGCCAGCGCCACGCGGCGCCGCTCGCCGCCCGACAGCCCGTCCACCTTGGCCTCGAGACCCAGGTTGTCGATGCCGATCCCGGCCAGGATCGACCGGATGCGGGCGTCGCCGGCCCATTCGTGGTCGGCCACACCCAGCGGTCCGAGCACCACGTCGCCGACGCTCGAGCCGGCAGGCAGGACGCCGCGCTGGGTCACGACCGCCATCCGCAGTCCGCCGACCCGGCTGACCCGTCCGGAGTCGGGCGCCTCCACTCCGGCGAGCACCTCGAGCATGGTGGTCTTGCCACCGCCGTTGAGGCCGACGACGCCGATGCGTTCGCCTTCCTGCACTCCGAGAGATACCGAATCGAGCAGCGGCTTGATGCCGAAGGACTTCGATACCTGCTCGAGATTGATCAGATTCGCCATCAGTGCGATCCCTCCGCCGCGTCGTTGATTATTCGTGCGCCCGGCACGGGTCCGCTGGCGACCCGCACCGTGCGACACACCCCCGCACCAGCGAGTTCTGCGCTGACTTGGACCGCGGCATCCGCGTCAGCGCACAAGAAAGCACAGGTCGGGCCGGACCCGGAGACGATCCCGGCCAGTGCGCCCGCCGAGACCCCGGCGCGCAGCGTCCGCCGCAGACCCGGGTTCAGGGACAGGGCGGCAGATTGCAGGTCGTTGCCCAGCAGCGGGGCGAGCGTCGCGGCGTCGCCCGTCGTGAGGGCGTGCATCAGTTCCTCGGCACCGCCGAGTCGCGGCGGATTTCCCTCGGCCCGCAGACGGTCCAGCTCCCGGAACACCGTCGGTGTGCTCAGTCCGCCCTTTGCGAGCGCGAGCACCCAGTGGAACGTGCTGCGGGACAGCACGGGCAGGAGTCGCTCGCCGCGCCCCGTCCCGAACGCGGTCCCGCCGTGGAGGGAGAAGGGGACGTCGCTGCCCAGCTTCGCGGCGAATCCGTCGAGTTGCTCCCGCGACAGGTCCAGCGCCCACAACGCGTTCAGCCCCACCAGCGTCGCCGCCGCGTCGGCGCTGCCGCCGGCCATCCCCCCGGCCACCGGGATCCCCTTCTCGATGGCGATCTCGACGTCCGGCCGGCGTCCCGATTCGGCGGCGAGCATCTCCGCGGCCTTCCACACCAGGTTGCCGCTGTCGGTCGGTACCACGCGGGCGTCTTCGCCGCGGACCGTCACCGACAGCGTCTCCGCAGGAACCACCGACACGGTGTCGCTGAGCGAGAGCGCCTGGAACACCGTGTTCAGCTCGTGATAGCCGTCGCCACGCAGGTCCCCGACGGCCAGATGCAGATTGACCTTGGACGGGGCCCTGACGACAACGGGGCGGGGAACGACGGAAAGCACAAGGGTAGAGCTTAGGCGCTCCCGGCACGGGTGCGGAAATGCGCACCATCACGCACTTTGCCGCTCACCTGCGTCACAGGTGTGGGCCCAGCCGCGTGGTGAGGCTGCCACCCCGTGCGAGGGGAAGACGGGTGCGCGCCGACCGGATGTCGCCCGCGACGTCCGCGGGCCGCGAGTCCGGATACCGCAGCGCACTCGTCACTGCCGCCGGGCCGTCCAGCACGTCGTGCGAGACCGTGCCGATCCCGAGTTCCAACTGGTGCCGGAGCAGGGGCACAGCGCCGAGATCGGCGTTCGTGATGCCCACCCAGCGTCCGGTCTCCTCCCCCGACCGGCCGATCTGCACCCTCTCACGCAGCAGCAGCGTGGACGATTCCGCGAGTGACACGGTCGTCTCCACACGATGCTCCGCGCCGCCCGAGATCACCGTGGGTTCCAGTGCGCAGTCGAGCGCGGCGTCGTCCGCGACCTCCACCGACCAGCGCGCCGTGGACAGCGCGCAACCCCGGCCCGGCAAGGCGAGGGAGGCCGCAACGCTGCGCAGCGTCAGCCGGGCCCCCGGCAGCACCCGGACGGTGATGTCCCAGTGGTCGCCGCCGAGCGGGGTCGCAGCGGTGCCGATCACGTGGACCGTGTCGCGTCCGGTGATCCGGGCGGCCAGTCCCCCGACCGCGGCGATCCGCGGACTGCGATCGGGCGACGCGACGATCGTCAGTTCGGTGCGCACCGTCACTGCACGGCGGTGAGCGTGCGCACCTGCTCGCGCACCCACTCCAGCGCCGGACCGGACGACGGGTCCTCCGTCAACGAGATCAGCACCGTGGGCCTGCCCTCGCGGACCTTCTCGGCGTCGCGGCGCATCACCCCGAGATCGGCTCCGACCATCGGGGCGAGGTCGGTCTTGTTGATCACGAGCAGATCCGAGAACGTCACACCGGGACCACCCTTGCGGGGCACCTTGTCACCACCTGCGACGTCGACGACGAAGATCTGCACGTCGATCAAACCCGAGGAGAACGTCGCTGTGAGATTGTCGCCGCCCGACTCCACCAGGATCAGATCGAGCGGCGGATTGGCTGCGACCAGGTCGTCGATGGCGTCGAGGTTCGCGGTGATGTCGTCGCGGATCGCCGTATGGGGGCAACCACCGGTCTGCACGGCGGCGATCCGCTCGTCCGGCAGCACGGCATGGCGGCGCAGGAAGTCCGCGTCCTCGGTGGTGTAGATGTCGTTGGTGAGCACGGCCAGCGACAACTCCTCGCGCAGCTGCCTGCAGAGCGCCGCGACGAGCGCGGTCTTACCCGATCCGACGGGCCCACCGATCCCGATCCGGACCGGTTCGCCCGCCACCCGGACCCGCCGGGGACGGTCGTGCTGATGGTCGTGGGGTTCACCGTCGATGAAATGCGGTGGCATGGTTGACCTCTCCTTTACCGGGATACAGCTGGTGTCACGACATGAACAGGGGGCGGTCCCGCAGGACGTGGCGCTCCGCGACGACGTCCATGAAGGGGTCGGACACGCTCGACAGTCCGGTCACGCACCGGTCGGCGATGTCGTCGCACAGATCGGACAGTGCGAACGTGCATGCGGCGACCTGCGCGGGATCGAGGGCGAGCAGTCGCTGCGCGGCGATCGCGGAGCCGGTCATCGTGGTGTAGACCACGACCAGCGCGGCCTCACGGGGCGCGATCGCGGTGACGGTTCCGACCGTCCCCGAAACGACGGGCAGGTGCGGGCGTGTTCCGAGCGGGGACCAGTCGTGCTCGGGCCACGTGGTGCGGGCCAGACGCAGCAGACCTCTCCCCTGCGCCCGCGACGACGACCGCGCCGCCGGGGACGGGGTTCGCGCATCCATTTCCGCGTCCGCGTGTTCGGGGGTGAGGCGCCTGTCGCACACCGCCGCGCCGATCGATCCGGCGACGAGCCCCGCGGTCCGGATCCGTCGCCGCAGGAACGCCTCCATGGTGGCGACGTCGCGGACGACGCCGCTCGCGACGGCCTCCTCGATCCCGCCCGAATGCACGTGGCCGCCGGTGGGCAGCCGCGAGTCGGCCAGGGACATCAGATGAGCGAGGCGCATCAGAACAGGAAATATCGCTGGGCCATCGGCAGTTCCGCCGCCGGCTGCTCTTCCCACACCTCGCCGTCGATGCGGACCGTGAACGTGTCGGGGTCGACCTCGATCCTCGGCTGCGCGTCGTTGCGGGGCATATCGGACTTGCCACGCGAACGCACGTTCGCGACCGGCACCAGTCGCCGGCTCAGATCGAGCCGGTCCGCCAATCCGTCCTCGAGGGCATGCGGCGCGACGAAGTGCACGGACGTGGCGGCCGCCGCCTTGGGCGTCGCCCCGAACATAGGGCGCGGCAGCACGGGCTGCGGAGTGGGAATGGACGCGTTGGCATCTCCCATCGCGGCCCACGCGATCATTCCGCCCTTGATCACGGCGTGCGGCCGCACCCCGAAGAACGCCGGATCCCACAGCACCAGGTCGGCGAGTTTGCCGACCTCTACCGATCCGATCTCGTCCTCGAGCCCGTGTGCGACAGCGGGGCAGATCGTGTACTTCGCCACGTAGCGCTGGACGCGCCGGTTGTCGGCGCCGTTGTCACCGGGCAGGAAACCCCGCCGACGTTTCATCACGTGCGCGGTCTGCCAAGTACGCAACACGACCTCGCCGATGCGTCCCATCGCCTGCGAGTCGCTGCCGATCATGGAGATGGCACCGAGGTCGTGGAGGAGATCCTCCGCCGCGATGGTGGACGGCCGGATACGGCTCTCCGCGAACGCCAGATCCTCCGGGATCGCCGGGCTCAGGTGATGGCACACCATCAGCATGTCGAGATGCTCGTCGAGCGTGTTGACGGTGTGCGGCCGGGTCGGATTGGTCGAACTCGGCAGGACGTTCGCGTGCGCGGCCACCGTGATGATGTCCGGAGCGTGACCGCCGCCCGCCCCTTCCGTGTGATAGGCGTGGATCGCGCGCCCGGCGATCGCCGCGAGTGTGTCCTCGACGAAACCGGCCTCGTTCAGGGTGTCCGAGTGGAGTGCCACCTGCACACCCGCGGCGTCCGCGACGGTGAGGCACGCGTCGATCGCGGCCGGCGTGGAGCCCCAGTCCTCGTGCAGCTTGAACCCGGAGACGCCGCCGCGCAACTGCTCCCACATCGACTCCGAGCTGACCGTGTTGCCCTTGCCGAGCAGGGCGATGTTCATCGGCCAGCCGTCGAGCGCCTCGAGCATCCGGGCGGTGTGCCACGAACCGGGCGTGACGGTGGTGGCCTTGCTGCCTTCGGCCGGGCCGGTGCCGCCGCCGATCATCGTCGTGATGCCGCCGCCCAGCGCCTCGTCCATGATCTGCGGGCAGATGAAGTGCACGTGGCAGTCGATGCCACCGGCGGTGACGATCTTGCCGTTCCCGGCGATGATCTCGGTGGACGGCCCCACCACCAGATCCGGGTGGACACCCGACATCGTGTCGGGGTTGCCCGCCTTGCCGAGCGCGACGATGCGACCTCCCCGAATACCGATGTCCGCCTTGATAATTCCCCAGTGGTCGACCACCACGACCCCGGTGATCACCGTGTCGGGCGCGCCCTCGGCACGGGTCGCCCGACCCTGGCCCATTGACTCGCGCAACACTTTTCCACCACCGAACACCGCTTCGTCGCCGGCCAGTCCCGGCCCGCCGCTACGGTCCTCGGTGATCTCGATCAGCAGGTCGGTGTCGGCGAGCCGGATCCGGTCGCCCGTCGTCGGACCGAACAACTCGGCGTACCGGGCACGGCTGAGATGGGTCATGATGCGTCCAGCTTCCCGGGCGGAGTGAGGCTCAGCCCGTGCACTTCACGGGTACCGCGCAGAGGTACGAGCGAAATCGTCTGCGCGATACCCGGTTCGAAGCGCACCGCGGTGCCCGCGGGGATGTCCAGCCGCAGCCCGTGGGCGGCGGACCGGTCGAACTGCAGGGCGTGGTTGGCCTGCGGAAAATGAACGTGGCTCCCGACCTGGACCGGGCGGTCACCGGTGTTGACCACCGCCAGTTCGATGCGCGGAGAACCTTCGTTGAGCTCGATCACGCCCTCGGCGCACAGCACTTCACCGGGAATCACGGCCACCCCTACGCAATCGGATCGTGGACGGTGACGAGCTTGGTACCGTCCGGGAACGTGGCCTCCACCTGCACGTCGTGCAGCATCTCCGGAACGCCGTCCATCACGTCCGACCGGGTGAGCACCTCACGACCGGACACCATCAGTTCTGCCACCGACCGGCCGTCGCGGGCACCCTCGAGGATGTGATCCGTGATGAGGGCCACCGCCTCCGGATGGTTCAACACCAGCCCACGCTGCCGGCGCCTGCGCGCGAGGTCCGCGGCATAACTCAGGAGCAGACGCTCCTGCTCGTGGGGCGACAGTCGCATGTGTCCTCCTGCGGTCGGTGCGTCGCAATACTGCCACGAACTGCAGTCCGGCACCGCCTACGCCCGGCGGGGCCGGGTAGGAGTGCGTCAGTAGCCGGCGGGAATGCCGAACACCCTGATCGCGTCGCGATACATGCCGAGCTGCTGATCCTTGGTCAATGGCATCACTTCGGCGATCAGCTGACCGGCACTGGTGACCGCACTCATCGCCCCGACCACCGGCAGTCCGGCGACGGTGAAATCGACCGTTGCCCTGCGCGTGTGATTGGCCGACGTCACGAGAATCGCGCCGCCCGCGCCGAGCGACCGAGCGAGCGGGACCGAGTTGAGGGCGTTGCCCACGGTCGATCCGGCGCGGTGCTCGGGGTGGATGCGGTCTGCCGGGACACCGTGAGCCTGCAACCATCCCTGCATCGCGGCGGCCTCGGTGATGCCGTTCTGCGGATTGCCGCCCGTAACGATGATCGGTGAGAGCGGCGACACCCACGACTGGACGAGCGCGGCCTGCAGTCGGTTGACCAACTCCGGCCGCATCGTGCCGTCGGGGAGCAGCCCGAAGCCGAGGACGATGATCGCGGTGGACGGCCCCTGGATGGCCGGCAGTGGATTCGGCGGGGTGAACGACGCGATCCGGATCGCGTTCAGCATGCCGTCGACGCCGGCGCGCATGCCACCGTCCATTCCGCCGAGCCGAGCGAGCGCGGCCTCCCGGGTGATCAGGTCGTCTGCCGCATCGGCGTAGATGGCTTGCAGGGCCAGCGCGTTGGTGTCGCCCGGTTCCCCGGCGACGGCGCCCCCGATGTCCGCGAGCGCGCCGTGGGTGTCGCCGGCGGCGAATCTGCCCTGGGCGCTGTTGAAGAGGTCGGCCGCCGACGCGGACGCCGACGCGGTGGTCGACACCGCGAGGGTCAGGCAGAAGGCGGCGGTCATGACGGTGGCGAGCAGCGCCCGAACTGCTGTGGAGAGGGGCTTGACACGGGAGTGCGTCACTCGAAGGACCTTTCCGTCGGATTCTTCACTGAAGTACGTGCGATGTCCGTGGATCGTCGGCGCCAGTGTAGTGACACTTGTGAGGCTGGTGGGAATATTGTTACTTACCGTTATCTGCTGCCGATCGAGGACAAAAGATGTCCGTTATCGGTGGCATCCTAAGGCGATGCGGGAAACCTCGGCACGACTCCTCCGGCTGCTCTCCCTGCTCCAGACCCGAAAGGACTGGTCCGGGGCGGAACTCGCCGACCGACTCGGAATCACCCCACGCACCGTCCGCCGAGACGTGGAGAAACTCCGCGACCTCGGGTATCCCGTCGACGCGACGGTCGGGGTGGGCGGTGGATACCAGCTCGGCGCCGGCGCGGAGATGCCGCCGCTGCTCCTCGACGACGAAGAGGTGCTGGCCGTCGCACTCGGTCTGCAGTCCGGCGCGACCGGTTCCGTCGTCGGCATCGGCGAGGCGTCGATGCGAGCGCTCACCAAACTCCGCCAGGTGATGCCGTCACGACTCCGGCACCGACTCGAGACGCTGCAGGTCGACGTGGTCCACCGCGAGCCCGCGAAGAGCGCCGTCGACGCGCAGGTGCTGTCCGCCGTCGCCTCCGTGTGCCACAACCACGAACGGCTCCGATTCGACTACCGCGCCTACGACGGCACCGAGAGCCGTCGTGAGGTGGAGCCGTACCGGCTCGTCCGGGCCGGCCTGCGCTGGTACCTCGTCGCCTGGGACCTCACGCGCGCGGACTGGCGATCCTTCCGCATGGACCGCCTGACACCGAAGATCCCGACGGGACCACGATTCGCGCCCCGCGAACTGCCGCCCGGCGGCGCCGCGGAATTCGTCGCCCGAGGAATCAACCGGGCCGTCACCCGGATCCGGGCGCGAGTGCTGCTGCACGCGTCGATCGACGAGATGGCGGGCCTGGTGCACGAGGACTGGGGCACCCTCGAGGAGATGCCCGACGGGCGGTGCGCGGTCGCGCTCGGCGGCGACTCCGTACCGTCGATCGCCAACTGGCTCAGCGCATTCGGCGTCGACTTCACCGTCCTCGACCCGCCTGAGCTGCGCGAAGAGTGCCGGCGCGTGGGTGAACGTCACCGCCTGTTCGCCGACCGCTACGGTAACGCCTGACCGGGACGGCGTTCAGCTGTCACCGTGGACCGAAAATCCGTGGAACGGAACGGTCCTGCGCGGCGTCCAACCAGGTGGCGGACAAGGAAGGGCCGGGGTACTCGGGGAGCAGCACACGATTGTCGAGAAGGGGCGGGCGCGCGCGCCCGCCCGGGTGGGAACGGTCGGGAAGGTGCTCGTCGGGGGCCACCTGGCGCTCGGTGGCGCGACGGTGGTGATCATGGCGTTCTCGCTGGCCTTCGTGTGCACTCTCGACCCGGCCCCGGCCGGGCACTCGGCACGGCTACCCTCGGATAAGACCGATCGCAAACGAGACAAGGCCCCACTCCGTGACGAGTGGGGCCTTGCTCGAACGTCATGTCCCGGCGAACCGGGAAGTCATGGCCGTTCTCAGATCAGGGTGACGCCGGTGGCCTGCGGGCCCTTGTTGCCCTGGCCGATCTCGAACGAAACACGCTGATTCTCCTCGAGCGTGCGGAAGCCGCCGCTCTGGATCTCCGAGTAATGGACGAACACGTCAGCGCTGCCGTCCTCGGGGGCGATGAAGCCGAACCCCTTCTCGGAGTTGAACCACTTCACGATGCCCTCTGCCATGTAAATCTCCTCTAACACAGTAACTTCTTCAGGCAACCGGCTCGGTTACCAGGGTCATTGACACGACCGCTTACGACAATTCCTGTGGAGGACGTCCAAACGCTCGCAACCATCGATTTGCGAGCGTGGGAAACACAAACACAAAACTTACGACCTCCAATAGTGAACCACACATCTGGTCGGTTGTCTCCCCCGGGTACTCACGGGTGGGTGGAGGCGAGCCGAACGAACGCGGCGGCGTCGAGGGTCTCGCCGCGACTCGACGGTGCGATACCGGCCTCGAGCAGCCGCCGCTCCGCGTTGGCCGGCGAGCCCGCCCACCCACCGAGGGCGGCGCGTAATGTCTTGCGGCGCTGAGCGAAAGCTGCATCGATGACGGCGAAGACGCGGCGGCGGTGTTCGTCGTCGACCGGCCACGGCGGTTTCGCGTACCGGTCGATGCGCACGAGACCCGACTCGACCTTCGGGACGGGCCAGAACACGGCACGTCCGACGGCGCCCGCGCGACGGACCGAGCCGAAGAAGTTGGCTTTCACACTGGGCACGCCGTAGATCTTGCTGCCCGGGGACGCCGCCAAGCGGTCGGCGACCTCGGCCTGCACCATCACCAGAGCCGTTCGGAGACTGGGCAGTTCGGAGAACAGGTGCAGCAGCACGGGTACCGCCACGTTGTAGGGCAGATTCGCGACGAGCGCCGTGGGTTCGCCGGGAATCTCCGACGGTGTGACCCGCATCGCGTCCGCGCCGACCACCGTGAGCCGGTCCGCGAGTTCCGGCGCTCGATCCGCGACCGTGCGGGGAAGACGCGCCGCCAGATTGGGGTCGATCTCGACGGCGACAACCCTGTCGACGACGTCGAGCAACGCCAGCGTCAGTGATCCGAGTCCGGGGCCGACCTCGAGGACCGTGTCGTCGCGCCCCACCCCGGCGGTCGCGACGATGCGACGAACCGTGTTGGCGTCGTGCACGAAGTTCTGCCCCAACTGCTTGGTGGGGCGCACGCCGAATTCCTCGGCGAGCGCTCGCACCTCGGCGGGGCCGAGCAGTGCGGCCTGACCTCGAGCGGCGGGGGGTAATTCGGCGTCGGACACCAGGCGAACTTTAACGCACGCCGAGCCTGCCCGAGCACGTCGGCCACGCTCCCCACCCCTGCGTCTTCTGCGTCTTCGACGCGACGGCGATCTGCTCTTCGCGGGTGGCGAGGTCGGCGCGGGGTGCGTATTTCAGGCCGCCCTGGCGCTCCCAGGTGTTCTGGTCGAACTGCACGCCGCCGAAGAAGCCGTTGCCCGTGTTGATGGCCCAGTTGCCCGTGGCCTCGCACTGCGCGAGGGCGTCCCACACCGTGCCGTTCTCGACCGGCGGAACCTCGGTGCCGGGCTTCGCGCCGACCCGGACCACCTTCGGCTGGGCCGGCGTCGTGACCGTTGCGGCCACCTGATTACGTCCGATCTCCTTGCCGTTGACGGTGTTGACCGCGAACGTCACGTCCTGGACGCCCGGCAGCCCCGGGTTCTCGACCACGGTGCGGCTCATGTTCATCGTCGGGTCCTCGATGCGCTGCTCCTCGGGAGCCAGCGGCAGCGTTTCGACCTTCGTTTCGGTTCGGTCGCGGGTGACCGTGACATCCATGCCCTCGGCCAGCGGAGTGTCCGCGGACGGAACGACGGTGTCGGCCTGCTCGAGAGGTGCGCCGTGCGCGGCGAGGAACTCCCCGACCGTCGGCGCGGCCATGCGCACGTCGGTGACCGGCAGGGCGCCGTCGGTGAGCTTGACCACGAGCGGATTGAGCACGTCGAGTGCAGCCCCGTCGAGCGGAAGTCGCTGCGAGCGGGATGCGGACACGTGGACGTCGTCGCCGAGGTCGAACTGCTTCAGCGCGTCCTCGACGGTGAGCGCGGTGGTCCACACCGTCTTCGGCTGGCCGTCCACGGTCAGCGACACCTCGCGCGCCCGGCGCAGCACCACCGTGTCGCCATCGGACAGGGTCGCATCACGCTCGGGCGCCACCACGTCGCGGTCGCTGATCGAGTATCCGGCGTCGGACAGGGCGGCGTCGACACTCGTGGTCATGGTGCTCAGCGAGATCTGCTCGCCGTCCACGTCGAGTGTGACGGTCTTGTGCCGGACCACTGCCATCACTCCGCCGGCGATCAAGGTGGCGAGAAGCAGGGCCACCACTGTGTACAGCAGCGGCGAGCGGGCCGAGTTGATCTTCGCGAAGGGTGACATCGTGTTCCTTTAGTTCAGACCGTCAGCGGAGTCCGAGCTTGCTGGTGCAGGCGGGCCAGGCACCCCAGCCCTGCGCCGCCTGGACCTTCTCGGCGACGGAGATCTGCTGTTCGCGGGATGCGAGGTCGGCGCGAGAGGCGTACTGGGTGCCGCCGAACGCCTCCCAGGTGCTCTGGGTGAACTGCAGCCCGCCGAAGAAACCGTTGCCGGTGTTGATGGCCCAGTTGCCGGTGGCCTCGCAGTGCGCGATCGAATCCCAGGTGGAGGCGTTGGAGATGGCGAGTTCCTTCACACCGACCTTGACGAGTGCCGGCGCGGGCTCGCGAAGCACCTGCGAGCTGAGCTCCTGCCGTCCGGCCTCGACGCCGTTGATCGTCTTCACGGAGGCGGTGACGGTGCGCTCACCGGGAACTCCGGGGTTCTCGACGACGGTCTTGCCCTTGTCCAGCGCGGGATCGTCGACGCGGTTCTCGGGCGGCGCGATGGGGAGTGTCTCGGTGCGCGTCTCGGTGCGATCGCGGGTCACGTGGATCTCCGAGCCCTCGACCACCGGGGTGTCCGCCGCGGGCACGACCGTGTCGGCCTGCTCGAGCGGAGCGCCGTTCGCTGCGAGGAGCTCACCCACGGTGGGGGCGGCCAGGCGGACGTCGGTGAGTGGAGCGCCACCGTCGGCGACCTTGACGAGCTTGGCGTTGACGACCTCGAGCGCGCTGCCCTCGAGCGGCAGGCGGTCCGAGCGGGATGCCGAGACGTGGACGTCGTCGGCCAGTTCGAACTGCTTCAGTGCGTCGTCGACGGTGAGCGCGGTGGTCCACACGGTCTTGGGCTGGCCGTCGACAGTGAGGTTCACCTCGCGGGCACGGCGCAGCACCACCGTGTCGCCGTCGGAGATCGACGCGTCGGCGGACGGAGCGACCGCGTCCCGCTCGCCGACGGTGTATCCGGCGTCGTCGAGTGCGCCGGTGACGTCGGAGGCCATCGTGCCGAGCGAGATGGTCTCGCCGTCGACGTCGAGCGTGACGGTCTTGTGCCGCGCCACTGCAAGCGCACCGCCCACGACGAGCGTCGCGAGCAGTGCTGCGACGACCACGTAGAGAAGGGGCGATTTGGCGTTGTTGAGTCTGGCGAAAGGCGACACGTGAAATCCCAAGGCTGGCGAACGTTTGATCACGGTACGGTAACGAATCGGCGATGGACTGGCAACTTTGCCGCTATGACCCGCGTCTCAGATCACGAAAAGGTTGAGATCGGGGACAGTTTTCACTTCACCGGGATGAATCGCTTCTGGTCCGGACCACGCCCGGAACGCAGTATCTTGCGACATGCACCAAGAAGCCCGGAAGCGACCGGGCACTACTGACTGAGAAAGCTGGGGTTTCGTGCGCAGCAGATCCGATCGACTTCTGAGACTCGTCAGACGTCCGAGAGTGCCCGCGGTGATCGCCGCGCTGACGCTGCTCGTCACACTCGTCGCGCCCGGCCTCGCGGGCGCGCAACAGCCCGCTCCGGGCAACAACTACAACATCGCCACCGACATCACGTTCGCCCCGTTCGAATTCCAGGACGAGAGCGGCAAGCTCGTCGGTATCGACATGGACCTCCTCGCCGCCATCGCCGAGGACCAGGGCTTCACGTACCAGGTCAACCCAGTCGGGTTCGACGCCGCACTGCAGGCGGTCACGGGCGGGCAGGCAAACGGCATGATCGCCGGCATGTCGATCACCGACGCCCGCAAGGCGACGTTCGACTTCTCCGATCCCTACTTCGAGTCGGGCGTGCAGATGGGCGTGCTCGAGAGCAACGACTCGGTGACCTCGTACGAGGACCTGCGCGGCAAGTCCGTCGCGGTCAAGAACGGCACCGAGGGCGCCACGTACGCGGAGTCCATCAAGGACCAGTACGGGTTCACCACCAAGTACTTCGCCGACTCGTCGAGCATGTTCGACGAGGTCCGCACCGGTAACTCGGCTGCCGTGTTCGAGGACTACCCGGTGCTCGCCTACGGCATCAAGCAGGGCAACGGCTTCAAGACCGTCACCGACAAGGTCCCCGGCGCCAGCTACGGGTTCGCCGTCGCGAAGGGCCAGAACGCGCAGCTCCTGCAGGAGTTCAACGCCGGACTCGCGAATGTGAAGGCGAGCGGCAAATACGACGAGATCCTCGACACGTACCTCAACTCCGACGCGTCCGACGACGACAACTCGATCCTGGGCCTGATCAAGAGCACCTACCCGCTGTTGCTCGAGGGTCTGTGGCTCACCATCGTCCTCACCGTGATCTCGATCGCCATCGCACTAGTGCTCGGCGCGATCTTCGGCCTGTTCCGGGTGTCGACCAACATCGTCCTGCGCGGAATCGGCACCACGTACGTCGACGTGTTCCGCGGCACCCCGCTGCTGGTGCAGGCCTTCTTCATCTACTTCGGCATCCCCGCGGCACTGGACTTCCAGATGTCGGCGTTCACGGCGGGCATCATCACACTGAGCCTCAACGCCGGCGCCTACATGGCCGAAATCGTGCGCGGCGGCATCCTGTCCGTCGACAAGGGCCAGATGGAAGCGTCGCGGAGCCTCGGTATCAGCTACCTGAAGTCGATGCAGAAGGTCGTGATGCCGCAGGCCGTGCGGACGATGATTCCGTCGTACATCAACCAGTTCGTGATCACGTTGAAGGACACGTCGATCCTGTCCGTGATCGGACTCGCCGAACTCACGCAGACCGGGCGGATCATCATCGCCCGCAACTTCCAGTCCTTCAACATGTGGCTGATCATCGGCGTGATGTATTTCATCATCATCATGGCGCTGACGAAGCTGTCGAACCGGCTCGAAAAGAGGATCAACAGGTGACCGAGACACCGGTGACGGAGAACAAGGCCGAGCCCGCCGACCCGAAGATCAGGGTGAAGGGTCTGAAGAAGTCGTTCGGCGACAACGAGGTCCTCAAGGGCATCGACGTCGACATCGCGAGCGGTGAAGTGGTCTGCGTGATCGGGCCGTCCGGCTCGGGCAAGAGCACGTTCCTGCGCTGCCTCAACCGCCTCGAGGACATCACCGACGGCAACGTCGTGGTCGACGGATTCGACGTGAGCGACAAGAAGATCGACATCGACCGGGTGCGTCAGCACATCGGCATGGTGTTCCAGCACTTCAATCTGTTCCCGCACATGACGGCGATCGAGAACGTGATGCTCGCGCCCGTGCAGACGAAGCAGGCCTCCAAGGAGGAGGCGCGGGCGACGGCCGTCCGGCTGCTCGAACAGGTCGGGCTGGCCGAGAAGGCGGACGCGAAGCCGGCGAACCTGTCGGGTGGGCAGAAGCAGCGCGTCGCGATCGCCCGGGCACTGGCGATGAATCCGGACATCATGCTGTTCGACGAGGCCACCAGCGCCCTGGACCCCGAGATGGTGGGCGAGGTGCTGCAGGTACTGCGCGACCTCGCGAAGGGCGGCATGACGATGGTCGTGGTCACGCACGAGATGGGCTTCGCCCGCGAGGTGTCCGACCGGGTGATCTTCATGGCCGACGGGTTCGTGGTGGAGGAGGGAACTCCCGAGCAGATCTTCGGCGATCCGCAGCAGTCCCGCACTCAGGACTTTTTGAACAAGGTCCTCTAGGCAGGTGAGTGGCGAGGCGTGCCGGGGCACACTTCGCCACTCACCTGGGGTCAGACGGTGGCCGGTTCCTTCGCGGCCCACGGCAGCTTGTCGCCGAGCAGTCCGTCCACGCCGAACCGGCCCGATCCGACGACGGCGAGCAGCAGCGACGCGGCGCCCAGGGCCAGCACCAGTTCGTAACCGCCCTCGCTCGCGAAGATTCCCTTGTCGACGTGTACGAGGAAGAATGCGCCGAGCATGTCGAGGAACAGCAGGATTCCGAAGACCGGCACCGCGGCGCCGACGATCAGCGCGATGCCACCGATCAGCTCGATCCACGTCGCGAGGAACGCCGAGAGGCCGGGGAGCGGTACGCCCATGGCCTCGAAACCGGCGGTCTGCCCGTCGAGGCCGTTGGTGAAGGCCTTCTGCCAGCCGTGGGCGAGGAAGATGATGCCGATGCCCACGCGGGCAACGAGAATTCCCAGATTTCGAACTGCGGGGTTACTCATGGATGCGCCTTTCATCGAGGTGTCCCCGCGCGACCGGGACGACCAGTGGTTGAACCGGAAACGATCCTAAGACGCTTAAGTTGAAACTTCAAGTTAAGGCCTGCGACCCCGTGCACGGTTGACGAGTCCATGCACTCGCTAACCACTCACGGGCCGGAGGCCGTACACGCGCTCGGCGGTCGCGGTGGACGCCTTCGCCAGTTCTTCCGGGTCCTCGCCGCGGATCTCGGCGAGCGCCCGGACCGTGTACGGCAGGCAGTACGGCTCGTTGGGAGCGCCCCGGAACGGGTGCGGCGTGAGGAACGGCGCATCCGTCTCGACGATCAGCTGATCCGACGGCACCAGCGGCGCCGCCTCCCGTAGAGCCTTCGCGTTCCTGAAACTGACGGTGCCGGAGAAGCTGAGGACGTAACCGGCGTCGACGCACTCGCGCGCCATCTCGGCGTCCGAGGAGAAGCAGTGGAAGATCACCGTCTCCGGTGCCCCCTCCTCGCGCAGCACCTGCAGCAACGCCTGGTCGGCCTCGCGGTTGTGAATCATCAGCGTCTTGCCGAGCCGCTTCGCGAGGTCGATGTGCCAGCGGAATCCCTCGGTCTGCTCGGGGATCGTGGCACAGCCGTCGAGTTTGCCGGGCCAGTAGAAGTCGAGCCCGGTCTCCCCCACCGCGACGACCCGCGGATCGGCGACGAGCCGCTCGATGTGCGCCCTCGTCGCGTCGTCGAGCACGTTCGCCCGGGTCGGGTGGATGGCCACCGCCGCATAGACGCGGGGATCCCAGTGCGCCGCGTCGACGGCGAACTGGGCGGCCGCCAGATCGTCGGCCACCGTGACCACCCGCTCCACCCCGACCGCGGCGGCCCGGTCGACGATCTCCCTGACGCTAGCGGCGTCCGAGGCTCCGCACGCGTCGAGATGGGTGTGCGAGTCGACGAGCGGGAACAGCGGCTCGGGGGCTTCCGGGGCGGGACGGTCTTTGCTCATGCGGACATTGTCGACGCCCGCCGCCACGCATGTCACATGCGGTACTTTCTCCCGGACGGGGAGGGAGCCGTGTCCATGACTTCGAGCTCGATGAACGGCCGCGTGATCGCGGTGACCGGCGGCGCGAGGGGTATCGGGCGGGAGATAGCCCGACAGCTGGCTGCCGGCGGGGCGCGGGTCACGATCGGCGACGTCGACGGCGCCGCGGCCCGCGCGACCGCGGACGAACTCGGCCGGGCAGGCGGGTCGGTCGAGGGCCTCGAACTGGATGTCACCGACACCGAGTCGTTCGCCTCGTTCCTCGCCGCCGTCGAGGACCACTGGGGACCGATCGACGTGCTCGTCAACAACGCGGGCGTCATGTGGGTAGGGCGGTTCGACGAGGAACCGGAATCCGCGACGGAGCGGCAGCTCGCGGTGAACCTGCACGGTGTCATCCGCGGCGTGAGACTGGCGGCGCCGGCGATGCGTGAGCGCGGTCGCGGTCAGATCGTGACGGTGGCGTCGGCCGCGTCGAAGGTCGCGCCGCCCGGCGAGTCGACGTACGCCGCGACGAAACACGGCGTGCTCGGCTATCTGACCGGCGTCCGGGAGGAACTGCGTGGGTCGGGGGTGCACATCTCGGTGATCATGCCGGGTGTCGTCGACACCGCACTCGCGGCCGGGACCGCGACGGGCGCGGCAAAGCTACTGACCCCGGCCGACGTCGCGAAATCGGTGGTCGCGGTGATCCGGCGTCCCCGGTTCGAGGTCACCATCCCCCGGTACGTCGGGCCGCTCGCCCGACTGGTCACCGTTTTTCCGCAGTTCGCCCGCGACTTCGCGATCCGGCGAATGGTTCCCGACCAGGTGCGGTCGACGGACAAGTCGGCCCGCTCGGCGTACGAGTCGCGCGCCGTCACCGACGACGACGGCGCCGGCTCCGGCCGGAACGGAATCTGAGCGTCGCGAAACGGCGGGGCGCAGATAGAGTGGTCGCACCATGAATGCTGCTGATTCCACCGCCTCGCGGCCACCTTTCTATCTGACGACGGCGATCGCGTACCCGAACGGCGTCCCGCACATCGGCCACGCCTACGAGTACATCTCCTCCGACGCCCTCGCACGGTTCAAGCGCCTCGACGGGTTCGACGTCTTCTTCATGACCGGAACCGACGAGCACGGTCTGAAGATGCAGCAGACCGCGGTCAAGGAGGGCATCGACGTCCGCGAACTCGCCGCGCGGAACTCGGACGTGTTCGAGGCCATGGACAAGACGCTGAACATCTCCTTCGATCGGTTCATCCGCACCACGGACGCCGATCACGAGGAAGCCAGCAAGGCGATCTGGCAGAAGATGCTCGACAACGGCGACATCTACCTCGACACGTACTCGGGCTGGTACTCGGTCCGGGACGAGGCGTTCTACACCGAGGCCGAGACCACGCTGCAGGAGGACGGTTCGCGCCTGTCCACCGAGACTGGCACGCCGGTCGAGTGGACCGAGGAGTCCACGTATTTCTTCAAGCTGTCCGAATACCAGGACAAGCTGCTGCGGCTGTACGAGGAGAACCCCGACTTCATCGCGCCCGCGACGCGGCGCAACGAGATCGTCAGCTTCGTCAAGGGCGGCCTCAAGGACCTGTCGATCTCCCGCACGACGTTCGACTGGGGCGTTCCGGTGCCCGGACATCCCGAGCACGTCATGTACGTGTGGGTCGACGCGCTCACCAATTACCTGACGGGCGCCGGATACCCGGCAACGGACTCCGAGCAGTTCGGCAAGTTCTGGCCGGCGAACCTGCACATCATCGGCAAGGACATCACCCGGTTCCACACGGTGTACTGGCCTGCGTTCCTGATGTCGGCGGGAATCGAGTTGCCGAAGCGCGTCTTCGTGCACGGCTTCCTCTACAACAAGGGCGAGAAGATGTCGAAGTCGGTCGGCAACGTCGTCGACCCGGTCGCGATGGTGGAGCAGTACGGTCTCGACGCCGTCCGCTTCTTCCTGCTCCGCGAGATCTCCTACGGTCAGGACGGCAGCTACAGCCACGAGGCCATCGTCACCCGGATCAACGCCGACCTGGCGAACGAACTCGGCAACCTCGCGCAGCGGTCCCTGTCGATGGTCGCGAAGAACTGCGACGCCCAGGTCCCGACCCCCGGTGCGCTGACCGAGGACGACACGGAGATGCTCGCGCAGGCGGACGCGCTGCTGGAGCGGGTGCGCGCCGAATACGACGTCCAGGCACTGCACCTCGCGCTGGAGGCGATCTGGTCGGTTCTCGGCGAGACAAACCGGTACTTCTCCAAGCAGGAGCCGTGGGTTCTGCGCAAGACGGACCCGGAGCGGATGGCGACGGTGCTGTACGTGACGCTCGAGGTGGTGCGGATCGTCGGCATCCTCGTGCAACCGGTGATGCCGGACGCCGCGGCGAAGATCCTGGATCTGCTGGGTCAAAGCGGTGACGCCCGGCAATTCCGCGACCTCCCGACGCGCATCGTGGCCGGCACACCGCTACCCGCGCCGTCGGGTGTGTTCCCGCGTTACGTGGAGGACTGATCCGGGCGGCGTCCCTTCTTGTCGGACCCTGCATGCACACTCTCCAGCATGACGCCGAATAGAACGTACATTCGATCTTTTCACGGTGGATTCGGGAACGGAGCGCGCGTGTTCGACGACGAAGTGAGCCCTCAGGCCGCGGCAGCGGTGCACACCCTGATGGGTGAGTTGTCGGCCGCGTACGAGCGTGGGTGGCAGCCCGCCGACGTGGTGCACCTGGCCCGGAGATCGAAGGAACCGTCCGACGCGGCGCTCGCGGCGGCGGTGGTGTTGCACGAGGCGGAACGCACGCGCGCCGTGCACCGGGCACCGCGCGACTGGGTGGAGCAACTCGTCACCGTCGGCGAGCAGTACCCGGCCGCGTCGCGTCTCGCGGGGCGGGTTCCGGTCGACGGTCCGGACGTGCGGGCGCTGGCCGCCGGATTGTTGTTCGAGGACCCATACCACTCCGTCTACCAGCTCACCGACCTGTCGTCGACGTGGACGAATCTGCCCGGCTGGACAGTGCTCACTCCCCCACCATCGACGTGGCCGGTCGTGCGTGTCGCCGACCCGGTGACCGCGATGCAGGGCGAGACCGAGGCCGACGCGAAGGTACTCAACCGGATTCGCGGTCTCCTCGCCAAGGCGGAGGCCACCGATTTCGCGGAGGAGGCGGAGATATTCACGGCGAAGGCGCAGGAGTTGATGACACGCTACGCGATCAACGCCGCCCTCCTCCACACCCAGAGCGGCACCGGCAACACGGCGGTGCACAGTCGGCGGATCCATTTGGAGAATCCGTACGTCAAGGAGAAGGTGCACCTGCTCACCGAGATCGGCGATTCCAACAGGGTGCGCACGGTGTGGTTCAGTTCCCTCGCCATCGCGACCGTGGTCGGAACCCCACTCGACCTCCAGCAGGTCGACATGCTGTTCACGTCGCTGCTGGTGCAGGCCACGCGCGCAATGCAATTCGCCGACGCCGACAGTCGCGGCGGTTCACGGACCACGTCGTTCCGAAAGGGTTTCCTCGCCGGCTTCGCCAGTCGTATCGGTCAGCGGCTGCGCGACGCCGACAGCAGGGCCACCGCCGAGGCCGCCGACGAGGCGTCGATTCCCGTCTCGGACCTCCTTCCGATTCTGGCCACCAAGTCCGAGGCCGTCGACGCCGAATTCGACCGCCTGTTTCCGCGCACCAAGAAGGCGCGTGGCCGGTCCGTCGACGCGAACGGCTGGTACGCGGGGCAGGCGGCCGCCGACGACGCCTCGCTGGCTCCCGGGGATCGTGCCCTCCGGCGGTAGCGCTCGCGAGGGCGCCTAGTCCTTCCGGGACGCCAGCACCGTTTCGTAGAGTTCCCGCTTCGAGACGCCGGTGGTGGCGACGAGCGCGCACGCATCCTTGAGCCGGGTGCCGTCCGCGACGAGTCGCTCCACCTCGTCGACCAGATCGGCGGGGTCGGACGCGACGAGAGTGGCACCCTCCACGACCACCGTGATCTCGCCGCGGACACCTTCGGCGGCCCACTCGGCGAGTTCGGCGAGGGTGCCGCGGCGGACCTCCTCGTACGTCTTGGTCAGTTCCCGGCAGACGGCGGCGCGCCGGGTGCCGCCGAGCACTTCGGCCGCGTCCGCCAGGCAGTCGGCGAGCCGGTGCGGCGCCTCGAAGAACACGCAGGCGCGCTGCTCGGCTACCAACGCCTGCAGCCACGTCTTGCGCTGCCCCTGTTTCCGGGGCGGGAAGCCGTCGAAGCAGAACCGCTCGACGGGCAGCCCGGACAGGGCGAGTGCCGTCGTCACCGCCGACGGTCCGGGAAGGCAGGTCACCGCCAGATCCTCGGCCACGCACGCGGACACCAGCCGGTACCCGGGGTCGCTCACGGACGGCATACCGGCGTCGGTGACGAGGAGAACGGTCTTGCCGGACGCGACGTCGGCGACGAGCGCGGGCAGCCGGGCCGTCTCGACCTGGTCGTAGAAGCTGACGACCTTCCCGGTAATCGTCACGTCGAGCGCGGAGGCGAGGGCCTTGGTGCGGCGGGTGTCCTCGGCTGCGACGACGTCCGCTGTTTCCAGCGCCGTACGCAGCCGCGGCGAGGCGTCACCCACGTCCCCCATCGGTGTTGCGGCGAGCACTAGGCGACCAGTCATGACCCACAGCCTACGATTGCGGCGTGACGATGCTGACGGACGAGCGACCGACGCCCTCCGCACGACAGCCGTCCGTGATCGGTCCGGCACCGCTCGTGCCGCCTCCCGACTTCGGTCCCGTCGACCGCGCCCGCGGCTGGGTAGTGACGTTGTTCGTCACGGCGATCGCGGCGATCACCCGGTTCACGATGCTCGGTTACCCGACCGACGCGGGCACCCCGGTGTTCGACGAGAAGCATTACGCTCCGCAGGGCTGGCAGGTCCTCACCGGCGGCTGGCTCGAGGACAATCCCGGCTACGGGCTGGTGGTGCATCCTCCGGTCGGCAAGCAGTTGATCGCGATGGGCGAAGCGATCTTCGGGTACAACGGCTGGGGCTGGCGGTTCGCGTCCGCCGTGGCCGGGACGATCATGATCCTGCTGGTGATCCGGATCGTTCGCCGGCTCACCCGGTCGACGCTGATCGGCGGTCTCGCGGGCATCTTGCTGGTGGCGGACGGAGTCACGTTCGTCTCGTCCAGGCTGGGCATGCTCGACATCTTCCTGGCGTTGTTCGCCGTGGCCGCCCTCGGTTGCCTGATCGTGGATCGCGACCAGGTCCGCGAGCGGATGGCCCGTGTGTACGACGAGGGTCGGATCGGCGACAGCGACTGGGGTCCGCGGCTCGGGGTGCGCTGGTGGCGGTTCGGTGCCGGGATCATGCTGGGTCTGGCGTGCGGAACCAAATGGTCGGGCGTCTACTTCATCGTGTTCTTCGGGCTTCTCAGCGTCGCATTCGACGTGTCGGCGCGGCGCGCCTACGGGGTGCGTCGCCCGTGGCTGGGCGCCGGGGTTCGCGACGTCGGACCCGCGCTCTACGCGCTCGTCGTCGTGCCGCTGTTCGTGTACCTCGCCAGCTATTGGGCATGGTTCGCCAGCGAGACCGGCGTGGACCGGCATGCCGTCGGCAACGAGATCGGAACGGACGGCACCTGGTCGTTCGTGCCGGGGGCGCTGCGGTCGCTGTGGTACTACAGCGGCAACGTCCTCGATTTCCACTCGGGTCTCACCAATTCGGCGGGCAACCATCACCCGTGGGAGTCGAAGCCGTGGACGTGGCCGATGGGCCTGCGCCCTATGCTGTACTACTTCGCCGAGGGTGATCACGTCACCGGTTGTGGGGCGTCGAGTTGCGTCAAGGCAGTCATGCTCATCGGCACACCGGCCATGTGGTGGCTGGCGCTGCCGATGCTGGGGTGGGCGCTGTGGCAGTCGGTGGTGCGGAAGGACTGGCGCTACGCCGCCGTCCTCACCGCGTACGGTGCGGCGTTCCTGCCGTGGCTGACCACCCTGGACCGTCAGATGTACTACTTCTATGCGGTGGCGCTGGCGCCATTCATGGTGATGGGTTTCGCGCTGGTCCTCGGCGACGTCCTGGGCAGCGCGAAGGCGTCGTTCGAGCGCCGAACCACCGGTCTGCTCGCCGTCTGCCTGTACGTGGGTCTGGTGGTGGCCAACTTCATCTGGCTGTGGCCGATCCTCACGGCCGTCCCCATCACCCCGGAGACGTGGCAGCACCAACTGTGGCTTCCCAGCTGGCGGTGACGATCCCGCCGCACGAGTCGAGCCGCCCGGGTCCCGTGGGACCCGAGCGGCTCGCGGACTGTTCCTCTAACGGGACGAGATCCGGTCGCGACGACGCTTCGCCGCCACTCTCCGCATCTCCTTCCGCATTTCCCGGCCGTCGACGATGAGCTGGTCGCGGGACAGGTCCTTGTAGAGCGAGAAGCACAACCCGATCATCACGAGGACGAACGGTGCCGCGGCGATGATCGTCATCGTCTGCAGTCCGTCGAGTGCGGTGTCACCACCGGTCCACAGGATGAGCGCGGCCACGCCACCGGTCAGCACACCCCAGAACACGACGACCCAGCGCTGCGGTTCCAGCGACCCACGCTGCGACAGGGTGCCCATCACCATCGACGCCGCGTCGGCGCCGGAGACGAAGAAGATCCCGACGAGGATCATCACCAGGACGGTGGAGATTCCGGTGAGCGGCAGGTGGTCGAGCATCCCGAACAGCTGCCCCTCCTGGGTGTCCTGCCCGGCGAGGTCGATTCCGTCGCGCTGCTGGGCGATTCCCGCGCCACCGAAGATCGCGAACCACACGAGACTCACCGCGCTCGGCACCACGATCACGCCGATCACGAACTGGCGGACCGTCCGGCCGCGGCTGATGCGTGCCAGGAACATGCCGACGAAGGGGGTCCAGGAGATCCACCACGCCCAGTAGAAGATGGTCCACGACGACAGCCATTCACCGGTCGCCGGATCGGACGACGCTCCGGTCCGGGCCGACATCTGCGCGAGTTGCGCGGCGTACGCGCCGATCGTCGTCGGCAGCAGGTTGAGGATCAGGACCGTCGGGCCCACCACGAACACGAACAGAGCCAGGACGACGGCGAGCACCATGTTGGTGTTCGACAGCCACTGGATACCTTTTGCGACGCCCGACACGGCGGACGCGACGAAGGCCAGCGTCAGCAGGGCGACGATGGCGACCAGCAGGAACGTACTGACCTGTGACATCCATCCGACGACCTGGAAGCCGGAACCGATCTGCAGAGCGCCGAGGCCCAGCGATGCGGCGGTGCCGAAGAGTGTCGCGAAGATCGCGAGCACGTCGATGAACTTGCCGATCGGCCCCTCCGCGCGGCGGCCGAGCAGCGGGATGAACGCGGAGCTGAACAGCTGCTTGCGGCCCTTGCGGTACGAGCCGTACGCGATCGACAGTCCGACCACCGCGTACATCGCCCAGGGGTGCAGGCTCCAGTGGAACATGGTGGTGGCCATGGCAGTTCCGATGCCACCGCTCGAACCCGGCGGAGGTGTCACGTAATGCGCGAGCGGTTCGGCGACCCCGAAGAACATCAGTCCGATGCCCATTCCGGCGCTGAACATCATCGCGATCCAACTCACCGTGCGGAATTCGGGCTTCTCGCCGTCCTTGCCGAGCGGAATGTGACCGAACTTGCTGAACGCGAGCCACAGTGAAAAGAGGACGAACCCGGACGCCGACAGGACGAACAACCAGCCCATGTCGGTGACCAGCCAATCGAGCGCCTTACCGGTCGTGGTGTCGAGATTGTCGGGGGCCAGAAGCCCCCAGACGACGATTGCCGAGACCGCTGCGGCGGCGACGGAGAACACGACGTAATCGGTGCGCACACCGACCCGTTTGAGCCCTCCGCCGACCGCCGGGTCAGCGCTCCCGGAATCTTGATCAGGCAGATCAGTATTCGTTGCCATGAACAACTACGTTGGTCATTTTCGGTGGTAAAAGCAAGCTAGCCCACCACCGCACACCGAATCGAGACCCGGCGCGCGGCGTCGTTAAGCTGGGGGTTTCCCCCATCCCGAGCCTCTTCCTAGAAGCCCGTCGATGCTGAGCCGTCCGGCGCCGATCACAGCGAGGAGTAGCGACCCGACGCCGAGCGCGACGACGAGTTCGTACCCGCCGTTCGTGACGAAGACGCCCTTGTCCGCATGCACCAGAATCAGCGCGCCCAGCATGTCGAGGAACAGCAGGATTCCCGCGATCGGTGTGGCCACGCCCACGATGAGAGCAAATCCACCCGCAAGTTCGATAGTGGCGGCCGCAACAGCCGAAATGTCCGGCAGCGGAACACCCATGTCGGCGAACGACGCCTGGGTGGCCTTCACCCCGTAGTCGAAGAACTTCTGCCAGCCGTGCGCGACGAAGACCACGCCGAGCCCGATTCGTGCGATCAGCAGTGCGAGGTCGCGGAAGAGTGCAGAAGCCATACCGAGCGGCTACCTTTCTGGGTCACACTTGATGGGGTCACACCTTCTGACTTCGGCGCCGCCCTCAGTCGGCGCCGCGGAGAGCGGATTGCACGAAGCCGAGGATTTGCTCGTCGGACACCCCCAGCTTCCGCAGTTCCTGCACGTAGCCGGTGGCGGCCTTCTCGGCCCCGGCGCGAATGGGGTCACCGCCGCTCGCGATGAACGTGCCCTGCTTGCCCCGGGTTTCGATGACACCCTGCTCGCCGAGTTCCCGGTATGCCTTCGCGACCGTGTTCGGAGCGAGACCGACCTCGACGGCGAGCGCCCGGACCGTGGGGATCTTCGTTCCCGCGATCAACTGCCCGCTGCGGACCTGCTCGATGATCTGCAAACGCAACTGGTCGAACGGGGCGGTCGACGAATCCGGATCGATGTCGATGTACACGGCCGGCGCCACCTCCGTTGTTCCAGGCGTTGTATCAGACCGTAGTTGCGCGGTTGCGGCGCCGCAATGGTTACACCGCGGCGACGGCCTCGTCGATCGGCGTGGGACCGGACGTGAGCATGAGCGTCTTCTTCACCGTGTTCGGGTGATCCAGGAGCGCCGCGACGACCGCGGCGACGTCGGCGCGCGGGACGGTGCCGTGTTCGAGAGGAGGCGCGGCGAGGGTGACGTGGCCCGTCGGGTCGTCGTCGATCAGACTGCCCGGACGGATGATCGTCCAGTCGAGGTCGGTGCGGGCGCGCAGGTCTTCCTCAGCGGCCGTCTTCGCGACGAGGTAGGCGGCGAACACCTCGTCGGTGCCCTCGGGAATCGGCTCACCCGCACCGAACGAGCTGATCTGTACGAATCGGCGCGTACCCGCCTTCTCAGCGGCGTCGGCGAGGAGGACCGCTGCGCCGCGGTCGACCGTGTCCTTGCGGGCGACGCCGCTGCCCGGACCGGCGCCGGCGGCGAACACCGCGGCGTCCGCACCCACGAGCGTCTTCGCCACGTCGTCCGCGCTCGCCGTCTCCAGATCGATCACCACCGGTTCGGCGCCGAGCGCCGCCACCGCGTGCTCGTGGTCGGGGTTACGGATCAACGCGACCGCACGGTCTCCACGCGCGGTGAGGATCTTGATGAGGTGACGGGCGACCTTCCCGTGTCCACCCGCGATCACGATGCGGCGCGGAGTCGCGTCAATGTGCTCGGCCATGATCGATCTCCCTTATTCGTCGACTGTTCACGACTTACTACCTCTGGTATAGCGCTCCGTGCGGGCGGCTTTGTTCCCACGGGGCAGAATGGCCGATATGGCGAACACCGCGACCATCTACCACAACCAGCGCTGCAGCACGTCCCGCACCGTCCTCGGACTGATCCGGGACGCGGGCATCGAACCGACCGTCGTGAAGTACCTCGAGACTCCGCCCTCGCGGGACGGATTGCGCAAACTTCTCGACGACGCCGGGCTGAAGCCGAGCGAGGCGATCCGGAAGAAGGAGGCCGTCTACAAGGAACTGGGGCTCGCGCAGGCGTCCGAGGACGAACTGCTGGAAGCCATGGTGGACAATCCCATCCTCATCGAGCGGCCGATCGTCGTGACGGACAAGGGCACCGTCCTCGCCCGCCCGGCGACGAAGGTCAGCGACATCCTCTAGGCCCTCCGGGCTCGTGCGCCCTTCTGGTTGCTCCCACGACCAGAAAGGCGCACGGGCGCGAAGCGCCTACAGCGGGTCCCGCGCCACCGGACAGGACATGCAGCGGGGACCGCCGCGGCCGGAGCCGAGTTCGGAACCCGCGATGCGCAACACTTCGATGCCCGACGCCTCGAGCCGGGCGTTGGTCTCCACGTTCCGTTCGTACGCCACGACGACGCCGGGTGCGAGCGCGAGTGTGTTGTTTCCGTCGTCCCACTGTTCGCGCTCTGCGGTGACGTTGTCGAGTCCGGTGTCGATGACGCGCAGTTTGCCGATGCCCATGGCCTCGGCGGCGGCGTCGAGGAACGGATCGGCTCCGCGGATCGACACGCCCTTGTCCTCGCGGTGAATCGTGAACGCCGACAGCGTGTCCTGGATGACCGGGTACATCACGACGGCGTCGTGATCGACCATCGTGCACACGGTGTCGAGGTGCATGGACGCCCGGGCCTGCGCGATGGGCACCACCAGCACCGTGTGCGCGAGTTCGTCCTCGAAGACGCTGCGCGCCAACGCCTCGGCGCCGGCGGGGGTGGTGCGCTCGCCCACTCCGACGGCGACGACGCCGGGTGCGAGGAGCAGGACGTCACCGCCCTCGACGGGGGCCGTGTGGGATTCGTAGGCGCGCCGGGCCCCGCGGAAACGCGGGTGGTGGGCGTAGATGATGTCGGTGAGGGACGTTTCGCGGACTCGGGCGGGCAGCGCCAGCGACGTGATGGCGACACGGGGGCCGATCCAGAACGACGAGTCCCGGGTGAACAGCAGGTTGGGCAGCGGGTCGATGACGAAGTCGCCGCCGTGGTGCATCCGGCGGACCAGCGACGCCGTGTTGGCGGCGACGGGGAGTTCGTCGAAGGTCATGCCCGCGGTAAGGATGGTGGACAGTTCGGGCGCGGGGACGCTGCGGAGGTGGGCGGCCAGTTCCTGCGCCAGGGTGTGCCCGAGTTTGCGCGGGTCCACGGCCGCGCCGATACCGTGGATGCGGGCGGCGCCGCTGGCACCGAGTGTCTCGGAGAGCAGGTCGGACAGCAGCAGGACCTCGACGCCGCGGCTACGCAGCAGGTCCGCGAACGCGTCGTGCTCCTCCTGCGCGCGATCGACCCACGGCAGTCCGTCGAAGAGCAGTTGGTCGTTGTTGCGGGGCGTCAGTCGCTTCAGTTCGTCCCCGGGCCGGTGCAGGAGGACCGCACGAAGCTGCCCGACTTCGGAGTTTGCCCCCAACGGCGCAGAACCGGACGCGTTCATGTCTAGACGGTAATGCCGCCGGGCCCGGCAGGCACGCTCAAACACTCCCCCGCCGAACGTGTCCCTCGGCTCCCGGGGCGGGTAGGGTGAAACGGCGGAGGTATCTCATGGACGAGAACTCGACTCTCTCGCCGGCGCACTCGGACGCGACGGCGAGTTCTTCTGCGGACGCACCGCTACTCCCCTTCGTACCGGACGCCCTGGCCCCGTTCGCCGGTCACTGGCGCGGCGAGGGCGAGGGCGCCTACCCGACGATCGACGATTTCGCGTACACGGAGGAAATCGAATTCGACCCGACCGGTAAACCGTTCCTGGCGTACCGGTCTCGGACGTGGGAGCTCGGCAGCGGCCGGCCGCTGCACACGGAGTCCGGCTATCTGCGGCTCGTGGCCGAGGACGAGGCGGAACTGCTCGTCGCCCAGCCCACGGGTTTCGCGGAGATCCACCGCGGTCAGATCCGGGAGGGAATCATCGAGCTGTCGATGGCGTCGCTGGGTGCGTCGCCGGACGCCAAACCGGTGCACAGCATCCGGCGACAGTTTTCGGTGCGCGGCGGCGACCTCACCTACGACCTGTGGATGGCGCACGACCTGACGCCGCTCACCCACCACCTCCACGGACATCTCCGCCGCGACTGACCTCGAGTATTGTTGAGGTAACCCGGTGAAAGGTTGCCTGTCGTGGAGATGCCCGAGTGGAGAGCGAAGGAACTGACGCCCGGGCAGCTGTCGGAGCGCAGCGGCGTGGCGGTGTCGGCGTTGCACTTCTACGAGCGCGAGGGGCTGATCACCAGCAGGCGGACGTCCGGCAACCAGCGGCGCTACCGGAGGGACACCCTGCGGCGGGTGGCGTTCATCCGCATCGCCCAGCGCGTCGGGATTCCGCTCGCCGAGATCCGGGACGCTCTCGCGACCCTGCCTGAGGGCCGTACCCCGAACCGCAAGGACTGGGAGAAGCTCTCGACGCGGTGGCACGCGGATCTGGATCAGCGGATCGAGCAGTTGATCCGGCTCCGCGACAACCTGACCGGCTGCATCGGCTGCGGGTGTCTGTCGCTGGGCAGTTGCGCGATCGTCAACTCCCACGACCGGCTCGGGACGGCGGGGCCGGGTGCCCGCACGTTGGACGTCGCACTCGACAGCCCGGCGCCGGGCTCGTGAGCGTCAGCTGTCGCCGAGCCACTTCTCGATCGCGTCGCGGTCCTGCCCGACCATGTCGCCGACGAGCTTCCTGATCAGGGATTCGATCTGTCCCCCGACCAGCGGAATCTTGACCTGCACCGATCCGGCGAGTCCCAGCACGGTGACGTCGCCGGAGGCACGGAGCACCGACGTGCCCTCGATCTGCACCGGGATGCCGGTGGAGCTGCCGGTGATCCTGCCGTCGGCACGGTCGCCGTCGAGGGCACCCCATGCGTCGGCACGCTCGACCTTCAGTTCGCCCGTGACGACCTTGCGCACCAGCCCGGGGAGGGAGGACGCGCCGATGGTGTCGCGCATCGTCGCCGTGAGCGTGCCGGGGCCGCGGCTGTCGTCGAGGGTGAGTTTGTCCGGCGCCTCTTCGAACCGGTGCTGCCAGAACGCCGGATCCGTCACTGCCGCGTGCACCCGGTCGATCGGGTACGCGACCTCTTCGGAGTAGTCGAAGCTTTTCGCCATGACGGCAGCCTACGACAACTCCGTGAGTGGCGGAGGAGTCCAGGGACTCGCCGGCCACGCACGGGGGCGGAGCGCGAATCCGCCGGAACCACGGACGGGATCTGCGGGGCGGGTCCACACTGGAAAAGCAGCAGCTGAGGGCAACTCGAGCAACCGAATGAGGGTGGGCATGGCCGACGGCGAACCTCTGATTCCACCGAGTGCCGTCGACGTGGACTTCTCCGACGTCGCCTGGGGAGCGGACCGCACGATGTCCGATTTCGAGACGGGGATGTGGCGGATGGAGGAGGTGCAGCCGAAGCTGCGCTCGCCGATCGTCGCGGTCGACGTCCTCGACAAACCACCGGACTGGGAGCGGCTGGTGCGCGCCCACGAATGGGCGTCGCACATGGTGCCGCGCATCCGGATGCGGGTGGTGGAACCGACTTTGCGGCTCGGCAATCCGATGTGGTCGGTCGACCCCGAGTTCGATCTCGACTATCACCTGTCGCGGGTGCGACTGCCGGAGCCGGCGACGTTCGACCACGCGCTGCGGATGTGCAGGCACATGGCCACCGAGCCGTTCGACCGCGCCCGGCCGCCGTGGAGCGCGATGCTCATCGAGGGGCTCGAGGACGGCCGCGCGGTATACGTGGTGAAGACGCACCACAGCATCACGGACGGTCTCGGCGGCATCCAGTTGATGACGCTGCTGCACAGCAGGCGCCCCGAACCGTCACCGGACAAACCGGATCGGCCCGCGCCGCTGCCGGAACAGATGTCGGGCGGGGGCGCCTTGTTCGAGCAGGCCCTCGACAACGTGCGCAGCGCCCCGGGCCGGATCGGGGGCCTGATCCGCGGCGCCGTGCGCACCGCGCGGACCGTCGTCACCGACCCGGTGGGCAGTGTCGCGGAGGTCGCCGGGTACGCGAATTCGATCCGGCGAGTCGTGACCCCTCCCCCGACGACGGGTTCGGATCTGCTCCGCGACCGCGGGCTGGGACGCTGGTTCGGGGTGCTCGAGGTGAGTGTCGACGAACTGCGTTCCGCCGCTCACGTCGCCGGCGGATCGCTGAACGACGCATACGTGGCGGCCCTGCTGGGCGGTTTCCGCCGCTACCACGAATCGTTCGGGCACGACCTCGAGACGATCCCGGTGGGGATGCCGGTGAGCATGCGGTCGGCGTCGGATCCGACCGGGGGCAACCGATTCGCGGCGGCCCGGTTCGCGGGACCTGTCGGTGAACGCGACCCGGTCGCGCGGATCAAGAAGGTCCGCGCGATCATTCTCGGCCTGCGTCAGGAACCCGCGCTCGGGCTGCTGGACTCGGCGGCCCCGATCCTGGTCCGGATTCCGACGGTGGTGCTGGCCAACTGGTACCTCTCGCAGTCGACGGGCCTCGATCTGCAGGCCAGCAACGTCGCGGGGGTCCCGGTGCCCGTGTATCTGGCCGGTGCCCGGATCGAGCGGATGTTCCCGTTCGGGCCCGCCCCCGGCTGCGCTGTGATGGCGACCCTGGTCTCCCACGTCGGCACGTGCTGCATCGGTGTCAATCTCGACACCGCCGCGGTCACCGCGCCGGCGCGGTTCATGGTGTGCCTGCAGGAGAGTCTCGACGAGATCGTCGAACTGGGCCGTGAGTGAAAGGAAGGCTGTCGCGATGGACGAGCAGACGACACGGCCGCGGGTCTATCTCATCGAGACGATGAGCGACATGGAGGACGACGTTCTCCGGACGTGGCTGGAGCGGCAGGCGAACGACCACGGGCAACCGCCGCCGACCGTCCGCGTCACCGATCAGGCTCTCGCCGATCTCGCACGGCGGAAGGATGATCCGCTGCTGACCCCGCTCCGGGTGGTCTGGCTGCCGAAGGAGACCCATCCGGACGGCGCGCAGCGGCTGCGGGAGACGCTGTCGCTCCGCGACCCGTTGCACCCCGGCCAGAACACGCAGCGCCGCGTGATGCGCGACGACCCGGCTCGCTGCCAGGTCCTGGAGGGCGACCCGGCGCCGCTCAGCGACCTCGAACGCCGGCTCGCCGAGAACGGCGGCGGGTCGCTGCCCGACTTCATCCGCCGCCAGGCCGCGCTCACCCTCGAGCGGGCCGAACGCACGCTGCTCGGCACGCAGTACAAGGTGTCGAGGTTCGTCGTCGACGAGATCACCGACGCCAGCCGGTACCACGACGGCACCCGCGAACTGGCGGCTGAGTTGAACCTCCCCGTCGCCGAGGTGGACCGCCGCGCCCGCGGCGCGCTGGACGAGATGGTCGCCGCGCAGAGCAGGCGGGCCATCGCACTGTGGGACCAGTTGGGCCGCTACTTCTCCCGCGCCTACCGCCTCGACGTCGACACCACCCGGCTCGACGACCTGCGGGAGCTGAACAAGGAACATTCCCTTGTGTTCTTGCCCAGCCACCGCTCGTACCTCGACCCGCTCGTGTTGCGGCCGGCGCTGCTCGCCAACGACCTTCCGCTCAACCACGTGATGGGCGGTTTGAACATCAACTTCTGGCCGATCGGACCGATCGGCAAGCGCAGCGGCACCGTGTTCATCCGCCGGAAGATCGAGGGCGACGAGATCTACAAATGGACGCTCCGCGAGTACATGCGCTACCTGCTCACGAAGCGGTTCAACCTCGAGTGGTATATCGAGGGCGGGCGCAGCCGCACCGGCAAGCTGCGGCCGCCGCGTTTCGGTCTGCTCAACTACCTCGCGAAAGCCTTCCAGGACAGCGGGATGTCCGACGTGTACCTCGTCCCGGTGTCGCTGACCTACGACCAGCTCTACGAGGTCGGGGCGATGGCGGCCGAGGCGCACGGCCAGGCGAAGAGCAAGGAGAGTCTGCGCTGGCTCTTCGGATACGTTCGGGCCCAGGGTCAGCGGCACGGTGTCGCGCACGTCAACGTCGGCAGGCCGATGTCGCTGGCGGACTACCTCGCCCAGGCGGACGACCTGCGGCTGGCGGTGCAGAAGACGGCATTCGAGGTGTGCCACCGCATCAACGAGGTCACCCCCGTCACGGCGTCGTCGCTCGTCATGCTCGCGTTTCTCGGCATCGAGGACCGGGCGCTCACCGTCGCGGAGGTCGGTGCCATTCTCGGACCCCTCGTCGACTACATCACGGCGCGCTCGTTGCCGACCGCCGGCGACGTCGACCTCACCGATCCGCAGGTGATCCGCAAGGCGGTGCGCACGCACCTCGACTCCGGGGTGCTCCGGAGTTTCGATCAGGGCAGCGAACGGGTGTTCTACCTCGGGCGGGATCAGCACCTCGTGGCGGCGTTCTACCGCAACAACACGATTCACTTCCTGGTGATGCGGGCGATCGCGGAGATGGTGCTGCGGGCGGCTGTCGATCAGCAGTTCACCGATCCGCTGAACGACGGGTGGGACGCGGCGCTGCGCATCCGCGATCTCCTCAAGTTCGAGTTCTTCTTCAGCGAGAAGGACACCTTCCGGAAGGAACTGCGGGCCGAACTGGACCTGATCGACCCGGCGTGGGAGTCGAATCTCGGCGACCCGCAGCACGCGGCGAACCTGTTGTCCGGGATGCGCATTCATCTGGCACATCGGGTTCTGCAGCCGTTCCTCGAGGCGTACGCCGTGGTCGCGGGTCAGTTGCTGCGCACTCCGGTGGACCGGAAGTTCGACGAGAAGGCGTTCATGACGGCGTGTCTCGCGCTCGCCGAGCAGCGACGGCTGCGGCAGCAGATCGGGAGCAGCGAATCGATCTCGGCGGAACTCTTCACGACTGCGCTCAAGCTGGCACGGAACCGGGGTCTGGTCGAACCGAATGCCGAGAACATGGCGGCTCGGCGGGTCGAGTTCGAGGCCGAACTCCAGGGCCTGATCGCCCAGGTGCTCCGCATCCGGGCCATCGCGCACGAGAATCTCGACCAGATGGGCGGCAGGTGAGTCGATGAGCGATCTCCGCAGTCTCCATGACGACATCGCGGCCGCCGTTCCCGGCCCGGCCACCCTCGCGGCGTTCGATCTGGACGGCACGCTGATCAGCGGGTACTCCGCGAGCGTCGTGTACCGGGACCGCCTGCGCCGCTTCGACATCAGCGTGGCCGAACTGCTGCGGACCACGGGCGCCGCGGTCGACACCCGATTCCGGGGTGCGGACGTCGGCAATCTGATGCGCATTGGTGTGGAGAGCCTTTCCGGGCGCATGGAGGACGAACTGCAGGAGTGGGGACAGCGGCTGTTCCGCCAGGAGATCGCGCGGATGATCTTCTCGGAGGTTCGCGGATTGCTCGCCGCGCACCGGCATGCCGGTCACCGGGTGGTGATGGCCACGTCCGCCACGCCGTACCAGGCACTGTCGGTGGCCGCGGATCTCGACATCGACGTCGACGACGTCCTGTGCACGCGTCCCGAGGTGCTGGACGGGATGCTCACCGGGAAACTCGAATCGCCCGCGCTGTGGGGTCCGGCCAAGGCCGAGGCACTACGTGAGTACGCGGATGCGCACGGCGTGGATCTGGGCAACAGTTTCGCGTACTCCAACGGCGCCGAGGACGTCCCGATGTTGAAATCGGTGGGACATCCGGTGGCCTTGAATCCCGACCGCAAGCTGGCGGCCACCGCCCGGCAGAACGGATGGCCGTCGGTGCACCTGCGGCCACCGGAGAGCGGTGCCGACCCGATGTCCATCGCCCGCACGACCACGGCCATCGGCGCTTTGATGGGTGCAGCGGCGTTCGGTGTCTCCGCCGGCCTGCTCACCCAGAACCGGCAGACGGGAGCCAATCTGGTCGGCAGTTTCGGCCCGGATCTCGCGCTCGCGATCTGCGGTATCAACGTGCGCGTCAAGGGCAGGGAGAATGCGTGGTCGGCCAGGCCCGCGGTGTTCATGTTCAATCATCAGAGTTCCCTCGACATGCTGGTGATCGGCAGCGTCATCCGACGCGACGTCACCGGTGTCGCGAAGAAGGAGGCCGCGCGCGATCCCCGGTTCATCCCCGTGGGTGCGCTGCTCGATGTGGCGTACATCGACCGCTCCGACAGCACGAAGGCCCGAGCGGCGCTGCGTCCGGCCGTCGACAAACTGCAGTCCGGCATCTCCATCGCGATCGCCCCCGAGGGCACTCGCTCGGCGACCCCTCGCCTCGGCAAGTTCAAGAAGGGCGGCTTCCACCTGGCGATGCAGGCGGGTGTCCCGATCGTGCCGATCGTCATCCACAACGCCGGTGAACGGATGTGGCGGAACTCGCTGGTCGCCCACCCCGGCACGGTCGACGTCGACGTGCTCGCTCCCGTGCCGACCGACGGATGGGACCTCGCGGACCTCGACCGGCACGTCGACGAGGTGCGCTCACTGTTCGAGGACTGTCTGCACGCCGGGCATCGCTGAAAAATTCTTCGAAGAAACTTTCCGAGAGATGTCGAGAACCTCGGATGTGCTCCGTCCTGTCCCTGAAAGCGCCAGAATGGGCGCCACACCGGGTGAGGAGACAACGATGCCGAAGTTCATGTTGCTGCAGCACTACGAGGGCGGCGCGGGCTGCGACGTGCCCATGACCGAGTGGAAGCCGGAGGAGGTGCAGGCGCACATCCGGTTCCAGCAGGACCTCAACGCGGAACTCGTCGCGAAGGGCGAACTCGTCGACGCCCAGGGCCTCGCCGGACCGGACGCCGCGAAGCGCGTCACGTTCGACGGTAAGGGCGCTCCGGTGGTGACCGACGGGCCGTTCCCCGAATCGAAGGAACTACTCGCCGGGTACCGCATGATCGACGTGGAGTCGGAGGCCCGGGCGCTGGAGATCGCCGCACAGACGTCGGCCGCACCGGGCCCGGGCGGGGCCCCGATCCAGCAGGCGATCGAGGTGCGGCAGGTGATGGGCGCGCCCGACACCGATCTGTGAAGACCGACCCTGCCACCCTGGACCTGCTGCGCGAACTGGCGCCGCAGGTCCTCGGTGTGCTCGTGCGGCGGTCAGGTGATTTCGAGGGTTCCGAGGACGCGGTGCAGGAGGCGCTGCTCGCGGCCGCCGAGCACTGGCCGCGGGAGGGGCTGCCGGACAATCCGCGGGGGTGGCTGATCCAGACCGCCACCCGCAAGATGACCGATCAGATCCGCAGCGAGATCGCCCGCCGCACACGGGAGGACGTGGTCGCCCGGCAGGCGCCGCCGTCGGCGGACGTACCGGATCGGGACGACACCCTGCTCCTGCTGTTCCTGTGCTGCCATCCCGCTCTGACACCGGCCTCGGCCATCGCGTTGACGCTGCGCGCGGTCGGGGGTCTCACCACCGCCGAGATCGCCAATGCATTCCTGGTGCCGGAATCGACCATGGCTCAACGGATCAGCCGCGGAAAGCAGCGCATCACGACGTCGGGGATACCGTTCCGCCGGCCGACGGGCGACGAGTGGACCGAACGCCTGCGCTCCGTCCTGCACGTGCTCTACCTGATCTTCAACGAGGGGTACGCCAGCAGCATCGGCGACCGTCTGCACCGCACCGAACTGTCCGCCGAGGCGATCCGGCTCACGCGGGCCGTGCACGCGATGCTGCCCGACGACGGTGAAGTCGGTGGGCTGCTGGCGTTGATGTTGCTGACCGACGCCCGCCGTCCCGCCCGCACCGGCCCGCACGGCGAACTGATCCCGCTGGCCGAGCAGGATCGCACGCGGTGGAACCGGGAGTTGATCGCCGAGGGACAACGCCTGGTGATGGACGCCGTCGCCCACGGGTCGGTCGGGGCCTACCAACTGCAGGCCGGAATCGCGGCAGTGCACGACGACGCGGAACAGGTCGAGGACACCGACTGGGCGCAGATCCTCGCGCTGTACGGACTGCTCGAGCGGATGTCCGACAATCCGATGGTGACGCTCAACCGCGCGGTGGCCGCGGCGATGGTGCACGGACCGGCCACGGGGCTGACGATGCTCGAACCCCTCGACGACGCCCTGGCCGGGCACTACCGACTCGACGCCGTCCGAGCCCACCTGTTCGACCTGGCGGGCGACCCGGATTCGGCGCTCGCACACTATCGCGCGGCCGCGAACCGCACCACGAATGTGCCGGAACAGCAGTACCTCGCGGCGCAGGTGGCCCGGCTCAGCGCTCGCGACTGAACGCGCACGACCCCGACCACGCGCTACGTTCCCGCCCGAACACTCCCGGTGAAGAAGAACGGGGCCGTGGTGCCGAAGCTAGTCCATTGTGCTCACCTACGATTTCCGAGAGTCCCCGACTCCATCGGTGAACGGCGACTCTCGACACCTGTCGGCTCGAGGTCGAATCATCGCTCACCGCCTACTAGGCATACCGCTCCGGCACCCCGAAAAGGTTTCACGATTCGAGTAGCCGGCTACGCGCGACGGGGTTCCCGCCGTACGGAAGTGTCGGTGAAAACCGCTGCACACGAAGGGGAGCAGGACGATGAGCGACCGCGTCAAATCTGTCGATGGAACGGACCAGCCGCGACGCGAGTTTCGGCTCAGCATGCTCGTGGCGTCGATGGCCATCGTCGGCACGCTGATCGGTTCCGTCTGCGGAGGGGTGTTCACCCTGCTCAACACGTCGAATCAGGTCACCGCGACGGTGAACCAATCCGAGAACGAGTTCCTGCGAACGCAGCGGCAGCAGATCTACTCGGAACTCCTGACCGCGGCCAACGAGGTGCGCCTCAGCTCGGGTGCCATCTCCATGGCGTTCGACAACTTCGAGGGCCCGCTGCTCCTGGCCACCGTGCAGGACATGATCGGACCCCTTCACGACCAGCAGGTCCGGTTCGTCTCCAAGTTCGCGGCAGTGGAGTTGATCGGATCCGCACCGGTGATGGAACCCGCCCGCCGAATGCTGACGGAGTATTCAGCCGGAACCGAGGCCGTCGGCTGGCTCACCGTCGATCTCGCAGACGACGACACCGTTCCCGCGGACACCCTGTCCACGCGCCAGCAACAGTTCGTCGAGCATTTCCAGTCCGGGAGCGGCGCCCAGGAAGACTTCCTCACCGCCGTCCGGGCGGAACTCGGCATCCACGATCTCGGCGACCAGCCGTAATCACCCACGAGCAGGAGGCGAGGGCCGCATCGAATCCGCTCGCCGGAACTGCGGCGAGGGCACGATGGGGAGATGCCCGCGACAGAACCCCCATCCATCCAGCAGGCCTCCGCCGTTACCGCGGAGCCTTCGCTGTTTCCCCGCATCTGGGCGCTGCTGCGTCCCTACCGCGGGTGGCTGATGCTCGTCGCCGCCGCGATCGTCGTGTCGTCACTGCTCGGCATCGTCAATCCCTTCCTCACGAAGGCGGTGTTCGACCGCGCACTGTTTCCCACCGACGGCAGCGGTGTCCATCTGACGTTGCTGCTGTGGCTGGTGGTGGCCATGATCGCGGTGACGCTGGCGGGTTCCGTGATCGGCGTCGGCCAGAGTTACCTCACCACCAAGGTCGGGAACCTGTCGATGGCGGATCTGCGGGAGCGGCTCTTCGCCCACCTCGAGAAGATGGAACTGGCCTTCTTCACGTCCACCAAGACCGGTTCCATCCAATCGCGCCTGGCCAACGACGTCGGCGGGGTGCGCTCCGTCCTCACGACCACGGCATCGAGCATCCTCTCGAACGTCGTCACCGTCACAGCCTCCCTCATCGCGATGCTGCTGCTGTCGTGGCAGCTGACCCTCCTCGCTGTCGCACTGCTTCCCGGATTCGTCTATCTGCAACGGCGAGTCGGCGCCCGGCGACGGGTTCTGGCGCGCAAGACGCAGGAGTCGTTGTCGGACATGACCGCGATCACCGAGGAAGCGCTGAGCGTCTCGGGGGTGCTCCTGACGAAGGTATTCAACCAGGCCGACACCGAACTCGACCGGTACCGGACAGAGAACGCCCGGCAGACCGAATTGCAGGTGCGGCAGGCCATGACCGGTCAGGGTTTCTTCGCCGTCGTCAGTTCGTTCATGGCGATCACTCCTGCCCTCGTCTACCTGCTGGCGGGATATCTCGTCAGCGGCGGTTCCGCGGCACTCTCGGCCGGCACACTCGTCGCATTCTCGACCCTGCAGGCCCGGTTGCTGCAGCCGTTGGTCTCGCTGATGCGGGTCACTCTCGACGTCCAGACGTCGATGGCGTTGTTCCGCCGCATCTTCGAGTACCTCGACCTGCAACCCGCGATCGTGAATCGGCCGGATGCCGTCGAACTGCCCTCGGGCTCACCCGGGCGGGTGGAATTGGACGACGTGTACTTCGCGTACCCCGCGCCCGTCCGGTTGGCCACCGCGGATCCCGACCCGGTGGCACTGCGCAGCCTGGGTCGCGGCGGAGGCGGCGGCCTGCGCGGAGTCTCGACCGCGGCGACTCGCCTGCCCTCCGCGGCGGCGCCCGTAACGCCACCGCCGGACCATCGCAGCCGGCGGTGGGCGGTGGCGGGCACCTCCCTCGCGATCGAACCGGGGCAGCTCGCCGCCTTCGTCGGACCGTCCGGTGCAGGGAAGACCACACTCTGCTACCTCGTGCCGCGACTGTACGAGGTGAACAGAGGCTCGGTCCGGGTCGACGGCTACGACGTGCGCGACCTCACGATGAGCTCACTCGCCGAGGCCGTCGGGATGGTAACCCAGGACCCGTATCTGTTCCACGCGTCGATCGCCGACAATCTTCGATATGCCAAGCCGGACGCGACCGATGCCGAGTTGCGAGCCGCCGCCGAGGCCGCCAATATTCACGACCGCATCCTCGGATTCGACGACGGATACGACACCCTGGTGGGTGAGAGAGGGTTCCGCCTCTCCGGCGGCGAGAAGCAGCGCTTGGCCATCGCCCGGGTGCTGTTGAAGAACCCCCGCGTGCTGATCCTGGACGAAGCGACGTCCGCGCTCGACACGGTCTCCGAGCGGCTCGTCCAGAAGGCCCTCGGCGAGGTGATGCGCGGACGGACCACCCTCGCGATCGCCCACCGCCTGTCCACCATCCAGCACGCCGACGTGATCTTCGTGATCGACGAAGGAACCCTGATCGAACGCGGCACGCACACCGAACTCCTTGCGCAACAAGGGCTGTACGCACGACTACACGCGGAACAGTTCGGCGCCGGCCAGGTGGAGTGCCGATGCACCGACGGCGTGCGATTCACCGACGGGACCGTGCTGGCCCCGAGCTCCCGCACGGGAACGGGAGAGTTCTAGCTCCTACAGGAACTTGCTGAACTGATCGTTGGCCTTCTGCATTACGTAGTCGTAGGGCGGCGAGAACTTGCGGGCCCACCAATAGCCGAACCGGATGTCCGGCGAGGTGTACACCATGTACCGGTCCTTCTTGATGCCGGCGATGATGCAGGACGCGACCTTCTCGGGGGTGACGGCCCGCTTCTCGAAGCGGTGGATCGCCTTCTGGATGCGCGGGTCGTCGCGATCGACTCCAGCGATCTCGACGGTGCCCACCAGCGGCGTCTGCACTGCGCCGGGAACGACGAGACTGACCCCGATGCCGTGCCGTTTGAGGTCGAACCGGAGAACCTCGGACACCCCGCGGAGCCCGAATTTGCTTGCGCTGTACGCCGCGTGCCACGGCAGGGCCAGCAGCCCGGCCGCCGAAGAGACGTTGACGAGGTGACCGCCGCGCCCCGCACGCACCATCGGAGGCACGAACGTCTCGATGACGTGGATCGGACCCATCAGGTTGACGTCCACCATGGACTTCCAGTGCCGGTGCTCGAGGTTCTCGACCGTTCCCCACGCCGAGATGCCGGCGACGTTCATGACGACGTCGAGACTTCCGAACTGTTCGTGGACATCCGCGGCGAATGCGGCAACGGCGTCGTAATCGGACACGTCGAGCGCACGGGAGAAGCTGACGGTGCCGCCGCGGCTGCCGACCTGTTCCACCGTCTGCGCCAAGCCGACCTCGTTGATGTCGGTGAGGAACAGTTCGGCGCCCTCCCCCGCCGCCGACAGGGCCGTCGCATGCCCGATCCCGCTACCTGCACCCGTGATCAGGCACTTCTTGCCGTCGAGCGTCTTGATCGCCATAGTCGTGCGAGCCCCCCGTCGTCACCGATCCGTGTCGGCTGGAAGTCTACGCACGCATTCTGTTTGCGCGCATGCGTCCACGAGGGCGCTCGTCGCACGAACGCACACGAGTCGACCCCGCTTCCGGGGCCGACTCGTGACGGTTCACAACCGCTGCGTCATTTCTTCCTGATAGGTGCGAATCGTCTTCTCGATTCCGTTGGCATCGTCGTCGTGTCCTCGATGCCGGGCGTCGTCGGCGCGCTCGCGCAGAACTCGAATCGCCTTCCGAAGCTCGGCGTCACTCATTCTGTGTTCCATATCACAATCATTCCCGACGGCTTCAGATTTGACCAGACTCGGGGGCGTGAGGAGGTGCGCAACCCGCCCGAGCTGGACAATCGTTCAACGGTGGCGAACAGACTCGTTACCCGCACGGCCGCCCGACCCATTACAGACGGCGACACAGACGCCGCCGTCCGTGCGGATGCCACCACTTCGCAGTAGTGTTCACGAGGCTCCGCGGTCCACGAGCGACATTCGGACGTTGCAATGCGCAACGCAACACAATGCGCCTGAGCAGGGCGAACAAGCGGGACGACCCTCGGGCACACGGCCGGCAACCCCGCCAGCTAACTCTCAGTGATTGAAGGAGCAACCATGCGGTTGCCGCCCTCGCACGCATCGGATGTCACAGGCGCACCACAATGCACATCAGCAGCTCTGTTGAACTTTCAACACTAACGCGAGCGTGACGAGCACAGAGGGCTCTCTCAGCGCCGTCGCGACGCACGCGCGCGTCCCGCAGTCGTCGAAACATATAAGAAATACGATTGACGCAGTCCGGCGGCCTTTTGCCCCTATCCGCGTGAGTTATCAATCGGTTATCATCGTGGTACGGTGTCGTTCACACGACTGACGCCCGCACGAGAGAGGACCCGGCGGCTCACAATGGCAGATTTTGCTGCTCGGCTGAACAAGCTCTTCGATACGGTCCACCCTCCGGGACGCAAACCGCATACCAACGCTGAGGTCGCGGCAGCACTCATCGCGGACGGGCATCAGATCTCGAAGCCCTACATCTCCCAACTTCGGTCGGGGCAACGCACCAACCCCTCGGACGAGACGGTCGCGGCGTTCGCCCGCTTCTTCAAGGTGAAGCCCGACTATTTCTTCAACGACATCTACGCAGCGAAGATCGACCACGATCTCGAGCTTCTCTCACAACTCCAGGGATACGGACTCCGCAAGCTCTCCAGCCGCGCGTTCGACCTCTCCGAAGAGTCCCAGAGTCTGCTCACCACGATGGCCGAGAAGCTACGGGCCAGCGAGGGCCTGCCGGAGGTCCCACCGGACGCATCGCGCTGATCTCTCGAAACTCCTGGGCGACAACTAGTTCGGTGCAAAGTGGCAGTTGACGTCCGAATGTCGTACGCCCGACTCCTCAGGCAACCGCTCCGGAATGTCCCGCTCGACGGGCCGGTGTGGCGCATGATGGAGCAATGGTTGACAGACCGCAGCTCGGTCCCACGATCTTCGTCCTCTTCGGCGCCACCGGGGACCTGTCCAAACGGATGGTCCTCCCCGCCTTCTTCCAGCTCGCCCAGTCGGGTCTGCTGAACTCCGACTGGATGCTGATCGGCACCGGACGCGGCAACGTCTCCGACGATCAGTTCCGGGACCACGTGCGCGACGCCGTGAACCAGTTCGGTGTGCCCCACGACGACTCCGACTGGGACGCATTCGCCCGGCGGCTTCGATTCGCGGGTGGCGGCTTCACCACCGACAACCCGGGAACGCTCCCCACTGCGGTGCAGCGGGCCCGCGACGATCTCGGCGCCGCGGACGCCCAGTTGGTCCATTATCTGGCTCTCCCACCCGTCACGTTCGCCGAGACCACCCGCGCACTCGGCGCGCACGATCTCGCCCGGGGCGCACGCGTCGTGTACGAGAAGCCGTTCGGGACGTCCCAGGAGGCGTTCGCCGAACTCGACGAGGCCGTTCACGCCGTCCTCGACGAGAAGCAGATATACCGGATCGATCATTTCCTCGGCAAGGAGAGCACTCAGAATCTGCACATTCTGCGCTTCGCCAACGGACTGGTCGAGGGTGTCTGGAACCGCGAGCACGTCGAGCAAGTGCAGATCGACGTGCCCGAGACGCTCGACATCGACGACCGCGCCCGCTTCTACGACGCCACCGGCGCCGTCCTGGACATGCTGGTGACCCACCTGTTCCAGGTTGCGGCCGAGATCGCGATGGAGCCGCCGGCGACGCTGGGCGCCGACGACCTCCAGTCCGCCCGCGAATCGGTGATCGGGACCTTCCGTCCCCTCGACCCGGCCGAGGTGGTGCTCGGGCAGTACGAGGGCTATCGCGACGTCGACGGTGTCGCGGACGATTCGACCACCGAGACGTTCGTCGCGGCGCGCCTGTGGGTCGACACGGACCGCTGGCGTGGCGTGCCGTTCCTCCTCCGGACCGGAAAGATGCTGGGCGTCAGCCGGCAACTGGTGAGCCTCGTCTTTCGAAGCCCCGACGGCCCGCTCAGCGATATCCCCCCGGACGGCGCCGTCCTGTCCTTCGACCTGTCCGGTGACGGCGAGATCGACATCGCCATGGTCGTCAAGGAACCCGGACCCGACGACACCCTCTCGGTAGGCCACCTGAGCCTTCCCCTCGACACCGTGCCACTCGCCCATGCCCTCGCCCCGTATTCGCGGCTCATCCTCGACGTCCTGCACGGCGACCGGTCGCTGTTCACGCGCCCCGACGGTCTGGCGCACGTGTGGACCGTCGCCGACGCATTGCTGAGGGATCCGCCCCCGGCCAAGCCGTACCCCGCCGGATCCATGGGTCCCCCGGAGGCCGAGGACCTCGCGACTCCCTGCGGGTGGCTCGTTACCGGTTCGCCGGACTGATCGGCGGTTCCGGCTGGTCCGCAGCCGATTCGAGGGTGTCGACCTTCGCCGGGGCAGCACCGGTCCCGAGGTGGGCGTCGTATGCGTCGGCGAGATCCAGCACCCAGCGGCGCGGCGACACGCCCGGTGGCGGCGCGATCCACTCGGTGTCGAGAACGTCCGAGCCGACCGGGTCGTCGATCCAGCGAGCGAGGATCCGGGCACGGTCCGCGGCCGATTCGGGAAGTTCCTGTTCGTCCGTGTCGAGCATGCCCGCACCCGACTGCAGATACAGCGCGTCCATGACGTGGGCGACCGCATCGGAGGCGCGGAGGACGGTGGTGCTCCCCTTACCGTCGCCCTCGACGACCTCGGGGAACCGCGAGACGAGCACCGAATGCACTGCGCTCATTCGGCGCAGATCCTGCCGTGCGCGCAGCCAGGTTTCGAGGAGCACCCACACGGTTCCGACCGACACCACCACCGCGGCGACCAGGTACGCCGCCGCGGATCCCACCGTCCACGTCTCCCCCGAGGCCTCACGCACGAGCCCCACCGTGGCCGCGACGAGAACGATCGCGGACCCGACGACGATCAGCGAGATTCCACGGCCGAGCGGAGTCCACGCGACGTGCCGAATGCCGGTGACGACCACCGCGGTCAGCGCGATCACGACGAATACCAACGCGGGGACGGGATAGCCACCGGCAAGCCCGATTCCGAGCACGATGGCCACGGTGTACACGACGACGGCCACGGCACGCAGAGCAGTCCTCGGGAGGATCGGCCACACCGACACCGCCCCGACCGCGCTCGCGGCGGCGAACAACGTCCAGGCCAGCTCGACGAGAGTCTCCGACAGACCGGCCGTCGGTGCCAGGGTGTCGAGACGCGCGGCGACGTCCGCGATCGCCAGTGTCGACGCGCATGCCGCACTCGACACCGCCACCACCATCGCCACCCGCAGCGGCGTCGGCTGACGCGCGGCGACCCGGCCGATCCGGGCACCGGCAGCAGTCCAGACGACGAGCGCCACCAGCCAGCCCATCAGCCGATCGCCTCGTCGTAGCGCAGCACCGACACGGGAGTTCCGCGACCCTGCATCGTCTTCAACCGAAGGAGCAGCATCGACGCGAACGTCTCGGCCTCCCACTCGGCCACCTCGTCGGGCGGCCGTTCGTCCTCCCGCCGCCGCGACCGCTGGCTGAGCATGTACGCGATCAGATCGTCTCCGGCTTCGAGTGTCGCGGCGACGATCTCCGCGCCTTCGTGCCGAAACACGATGTGCCCCAGCTCGTGCGCGAGCGTGCGGTCGACGTCGGGCAGCCCCGGCGCCAGGACGATCACGTCACGGTCGGGGTAGGCGCGCCGTTGACCGCACACGCCGGGCGCCATGGCCGTCGTGAAGTCGAGTTCGATGGCACGCTGCCGTTCGCGGGCCACCGCGGCCACGACGTGGCGGAGTGACACTGCTTCGGCGCGGGCGGCGGCATCGCACACCGCGTCCACCGCTGCCGCGACTCGCCGATGAGATCTCTTCGCCCCCACGACTACACCCCTCCACTCGACGCGGGCGGGAAGAATTCCGCCCGCGCGGCTGCGATGCGCGCCTGTTGTGCGCGAGCACCCTTGAACGTCAACGCACCCGCTCCGCCTGCGAAACAGAGCAGGATGCCGACCCCACCGAAAACGGTGACGGCAGGCAACGGCTCGCTGTGAACCACGGGAACCATTCCCGGCGGCGCAGCATCCGGATCGCCCTGGTCGGGTGACTGCGCACCTTCCGACGACCCGTCGCTGTCCGGGGAATGTCCGGCAGTGGGACCCTCGGGCGCGGACTCCGCCGGTCCGCTCGTTCCCGGTCCGGGCGCGACGCCGGAACCCGGACCTCCGGCAGGCGCTCCGCCGGACGCCGGCGGTGCGACATGGGCCGCGGAGCCCGGAACTGCGACGGCGTCGGATCCCGGGAGAACGGTGGCTTCGTCGGAGCCGAAGTCGTCGTCGCCGGACGAGTCTGGGCGCGCGATCTCCGGTTCACGAACGGGCGGTAGCTGGATGGGTGGAGGCACTACGACAACACGTGACGTCGAGGGAGTCGACGTCTTCGTGGGCTCGGCGGTACCGGACGGTTCGGTGGTCGCGCTGGGCTCCGCAGTCTCGCTGGGTTCCCACGTCTCGCTGGGCTCCGCAGTCTCGCTGGGCTCTCCGCCGCATCCGTCGCGGCTCTCGCACGGCGGGTGGGGTTGCTGGGGCTTGCCGCCGCCGGAGGACTCCGTGGAGCCGTCGTCGCAGCGACCGCCGGTGCATTCGTGGTACTGGGTATCGGCGGCGGCATCCGACGGGAACACCGAGACGGTGACCCACCCGAGCCCGGCCAGGAAGGCCAGCGCCAGCCCGACCATGGTCAGTCTTCGGACAACACGACGCGCGCTCACGGTGCACCCCCCTCGTATTCACGACGCGACACCACATCTCCGGCGACGTCGCCGCTGCCATGGTATCGAGCGAACCGATCGGAGGTGCTGGTGGTGCCGGTGTCGGGGGACCGGCACCACCAGCGATGCCCGAGCCAGGTGGGACTCGAGCAGTCTGTGAACCCCTGAGGGTTCGGTCTCGTCGAGAGGTGGTGCTGATCGATCAGCTGACGTGCGACATCCCGGACACGGCGATCAGAGAACCGGATTGCCGGAAGGAGGTCACAATACGTTCACCAGCAACATTGTCGCGGTGATGGTCGCGACCACCGTCACCGGTTCGAGGAACTTCGAGATCTTGTCCATTGCCTGCATGTTCTCCCACCCCGTGCGACCGACCCCGCGACGGCCTACGAACAGTAGACAGCATGCAGTTATCTTTTGGCAAATTGGGATGTCGAGAGACTGTGCCCACCGGCGCCGGGATGCAGAAAAGGCACCCGCTCCGGGTGGAGAGAGTGCCTTTTCGGTGGTGGAGCTGAGGGGAATCGAACCCCTGACCTCTTCGATGCGAACGAAGCGCGCTACCAACTGCGCCACAGCCCCTTTTGCGAATCCTGCGATCCGCTCGGCAAACTCTAGCAGGCCACCCGCGCGGGGAGCGAATCGCCTGCCCGGACGTGGCTTTCGGTCCGTATCGCCTGGTTACTCACCGGCTGCTCGGCGCATCGTCGCCTGTTGCATCGGCTCGTCGTCGAAGTGCCCCAGATGTTCGAATTCGGGATCCCCGTCGTCCACTTCGAGGACGACGGCCCCCGGACGGCGCAACCGCGCGGGTATGAGGCGCAATTCCTCGTCGCTGCGGGACTCGACACCCAACCGCGAGCGGTTGAGTCGCGCTGTCCGTCGACGACGAATCTCTTGCTCGATCTGAACCTGCCGGCGCAGATACGCCATGTACCCGAAAAGGCCGACTCCACCGGCAGCAAACGCCCACCACATGAGCGGGGAGATGATCAGCCCGAGTGCCGCGGACATGATCGTCGCGAACACGAGCCCGAGCACCGATCTCTGACGGAACGCGTAGCGGGCCTCGCGGGCGATCGCGTCGGCCTCGGGATCGAAGCCGCCGCGCCCGCGGCGAACCGGCACGTACTCGCCGACCGGTGCCCGCTCACTGTCGAAATCGTCTTCCTCTGCGTGAGTGTCCACAAGGTCCTCCGCGTCGTAGCCGAAGTGGTCCGGTTCCGGTTGCCAGTACGGATCGCTGCGGTGTCCTGCGGCGGGTCCGCGCTGCACGGGACGCTTGTCACCGCGGTGCAGCACGCGCGTGGCGAGGGCTGCGTCACTGGTTTGCCGAATCCGGGGGCGGTTGTTCACCAGCATCGGGACCAGGACGAAGAGCCATACGACGACGAGCCCGATCCAGAGAAACGAGTTCGGCATACGGCGACCTCCTCCCAATCGTCTACCAGCATGGATACCGCTGTTGACCCATCCAGGCTAACCGCATGAACACGCACATCTTCGCAGACGCGCCGATCTCACCATACTCAGGTGTCACATGCGTAACGCGAAAATGTGGCCCTCGACATGACATGGGAGAGCGTGCGAAACGATCCGGCAAAGACTTGCCGAAAGAGAGTGACTGGTCAGGAACTTTTGATACCGTCAGATAACTGCCGCGTAGCTGGACGTTTGTCCATGTCCACTTTCGGGGTCTCGCGGTGCTTATGCCCAGGTGGCTTTGCCACTGCGTACCAGTGAATCCGACACCGTGCCGGGCACGTCCTCGACTGTCATGCCGACCAGGATGTGGTCACGCCACTGCCCGTCGACGTCGAGGTAGCGCTTGAGCAGACCCTCCTCGCGGAAGCCGACATTGCGCAGCACCGCCTGGCTCGCCAGGTTCTCGGGGCGGACGGTGGCCTCCACGCGGTGCAATCCCACCGGACCGAAGGCGTGGTCCAACCCCAGCGCGAGGGCACCCGTCGCCACGCCGAGGCCGTTGACGTCGCTGGCCACCCAGTATCCGATCCAGGCGGAACGCAGCGCACCCCGCACCACGTTGCCGATCGTGATCTGACCGCAGAAGTTGCCGTCGAGTTCGATGGCCATCGGCAGCATGTGACCCTTGCGGGCCTCCGAACGCAGACTGCTGCACAGCCCGGGCCATCCGGAGATGTGGTGCCGCGCATCCCAGGGCGCCTCCCCCGTCGGCTCCCACGGTTCGAGGTGCGCCCGGTCGCGGGTCCGCAGACGACTCCACGCGGCCGCGTCACGCAACCTGATGGCGCGCACGGTGACCACGCCGCCCTTCACCCGCAGGGGCCCGAGGTGCGGCGGCCAACCCGGATGCTGTGTCATCTCGTCTCACCCGGATGCTGTGTCATCGCGTCCCACGCCGGCAGCGCCATCAGCCCCGTTGCGCCAGGAAGGCCACGTCCACCTGGTCACCGGTCCGGACCTCGGTGACCTCGGGATCGATGAGGACGAGACAGTTGGCCTCGGCCAACGTGGCGAGCAGGTGCGAAGACGCGCCCGGCGCTCCGCCGAGAGCCTGGACGAGGTACTCCCCCGTCGCCTCGTCCCGCATGAGCTGACCGCGAAGGAAGCCCTTGCGGTCCTCGATGGATGTGATGGGTGCGACGGTGCGGGCAGTGACGACGCGCCGCATCGGCTGCCTGCGCCCGAGAGCGATGCGGATCAGCGGGCGCACCATCACCTCGAACACCACCAGCGCGCTCACCGGGTTGGACGGGAGCAGGAATGTGGGCACCTCGTCGCGGCCCAGCTGCCCGAAACCCTGGACGGATCCCGGGTGCATCGCGACCCGGTCGACCTCGAGGTCGCCGAGATCGGCGAGCGCGTCGCGGACGTCCTCGGACGCGCCTCCGCCGACCGCCCCCGCGATGACGACGATCTCGGAGCGGATCAGCTGACCCTCCACCACCTCGCGCAGGCGGCGGGCGTCGGCGTTCGCGATTCCGACCCGGTTGACGTCGGCGCCGGCGTCACGGGCGGCGGCGGCCAGCGCGTAGGAGTTGACGTCGTAGACCTGGCCGGGACCGGGGGTGCGGTCGACGTCGACGAGTTCGCCGCCGACGGAGATGACGGACAGGCGCGGCCGCGGATGCACGAGGACCTTGTCGCGCCCCACGGCGGCCAGCAACCCCACCTGGGCTGCTCCGATGATGGTGCCTGCGCGGACGGCGACATCTCCCGGCTGCACGTCGTCTCCGGCCCTGCGGACGTAGTCGCCGGAGCGGACCGGCTTGTAGATCTTGACGCGGGCCCGGCCACCGTCCGTGCGGTCGAGCGGCAGGACGGCGTCGGCGAGCGTCGGGAGTGGTGCACCCGTGTCGACCTTGACGGCCTGGCGCGGCTGCAGCCGGATCGGCTGCCGCGAACCCGCGGTGACCTCGCCGACCACGGGCAACGACAGCTCCACGGACGCGCCGTCGTCGTCCCGGATGTCGGTTCCGGCCGCTTGGACGTCGACGCTGCGGACGGCGTAGCCGTCGATTGCGGCCTGGTCGAAACCGGGAAGAGGCCGCTCGGTGACCACCTCTTCGGCACACAGCAGCCCCTGGGCTTCGGAGATCGCCACACGGACCGGCCGCGGCGCCACCGCGGCCGCGGTCACGATCGTCTGTTGCTCCTCGACCGACCGCAAGTTGTTGCCTCCCGAGCTTCTAGGAATCCGTCCGCTTCAATCGGTCGATCAGCCATTCGCGCAACGACGGGCCGTACTCGTCCATGTCCAACGCAAAGTCAACCGCAGCGCGGAGGTAGCCGCCGGGATTTCCGAGGTCGTGTCTCGTGCCGCGGTGCACCACGACGTGGACGGGATGGCCGTCCTTGATCAGGAGGGCGATAGCGTCGGTGAGCTGGAGCTCGCCGCCGGCGCCGGGTTCGATCCGCCGCAGCGCATCGAAGATCGCACGGTCGAGGAGATAGCGACCGGCGGCGGCGAACGTGGACGGTGCATCCTCGATGGCCGGCTTCTCGACCATGCCGACGACCTTGAGGACGTCAGGGTTCGTGGCGTCCGGCACGGTCTCGACCTCGAAGACGCCGTACGAGCTCACCTGATCCTTGGGGACGTCGATGGCGCAGAGCACGGTCCCGCCGCGCTTGGCGCGGACCCGGGACATCGTCTCGAGCACCCCCCGGGGCATCACCAGATCGTCGGGAAGGAGTACGGCGATGGCGTCCTCGTCGTCGTCGAGGACCGACTCCGCGCATCCGACGGCATGGCCGAGGCCGAGGGGCTCGTCCTGCACGACGGACTCCACTTCGAGCAGCCCGGGAGCCTTGCGCACCTTTTCGAGCAGGTGATACTTGCCGCTGGCCTCGAGTTTGCTCTCGAGGACGAGGTCCTCGACGAAGTGGGCGACCACGCCGTCCTTGCCCGGCGACGTCACGATCACCAGCCGGCCGGCACCCGAATCAGCGGCCTCTCCGGCCACGAGTTCGATACCCGGGGTATCCACAACCGGCAGCAACTCTTTCGGCACGGTCTTGGTCGCGGGGAGGAATCGCGTACCCATTCCCGCTGCGGGCACGACAGCCGTGCGAAAGGCGCTGGCGGTGTGCGGTGCGGCGTCTGTCATGCCCACACCATAACGGTGTCGGCCTACTACTCAGTTACCAAGATCCCGTCAGTAACCTCCGGGAACCCGTTGGGAACGCTCCGCGGGCGGCTCTAGGGTTGGGGCATGCAGGCACGAACGAAGGCCGAGTGGCGCGAACTGGTGTTGTCCGGACGGCGCGCACTGACCCCCGAACTCCGCGCCTCCGAGGACCAGGCACTTGCCGGACGCGTCACAGTCGGCGTCGCCGACGGATCGACCGTCTGCGCGTACGTTCCCACCGCCCTCGAGCCCGGTTCGCTGGACTTCCTCGACGCTCTCCGCCGGGTCGCCGGGCGCCTCCTCGTCCCGGTCACGCGCGGTCCGGGACCTCTCCACTGGGCCGAATTCACCGGGGCGAACGATCTCGCCGACGCGAGCTACGGTCTGCGCGAACCGACGGGAACAACCTGGGAACCCGACGAGATCAATTCGGCCGAAACAATTTTCGTCCCCGCCCTAGCCGTCGATCGACAGGGGGTGCGCCTCGGCCGCGGCGCGGGCTTCTACGACCGGTCGCTCGGCCTCGCCGCGCCCGGCGCGCGGTTGATCACCGTGGTTCGCGACGAGGAGCTGGTGTTCGAACTGCCCGAGGACCCCCACGACATCCGTATGGGGTGGGCACTCACGCCCGGCTCGGGCCTGGTTCGACTCGGCGACGAGTAAAGGGGCGGCACCCCTGGAAGACTTCCCTGATTAGCGTTGTTGGCACTGTCGGCTGTAGAGTGCTAAAACCTGCGGTTTGACTACACAGTGCGGAGGAACCCCAGTGCCCACCTATTCATACGCGTGTACGGAATGCGACAACCGTTTCGACATCGTCCAGTCGTTCAGTGATGACTCCCTGACCGTCTGCCCCGCGTGCTCGGGCAAGCTTCGCAAGCTGTTCAACTCCGTCGGCATCGTCTTCAAGGGCAGCGGCTTCTACCGCACCGACAGTCGCGGCACGTCCGGCGCGGCCAGCGAGCCGGCAGCCAAGACCGATTCCACGCCCGCCGCCAAGTCGGAAAGTTCGCCCAAGGCCTCGTCCAGCTCGACGAGCACCGCGACCGCCGCACCGGCCAAGGCTGCTGCCAGCTAGTTCACCGCCGCCCGCGGGTTATCCACAACTTCTCGTCCATCCACAGGCGGGCCTCGTCCCGGTCCCCGACGGCCTGGCAGTCTCCTAACGTCGGACCATGTCGTTCGAGCCTGCCCACACCGGTCGCCGCCCCCGGAACCGAGCACACCGAAGCCTGAGCCCGTCCTGGGCCGACCGGCTGTCGGATTTCACCCACCCGGGTCGGGCCCGCACCCTCGTCGCGAGACGCGTGCTGGCCGTCGCACTCGTCTGCCTCGCCCTGGGTCTTCTCGCCCGCGGAAACCCCGACTCCGCACGTTCCGCGGTCGTGGTGGCCGCCCGGGATCTGAAACCGGGGGTCGTCCTCACGGACGCCGACGTCGAAGTGGTGGACCGCGAATCGGGGAGCCTGCCCGACGGGGCCGTCACCGCCGTGTCGGACCTCGACGGGCGCACCCTCGCCGGACCCACCCGCGCCGGCGAAGCCCTCACGGACGTCCGGGTACTGGGACCACGTCTCGCCGCCTCAGCGGCGGGCATCGAGGACGCCCGCATCGTTCCCGTCCGACTCGCCGATCCTGCCGTCACGGAACTTCTGCGTGAGGGCGATCGCGTCGACGTGCTCACCGTCGATTCGGACACACCTGCGAATTCGGACCGGCGGCCGGAGGCCACGGTGCTGGCGTCCCGCGCCGTCGTGGTGCTGGTCACGCCGTCCGAGAATGGACGTGACCAGCGAGAACGAGTGGTCATGCTGGCTCTTCCGGCGGCCGACGCCACGACGGTGGCCGCGGCATCCCTCACGAGCGCGATCACCGTGACCTTTCAGTGACCCGTCACGCGGAACCGCGCTGATCTAGGCTTTTCTGCGAAACAGTGCTGGATGACTTGCCACCCACTCGAGGAGACGTCGACATGCTCAAGGGATTCAAGGACTTCCTGCTCCGGGGGAACGTCCTCGACCTCGCCGTCGCGGTCGTAGTCGGAGCCGCGTTCACCGCCATCGTCACATCGTTCACCAACAACGTGATCAATCCGCTGATCGCCGTTGCGGGTGGCGCCAACGATCTGGGCTGGGGCTACCAGATCATCGCCGACAACCCGGCGACCTTCATCAACATCGGCGCCGTCATCACGGCCGTGATCAACTTCGTGATCATCGCCGCGGTCGTGTACTTCATTCTCATCGTCCCGGCCAACGCCGCGAAGAAACGGTTCATCACCGAGCCCGCAGACAAGAAGGCCAGCGAGGCCGACCTGCTGATCCAGATCCGCGACATCCTCGAGGCGAGCCTCCAAACCGACGGAGCAGCATCGAGTTCCGACGGAGCACACGCGATGCCGGCAGAGAAGGCAGCGAAGCTCGAACAGACCCGCGAATAATGCTCGAACGACTCCGGGCCCGCGCATGCAGCTGCTGCGCGGGCCCGGAGTCGTTGGTGGAACGAATTATCAGCCGAGGCTGAAGGGCTGTCCCCACAGGGTGACGGTGCTGCTCACGTTGTCCGTCTCGACAGTGACGTTCACGTACGACCGCGCCTGGGCGTAGCCGGCGCAGCCGCTCACGCCGAGGGTCGAGTCGGCCCAGGTGACCGAGCCGTCCGTGCCCTCGAAGCTGTTGTATGCCGAGTGAGACTCTCCGCCGTAGGCGTCGGCCGCCTCGAGGTCCAGGATGTCGACGCTGACCGCCTCACCGGGTCCGAGGGTGACGCCGCCGCTACCACCGCCGGACAGCGGAATCGGAGTACCACCGAGAGCACCAAGAGCGATGCCGTCGTCGCCTCCCGCCGCTGCGTCCGCGCCAGCCTCAGCGCCGAAGTCGACCTGGCACGCGAGGACGTAACCGGGCTGGATGTCCGCGCCGGTCGCTCCGGCGCCGTCCAGGTGGACGGAGGCCTTGCCGTTGACCCAGACGTTGCGGTGCAACGGCGTCGAACCCATCGACGGCGAAATGTTCGCACTCTCGTCCGTCAGGTTCACCGTCACCACGGTGCCGTCCGCCAGCGTCTGCGTGATCGAACCACCAGGCAGCGGAATGAACGTATCGGCGTTCGCCGCACCGACGGAAAAGAAGCCCATGGTCGCGGCAGCAGCGGCCCCGACCGCGGCCAGACGCACACCGTTCTTACGGTTGATGATCATTGTTCCCTCTCAGGGATAGAAACCTCGCACACGCGAGAAAGTGGGTGGAAGAACAGCGAAAGAGACCGAAATCAGCCGATGCTGAACGGCGCACCGTACAGAACGGTCTTCGAGTAGTCGTTGCCCACGATCTCCACGACCGAGTACGACCGAGCCTGCGCGAATCCACCGCACTTCTGCACCTGCAGCTCAGAATCCTGGTACTGCAGCGCGTAGACGCCGTCCTTCTTGATGTCCTTGCCGCCCAGCGGCACGTACTTCACTTCACCTGAGTTCAGCGGAACCGTCAGACCAACGCTCGGCGACAACGAATCCAAACCCAGACTGAACGACGGGTTCGCCGACAGACCCGTGATATCCACCTGGCAACCCACGATGTACCCGGTCGAGACCCGCGAAACACCATGCGTGGTCGTCGCATTCGTACCGTTGTAGGTACCCGCATTGTTCGTCGTGGAGTTCGCGTCCGGAACGTCGGTGACCTCCTTGATGCCCTTCACATCGGCAACAACGGTGCCCGACACCCACGCCACACGCCCGGCGCCATTGGCAGCCAACGACGGCGACGACAGAGCACTCTCCGCGGTCCGCGTCAACGTCACATTCGGGCCGGTCTTCGAACCATCAGGCAGCGGGATGAAAGTGTCCGCGCTCGCCGCACCAGTGGACATCAAACCGAGTGCAACAGCCGCAGCAGCACCCAGGCCTGCAATACGGGCGCCACGGCGCAGGCCGGACTTGCGGTTCTCGCTCATTCGTTCCCCTCATCAGGCGTGGGTGCTCCGACCTTCGGAGACGACCTACTACCTAGCGAGGTCCAAAGTTAGAGCATTCGAGTCCGAAACGTAATATCCAAAAGCGCACATTTACGTAAGCGTTACCGTACATAAAGGCGTGTTATTTGCGTGTAATAGCCCATTTTGAACGCCAGAAATCGGGGCGCGAGTATTCTCGCGCCCCGATTCCGGGTATTTCCTACTTATGTACGGAGAAGCAATCAGCCGATGCTGAAGGGCTGTCCCCAGAGAGTGACGGTGCTGCTCACGTTGTCGGTGCTGACGGCAACCTTGACGTAGCTGCGGGCCTGGGCGTAGCCGGCGCAGCCGCTCACGCCGAGGGTCGAGTCGGCCCAGGTGACCGAACCGGTCTTGCCCGTGAACTTGTTACCACCGGTGTGAGACTCGCCGCCGTAGGCGTCCTTCTTCTCGAGGTCGAGAATGGTGACGTTCTTCGCCTGGCCCGGGCCGAGAGTAATCCCGCCGTTGCCGCTACCGCCGAAGCCGATCGGAGCATCCGCCTGGCCGAGAGTACTGAGCGGAATTCCGGACTTGGGGTCGGTTCCGTCGAATGCGTTGGCACTTCCGCCGGACTTGGCGCCGAAATCGACCTGGCAAGCCAGGATGTACCCCGGGGTGATGGTGGCACCCTTAGCTCCGGCACCGTCCAGGGTGACGGCGGCCTTGCCGTTGACCCAGACGTTGCGGTGCAACGGCGTCGAACCCATCGACGGCGAAATGTTCGCACTCTCGTCCGTCAGGTTCACCGTCACCACGGTGCCGTCCGCCAGCGTCTGCGTGATCGAACCACCAGGCAGCGGAATGAACGTATCGGCGTTCGCCGCACCGACGGAAAAGAAGCCCATGGTCGCGGCAGCAGCGGCCCCGACCGCGGCCAGACGCACACCGTTCTTACGGTTGATGATCATTGTTCCCTCTCAGGGATAGAAACCTCGCACACGCGAGAAAGTGGGTGGAAGAACAGCGAAAGAGACCGAAATCAGCCGATGCTGAACGGCGCACCGTACAGAACGGTCTTCGAGTAGTCGTTGCCCACGATCTCCACGACCGAGTACGACCGAGCCTGCGCGAATCCACCGCACTTCTGCACCTGCAGCTCAGAATCCTGGTACTGCAGCGCGTAGACGCCGTCCTTCTTGATGTCCTTGCCGCCCAGCGGCACGTACTTCACTTCACCTGAGTTCAGCGGAACCGTCAGACCAACGCTCGGCGACAACGAATCCAAACCCAGACTGAACGACGGGTTCGCCGACAGACCCGTGATGTCCACCTGGCAACCCACGATGTACCCGGTCGACACCCGCGAAACACCATGCGTGGTCGACGCATTCGTACCGTTGTAGGTACCCGCATTGTTCGTCGTGTTGTTCGCGTCCGGAACGTCGGTGACGTCCTTGATGCCCTTGACATCGGCAACGACGGTGCCCGACACCCACGCCACACGACCGGCGCCATTGGCAGCCAACGACGGCGACGACAGAGCACTCTCCGCCGTCCGCGTCAACGTCACATTCGGGCCGGTCTTCGAACCATCAGGCAGCGGGATGAAAGTATCCGCGCTCGCCGCACCAGTGGACATCAAACCGAGTGCAACAGCCGCAGCAGCACCCAGGCCTGCAATACGGGCGCCACGGCGCAGGCCGGACTTGCGGTTCTCGCTCATTCGTTCCCCTCATCAGGATTCAAGCAGGTTCCCAGCCTCGACGATCGAAACTGAGGAGTGGTCCATTTCGGGCCCAGCGCAGTATTCGCAGCAAAGGTGTCCACAGCGTTAACTGCGGACGACCAATTGCCAGAATTTCAACACCAGAGACAAACCTCACAAGGAGGCTCGTCCGGGCAACGACGTGGCACCACGCCCCGCCCTCCATCTTCGTACTGACTCGTCAGGGACATTAACCTGCGCTAAGAACCTGGGCAACGTGATCAGCTCGTGACGCAATTGTGATGTGTCTCACAAAGGTTGGAACGGACTGTTACCTACGGGTAGCCCCGCTTTGGGGCGACGCGAATGAAATCCGGCTTTACCAGTGGTTTTCCTGGCGCAAATTTTTCGGTTACTGCCGACAACACTTAGATTCATCCAGATTTCAACCAAGCGGCTACCCGTGGTGAGGGGGAACCTGACGCCGAATCCACTCCTCGGACTCGCGACCCTTGTCCACATACTGAGATGGCTCATCCTGTCCGCGTTCGTCCGCGGTGGTGTCGGGAAAGACGTCCCCGAAGACGCGCTCGAGCCGGGCCCTGTCGATCGGGGCCCGGCTCGGAACTTGCTGCTCGTCGGGCTCGCTGTGCGAGCCCGGTTCGTCGGAACGAGAAATCGTCTCAGCCTTCCAGACCGGACAGTTCGGAGATCACGTGAGACGCGAGGGGCGTCAGGGTGGCCATGCCGTCGCGCACCGCCGCACGGGACGAGGCGAGATTGACCACGAGTGTGCTGCCGGACACTCCGGCGAGGCCACGGGACAGCCCCGCGTCCAGCGATCCCGCGGCGAGCCCGGAAGACCGGAGGGCCTCCGAGATTCCGGGAATCTCGCGGTCGAGGACCTCGGCGGTGACATCGGGGGTGACATCGCGGGGCGACACGCCGGTGCCGCCGACCGAGACGACGAGGTCGACGCCGCCGATGACAGCGGTGTTGAGCGCATTCCGGATCTCCACCTCGTCGGCCGCCACCGCAACGATGGCGTCGACGATGAAACCCGCCTCGTTCAGCAACTCTGTCACCAGGGGCCCGATGGAGTCCTTGCCGTCACCGTGTGCGGTGCGGTCGTCGACGATTACCACCAGCGCGCGGCCGGCCAGCGAGGCTTCGATGTCCATGGTCCCTACCGTAGTGGCCCCGTTCAGAACGGACTCGACCTGCCCGAGAATCCCGGCGTTCATCAGCGGCCACCCTGTTCGGCGGTGCCGAGCGTGACGTCGACGGTCTTGGAGTTGGAGCCGTTCCCATCGGTGTAGGTGATGGACACATTGTCTCCAGGCGCATGTGAACGGATGGCGGCGATGAGCGCGTCACCGCTGGTGATGACCCGGTCGTCGACCCTGGTGATCACCGACCCCTTCGGGATTCCCGCCTTCTCCGCCGGGCTGCCCGACGTGACCTCGACGACGGTGGCACCGTTGGCGGCGTCCTGCGAGGGGACCTGGATCCCGATGACAGCCTGGGTGGCCTTGCCGGTCTTGACCAGTTCGTCCGCGATGCGCCGGGCCTGATCGACCGGGATCGCGAATCCGAGTCCGATGGAGCCGCTCTGCTCGCCCGCACCGGACCCGCCGATGCTCGCGATGGCCGTGTTGATGCCGATCAGCTGGCCGTCCATGTTGACCAGGGCGCCGCCCGAGTTGCCGGGGTTGATCGCCGCGTCGGTCTGGAGGGCGTCGATGACGGTGTTCTGATTGCCCGACTCACCGCTGGTGGAGACCGGACGGTTGAGGGCCGAGATGATGCCTTCGGTGACGGTGCCCGCCAGGCCGAGGGGCGAACCGATGGCGACGACCTGCTGCCCCACCTGGACGTTGCCGGACGTTCCCAGCTCGATCGGAGTGAGGTTGGTCTTACCGTCCACCTTGATGACCGCGAGATCGGACACCGGGTCGGCACCGACGAGCTTGGCGTCCGCCGTGCTGCCGTCGGAGAACGCGACCGTCAACTTTCCGCCCTTGGCTGCCGCGCCTGCCACGTGATTGTTGGTGAGGATCATGCCGTCGGACGAGATGACGATGCCGGATCCCTCTCCGCCGGATCCGCCTGCCGTGGCCACCTCGATTTGGACGACGCTGGGGACGACCTTGTTCGCGACCGCCTGCACCGAACCTGCCGGTGCGTTCGCGGCCGGGGTCGCGGTGTTCTTCGGGGCGTCGAGGGAATTGGTCACCGCGGCGCCGCTGCCGTTCCGGTCCGTGGCGAGCGAACCCACCACACCGCCGATGCCGCCACTCACCAGAGCGAGCGCCACAGCGCCGACGACGATGGCGGTACGGGCCGGACGCTTGGTCGCAGTCGCCGTCGATCCCTCACCGAACTGCCCGGGGCCCTGATGACCGGGGAACGGGCCCTGAGGCGCCGCGTGCTGCCCGGCCACGTGCTGGGGACCCGGATGTCCCGGTCCGCCGTGCTGAGGCTGTCCGTACTGCTGTGTGGGCTGTTGCGGCGGGCCGTACGGGTTGCCCTGGGGGTAGCCGCCCACGCCGTACGCCTGTTGCTGCCCCATCGGGCCGGCCGGGTTGTGCGGAGTGGTCGGAAACGCCTCGGTGGGCTGGTGGCCCGGAGTCGACTGCGGGTGGCCCGGCTGGTCCGGGCGTGCGCCCTGGTCGCCGCCGGCGTTGTCACGGCTGCCGCCGTCGTGACTGTTTCGATCTTCGGTCATCGCATCACTTCCATCTCCCGCGACCACCCGCAGGGGCAGTCGCACCGTCTCTGTCCACGAGAGTGCCCGGTGGGACTGAGAAGGTCCTGAGACCGGCCTTTGAGTTGGCCGAGACCTCGAGACTAATCCGCTTCGGGCTCACCCGGTAGGACGATGCGGATGAGGGCACCCCCTCGTTCGGAGACGTCGACGGCGATCGTGCCGCCGTGTTTGACCACCACCTGCCGGACGATCGCCAGACCCAGCCCCGAGCCCGGCATCGACCGTGACGCCGTCGACCGGTAGAAGCGGTCGAACACCAGCTCCCGGTCCTCTTCGGGAATGCCCGGGCCCGCGTCGTCGACGGTCAGTTCGAGGAGGCCGTCGCCTGCCGGTGTCATCGCCACCCGTACCTGCTCACCGGTCGGACTCCACTTCGCGGCGTTGTCGAGCACGTTGAGCACCGCACGCGACAACCCGGCGTGGTCGCCGTAGACGAACCACGGCACCGTGACGGCGGTGAAATCGATCTCGTTGCGTCGGCGGCGGGCCCGCTCCAGGCTCCGTTCCACCACTTCGCTGAGATCGACTCTCTCGAAGATGGTTTCCGGTGCATCCTCGCGGGCGAGGTCCACGAGGTCGCCCACCAACTGCGACAACTCCTCGATCTGCGCCACCACATCGGTGCGCAGCTCCGCCATGTCCTCGTCCGGAATATGCGGCGCCCCAGGGCGACTCGATGCGATCAGCAACTCCATGTTGGTGCGCAACGACGTGAGCGGAGTCCGCAGTTCGTGTCCCGCGTCGGCGACGAGGCGGCTCTGCCGCTCCCGTGATTCCGCGAGCGCCCGCAACATCGTGTTGAAACTCTCGGTGAGCCGGGCGAGTTCGTCGTTGCCCGTCACCGGAATCGGCGTCAGGTCGTCGGTCCGGGCCACGCGTTCGGTGGCGGCGGTGAGCCGGGCGATCGGCCGCAGACCGGTGCGTCCCACCGTCGTTCCCGCCGCGGCGGCGAGGACCACTCCGCACCCGCCGACGATGAACAGCACCCAGGCCAGGCGGTCGAGCACGGCGCCCGTCGGTGCCAGCCGCTGCGCGATCACCAGCGTGCTGCCGTCCTGGGTGCGCTGCGCCAGCACCCGCTGGTTCTCCGCCGTCCGCAACGACGTCTCGCGCTCGCCGCGTGCCACCGACAGTTCGGGGTCGCCGATGGGCACGCTCGACCCCGGCGGGGTGTACGTGTCGAGGTCCGGGAAGATCAGCGCCACACTGATGTCCGTCGTGTACAGCGTCGCGCCCGCGATGTAGCGGGGATCGAACGTCACGAGATTGCTGTCGATCAGCGCCGACGCGCGCGTGCGCAACTGATTGTCGACGTCGGCATACAGGGCGCGCGACACCACGGCGTACGCCGCGATCGCCATCACGGCCACCGCGATCGCCACCACCGACGCCGCGAGCAGCGTGACCCGCCACCGCAACGACACCGACCGCGTCAACGGCATCGGAGGGCGCATCTCGGGCGGTAACGGAATCGGGCCTGTGGGGTGCCGAGAAATGTGGTGCGCGTCGTACTTCGCCGACCCCGGCTTGCCGGCGGTCTTGTGGAACGGAACTGCCATCACGGAGGGGTCTCCCGCAGGACGTAGCCGACTCCGCGGACCGTGTGCAACAGACGCGGCTCCCCGTCTGCCTCCGTCTTGCGACGCAAGTACCCGACGTAGACCTCCAGCGCGTTCCCGGATGTCGGGAAGTCGTAACCCCACACCTCCTCGAGGATGCGGCCGCGGGTGAGCACCCGGCGAGGGTTGGCCATCAGCATCTCGAGGAGCGAGAACTCGGTACGAGTCAGGCTGATGGACCGCTCACCCCGCGTCACCTCGCGGGTGACCGGGTCGAGCGTGAGGTCCTCGAACGTCATCTTCTCCGAGTCGATGCCCGGCTCGGGCGCGGCGCGGCGCAACAGTGCGCGCAACCGGGCCAGCAACTCCTCGAGGGCGAACGGCTTCGGAAGGTAGTCGTCGGCGCCGGCGTCCAGCCCCGACACCCGCTCCGACACGGAGTCGCGCGCCGTGAGCACGAGAATCGGCAGGTCATCGCCGGTGCTCCGCAACCGGCGGCACACCTCGAGACCGTCCAGGCGCGGCATCATCACGTCGAGCACCAGCGCGTCGGGACGTGCGGTCGCCACCTTCTCCAGAGCATCGATACCGTCGACGGCCAGTTCCACCGAGTACCCGTTGAAGCTCAGGGAGCGCCGTAAGGACTCCCTCACGGCCCGATCGTCGTCGACCACCAAAATGCGCATACCCGACAGTTTGGCCCGATCAACTGAGATATGTCTGAGAAGGGTTCATTCGGTGAGCGCCGACACCGGTCACTCGAGCACCCGCGGACCCGGCAGACCCCAGTTCCGCCACAGCGCGAGCAACCGGAGCACCGACGCGAACACCGTGCCCACCACCATCGCCACATCCGCCCCCGCACCCCACTCGCTCGCCGCGACCACCAGAGCCGAACCGAGCAGCGCCGGCACCGCGTAAAAGTCCCGCTGCAGCAGCAGCGGGACCTCGTTCACCAGCACGTCGCGCAAGATTCCGCCCCCGATGGCCGTCGTGCCGCCGATGAGGCACGATGCGAGCGGACTCGCCCCGTGGTCGAGCGCGATCACCGCGCCCGTGCTCGCGAACAGGCCCATGCCCAGCGCGTCCAGCACCAGGATCTCCCGGCGGAGTCGCCCGACAGTCGAATGCAGGAAGAACACCAGCAGCGACATCCCGAACGACGTGCCGAGGTTCGGCCAACTACCCAGCGACGTCGGTGGGTGGATGCCCAGCAGGACGTCGCGGACGATGCCGCCGCCGAGCGCGGTGAACACACCGACCACGCACACACCGAAGATGTCGAGGCGCTTCGTCACGCCCACCAGGGCGCCCGACGCCGCGAACACCGCGATGCCCACCAGTTCCAGGATGTACAGCAACACCCGCCAAGGTTCGCACGCGATGCGTCCCGCCCGTGAGTACTTAACTCACGGGTTGGGCTTCATTCGTTCGCCTCTCTCGATTCGGTTTCCGCATAGGGCGATTCACTGCTCTCGCAGGGGTCGTGGTGGAACTGCCCGAACGGGTCGGGCCACGACTGCCAGCTGCCTTCGTCCGCGAATTCGTCATCGGTGACGAGCGCCCACTGCAGCGTGCGGTCGATCTCGGTGGGGTCGGCGGCATGCACCAGCACCACCATCGACGTGTGCCGGTCGCCGAAGTGTTCGTCCCAGCACAGCGCGGCCATCGCCCGCCGCCCGACCGCGACCTGTTCCTGTTCGTCCGTGGTCATCGCGGCCAGCCAGCGGTCGGCGCTCGCCACCCGCAGTCCCCCACCGGCGGATTCGAGCCACAGCGCCTCGTCCGGCTGCGTCGCCACCCATATCCGTCCGCGTGCCGTGACGACACCCTCGAGCAGCACGTCGATCGCCTCGTGGAGTCGCTCGGGGTGGAACGGCCGGGTGGCGGTGAACTCGACGAGCATCACCCCGCAGTCGTGGGACAGGGGCGGCTGCCCGCGCAGCAGTGGTGAGTGCGTGTGTGCCGGTTCGCCGCGCCGCGCGTCGGCGGGAATGCGGAGGAGCAGCCGCTCGACATCGAGCTGGTCGGCGCCCCAGACGATCGGCGCGCCGGGCGCGAGCCGGGCCAGGACGGCGTGGAGGCGGGCCTGCTGCCAGCCGTCGCCGGCGCTACCCGACACCACCAGGGCGTCGGCGAACCCGACCTGCCCGACCGCGACCTGAGCGACGGTGCGGTCGTCGTCGAGCGCGTCGTCGCCGGTGGCATCGGCCAGCCACGACTGCGCGTCGAGGCAGGTGACGACGCCGTCGATGCGGACGTCCCGCGATGCCGGACCGTCGATCTGCCCAGCGATGCCGGACACCGACACGTGTTCGACGGCCCAGCAGACGGCCTCGGGTTCGAGCCTGCGGTCGAGGTGCAGCACGATGCGCTGCACCGAACTGCGGGCGTGCAGGCGACGCAGCAACGGTAGGAGGTCCTCGCGCAGTGTGCACGAGATGCAGCCGTGCGCCAGTTCGCGGATTCCGAGGCTCTCGTGCGGCGTCCCGGACTCCAGTGTGGTGACGGTGCGGCGCACGACGCCTTCACGGACGAACTCGAGGTCGTGATGCACGACGACGGTGCCGTCGCGAAGCAGTGACCGCGCCGCGTCCTCGGTGCGGCCGTTCCACCCGGAGACCAGGATCAGCGGCGTCCGGCCGTCGACTACCTCACTCACGAGCACCCCTTTCGATAATGATTGTCATTAAGCGTCGGGAACGCTACAGTGAAATCTGTTCGTTGTCGAAAATGATTATCATCTCCTCCTCGTGGCGGTTCCACGGGAGGACGGAGAGGAACGCCCATGTCGGCGCACTGCCAGGTGACCGGACGTCAGCCAGGATTCGGCAAGTCCGTGTCACATTCCCACACCCGCACCACCCGGCGCTGGGACCCGAACATCCAGAAGAAGACCTACCTCCTGCCGAGCGAGGGCAGGCGGATCACGTTGACGCTCTCCGCCAAGGGCATCAAGACCGTCGACCGGGACGGCATCGAGGTCGTCGTCGCCCGGATCCGCGCCCGCGGAGAGCGGATCTGATGGCCGCGCGCAACGAGATCCGCCCGATCGTGAAGCTGAAGTCGACCGCAGGCACCGGATTCACGTACGTGACCCGCAAGAACCGCCGCAACGACCCCGGCCGTCTGGTGATGAGGAAGTACGACCCGGTCGTGCGGAAGCACGTCGATTTCCGAGAAGAGAAGTAGAAGACACCGCACATGGCAAAGAAGTCGAAGATCGCGAAGAACGAGGAGCGCAAGATCGTCGTGGCCCGCTGGGCCGAGCGTCGCGCGGAGCTGAAGGAGACCCTCCGCCGTCCGTCGAGCAGCGAAGAGGCGCGCGCGGAGGCCCGGGCGGCACTGCAGCGTCTGCCCCGCGACGCGAGTCCGGTACGATTGCGCAATCGAGACGCTGCGGATGGACGTCCGCGCGGCCACCTGAGGAAGTTCGGGCTCTCTCGCGTGCGTGTTCGCGAGATGGCGCACCGCGGGGAGCTGCCAGGCGTCCACAAGTCGAGCTGGTAAAGGAAGAAGATGGCAGTCAAGAGAGCACCGTCGAAGAAGCCGCGTCCCGTCGAGGGCCGCAAGCCCAAGAAGAACCCGTTGTTCGCGGCCAAGATCGAGTACGTCGATTACAAGGACATCAACCTTCTCCGCACGTTCATCTCGGACCGCGGCAAGATCCGTAGCCGCCGCGTCACGGGCCTGACCCCGCAGCAGCAGCGTCAGGTTGCCGTCGCCGTCAAGAACGCTCGCGAGATGGCTCTGCTGCCCTTCACGAGTCGGTAACTCACGTAGGCACCGAAAAGGCCGCGTAATCCTCGGATTACGCGGCCTTTTGCCGTATCGGTCAGCCGAGCAGGGCCTGCATGTCGGCGATCTCCTTCTGCTGGGCGGTCACGATGTCGGAAGCCATCTGCCTGGCCTCCGGGTTCTCACCGTTCGCCAGTTCGGTGTTCGCCATGTCGATCGCGCCGGCGTGGTGCTCGATCATCATGGTCAGCCATTGCCGGTCGAACTCCGCGCCCGACAGCGCCGTCAGGGTATCCATCTGGTCGGCCGACATCATCCCGTCGTCGCCGCCGTGATGCATGCCGGACATGTCGGACGTGGGAACCGGTTGCCCCCACTGCTGGAGCCAGGTGGTCATCCGGTCCATCTCCGGTTGCTGCGCCGCCTCGATCGCGGCGGCGAGAGCGACGACGTCGGCGTTGCCGGTGCGGTCGGCGACCATGCCTGCCATCTCGACGGCCTGAGCGTGATGGGGGTACATCCCGTTCAGGAACGCGATGTCGGCGTCGTTGAACTGCACCTGAGATGCTGCGGCCACGGACGTCGAGACGCCGGACGTCGACGAGGTGCCTGCCGAGTCGGTGCCGCAACCGGTCAGAACGAGCGCCGCACCTGTCGCGGCGGCGATCAGGGCGGTCGTGGTGATGCGCATGAGGAACTCCTCGATATCGAAATTCGGAAAGTGACAGTCGGATCCGCCGGGGTACGTGGCCCCGGGCTCCCTGTCACACCCGCAGAATCGAGAGTTCCGCCAGCGACAGCACCGTCCACGACGGTGGTCCGCGACCGGACTGCACGCGGTGGGCGCTCACACGCGACCGTCGAGCCGGGGGGTCCATGGAATGCCACCACAGCACCATCACCGCGGTCAGGGCGGCGATCACCACGATCACGCCGGCGCACTGGTGTCCGGTGAGGTGTGGTTGTTCGCAGCCGTCCCCGCCGCAACCGTGTCGGTCTTCGGCGTGGGATGCGGTACTCGACGACTGCCCGGGCATCGCGGCGCTCGCGGTCGGGGCGACCAGGCTGTGCATGAGCAGCACGCCGGCGGCGACGGCGATCAGCAGCGCTGCGCGCGCCACCGGGGTTCGTCGCTCTGCCGTCTCCACCCGACCATTGTAACCGGACATACCCAGTGGGGGTACCCCGGGTACGTGGGTGGCATTGTGTACCCCGGGACGCGAAAGCACTCACATGGGGGTGTGGGCGAGGATCTCCAGACCCTGCTGCTCGAGTCCGCCGATGGTGTCGGTGAGGATGACCAGCCCGCGGCCGTTCGCACGGTCGAGGACGACGGTGCATTGGAAACCGCCCGTCGCGCCGCCGTGCAGGGTGTAGTCCCGACCCTCGAACGGGACGATCGACCAGGTCAGCGCCCGGTAGTTGGCGCCGATCCACCGCGGGTCCATGGCCGTGCTGCCGGGGACCGTGCCGTCGAGGAGAGCCCGTACGTACGTCGACATGTCGTTCGCCGTGGACCGCAACCCACCGGCCGGGGCGTAGGCGTCCAGCGGCCACGGGTCCTGCGATCGGTGCAGGACATCGAATCCGCGGGTCACGTTCGCGGGCAGGTCGGCAGCGGTGAGCGGCATCCACGAATGCGACAGTCCGAGTGGGACGAGCATGCGCTCGCGGAGCAGCGTCGGATAGTCGGTGTGCGCAGCCGCGGCGAGCGCCTGGCCGAGCAACGCGAAGCCGACGGTCGAGTACGAGTACGTGCCGCGGGTAGTGAGCGGCGCCGACTGCAGTTGCTGCAGCAGGGTGTCCTTGCTGTAGGTGAACGGGTTGGACGCGACCACCCAGTGCCCCACGGCCACCATGGTGTCGGTGCTCATCGGGAACTGCGCCAGCCCGGACGTGTGGGACGCCAGTTCGAGCAGCGTCACGTCGCCGACCGGTGCACCCTGCAGCGGCAGCAGGTCCCCGACCTTCGTGTCTTGCCGCACCTCGCCCCGCGCGACGGCGTCGGCGAAGAGTTCCGCGGTGAACGTCTTGGTGACGGAACCGATCTCGAAGTCGGTGTCCTCGGTGGCCCCGAAGTTCGCGAACCGGGTGCCGGACGCGTCGATGTACGCGACGCTCGCGTGCTCGCGGTAGCTACGGCCCAGGACCTGCCCCGCGAGGGCGATCAGCGCCGGGTCTCCACTCGACGGCGGCGCCAGTGCCGACGCGACGGGCGCGGCACCCCAGGCGAGGGTCCAGGCGCAGATCAGCGCGCAGAGAACGGTCGTTCCACGCGGCATTACGACTCCTCGAGCGCGACGGAACGCGCGTGCAGACGATCTCCCCGACCGGAGGCAATTGTGACCCACCGAAACGCCGAGCACTAGACTTCGCAAGGTTTGCCGACACGAGGCATCCCTGTCGAGGAGGTGCCCCGCAGCGTGTCGGGAGTGGTTGCGGGTTTCACCGTCATTTTCGTGATCATCGCGATCGGCTACATTCTCGGCAGGCGTGGGACGCTGGGCGCGGAGGGCGAATCCGTTCTGGGCAGGCTGGTGTTCTTCGTCGCCACACCGGCGCTGCTGTTCGATTCGCTCGCATCGTCCGACCTCTCCGTGATCTTCTCGCCCACTCTGGCCGTCGCGTCGGTCACCGCTTTGACGGTCGGCGCACTGTATATGGTCATCGCGAAGGTGTGGCTACGCAGGTCCCTTCCGGAGCTCACGATCGGTGCGCTGTCGTCGTCGTACGTGAACTCCGCGAATCTCGGTATTCCCATTGCGGTCTTCGTGCTCGGCGACGCGTCGTTCGTCGCGCCGCTGCTGCTGTTCCAGATCATCGCCTACTCCCCCATCGCCCTCACCATCCTCGACGTCACCACGCTCCGGCGCGGCGCCTCGCGACTCGAGACGGTCACTGCGCCGTTCAAGAACCCGATCGTCGTGGCGGGCGCCGCGGGACTGCTGATCGCGCTCGTCGGCTGGACTCCGCCGGAGGCGCTGATGCAGCCGTTCCGGCTCATCGGCGGCGCGTCGGTGCCGGGTGCGCTGCTGGCGTTCGGCATCTCCCTGTACGGGGTTCGGGTGCTGGAGAAGGGGACCAGTCCGAGGCGGGACGTCGCGCTGGCGTCGGTGCTCAAGATCGTCGTGCAGCCGATGCTGGCCTACCTGATGGCGCGGTACCTGCTCGGCCTGGACGGGCACGAACTGTTCGCCATCGTGGTGGTGGCCACGCTGCCGACGGCACAGAACGTCTTCGTCTACGCCAGCCGATACGGGGTGGGGGCGGTGCTGGCCCGCGACACGGCTTTCGTCACGACGTTGGCGGCGATTCCGGGGATTGCGCTGGTCTCCGGCCTGCTCGCCGGATGAGGTTACCGTGGCTTATGCGCGTACTCGCTCTCGCTGTGCTGGCCTGCCTCGCCCTCGCCGGATGCGGGTCCGGTTCGAGCACCGACGAACCGACGATTCCCCCGGAGATCGCGTCCGCAGTGGATCCCAGCCCCACCAATCCGTCGTCGGGGATGCCCATTCCGTCCGAGGTGCCCGGCGACGATTTCGGCACCGTCTTCGAGTCGCGGCCCGACATCGTCCGGGCCGATCCGACGCCGTTCGAATCGTGGTCGCGCGCGGACGGCAACACGGTGGCGATCCACTTCGTCACCGGAACCCCGGAGTGTTACGGCGCCGACGCCACGGTCGCCGAGACGGACACCACCGTGACGATCTCGCTGCGCACCGGCAGCCTGCCGGAGGCGGCCGACAAGATGTGCATCCTCGTCGCTGTGTTCGGCACCCTCGACGTCCCGCTGCAGGCGCCGCTCGGCAATCGCCAGGTGCTCAACGGATGACCTGGTGACGTTGCTGCTGACCGCGCGTACCGCGGCGTCGATCGTGTAGCGCGCGTTCCTGCCGTGGCTGCTCACCCTGGTGCCGCGGAACCGACTGCTGATCTCCGCCACACTGTGCTCGGCGCTGCCCACCGCCCTGCTCCCGTTCGTCCCGAACCCGATCGGGAGGGCGCTGCTCCTCGTCGTGACCGGATTCTTCCGGGGCATCGGCCAACCACTGACCATGACCTGGGTGGCGGGGTCGCGGGCACGTCGTCGATCTTCGTGATCACCGGCGGACTGCTGGGTACCGCAGCGGAGTCGACGTGGCGAGCCCTGAGTACTTCGTAACCGCCCGCGGTTGACAAGTACTCACGGCTCCGAAACGTCGCGTCCGTCGCCGGACGACGCTCCACTTCGTCGGATGTGGCCTGCGTCTCTCCTCGACACACTGGTCTCCAGTCACAGTTCGTCAGATCAGGGGTCAGGAGCCACACGATGAGCTTTACCGGTGTCATTCCGAGCACGACCGACACGCCCCGTCCACGCCCGGATGAGGACGCCGTGTCGAGCGCGGTCCTGGCGTCCGGAGGTACCACCCCGCGGTTGCGCTTCGTCGACTCCGCGAATGCACTGCCCGAGCCGGCCGCGGTCATGGTGTGGCCGGAGGACACCCCACTGCTCGCCGAATTGGTCGCGCTGTTCGCAGATCTGGGGCTGCGGGTGGCGTCCCACGAGCAGTTGCCCGCCGACGAGCCCGGCACCCCGACCATCCACCGGTTCGACTTCAGCACCGGCGACTTCGCCTGGGACGCCGAGACTCCGGGCCTGCTGTCCGACGCCTTCGAGGCCGCGGCCGCCGGACATCTGGAGGTCGACGGGTTCACCCGCCTCGTGGCCGCGGCGAACCTGCCGTGGACCGATGCAGTCCTGGTGCGGGCCGCGTGCCGCTATCTCCGGCAGGTGGGGCTGGGACTGTCGGAACCCAACATCGTGGCGATCCTGCTGCAGCACAGCGACTTCGTGCGCGGGTTCCGCGACCTGTTCACCGCCCGCTTCGATCCTGCCGTCTCCGGATCCGACCGCGAGGTCGCCGTCGCCGACGCCGAACGTGTGCTGCTCGCGGCGATCGACCGCACCGCGACCATGGACGAGGACCGTCTGCTCCGCGGCCTGCTGTCGTTCACGTCGGCTGTGCTGCGCACCAACTGGTTTCGCCACGACCGCACGATCAGCGCTGCCCCGGCGGCGTTCAAGATCGATCCGTCGCTGTTGTCGCTGTCCGCGGCCGTGACCCCCTACCGGGAGATCTTCGTGCACTCGCCGATCGTCGAGGGCAGCCACGTCCGCAGCGGCCCGGTGTCGCGCGGCGGCCTGCGCTGGTCGGACCGCAAAGACGATTTCCGCACCGAGGTTCTGGGTCTGATGAAGACGCAGCACGTGAAGAATTCGCTGATCGTCCCGATGGGCGCGAAGGGCGCGTTCGTGGTGCGGACCGAGACGACGCCGGATGCGGTCCGGGCGGCGTACACGAGTTTCATCGACGGACTGCTCGACGTCACCGACGACATCGTCGACGGCGAGGTGGTCCACCCCCGCGACACGGTGATCCACGACGACGCCGACCCGTACCTGGTGGTGGCGGCCGACAAAGGCACGGCCCGCTTCTCGGATCTGGCCAACAGCATTGCGACGCGACGCGGGTTCTGGCTCGGCGACGCGTTCGCGTCCGGTGGTTCCGCCGGCTACGACCACAAGGCGATGGGCATCACGGCGCGCGGCGGATGGGTCTCCGTCCGCAGGCATTTTGCCGAGATGGGCAAGAACGTCGACACGGACACGTTCACCGTGGTCGGCATCGGCGACATGTCCGGGGACGTGTTCGGCAACGGCATGCTGCTCAGCCGCGCGATCCGGTTGGTCGGCGCGTTCGACCACCGGCACATCTTCCTCGATCCCGAACCGGATTCCGAGGCCTCCTACCGCGAGCGCGAGCGCCTCGCGACCGTCCCGGGCAGCAGTTGGGACGATTACGACCGGGATCTCGTCTCGGCCGGCGGCGGCGTGTGGCCGCGGACGGCGAAGAAGATTCCGCTGTCCCCGCAGGTGCGCGAACGCCTCGGCGTCACCGCCGCCGAACTGCCCCCGCACGAGGTGGTGAAGGCGCTGCTGACCGCGGACGTCGACCTGCTGTGGAACGGGGGAATCGGCACGTACGTCAAGGCGTCGACGGAGGTGCACGCCGACGCCGCCGACCCCGCCAACGACGCCGTCCGGGTCGAGGCGGCCGACGTGCGCGCCGCCGTGATCGGCGAGGGCGGCAACCTCGGTCTCACGCAACGCGCCCGCATCGAGTACGCGCTGCACGGCGGCCGGATCAACGCCGACTTCATCGACAACGCCACCGGCGTCGCCACATCGGATCGCGAGGTGAACCTGAAGGTTGCGCTGGACGCGGCTGTCGCGTCGGGTGAACTTCCGGCCGCGGAACGGAACACGCTGCTCGCCCGGGTCCAGGACGAGATCGGCGAATCGGTGCTCGCCGACGCCGCCTCCCAGACTCTCGCCATCAGCCTCGCCGAGGTCCATGCACCGTTCCTCCTCGGACGCCACGAGCGTCTGATCGAGAACCTCGAGCGCGACGCGGGCATCAGCCGGGCCGCGGAGGTCCTGCCCTCGGCCGCGGAACTGTCGGCGCGGCACCGCGCGGGCCAGGGACTCGTCCGGCCGGAGATCGCGGTTCTGCTGGCGCAGTCGAAGAACCTCGTCGTCACCGAACTGCTCGCCTCCCCGGTGCTCGACGACGCCGTGTTCGACGGTGTGCTCGCCGACTACTTCCCGGCGTCCATCCGCGACCGCATCCCCCAGCAGATCAGCGGTCACCGGCTCGCCCGGGAAATCGTGGCCGTGCTGGTGGCGGGCGACATGATCGACCGGGTCGGACCGGGGCTGATCCACCGGCTGGAGGAGCGCCTCGGCGTCGGCACCCCCGAGATCACCGTCGCATACGCGGTGGTGCGGCAGGTGTTCGACATCGACCGCCTGTGGAACGAGGTCCTTACCCTGCCCGGCGCGTCCCACCGGACCCGGCTGAACCTGCATTTCGGCATCCAGGACCTGATCGAGCGCACCACGTCGTGGCTGTTGCGGCACCGCGCCGCGGGCACGGATGCGCGGGCGCTCATCGAGCGTTTCGCGAGGCCGGTGCAGGACCTGGCCGCCGCCCTGCCCCACCTCACCGGTGCGCCGGCCCAGGACCTCGGGACACTGCGGATCCTCGCGCAGGCCTTCGCCCTGGAGACCACCGCGCAGTCGCTCGGCCTGCCGATCACGCAGGTGGCCGAGACGTACCGCGAATTCGGCCGCGTCGTCGGACTCGACTGGCTGTCGGAACGGTTCTCCGTCGGCGAGACCGGGACCGCGTATTGGGAGGCGATGGCCGGCGCCGTTCTCGTCGACAACCTGCAGGAGCACTGGCACGGCCTGATCGGACTGGTGCTGCGCGACGCGTCGCCCACGACCTCCGCGGCCGACGCCGTCGCCGACTGGCTGACCGATCACGACACCGCCGCCGACCGTCTGGCCCGGATGCTGGGCGAACTGCGCAGCCACGATCGCGTGGACAATTCGAGTATCTGCGTGATCGACGCCGAACTGTCTCTCGCACTCACCCGCCACTGAACCGGATCCACCGTTCATCCACCTCAAGCACTTCAACCAAAGGAGCTCGAAAGTGCCTACTCTCCAACGTGATGTCGCCATCGTCGGTGCCGGACCGTCCGGTCTGGCCGCGGCCACCGCGCTGCGCAAGGCGGGGCTGTCCGTCGCGGTCCTGGAGGCGCGCGACCGTGTCGGAGGGCGCACCTGGACCGACACCGTCGACGGTGCGGTCCTGGAGATCGGCGGCCAGTGGGTCTCCCCCGACCAGACGGCGCTGATCTCGCTGCTCGACGAACTCGGACTCGAGACGTTCGACCGGTACCGTGACGGCGAATCCGTCTACATCTCCGCCGCCGGTGAGCGCACCCGCTACACGGGCGAGTCGTTCCCGGTCGACGAGACGACCCGCAAGGAGATGGACCGGCTGGTCCAGATCCTCGACGACCTGGCCGCGCAGGTCGGGGCGGAGGAGCCGTGGGCGCATCCGCTGGCTCGCGAACTGGACACCATCTCGTTCAAGCACTGGCTGATCGAGCAGTCCGACGACGCCGAGGCCCGCGACAACATCGGCCTGTTCATCGCCGGCGGCATGCTGACCAAGCCGGCGCACTCGTTCTCGGCACTGCAGGCCGTCCTCATGGCCGCGTCCGCCGGATCGTTCTCGCACCTGGTGGACGAGGACTTCATCCTCGACAAGCGCGTCATCGGCGGCATGCAGCAGGTGTCGATCCGGATGGCGGCAGCCCTCGGCGACGACGTGTTCCTGAACGCCCCCGTCCGCACCGTCCGGTGGAGCGAGGAGGGCGCGGTCGTGCTCGCGGACGGCGACATCCGCGTGGAGGCGTCCCGCGTGGTGCTGGCCGTCCCGCCGAACCTGTACTCCCGCATCTCCTACGACCCGCCGCTGCCGCGCCGCCAGCACCAGATGCACCAGCACCAGTCGCTGGGACTCGTCATCAAGGTGCACGCCGTGTACGAGACCCCGTTCTGGCGTGAAGAAGGACTGTCCGGCACCGGATTCGGTGCCTCCGAGGTCGTCCAGGAGGTGTACGACAACACCAACCACGAGGACACCCGCGGCACCCTCGTCGCGTTCGTGTCGGACGAGAAGGCCGACGCGATGTTCGCGCTGAGCGAGGAGGAGCGTCGGGCCACCATCCTCGGCTCGCTCGCCCGCTACCTCGGACCGAAGGCCGCCGAACCGGTGGTGTACTACGAGTCCGACTGGGGCTCCGAGGAATGGACCCGGGGCGCGTACGCCGCCAGCTTCGACCTCGGCGGTCTGCACCGCTACGGCGCGGACACCCGCACGCCGGTCGGACCGTTCCACTTCTCCTGCTCGGACATCGCGGCCGAGGGATACCAGCACGTGGACGGTGCCGTGCGGATGGGTCAGCGGACCGCCGCCGACATCGCCACCCGCCTCGGAAAGTAGTTCCGTCCCATCATCGCCCGGCAGTCACGACTGCCGGGCGATGATGGCGAGCAGCAACTCCGCGCGCACCCGCGCCACGTCCAAGCGGCAGTCGATCAGCGATTCGATCCGCGCCATGCGGCTGCGCAGGGTGTGCCGGTGCACGCCCATCGCCGCAGCCGCCGACTCCCAGTGTCCGTTCGCCTCCAGGAATGCCCGCAGCGACCCCAGCAGTTCCGTTCCATTGGCCCGGTCGTAATCGTCGATCGGCGCGATCATCGTGTCCGCCAACGAGTTCAGCACCTCCCGCGTCGAGCTGAACGCGAGCAACGCGCTTCCGGTGAGCGCCGCGAACTCGAGCGGATCGGCTCCCGACTCGGCGGCCGATGCGGCGAGCTGGGACTGCTCGATGGCCGCGACGAGTCCGGCGACCTCCCGCCGCCCGCTCAGCCCGGCACGAATCCCCTTCCGCGCCGGCGCGGACAGTCCGCGCAACATCGCCCGCGCGAAGTCGACGTCGTCGGTGCCCCTCAGCAGAACGGTGACCCGCGCATCCTGACGCCGGGCGAACAATTGCCGCCCGGCCTTGTTCATGGCCACCGCGACCGCGGTCTCCACCCGCTCCGCGAGCGCCGGCGTCTCGGCCACCACCGTGAGTCCGCGCACCATCCCGTCCGTGTCCGCGGCGTGCCGGATCTGCGACCAGGCGGGCGCGAGGTCGCGATCCTCCGTGAGCAACAGCCCGAGGGCATGCGAATTGAGCCGGTTCTGCGCGGTCCTGAGACGAACCGGCTTCTCGAAATCCAACGCGAGCAACGAGTTCGCGTGACCGAGCAGGATCTGGTCGACGTGACTGAGCGCGCTGGGACTGATCACGGCGAGATGACCGTGCGGCGTGCTTCCGACGCTGATCTGCTGCACCGTGATCGATGCGCCCGACCGTGCCAGCGACACGCTGCTCGACGCGCCGCCGGTGCCTGCCTCGAGTACCTCGCGCAGTTCCCCGAGCACGTCCTCGGCGGGCTGCGCCGGATGCGACTCCAGCACCCGCCCCGACAAGTCGAGCAACAGTACGGTGGCCGACGTGGCGACGGCCAGTTCGCGCACGGTGGCGCCGGTGCCGCCCTGGACGACGGCGCGCGTCATTCGCGGTTGCGCCCGGGATGCCCGCAACACCGCCTCGTATTCCTGCTCCGCGAGGCGGTTCATGACTCTCTTGACGACGGCGGCGAACGGGGTCGGCAACGGCACCTCGAGGAGCGGCAGTCCGATCTCGTCGGCGACGGCCACCAGGTCGGCGGGCACCTCGGGATGAGAGAGCCCGGTGCCGAACCCGACCGCGGCAACACCGACCTCGCCGAGTCCGCGCAGGTACCGCCCGCGGTCGGCGGCAGTCAGGGGCAGCCGGATACCGGTGGTGAGGAGCAGTTCTCCCCCGGTGAGCCAGCGGAACGGGTCGGGGAGTTCGGTGGTGTGGGCGAACGTGATCTCGTTGCCGAGACCGGCGGCGCCGCCCTTCAGTTCGAGAGCCAGGTCCGGCTGGGACAACATCCAGCGAACGGGGACGGTCATGTCGGCTCCTGCGCAGTTGCGGTCGGGTCCGTGTCACCCTGACCGGTCGGAATCGGGATGGCGCTGGACAAGTTGGCCAGCTGAACACGAACGACTACTCCATTGTGTCAGAAGGCGACCTCGGACAACGCCGAAATTCAACATTAACGAATTAAGTTCGTTTGACCCTTGCGTACGGGCGGACCTCTCCGCATACTTAACGAATCCTATTCGCTAAGTGACCCACGTCTCACGCGGGCCGCCACCCGAGACACGGAGTTGTCCTTGTGCCACCGCAGGAACCCCACGTGACCGCCGCCGTCCGCGTCCCCCTGACGCTCCGCCGCGGAATCGCCACGTTCAGCATCTTCGTCGTCGGCTACATCACGGCCAATCTCATCCCGCTCATGATCATCGCGATGGTCGACGATCTCGGCGTCACCCAGACCGTCGCAGGCGCCGTCCTCACCGGTTCCCTCCTGGCCACCGCACTCGTCTGCCTGGCAACCACCCGGTGGGCGGCAGGGCGCTCCCGCCACCTGCTCGGCCGCATCAGCCTCGTCGTGATGGCGGCCGGATTCGCCGTCGCCGCCACCATCCACTCGGCGCCGGTCGCGTGCGTCGCCATCATCGTCGGCGGGATCGGCGCCGGCGGCGCGGTGGCGGTCGGCGGCGCGGCACTGGCCGCGCTGACCAACCCGAACCGGGTGTCCGGGATCAACGGCCTCGTCAACCGCACCGCCGTCACCGGCGTCCTCGCCCTGATTCCGATCCTCGGCACGCACATGACCAACGCCTTCGGAATCGTCGCGGTGCTCGCGCTGGCCACGGCGTTCACGATTCCCTGGTTGCCGGCCGCTCCGGCCGTCGACGACGGCCGGCCGAGCACGGAGCACACCCGAAACCCGTTGCCCGAGGGCGTCACCGAGAAGAAGGTGGCCGTCGCCGGCGTCTCGCTGCTCGTGCTCTTCGCGATCTGGGCGATCGGCGAGGACTCGCTGTGGGCCGTGTCGGGAATCATGGGCGCCGAGCACGCCTCGCTGACCGAACAGCAGATGGGGCTCGCCCTCAGCCTGTCGACGGCGGGCGGCATCGGCGCCGCCCTCGTCCTCACCGCACTCGGTTCGCGGCTCGGACGCACCGCACCCACCGCCGTCCTCCTCGCCCTCGGCGCCACCCTCAAACTGGGCTCGTGCCTGGCCACCGACCCGACGGCGTACCTGGTGCTCGTCATCGCGTGGAACACGGTGTACGCCGCGGCCTTCATCTACATCGTGGCCATCGCGGCCGCGCTCGATTCGTCCGGCCGCTGGTCGGCCCCACTGCTCGGCACGTATCTGGTCGGATCGGCGTTCGCCCCGCTGTTCGGAACCCTCGTCACCGGCGCGGTCGGCTACGTCGCGTTCGGCTTCGTCCTGGCGGGCATCAGTCTCGTCCTACTCGTGCCGATCGTCGCGATCGCCCGGCTGTCGACGCGCACCGAGCAGGCCTCCGCATCGCCCGGGCAGGATCCCGCTGCCCGGTACACCACCTCGACCGTCGCCTGAGGAAAGAGGGAACAGCATGAGCACCGAGACGACCCACTACCGGGGCGGCCGGATCTTCACCGCGGCCGAACCCGCCTGGGCCGAGTCGATGATCGTCCGGGACGAGCGCCTGACCTTCGTCGGCGACACCGCGACGGCCGATTCGCTCGCGGGCGACGCCCGCGTCGTCGACCTCGACGGGGCCTTCGTCCTGCCCGGTTTCATCGACGCGCACACGCACCTGCTGATGATGGGGCAGGCCCTCCAGAAGGTGGACCTGCAGAGTGCCGCCGACCTCGGCGACATCCAGGACCGCATCCGGCGGTTCGCCGCCGGCAATCCGGACGCGCCGCGAATCCTGGGACGCAGCTGGCTGTTTCCCGCACTGGGCGGCCACCCGCCGACGCGGCAGATGATCGACGCGGCGGAAGCGGAGCGCCCGGTATACCTCGATTCCAACGACGTGCACTCGGCGTGGGTGAATACCGCCGCGCTGCGCGAACTCGGCATCGACGCGAACACCCCCGATCCGATCGGCGGCCGGATCGAGCGTGATCCCGTCACCGGCGCGGCCACCGGGATGCTGTTCGAGACGGCGGTGACCCAGATCGTGTGGCCCACGCTCGCGAAGCTGATCAGCGACACCGAGCGGGACGTCGCCCTCGCGGCGGCATTCGAGCAGTATCTCGCCGACGGCGTCACCGGCGCGGTCGACATGGCACTCGGCGCGGACGAGATCGAGGCGCTCGAACGCGCACTGGCCGCCGGCGAAGGCACGCTGCCGCTCCGGGTGGCCGGGCACTGGCTGATCGAACGAACCGACTCCGAGGAGGAGAACGTCCGCCAGGTGCACGAGGCGGTGGAGCACCAGCGGCGCCTGCAGGGTCCGTGGCTGCGGATGGCCGGGATCAAGATCATCATCGACGGGGTCATCGACAGCTGCACCGCCGCGATGAAGGAGCCGTACTCGGACGGCACCAACGCCGAACCGATCTGGGATCTCGCGTCGCTCGCACCGGTGGTCGCCGCGGCGGACGCCGCCGGCCTGCAGGTGGCCATGCACGCCATCGGTGACGAGGCGTCGGAGATCGCGCTCACGGCGCTCGAACAGGCCATCGACGCCAACGGGATTCGCCCGCGCCGGCACCGGATGGAGCACCTGGAGACGATCACGACGGACAACGTGCAGCGCCTTGCGCGCCTCGGCGTCGTCGCGTCGATGCAGCCGGTCCACGCCGATCCCGCGATCCAGGACAACTGGCGTGCCATGCTGGGCGACCACCGGATCGAGCGGGCCTTCCCGTGGCCCGAGATGACGGCGGCGGGCGCCGTCCTCGCACTGGGGTCCGACGCCCCGACGGCGCCGCATCCCCCACTGCCCAACATGTACGTCGCGACGACGCGCAAGTCCGCGATCGATCCGGCGCTCGCACCCAACCTGCCCGAGTACGCCTTGCCGATGGCCGACGCGCTCGCGCACGCCACCCGCGACGCCGCCTATTCGTGCCGCTGGGACGATCTCACCGGGCAACTCGTCGCGGGCAAGGCCGCCGACTTCGTCGTCCTCGACGGCGATCCGTTCACGGCGGGCACCGATTCGCTGCTCACCGCGCGGGTGCAGCTGACCGTGGTGGCCGGCTCGGTGCGGCACCGGACGGAGGTGGCGGGCAGCTACCGGGCATAACCGCCTCGGTCAGTTCCGTTCCGCTGCGGCGTCTTTCGCGACGCCGCGGCCGATCTGCTCACAGAACCCCAGCTTGGCCGTGCGAGCGGCATCGACGGTGATGTGGCTGTTGCCCCCGACGATGTGCAGACCGTACGCGTCCTCGAGGGCACCAGGTTCATCGCCGCCTGGTCGATGTCGCCGCGCACGGCGGACCCCCCGAACCGCACTTACGCCCTGTACCTGCGCCCACGCAAGGATACCCACCTGCTGCTGCCGAACGCCGCGGAAGAGGAGACCTGCTGATGCTCGACCTGCTGCTGACCAACGGCGTCGTGCGCACATTCGACGTCCCCGGCCGGGCCGAGGCGGTCGGCGTCGCGGACCCGGGCGTGGCGTTTCCGTTCGCTCGCCGAGTCGGGTGCGGCGCTGGCGCTCTCCAGCGACTGGCAGGTCGGGGAGATGGACCCCTCGTAGGCCTGTACTCGGCTCTCACCCGCTCGAACCCGCCCAGCTCCTCGGCGAACGCGCCGACATCACCCTTGTCGGCGGGGTCGTCGTGCACGAACGCCGACTCCGGGGACGGAAGCGTCGGCGTGGACGTGCCGTTCGCCGGCTCCGCCGCGGCCGGGCACACCTGCTCCCACGGGCGACTCCGGAGTGGACAACTCGGCGTGGCAGGGGCTGGCTCTTTCACCATTTTGTCAGCTGCCTCCAGCTTGTGAGACAGCGCACACTTGTTTTCAGATGTTTCGCCCCCACGAGAGGAACCGGTACCGATGTCGATCGACGTACTCGAGAACTACATCAACGGTGAGTTCGTCGCCTCATCCGCGACGGAGACGCTGGATTTGATCAACCCGGTGGACGAGAGCGTCGTCGGGCGTGCGCCCGTCTCCACCAAGGCCGACGTGGACGCCGCCGTCGAGGCGGCCGAGCGGGCATTCGTCTCGTGGGGCAAGACCACTCCGAGCGTGCGTCAGACCGCGTTGCTCAAGCTCGCCGACGCGATCGAGGCGCACAGCGACGAACTGGTCGAGGCCGAGTGCCGCAACACCGGGCAGCCCAAGCAGGTCATCGCGGACGAAGAAATCAAGGTGGGCGCCGATCAGCTCCGGTTCTTCGCCGGCGCGGCGCGCATGCTCGAAGGCAAGGCCGCCGGTGAGTACATGGACGGCTTCACGTCCTACGTCCGCCGCGAGCCGATCGGCGTGGTCGGCCAGGTCACCCCGTGGAACTACCCGTTCATGATGGCCCTGTGGAAGATCGGCCCCGCGCTCGCGGCCGGGAACACGATCGTCCTCAAGCCCAGCGACACCACCCCGAACAGCACCCTCGTGCTGGCCCGGCTGACCAAGGGGATCCTGCCGGACGGCGTCTTCAACGTCGTCCTCGGCAACGGCGAGACCGGTGCCACCCTCGTCGAGAACCCGGCGCTCGGACTCGTGTCGATCACCGGCTCGGTGCGGGCCGGCATCGCCGTGGCCGTGTCCGCCGCCCGCCAGCTCAAGCGCGCCCACCTCGAACTGGGCGGCAAGGCTCCGGCGATCGTGTTCGACGACGTCGACATCGAGAAGACCGCGAGCGGCATCGCCGAGGCCGCCTTCTTCAACGGCGGCCAGGACTGCACGGCTGCCACCCGCGTCCTCGTCCACGAGTCCGTCCACGACCAGCTCGTCGACGCGCTCGTCCGCAAGGCGGAGACCCTCAAGCCCGGCCTGCCGGACGACCCGGACACGTTCTACGGTCCGCTCAACAACATCAACCACTTCAACGCGGTCAGCTCCAAGATCGCCGCACTCCCCGCCTCCGCGAAGATCGTCACCGGCGGAAAGCGTTCCGGCGAGCAGGGATTCTTCTTCGAACCCACCGTGATCACCGGGGTCGACCAGCGCGACGACATCGTGCAGGAGGAGACGTTCGGTCCCATCCTCACCGTGCAGAGCTTCTCCGACGAGAAGGAGGCCGTCACGCTGGCCAACGATGTCCGGTACGGTCTCGCGTCTAGTGTGTGGACCAACGACCACGGAGTCACGCAACGACTTTCCGCCGCACTCGATTTCGGTGCCGTCTGGATCAACTGCCACATCCCGCTCGTCGCGGAAATGCCCCACGGCGGATTCAAGTACTCCGGCTACGGCAAGGACCTCTCCGGCTACGGCGTCGAGGACTACACCCGCATCAAGCACGTCATGAGCTCGAACGACTGACGTCGCACCACCCGATACCCATCCACGTCACGATCCTGAGGACTGCACCAACATGAACGACATCCAGTACCGGCTGCCGCAGAAGCGCGCCCTGGTCACCGAGCTCCCCGGCCCGAAGTCGGCGGCCCTCACCGCTCGCCGCCGCGCCACCGTGGCCGCGGGCGTCGGCTCCAGCGTCCCCGTGTACGCGGCGGATGCCGACGGTGGTGTGGTCGTCGACGTCGACGGCAATTCGCTGATCGACCTCGGCGCGGGCATCGCCGTCACCAGCGTCGGCGCGTCCGATCCGGCTGTCGCCGAGGCGGTCCGGGAGCAGGTCGGGCACTTCACCCACACCTGTTTCATGGTCACCCCGTACGAGGGCTACGTCCGCGTCGCCGAAGAACTGGCCGCCCTCACCCCCGGCGACCACGAGAAGCGCACCGTGCTGTTCAACTCGGGCGCCGAGGCCGTCGAGAACGCGATCAAGGTGGCCCGCCTCGCCACCGGCCGCGACGCCGTCGTCGCGTTCGACCACGCCTACCACGGTCGCACCAACCTGACGATGGCCCTCACCGCCAAGTCGATGCCATACAAGGCCCACTTCGGCCCGTTCGCGCCCGAGGTGTACCGGCTCCCGATGTCCTACCCGTACCGGGACCAGGACGGACTGACCGGCGAGCAGGCCGCGCAGCGCGCCATCAGCCAGATGGAGAAGCAGATCGGCGCCGACTCACTCGCGGCGATCATCATCGAGCCGATCCAGGGCGAGGGTGGATTCATCGTTCCCGCCGAAGGATTCCTGCCCACGCTGGTGAAGTGGGCCCGCGCCAACGGGGTCGTCTTCATCGCCGACGAGGTGCAGACCGGGTTCTCCCGCACCGGCGCCTGGTTCGCATGCGAGCACGAGGAGATCGTTCCGGACATCATCACGATGGCCAAGGGCATGGCGGGCGGCATGCCGCTGTCCGCGATCACGGGCCGCGCCGAACTCCTCGACAAGGTCCACCCCGGCGGATTGGGCGGCACGTACGGCGGAAACCCCGTCGCGTGCGCCGCTGCACTCGCCGCGATCGACAGCATGCGCAAGTTCGACCTGCCCGCTCGCGCACAGCGCATCGGCGAGCTCGTCCTGCCGCGGCTCGAGGCCCTGGCCGCCGACGTCGGCGTCATCGGTGACGTCCGCGGACGCGGCGCGATGCTCGCGATGGAGTTCGTCAAGCCCGGCACGAACGAGCCGGACGCCGAACTGACGAAGGCCATTGCGGCCCGCGCGCTCGAACAAGGTGTCATTCTGCTGACGTGCGGTACGTACGGAAACGTCATCCGGCTGCTTCCGCCGCTGGTCATCGGCGACGACCTGCTGGACGACGCCCTGACCGTCATCGAGCAGATCGTGCGCTCGCTCGTCTGACCTGTGCGCCTTTTCGGTAGTAGCCGCTACCGGAAAGGCGCACGAGCACGAAATGCCTGCCCACCCATCGACCAGAGGAGAGAAACCATGACCCGGACCACCACCGGCACGTTCCATCCTCTGGACCCGTTGGGGGCGGACGAATTCACGCAGGCCGCGGCCGTCCTCGCCCGGGACCACGGTGTCGGCGACGGCTGGCGGTTCGCGTCGATCGAACTCGCCGAGCCGACCAAGGCCGATGTGGCCGCCTTCGACACGTCGGGCACCGTCCCGGACCGCCGGGCGATCGTCGTGTGCTTCGACCGCCGCAAGAACGAAACCTACAAGGCGCTCGTCTCGCTCACCGGAGACAACGTGGTCTCCTGGCAGCACATCCCGGACGTCCAGGCGAACTTCACAGTGGACGAATGGGAGGAGGCGGACGCCTTCCTCCGCGGGCACCCGGACGTCATCGCGGCGCTCGCGAAGCGCGGGATCACCGATATGAGCCTCGTGTTCATGGACGTGTGGACGTACGGCGACGCCGTGACCCCGGAGAAGTACAAGGGACGCCGGCTCGGCTGGTCGGACACCTGGGTCCGCGCGACCGCGGGCGCGAACCCGTATGCGGGACCGGTCAACGGTTTCCACTGCGTCATCGACGTGAACAGCATGGAACTGCTCGAGATCGAGGACACGTTCAGCGTCGAACGTCCCGAGGTCATGGGCGAGTACGTGCCCCGGCACATCCCGGAGCGGATCCGGGCTTCCAGCACCCGGCCCCCACTGAAGCCCCTGGACATCGTCCAGCCGGAGGGGCCGTCGTTCACGCTCGACGGCAACAAACTCGAATGGCAGAACTGGTCGCTGAGGGTGGGGTTCAACTACCGCGAGGGGATGACCCTGCACGCGGTGACGTACAACGATCACGGCCGGGTTCGGTCGATCGCGCACCGGATGTCATTCGCGGAGATGGCGGTGCCGTACCGCGACACCAGTCCGGACCACTACCGCCGCACCGCCTTCGACATCGGCGAGTGGGGCATCGGGTTCATGACCACGTCGCTCACCCTGGGGTGCGATTGCCTCGGCGAGATCCGGTATCTCGACGCCGTCCTCCACGACAGCAAGGGCGAGCCGTTCACGATCGAGAACGCGATCTGCATCCACGAGGAGGACAACGCCGTCCTCTGGAAGCACGTCGATCATGACGCGGGCGCCGAGGTGCGGCGCATGCGGCGGCTGACGGTGTCGACGCACGTGACGGTCGCGAATTACGAGTATCTCGTCTACTGGCGGTTCTACCAGGACGGCAACATCGAGTGCGAGGTCCGCGCCACCGGGATCATGGTGGTCAGCCACGTTCCTGAAGGCGGTGAGCACCCGAGTGGGACTCTCGTCGACAATCGGACGTACGCGCCGTTCCACCAGCATTTCCTGGTCGCGCGGCTCGATCTCGACGTCGACGGCACCGAGAACACGGTGTACGCGACGGAAACCGAGATCGTGCCGATGGGCCCGGACAATCCCCTCGGTCTTGCACTGCGCCAGAAGAACACTCCGCTGCGCACCGAACTGGAGGGCCGCCAGGACTTCGACTGGCAGAGCCAGCGCGCATGGAAGGTGGTCAACGACAACACGACCACCGGACTCGGCATCGCCCCCGCCTACAAACTCGTTCCCGGCGGCGCGATCCCGTCGATGTTCGACCCGGGGTCGCCGATCTTCCAGCGCACCGGCGCGATCGGGCACACCGTCTGGGTGACCCCGAACTCCCCCGACGAACGCTGGCCCGCCGGGGAATTCGTGAACCAGAGCAAGGTCGATCACGGACTGCCGGAGTGGACCGCGGCCGACCGGCCGATCGAGAACACCGACGTGGTGCTCTGGTACACATTCGGAATCCATCACATTCCCCGGCCGGAGGACTGGCCGATCATGCCCGCCGACACCGTGTCGTTCTGGCTGAAACCGGCCGGATTCTTCGACCGCAACCCCGCCCTCGACGTCGCCCCCACCCCGGAGGCGTGCGATCACCACCATTCCCACCACGAGGACTCCCATGACTGATTTCGAACGGCTCCGCGCCACCCTGCCCACCGGTCTGTGGATCGACGGCGCCCAGACCGACCCGATCGACGGCGGCACCTTCCCGGTCTACGACCCCGCCACGGGAACCCTTCTCGCCGACGTCGCGGACGCCGGCGGCAAGGACGCGATGCGCGCACTCGACTCCGCCGCCGCCGTCCAGGAGGAATGGGCGGCCACGGCGCCACGGCAGCGGTCGATCATTCTGCGGTCCGCCTGGGAGAAGGTCATCGAGCGCACCGACGACCTCGCGCTGCTGATGACGATGGAGATGGGCAAGGCACTGCCGGAGAGCCGCGGCGAGGTGAACTACGGCGCCGAGTTCCTGCGCTGGTTCAGCGAGGAAGCCGTCCGCATCCAGGGCCGCTACACCACGTCACCGTCGGGCAACGGCCGGATCGTGGTGACCAAGGTCCCCGTCGGACCCACCCTGGCGGTCACACCGTGGAACTTCCCGCTCGCGATGGGCACCCGCAAGATCGGACCCGCGCTCGCCGCCGGCTGCACGATCATCGTCAAGCCCGCCGAGGACACCCCGCTCACGATGCTGCTGCTCGCCGAGATCTTCGCCGAGGCCGGCCTGCCCGCCGGTGTGCTGTCGGTGCTGCCCGCGTCGAACGCCGCCGCCGTCACCGAACCGCTGCTCGCCGATCCACGACTGCGGAAGGTGACGTTCACCGGATCCACCCGGGTCGGCAAGATCCTCATCGAGCAGTCCGCCCAGCAGGTCCTGCGCACGTCGATGGAACTCGGTGGCAACGCACCGTTCGTCGTCTTCGACGACGCCGACATCGACGCCGCGGTCGAGGGTGCGATGGCCGCCAAGATGCGTAACGGCGGCGAGGCCTGCACCGCCGCCAACCGCCTGATCGTCGCCAACTCGGTGCGCGAGGAGTTCACCACCAAGCTCACCGAGCGGATCGCCGCGCTCCGGGTCGGCCCCGGCAGCGAGGACGGCACCAACGTCGGTCCCCTCGTCAACGAGAAGCAGCGCCGCAACGTGGCGTCCCTCGTCGACGACGCCGTCGCCGCGGGCGCCCGGGTCCGAACCGGCGGCAAGTCCGTCGACGGTCCCGGCTACTTCTTCCAGCCCACCGTCCTCGACGAGGTGCCCGCGAACGCGCGCATCGTCCGTGAGGAGATCTTCGGACCCGTCGCCGCGATCACCGGTTTCGACACCGAGGCCGAGGGTGTCGCCGCCGCCAACGACACCGAATACGGTCTCGCCGCGTACATCTACACGCAGAACGTCGAACGCGCATTCCGCGTCGCCGACAAGCTCGAGAGCGGCATGGTCGGCGTCAACCGCGGAGTGATCTCCGACGTCGCCGCCCCGTTCGGCGGAGTCAAGCAGTCCGGCCTCGGCAGCGAAGGCGGCACCGAGGGCATCGAGGAGTACCTCGAGACCAAGTACGTCGGCTTCGCGTAAACCCCCCGCCCCGAGACAGAACGGAACCGTCACCATGCGTTTGGTCGTTGGATATCTCGCCACCCCCAGCGGGGAGGACGGTCTGGCCCTCGGGGCGCAGCTCGCCCGCAGTCTCGGCGCACAGCTCGACATCTGCATGGTTCTCCCGCCGGACCGGACGGTCCCGGCGCGAGTTCCGGCAGAAACCGGCTACGACGACATCCTCGCCTCCCGCGCACAGCGCTGGCTGGACGAGGCCAAGTCGTCGGTGCCGAGCGACATCGACGTCGAGGTGCACCTGAGCTTCCACGAATCGTTCGCGCAGGGCCTCATCGACGAGGTGTCCCGGCTGGGGGCGCAGGCGATCGTCGTCGGCGCCGCCGGCGACGGCCTGCTGGGGCGGCACTCCGTCGGGTCCGTGTCGACGGAACTGCTGCACTCCGCGCACGTCCCGCTGGCCCTCGCCCCCCGCGGGGCGCGGCACTCGTCGGCGAAAAAGATCCGCGAGGTGACCTGCGCGCTCGGAACCCGGACCGGGGCCGACGTGCTGCTGCGGACCGCGGTGCGCACGTGCGAGCGGATGCAGACCCCGCTCCGCCTCGTGTCCCTCGTCGCTCTCGACCCGCAGAACGACCTCCGCGATCACCGCGACACCCCCGACGACGTCCGCGACCGCGCCGTCGCCCACGCACAGACCACCCTCGAAGAGTCGAAATCCGCCCTTCCCGAAGACTTTCCCGTCTCCGTCACGATCGCCGACGACTCCTCCGTCGAATCGGCGGTCCGCAAACTCGAGTGGCAGGACGGCGACCTCGTCATGGTCGGCTCCAGCCGACTCGCCCAACCCCATCGACTGTTCCTGGGATCCACCGCGGCCAAGATGCTCCGCGTCCTGCCGGTGCCCATGGTGGTCGTACCCAAGCAGGAGTTCCAGAACAGTGAGTAAACCGTCCGCGACACCCACCCCGGATCCACGATTGTCCCCGACCGGAGGTTCAGACATGACGAACAGCGAAGGCGTGCCGGCGTCGGCCGACGTTGCCGTGAGCTCCAAGGGACTGGCCACCGGTGCGGTCGGCACCTTCGCCGGTGCGATCCTCGGGATCTCCTCGGTGGCGCCGGGTTACACGCTGACGGCCAGCATCGGGCTGATCGTCGCGGCCGTCGGGTTGAAGATGCCCGCAATCTTCATCGCCGGCTTCATTCCCATGTTCCTCACGGCGTACGCCTACCGTGAGCTCAACTCCGAATCACCCGACTGCGGTGCGTCGTTCACGTGGTCGACGAAGGCATTCGGACCGTACATCGGCTGGATGTGCGGCTGGGGCATGGTGATCGCGACGATCATCGTGCTCTCGAATCTCGCGGCGATCGCCGTCCAGTTCTTCTATCTGTTCATCGCGAAACTGTTCGATGCCCCGAGCATCGCCGACCTTCCCGGCAACAAGTTCGTGAACGTCGGGACGACGCTCGTGTTCATCGCCCTGGCCACCTGGATCGCCAGTCGCGGCATCACCACCAGCGAGCGCCTGCAGGTCGCGCTCGTCGGCTTCCAGATGGTCCTGCTCATCGCCTTCGCCGTCGTGGCGCTGGTCCACGTCGGCAACGGGAGCGCCCCCGCCGGGCTGTCCTTCGACCTGAGCTGGTTCAACCCGTTCACCGGACTGGCCGTCGGCGCGTTCGTGATCGGCCTGACGGGCTCGATCTTCGCGTTCTGGGGCTGGGACACCTGCCTGACCCTGGGCGAGGAATCGAAGAACCCGAAAAAGACGCCCGGTCGCGCCGGACTGCTGTGCGTGCTGACGATCCTGCTGACCTACCTGCTCGTGTCGGTCGCGGCAATGATGTACGCCGGAGTCGGCGAAGACGGCCTCGGCCTCGGCAATCCGGACAACTCCGAGAACGTCTTCGGTGCCCTCGCGGATCCGGTCCTCGGCAAGTGGGGCGGGATGCTGCTGTTCCTCGCGGTGTTCGTCTCCTCGGTCGCGAGTCTGCAGACCACGTTCCTGCCGGCAGCGCGCACCATGCTCGCGATGGGTGCGTACGGCGCGTTCCCGAAGAAGCTCGCCGACGTGTCTCCGCGGTTCCTGGTGCCGTCCTACGCCACGGTCGTCGCCGGCGTCGTGACCGCGGTGTTCTACACCATCGTCACATTCCTGTCCGAGCGCACGCTGCTCGACACCATCGCCGCGCTGGGCATCATGATCTGCTGGTACTACGGCATCACCGCATTCGCGTGCGTGTGGTACTTCCGGGGCAGGCTGTTCACCAGCGTCCGTAACGCCGTGTTCCGGTTCGTCTTCCCGATGCTGGGCGGACTCATGCTGCTCGCCGTGTTCGTCATCTCGATCGACGAGAGCATGGATCCGGAGAACGCGAGCGGGGCCTCGATCGGCGGCATCGGACTCGTCTTCTTCCTCGGCTTCGGCATCCTCCTGCTCGGCGCGGTGCTGATGATGATCATGCGGTTCCGCAGTCCCGCCTTCTTCGAAGGCAAGACCCTCAACCGCGACACGTCCGCGCTGCGGGACGAGAGCGACCTCACGGCTCGATCGGAGCCTGCGCCACCAAGCCCGCGATAAGCGTCCGCAGCCCGAACTCGAATGCTGCATCCGCCCGTCCGGGATTCGGCCCGGACGTGGCCAGGGCGGCCCGCATGGACTCGTTCGCCTCCGGTGCGGTCGCCCAGACCACCTCGGGGGCGGCGAGGTCCAGCGCCGATCCCAGCACGAAGCTGTCGACCGTCGTGATCGCGTGGAGAATCTCCTCGGGCGTGAAGCCACCGTCCGAGAATGCCTGCGCCAGAGCGTTGTACAACGCGAAGGCCACACCGGACTGCACTGTGTGCGCGGTGAACAGAGGAATCAGCCGAGGATGCTCGGCGTAGTTGCGCCGATACTCGCGCGCCAGGCCGGCCACCGTCTCGCTCCACTTGCCGTCGGGGTCCGCCACCACGATGCCCGCCATCACGCGGGCACGCATCAATTCGATGATCTCCGCCCTCCCGGACACATGGTTGTACAGCGAGGAGGGCCGTACCTTCAGCCGTTCGGCGAGACCCGGCATCGTGAAATCACCGGTGAGGTCCACCATGCGAACGGCGGCTTCGGTGATGATCTCCGGCGACAGCAGTCGCTGCGATGGCCGTGGCATGGGTGCCCTCCTGGTCGGTGTCCGTCTCCGCCGACCTGGGCGGATACCGAAGGAATCGAAATCTTCCCCTCGCACCCCTTGATCGCCGAGCTTTCACCCACCATACTTAACGAATCCAATTCGTTTTAGGCGCTCGCCGAACCGAACATCCGAGGAACACAATGTTGACGATTACCGCACTCACCCCTCCCGAGTCCCTGGCGCGGACCCGCGAGACGGGACGCACCCCGCTCCGCGTCGGACTCGTCCAGCATCGCTGGCACGAGAACGAGCAGGACCTGCGGGCCGAACTCGACGAGGGCATCGCAGAGGCCGCAGGTCTCGGGGCGCGAGTGGTGTTCCTTCCCGAGCTCACGCTGAGCCGGTACCCCGCCTTCGTCGAGGGCGGCGACAACCCGGGTCGGCAGGCCGAAGACCTGCTTACGGGGCCCACATTCACGTTCGCCGCCAAGGCCGCCGCGGAACACGGCGTCCTCGTCCACGCCTCGCTGTACGAGCGGAACGACTCCGAGAACGGCCAACACTACGAAGACGGACTCGGGTTCAACACCGCCATCCTCGTCGCGCCGTCCGGCGAACTGCTGGCACGCACCCGCAAGCTGCACATCCCGGTCACCGCCGGCTACTACGAGGACACCTACTTCCGGGGCGGTCCCGCGGCCGACCCGTACCCCGTCCACGCCCCCGAAGCGCTCGGCGGCGTCAAGCTCGGACTGCCGACGTGCTGGGACGAATGGTTCCCCGAGGTCGCCCGCGCCTACTCGCTCGGCGGCGCCGACATCCTGGTGTACCCCACCGCGATCGGCTCGGAGCCCGATCACCCGCAGTTCGACACCCAGCCGCTGTGGCAGCAGGTGATCGTCGGCAACGGCATCGCGAACGGCACGTTCATGGTGGTGCCCAACCGCCACGGCGGCGAGGGCCTCATCACGTTCTACGGCTCGTCGTTCATCTCCGACCCCTACGGCCGCATCCTCGTCCAGGCGCCGCGCGACGAGTCCGCCGTGCTCGTCGCGGATCTCGACCTCCAGCAGCGCGAGGATTGGCTGGCGCTGTTCCCGTTCCTGGCCACCCGCCGCCCCGACACGTACGGCGTCCTCACCGAGCCCGTCGATCACGCCGCCCCGTTCGGGAGGAACTGATGACCTGGCGCATGCCCGCGGAAGGCGAACCGCACGAACGCACCTGGATGGCCTACCCCAGTGAGGGCTACTCCCTGGGAGACACCCCCGAGGAGCACCACGAGGCCCGCACCACCTGGGCCGAGGTGGCGCACGCGGTCGCCCGGTTCGAACCCGTCACCGTCGTCGTCGACCCCGGCCAGGTGCCGGCGGCCCGGGAGTACCTCTCCGCCGACATCGACATCGTCGAGGCGCCGCTGAACGACGCCTGGATGCGCGACATCGGACCCACGTTCGTGCTGTCCGAGGACGGACGGCTCGGCGGCGTCGACTGGATCTTCAACGGCTGGGGCGGCCAGGACTGGGCCCAGTGGGACAAGGACTCGAAGATCGGCGCACTGGTGGTCGAGCGGTCGGGGGCCGAACTCGTCGATTCGCCGATCGTCAACGAGGGCGGCGGAATCCAGGTCGACGGACTCGGCACCGTCCTGGTGACCGAGACCGTGCAACTCGACCCCGGCCGCAACCCGGGACTGTCGAAGGCCGACGTGGAAGCGGAACTGGCCCGGACGATCGGCGCCACCAAGGTCATCTGGCTGCCGCGCGGACTGACTCGGGACCAGGACACGTACGGCACCCGCGGGCACGTCGACATCGTGGCGGCCATCCCCTCGCCGGGTGTGGTCCTGGTCCACGACCAGCGCAACCCGGAGCACCCCGACTTCGAGGTCAGCAAGGCCGTCATCGACCTGCTGAAGCAGACCACGGACGCCCGCGGAGACTCGTGGGAGATCATCACCGTCCCCGCACCCCAGGTCCTGCGCGACGACGAGGGCTTCGTCGACTACAGCTATATCAACCATTTCGTCGTCAACGGCGGCGTGATCGCGTGCAGCTTCGACGATCCCGCGGACGAGGAGGCCGTCGCGATCCTGTCGGCAGCCTACCCCGGACGCACGGTCGTGCCGGTCGACGCCCGTCCGCTCTTCGCCCGCGGCGGCGGCATCCACTGCATCACCCAGCACCAGCCCGCCGTGCGCTGACGCACTCAGCGCCTGCGCCGCATGTAGTCGCTCACGACGGCGGCACCGAGACCGTCCAGCCCGGGCGCGACGACGCGTCCGCCGACGCGTTCGGCCATCCGGTCCACCACCCGCGCGAGACCGGGATCCTCACCGAGCCGGAAGAACGTGACGTGGGCGCCGAGCCGGGCGAGGGTGTCGAGTTCCCGGACCGTCAGTCCCAGGGTCCGGGCGCTCGGCGGGTAGTCGAAATACGCGAAGCCGTCCGGCTCCAGGTGCGCGGTCGGCTCGCCGTCGGTCACGATCAGGACCACCGGTTGTGCGTTGGGGTGCCGGCGCAGGTGCCGGGCCGCCAGCAGCAGCGCGTGGTGCAGGTTGGTGCCCTGATCCCAGGCGCCGTCCAGTCCGGCGAGCTCCGACGGCGTCAGCACCTGAGCGTGCCTGCCGAACGAGATGAGCTGCAGTTCGTCACTGCGGAAGCGGGTGCTCACCAAGTGGTTCAGCGCGAGGGCGGTGCGTTTCATCGGCACCCACCGCCCCTCCATCACCATCGAGAACGACGTGTCGACCAGCAGCGCGACCGCCGCCTGCGACCGTTGCTCGGTTTCCATCACCTCGACGTCCGCCACGGACAACCGGACCGGGACGCGACCGCGTTCGGCCGGGTCGGAAGCCGCCCGCAGCACGGCGTTGGTGATGGTGCGCGTGACGTCCCACGGTTCGGTGTCGCCGAACGCCCACTCGCGGGACGCCCCGGTCGGCTCCCCCATCGCCCCGGCGCGGCGCGTCTCCCGTTGCCCGCCACGCGAAGACAGTTGCTGCGCCACGTCCCGCAGGGCCGTCTGGCCGAGTTGACGCATCGCCTTGGGCGACAGGCGCCACTGGCCGTCCGCCCCGCGGTCGAAGAAGCCCTGGTCCCGCAGGGCCTTTTCGAGTTCGGCGAGCGTTCGCGCATCCGCGGCGGCCTCGTCGCCCAGCTGCCGGGCCAGGGTCTCGGCGTCGATGTCGTCGAGTTGCGCACCCGCATACTGCTGCGACAGCTGCTCCGCGAGCGACTCGAGTTCCGCGATGTCCTGCAACGCGCCGGTGCCCTCCCCCAGACCCATGCCGTCGTCGCCGCGGAACCGCTGCGCGCCCTGCCAGTCCTCGCCCGGACGCGCAGCCTGCAGGTGCTGGTCCAGGCGGTCGAGCTGTCCGATCAGGGACGGATCGCCGAACGCCTGCTGGGCCAGCGCATCGAGTTCGTCGCGCTGCTCCTGCGACAGCGAGTTCCGCAGACGCTGCGCCGCCGCCGCCCGCTGCGCCAGCGAGTCGAGGAGTTCCTCGACGTTGCGGGGGTTCTCGGGAAAGTACTCCCCGTGTTTGTCCATGAACTCGTCGAACTGCTCCTGGGTGTCCTCGCCGCGGGAGTATTTGTCCAGCAGGTCGTTGAGGTCCTCGAGCATCTCGCGGATCGCCTGCCGGTCCTCCTCGGTCGCACCCTCGAGGGCCTGCTTCATCCCGGCGAACCGCTGGTCCAGCATTTCGCGGCCCAGCAGGTCCCGGATCTTCTCGTAGTCCTCGCGCGCTTCGGAACTGCGCCAGTCGTAGTCGGCGAGCTCCTGGACGGCCTGCGCCGTGGACGGGGACAGTTCCTCGAGGCGCATCTCGGAGAAGCGGGCGTCGTCGTCGAGCGCGCGGGCCAGCGTCTTCCGCTCCTCGAGGACCGCGCGGTCGAGGAGTTCCCGGACCTCTTCGAGCGTGCCGTTCAGGTTGTTCCGCTTCAGCAGCTCACGTCGACGCCGATTGGCTTCGGCCGCAAGCTCGTCGAGGCCGCGCATGTCCCGGTTGCCGCGCCGGAGCATCTCGCGCAGTGCCTGCCGCGGCGAGCTTCCCGCGAACACGTCGTCGCCGATGGCTGCCAGGGCTTCGCGCAGGTCCACCGGCGGCGTCAGCGGATCGCCGCCCTCGTACGGCCCGTACCGCGCGTTGTGCGATCCGCGCTCCGCCTTGCGGGACATTACGAATACACCGTCTGCCCGTTGATATCCGGGTTCTTCGAGATCCGCCGCGCCAGGTACAGCCCTTCGAGGGCGAACTCGGCGGCCGCGGCTCGCTCGCCGTCGGATTCTGCACCGAGCCGCTCGGCGAGCACGTCGAGGACCTCGAGTTCGGGCAGTTCGTTGAGCAGTGCTTTCGCCGTGATCCGTTCACCGGTCACCACCGGGTCGCCCTGTTCGACGGCCTCGACGAGTTCCGCCAGGTCGATGCCGCCGAGCCGGGTGCGGACCGTGTCGGCTGTGGCCCGACGCAGCAGGTGCTCGAGGACCTCGATCTCGCGGCCCTCCTCACCGGATTCGAATTCCACCTTGCCCCGCAGGACGTCGATGACGGTCTCGAGGTCCACCGGCCGGGCGACCGGGTCGGCCTCGCCGAGGACCGCGCCGCGATGCACCGCCGCGGCGCTGACGGTTTCGGCGCCGGCCACCGCGAAGCGGGCGGACACCCCCGACCGCTGATCGACCGACGTCGATTCGCGGAGCAGGCGGGTGAACCGGGCCAGGATCTCGAGGAGGTAGTCCGGCACCTCGGCGGTGAGGTGCGCCTCCTGCAGGATGACGGCGACCTCGTCGTCGAGCCGGGTCGGGTAGTGCGTTCGGATCTCGGCGCCGAACCGGTCCTTGAGCGGGGTGATGATGTGGCCGCGGTTGGTGTAGTCCTCCGGGTTCGCGCTCGCCACCATCAGGACGTCCAGCGGGAGCCGGAGCGTGTACCCGCGGACCTGGATGTCGCGCTCCTCCATCACGTTGAGCAGCGACACCTGGATGCGTTCGGCGAGGTCGGGCAATTCGTTGATGGCGACGATGCCGCGGTGGGCGCGGGGAACGAGCCCGAAGTGGATGGTTTCCGGGTCACCGAGACTGCGACCCTCGGCGACCTTCACGGGATCCACGTCGCCGACGAGATCCGCCACCGACGTGTCGGGGGTCGCGAGCTTCTCCGAGTACCGCTCGCTGCGGTGCCGCCACGCGACGGGCAGGCTGTCGCCCAGTTCCTGAGATCGGCGTATCGACGCCGGCGTGATGGGCTCATAGGGATGCTCCCCGAGTTCGGAACCGGCGATCACCGGGGTCCATTCGTCGAGGAGCAGATTGAGGGTGCGGAGCAGGCGCGTTTTACCTTGACCACGTTCGCCGAGCAACACCACGTCGTGCCCCGCGATGAGTGCCCGTTCGAGCTGTGGTGACACCGTCTCCTCGAAACCGACGATGCCGGGCCACGGATCACGACCGTCGCGTAGGGCCGCGAGCAGGTTCTCGCGGATCTCTTCCTTGACGGTGCGTTGAACGTGGCCCGACTCGCGGAGCTCGCCGACGGTGGAAGGTCTGTGTTCCGATGACGTCACCACTCCACGCTACGAGGGTTCGAGCGAATCGGCACGCCGTTAATCGCGTGCCGACCCGCCAGGGTCAGTCCTCGCGGCGCAGCGGGAGCAGTTCGCGGACCCTCCGGTCGCGCAGGTACAGGCCCGCCCAGACCACGATGCCGACATACACCGCGAACAACACGGTGCTGAACAACGGCTTCTCGACGCGCCAGTTGGTGAGCACCGCGCCGCCGAGGTACCCGGTGAGCAGCACCGCACCCAGCGGGGCCGTTCGCGGCACCAGGTAGAGCGCCGTGCAGATCAGCAACACGATCCCGATCGGCACGATGATGTGCGCGGGCAGTCCCAGTTCGACGGCCGAATCCTCCACCGGTCCGAGCTTCAGGATCTTGCCGACGGCGTCGAAGAGGAGGAAGGCACCGGCGAGGCCGCTGAGGACCCACCCCACCTTGCGCGCGGTTCCCGACTCAGCCGCGACGGGAGTGGCCGTGGCGCTCACGACTGGTGTCCCTGCGCCGCCGCGGGATCCATCCACACGACCTCCCACAGGTGACCGTCCGGGTCCTGGAAGCTGCGGCCGTACATGAATCCTTCGTCCATCGGTTCGTTGGAGAACGATCCGCCCGACGCGAGGGCCTTGTCGGCGAGCGCGTCGACGGCTTCACGGCTTTCCGCGGAGACGGCGACGATGGCTTCGGTGGTCGTGGTGGCGTCCGCGATGGCTTTCTTGGTGAAGGTGGAGAAGAACTTCTCCGTCAGCAGCATCACGTGAATCTGCTCACTGATGACGATCGACGACGCATTCTCGTCCGAGAACTGCGGGTTCCGCTGGTAACCGAGCGCCTCGTAGAAGGCCGTCGACTTGCCGAGGTCCTTCACGGGGAGGTTCACGAAGATCATGGTGGGCATCGAATTCTCTTTCCGTCGGTGACGTGGAGCCGCTTCGGGTGAGGAGCCGTGCGACCTTGTGGATCAGATCACGTACCAATGTTGTAAAAAGAAACCTATTGCTGTCAATAGGCAACTTCGGTCTATAGTTGAAACCATGGCACGGCAGGCGTACGGGCAGTACTGCGGACTCGCGCACGCCCTGGACATCGTCGGACAACGCTGGGCGATGCTCATCGTCCGAGATCTGCTGGTCGGGCCACGGCGATACACCGATCTCAAACACGGTTTGCCCGGCATCCCGTCCAACATCCTGTCGGCCCGCCTGAAGGAACTCGAGGAAGCCGACGTGATCGCGCGCCGAGCCCTGCCCCGGCCGTCGAACGCCGTCGTCTACGAACTCACCGACTACGGCAACGCCCTGGAGGACGCCGTGACGTCGCTGGGGCGGTGGGGTGCGCGCACTCTCGGCGAACCCGGCCCCGACGACGTCGTGACCGTCGACTCCATGGTGATGGCCCTGCGGTCGACGTTCCACCCCGACGCCGCGCGGGACGTCACCCTCGCCTACGAACTGCGCCTCGGGCCGATCGTGCTGTCCGCCCGCATCGAGCGCGGCGAACTCGAGGTCGTCGAGGGCGCCGCCGAGCGGCCCGATCTCGTGATCGAGACCGGGCCGGCGATCAAGGCACTGATGGCGCGCGAGATCACCCCGGACGACGCAATCGCCGCCGGCAGTGTGGCTGTCACCGGCGACCCGGCACTACTCGCCACGTTCGCCGACATCTTCAGCATTCCCTGAAGTCCGACTCAGGCGGCGACACCGCGGGAGACCTGCGCGTCCAGCTCGCACCAGGCGGAGTGGTATCGCTCGAGGGTCACCGGATCGGCTTCCGCCAGAAGGGAATCGAGAAGGAGCCGCGGCTCGGCACGCCACGCCCGGACCACGTCCGCGACCGCACGGTTGGCGAACAGACCCGACCCGGTGACCGCAGACACCCACTCGTCGATCGCGCCCCGGTGAATCCGCTCGACGGCCTCCCGGCGGAACCCGCCGTCGACGAAGTCGAGGGAGAACATGGCGGCGACGAAATCACCGGTGGTCAACTGTACGACGTTCATGATGCGGCACCTTCCTGGAGTCGGGGGTTCGTCTCGGACGTAATCCGTTGGAACAACTGGTGATGCCGACGCTAATCGCCGATCGTGTGAGTTCTGTGATGCTTCTCTGAGATCTCGGCCGCGACGACCCGACAACAGGTGCGGCGACTTCGCGCGTCGTGAACTGGTAGACAGGCTCCATGCCTGACACCGAGATCACGTTCGACAGCGGTGCCGTCACCTACTACGGCAGCCTCCGCACTCCCGACCACGCGAACGGTGCGGCGCCCGCCGCGCTCCTGCTCGCCGGCAGCGGTCCCACCGATCGCAACGGCGACAGTGCGCTGCTCCCCGGTGACATCGGCACGCTCCGGTTTCTCGCAGACGTGCTCGAGCGGCACGGCATCGCGAGCCTGCGCTACGACAAGATCGGCAGCGGCGAGACCGCCCTCGGCCCGTACGAGGTCGAAGAGGTCGGCGGCCTCGGCTTCACCACCTTCGTCGACGCCGCGTCCGCCGGTCTGGACTTCCTGGCCGGCCGGCCCGGCGTCGACCCGTCGAAGCTGATCGTCATCGGTCACAGCGACGGCGGGCTCGTCGCCCTCGCCCTCGCGACCGCGGAGAACGAGTCGCGGGTTCGCGCGGTGGGACTGCTCGAACCGCTCAGTGTCCGGCTCCTCGATCTGCTCACCACGCAGATCCACGGCCAACTCGACGCCGTCGTCGGCGCCGGCCAACTGCCGGTGGAACTGGCCGACGAACTCCGGCTCGCGCTCGCGGACACCGTCGAATCGCTCCGCACGTCGGGCACGATTCCCGACAACCTTCCGGAGCCCCTGCAGAACGCCGGGCTCGTCCACGCCAACGCCAAGGCGCTCGCCGAGGAGGACGCCCTCGACCCCCGCGCGCTGGCCGGCCGGCTGCCCGCGGGATTCCCCGTCCTCACCAGCGGCTCCGCCAAGGACATCCAGGTGCAACTCGCGGACGTGGACGGCCTGAACGACGCCCTCGCGCACACCGCGCTGACGCCGGTGCGGATGACGAATGCCAATCATGTCCTGAAGGACGTCGGCGACCGCCCCTCCACCGGTCCGGATTATGTGGAACCGCTGCCCTTTTCGGCGGAGTTCACCGAACCGTTCAGCCGGTGGGTCGCCGGGCTCTGATCAGTTCCCGCCGGCCCCGGTGAGCACGGCCATCAGCGTGCTCGCCAGATCCGACACCAACCCGAGGTTCTTGTCGTTGACGAGATCCTGCAGTCCGTCGAGGCCGTTCACCTCGAGCAGCGGCTCGAGCATCTTCATCAACTCGGTGAACTGAGCCGAGTCCGGTGCCGTGGATTTCGGGTCGGTCGACTTCGGGCTCGCTTTCGGGGTGGTCGCCTTCGGCGTCGTGGTCGTCGCCGACGACGCGCTGTCCTCGCTCACCTCGGTGGTCGCGGTGTCGGCGGGAGCCGCGGCCAAGTCCTCCGACGGGGTCGATCCCGACCCTGTGAGCAGGTACGTGACGATGCCCGTGGTGATGGTGATCGCGTGCTTGAGCTGCCCGTCGGAGCTCTCCAGCTGGGCGGCGTCCTCCTTGTTCGAACCGTTCCCCATCTCCACGAACACCAGCGGAACCTGCGTCAGCGCCGGCCCGGCCACGTCGGCGCGGGTCTGCAGACCGTCGTTGACGCCGGCGTAGTTGGCGGGAACGAAGCCGTCGGACTTGTAGGCGTCGCGCATCATCTTCGACGCCTCGAGGCCGCCGCCGGACTGAGCGGCGTCCGCCTTCTCGTCCGGGATCGGCAGCGACGGGATGATCATGTGGAAACCGTGCTTGCTCGCGTCCTCACCCTGCGCCGTCGAGTCCGCGTGGATGCTCACCGCCAGATCTGCGTTCGATTCACTTGCCGCACGGGCCCTCTCGTCGATGCACCCACCCCAGCCGGTGTCGTCCTGACGGCTCTGGACGACCTTCGCGCCCAGACTCTCGAGGCTGCTCTTCACCAGCTGGGAGACGTTCCAGTTGATGGTGTGCTCGGGCACACCGCCCAGCGACGTCATGCCGCTCGTCTGGCAGTCCTTGGTGTTGCCGCGGCCGTCGTTCACCTGCTGAGCGAGGTCGTGGCCCTCGCTCGAACCCTGGTGACCGGGGTCGAGGAACACCGTCATCCCGGACAGCTCGTTGCCGGTGGCCGTCGCCGCGGGCTCCGCCGCACCCTGGGCAGGGAGGAGGACGGACGCACCGAGAACGCAGGCGCCGAGGCCGGCCGTGATCGCAAATCGGTTCATAACGGGGATGGGCGCACCGGCGCAGTCCGGGCGCCACTCTCCTTCCACAGGTGCCACTCGAGTCACATCAGCCCCGAGTGAATCAGCTGCACCGCACGTGCGTGCTCCTCGAGGCCAGATCGAGAGCAACCTGTGACCAAAGTGTGGGATTCGACAGACGCGGACCGAGAGGTGATCTTCCGGCGCAATCGCCCGTGTATCTGACGAATCCCTACGCGGATGTGAACGGGGCGGCAACTCTGGGCCAAGAGTCGCTGCTCAACCCTGCATTCCTGCGCAGCGGCCGGATAATGGAAGTGCAAACCCTCAACCGGTGCTGTACGGTCATCTACCAACCAGCAACGACACGCAGAAAGGTACGGCCATGATGCAGCTTCACGCGCTCTTCGCGTCCGTACCCGCATGGCGTTGCTGCTCCGCCGGCAAGCACATCACCAAGTTCGGCCCACCCCGAGAATGTTGAGACTCAACCAAGTCGTTCTCGGGCACCCAGGGCAAACCCCTCGGGTGCCTTTTCTTTTACCTTTCACTTTCAGGAGCACCATATGAAACTTCGCATCAACCAACTGTCCACGTCTCCCCCGTATATCGATCTGCCGGACGACCTCACCGGGTACGCGGTCACCCTCGACCTCTCGCACTGCGATGCCGCCCACGAGGCGTCACTCGGCGCGCTGATCAGTGAGGTCCGGAGCCGCGGCGCCGCCCGCGTGGTCATCACGGGTTCGCCACGCGAGCTCGAAGGCACCGGCCGCACTCACGGGGCCGCAGCAGCCTGACGACGCAGAACGGGCCCCGGCTAGCTGCCGAGACCCGTTCGTGCGCTACCGCGCTCTAGTGCGCGAAATGCCGCGCGCCGGTCAGGTACATGGTGATCCCGGCTTCCTTGGCCGCATCGATCACCTCGTTGTCGCGGACGGAACCACCCGGCTGCACGACGGCCTTGACGCCGGCGTTGGCGAGCACCTGCAGTCCGTCGGGGAACGGGAAGAACGCGTCCGACGCGCCCACCGACCCGACCACCCGGTCACCGGCACGCTGCACCGCGAGGTGCGCGGAGTCGACGCGGTTGACCTGGCCCATGCCGACGCCCACCGACGCACCATCGGAGGCGAGCAGGATGGCGTTGGATTTCACCGAACGGCACGCCCGCCACGCAAACTCGAGGTCCTTCAGCGTCTGCTCGTCGGCGGCGTCGCCGACGGCCAGGGTCCAGTTGGCCGGGTCGTCGCCTTCCGCGTCGAGCACGTCCCGCTCCTGGAGAAGCGCGCCACCCGATACGGGACGCAGTTCGATCCCCGTCGCGGTGGGAGCCTCGGCCAGGAGGACGCGAACGTTCTTCTTGCGCTGCAGCACACCGAGCGCACCGTCTGCGTAGGACGGGGCGATGATCACCTCGGTGAAGATCTCGGCGACCTGCTCCGCCATCTCCACGGTGACCTCACGGTTCGCGGCGATCACTCCGCCGTACGCGCTGACCGGATCGCAGGCGTGGGCCTTGCGGTGTGCCTCCGCGATGTCGGATCCGACCGCGATGCCGCACGGGTTCGCGTGCTTGATGATCGCGACGGCCGGCTCGCTGAAGTCGAACGCCGCACGCCAGGCCGCATCGCCGTCGGTGTAGTTGTTGTACGACATTTCCTTGCCGTGCAACTGCTGTGCCTGGGCGAGACCCGCAGGAGCGGCGGGGTTCACGTACAGCGCGGCGGCCTGGTGCGGGTTCTCGCCGTACCGCAGGACAGCCGACCGATCCCAGGTGGCGCCCACCCACTCGGGGAACTGCGAATCACCGGATTCGACCAGAGCGGACGTCATCCAGCTGGCGACCGCGACGTCGTACGACGCGGTGTGCTGGAACGCCTGCGCGGCGAGGGCGGTGCGCTCGGGCAGCGTGAAACCGCCGCCGGTGACGGCCGTGAGCACGTCGTCGTAGCGGGCGGGATCCACCACGACGGCGACCGACGGGTGGTTCTTCGCGGCGGCGCGCACCATGGACGGACCGCCGATATCGATCTGCTCGACGCACTCGTCGGGGGTCGCACCCGAGGCGACCGTCTGCGTGAACGGGTACAGGTTCACGATCACGAGCTGGAACGCCTCGATGCCGAGTTCCTCGAGCTGCGCGAGGTGCTCCGGCTTCCGGGTGTCCGCGAGGACGCCCGCGTGCACCCGCGGATGCAGGGTCTTGACCCGGCCCTCGAGGCATTCGGGGAAGCCGGTCAGCGCCTCGACGGGGGTGACCGGGATGCCGGCGTCGGCGATCTTCGCTGCCGTCGATCCTGTCGACACGAGCTCGACGCCTGCCTTGTGCAGGCCCGTAGCCAGTTCGACCAGACCGGTCTTGTCGTAGACGCTGACGAGCGCTCGGCGTACTGCCTTGCGTTCACTCACTGGGGATCACGGCCTTTCGTCCATCGGAAACAACTCCACGGGTGGCGACAGCGGCGATGACATCCGCCAACAACCGTCGCTCCACAGTCTTGATGCGCTCGTGCAGGGTCGACTCGTCGTCGCCGTCGAGCACCGGTACGGGTTCCTGCGCCAGGATCGGGCCGGTGTCCACACCCGCGTCCACGAGGTGGACGGTCGAACCCGACACCTTCACCCCGTACGCCAACGCGTCGGGGACCGCATGCGCGCCGGGAAAGGCGGGCAGCAACGCCGGATGCGTGTTGATGATGCGACCGCCGAACCGGTCCAGGAAGGCGGGTCCGAGGATCTTCATGAACCCCGCGGACACCACGAGCGACGGCTGGTGCGCCGCGACGGCCTCCGTCAGGGCGACATCCCAGGCGGAGCGGTCGGCGTAGTCACGGAGCCCGATCCGGAAGTGGGTGATGCCTGCGGATTCGGCGTGCCGGATGGCGTCGCAGTCGCGGTCGACGCCGACGGCGACGATCTCGGCGGGATACCCGTCGGCGTGGCTTGCCTCGATCAGCGACCTCAGGAGAGTTCCCGCGCCGGATGCGAGTACGACGATCCGCACGGGCTCGGACGTCACCGGCGAACCGGTCGTGGGCCTCAGGTGGTCACGCGAGGAAGTCAGCGCTCTACTCCTGAACAAATCGAAAGGCCGGGTTGAATCGAAAGACGGGTGAAAACGGGGGCGGTCGCATCGTGGACCGACCAAGAGCCTAGTCGCTGGGGGTTGCGGGCCTTCGGGGCAGGTCTGATTCGGGCGTCTCGCCGGAGTCGGCGGGACTGTCGGGATCTTCCGCCGACACGTCTTCCTCGACCTCCGCGTCCACCACGACGTCCGCTTCGACGCCGGTGTCCTGCGGTGCGATGGGCGCTGCCGGCGCTGCGGTGTCGTCGACGAGTTCGGCCTCGATCACCCGGCTCGCCGCGGCACCGGCGGGCACCTCCGGCTCCTCGACGGCCGGGGCGGCGATCGCCGGGACCTCCTCCGCGCCGGGGAGATGCGGCTCCTCGTCTTCTGCGTCGTCCTCGTCCTCGTCCTCAGCGCCCCTGCTCCGGATCCAGGCCACGATCACGGCCGTCACTGCCCCGGCGAGTCCGAGCCACGCGAACGTGAGCAGCCCGAACGCCCACCAGTTCAGTTCGACCGCCCCGAAGGCGCCGAGCCGGCCGCCGGACCCGAAACCGAGCACCGCCGTCACGACGCCTGCACCCGCCGCGGCGGTCAGCACGGTGAACAGGGCTTCCTGCCCGGCGACCCGGCGCCCGCAGTCGCGTCCGAGCATCACCCCGATCAGCAGCGGAATCACCAACAGGGCAGGCCACGCGCCACCCGCCACACCATCCGGCACGGCGCCGAGCAGCGGCAACGGTGGCAGCGAACCACCCACGTTCCCGAAAACACTGACCGAGACGTCCCCGATCTGCGCGGTCCCTCCCATCACCGCGGCCGCGGCACCCAACACGACATTCGGCAGGTACAGCACCGACAGGATCGTCAGTCCGAGCGTTCCGACGACACCGTCGCCACGTTCGAGCAGCAGACCGACCGTCGACCACTCCATCACCAGCGAGATCGTGACCACGAGCGCGCCCGCCCCGAGAATCGCCGCCATCGCACGCAGTCCCGGCCGCACCGCGTCCCGGACCCACGACGGAACCGCCGCACGTAGCGTCGGCCACATCGCGACCGTCACGCCGATCGACGCCGCGAGCCCATGCACGAACAGCACCCACCCGAACGCGGCGAGCGTGTTCGGCGACGACAACGGGATCACCGCCGACGCATCCGCGATGACGGCGAGGGCGATGGCCGTCACCACCAGCGGACCCGCCACCGCGGCGCCGATCACCCGCAGGGCGTGCCGCCGCGACGACGCCGGATCCACCACCGCAGCGCATCCGCGGGCCACCGCCCACACCATCCCCGCGGTCGGGATCAGCGGAAGGACACCGAGGGTCGTGCCGTCGATGGTCACCGGCACCTGGTGAATCGCCAGCCACGACGCGGCGATGGCGCCGAACGTTCCGGTGAGGTCGCTGTTCGCCACCACGAGGGTGACGACGATCAGAGCGGACAGCAGGACGACGGTGACCCCCGCCGGCCGGAACGCCACCGCGAGCAGCGCACGCGCCTCGTCGGTGTCGGGCACGGGTCGCTGACGCGGCGCGCGCCGCTCGTCGCCACGACCCGCGCGGCGCCCGTCGACAGTGCGGGCGCGCGGCTCGTCGACACCGCCGGCCCGGCGGCGCGCACCACCCTGTGCGGCGCGCTGCACACGATCAACCAAAGAACTCATCCCCTCGAGAGTGGCACTCCGACGCCGCGACAGCGGTCAGGCGCGCCGCACAGAAGTGGCCTCCGACCACGCTCGGTCAGAGGCCACCTGCTGGTTGGGCCGCTACTTGTCGTCCCTGTCGGCACGCGTGTCGAATGCCTGGGTCGGCGCGCTGTGCCCCTCCGATTCGGGCTTCTCCGCCGATTCCGCCTGCTGCGCCTCGGTGGACGGCTGCTCGCCGTATTCCAGCGTGCGCTCCACCGGCGAGGACTCCGGCTGCGAGCCATATGCCGGTGCCGCGTGCTGTGCGGAGCCGTAACTCGTCCCGGCCGGGTACTGCGAGCCGGGGGTTCCCGTGGTCTGCGACGGCTGAGACGGGGTCGACGGCTGCGAGTACCCCGGGTACTGGGGCTGTTGGTATGCGGTGGTCGGGGCGTCGTACGACGTGGATCCGGCACTCGCGCCGGATCCGTAACCCTGCTGGGGCTGCGACGGCTGGCCGTAACCCTGACCGTATCCCGGCTGGCTCTGCGACGGCTGCCCCTGCGGGGCCTGACCGTAACCCTGCTGGCCGTATGGCTGATTCGGCTGGCCGTAGCCGGGCTGCGCCTGCCCCTGCCCCTGCTGCTGTCCGTAACCCTGCGGAACGCCCTGGCCGTAGCCGCCCTGCGGCTGCTGCCCGTACGACTGCGGAGCCTGACCGTAACCCTGCGAGCCACTCTGGCCGTACCCCTGCGGAGCCTGGCCCGGCTGACCGTAACCCGCGGTCGCGGCGGGCCGGGGTGCAGGCTGCTTGAGCACGCCGAGGTCGAACAGCACGGCCGCGACCGCGACCGCCGACTGGATGAACCCGAGAACGAGGATCGCGATTGCGCCCCAACCGGAGTCCGCGTCGACGTTGAGGTAGACGAACAGCGCGAGCACCCAGCCGGCGACGGACGCCGCGGCTGCCGCGCCCGCGTAGGACTGCTTCGGGAGGAGGGACACCGCCGCGAGCAGACCGCCGAGGAACAGAAGTCCGAGCCCGTCCGTGTTGGCTTCGAACGAGTTCACGGACTCGCGAGCCAAGGTGGCGTACGGCGCGAACCCGAGCAGCAGGTTGAGGACACCGAGGGCGGCGACACCGATCAGAAGGAAGAAGCCCAGGCCTTTCGAATCTCCCCCTGCAGTCGGTTGCGCGGGCGGCCCGTAATTCGGCCCTCCGGGCGTGAACGTCATGACTTCTCCTAGTCGACAAGTGGTCGTCGGCGTGCGCTCTTCCGACGCTAGCGTCTACGTACATCTCATACTATCCGCCACCGGTGTGGCGGGCGCCTGAGATGGACGTGCGCCACGGCTACCCGCATCACCGTGCGGTGGTGTGGGTTTGACCGTGTCCCACACCGACGCTTGTGATGCAGGAACATGCTTCCGACGCCGGCGGCGGTATGCGAGCGCGGCGACCGTGGCGGCGGGCGGACTGCGCGGCCCGGTTGTTGTTGGCCCGTCCGTGCCCGCGGCGGCGTAGTCGGTGACCTGGTGGGCGAAGTGGAATTCGAGTTCCCGGTTGATCTCGCCGCTCTCGGCGCCTACCGCGGTGCGGTGGGCGTCGAGGACGGCGATCATCTCCTCGAGCTGTGCGCGGACCTCGAGTAGAGCGGTGGCGGCGAGTTGCGTCAACCGGGCTGCCTTGCGGTGCAGCATTTGGCCTCCGGCTTGCAGGCGTGCCAGTTTGATCCCGAGGCCGCGGTCGTCGTAGGTCCAACCCTGGTAATCCGAGGACGACCCGTCAAGGTTTTCGGCGGTGATGGCGGCGGCACCCAGAGTCGACGGGGACCAGTCGACTCCGACCGCGACGGAGGCCGATTTCAGGTCCTCGGTTTCAGGTCGTCGGCGGGGATGGGCCACTGCGCCCGCCCGGCCGGTGTTGGGCTGGTGGGCAGCTTCACCGTCAACACCAGCTCACCGCCTGCCACGGCAAGCTGCGCGAGCTGCCGATCGGCGGCCGACAGTCGGGCCGTCGCGTTGGTCTGCGGCGGACCCTGGACGTCGGTGATCCGCAACCGGCCGGCCGGCACACCGTCGATGCGGCGGGCGTGTGCGGCGAGCTGGCGCAGTGCTCCCCGGGCGAAGCCCGCCGGAACAAAGTCGGCGGCGGAGGTGGGTGTGGTCAGACGACCGGTGGCCGGGTCGAAACGCTGAGAGAGCGCCGTGATCGCGGTGTCTCGGTATGCCAGGGTCTGCAGGGTCGCCACCACCTGCGCCGTCACCACCCGGGTCACCCACGACGGCACGTAGACCCCATCCGGATAGCGCGGATGCCACGCGAGACGGGCCGCGGCGACATGACCCTGCCACCCCACCCGGATGTCTACGTCGCCGAGGCCGATCGGCTCGCCGGTCGCGTCGTCGACCGCCGTACACGGGCGGGTGGTGAACGCGAACTGCCGCGGCGCAGTCGATCCCGGCCTGGTCATGCCGGGCGTGATTCACGACCAGCGAGCACTCCCGCGGCAGAAGAACAACCGCGACCTCCCGAGGTCCTCACCGATGACCCCTTCCCCCACCGTGCGGCGGTATCGCCCCGAAACCGGCGCTGAAGAAGCCAGCGTTGAAACTGCCTCAACCACAGCTGTATACAACCGGCCGGACAATGATGCCAGCAGCTCTCCCGACCGGCCCAGCCAGGGGCGCCGAGGTCCACGAACACAGTTCAGTCTCCCGACCGGCCCAGCCAGGGGCGCCGAGGTCCACGAACACAGTTCAATCTCCCGAAACCGGTTCGCCGAGAAACCAACCAACCCCCAAAGCCCGCCCTGCGCGTCCTCCTAACCGACGGGCCAAAAGCATTCCGCAGCTCACCAATTCGCGTCGTGGATAGTGCCAGAACATACCGGAGATTACGAGATATCGAGGCACAGGTGAGAGCCTACGGATACCCGTCGGTCACTGCCCTGCGCCGCGGCCGCGACGCGGCGAACAGCGCGGGAGAGAATGGTCCGGTGCCGTTCACCCTCGCTCCCCGCACCGCCGATCTCACCCTCGAGACGGAGGTGAAGCACTCACGGTTCATCGCCGCCCTGCGTCGGGTCGAGAACACGGACGCGGCGCAGGCGTTCGTCGACGATCAGCGGCGCGCGTATCCCGATGCGCGACATCACTGTTCGGCATACATCGTCGGCAACGGACCCAGCGACCGGGTCGAGCGCGCAAGCGACGACGGCGAACCCGGTGGCACCGCGGGCATTCCGATGCTGCAGGTGCTCAAGGCCCGGGATCTCGTCGACGTCGCGGTGGTCGTGACGCGGTACTTCGGGGGAATCAAACTGGGGGCGGGCGGGCTGGTGCGCGCCTACTCGGGCGCGGTGGCCGCCGCCCTGGATGCGGCTCCGCTCGTCCGCAGAGAGCGTCGCCACCTGTACACCCTCGCGGTCGGGCACGCGGACGCGGGACGCGTCGAGGCGGAACTGCGTGGGCGGGGCGTCGTCGTGGTCGACACGGCGTACGCAGAAGCCGCGGTCCTCACGCTCGCGGCGCGGGACTCTGCCGAACTGGCCGATCTGGTCGCTGCCGTCACGTCGGGGACGGGGACACTCGATCCGGCCGGAGAGATGTGGGTCGACGCCTGAACGACCCGTGCGCCCTTCCGGTAGCAGGAGCTACCAGAAAGGCGCACGAGCCCGAAGGGCCTAGGCCTGGACGGACAGGCTCTGCAGGATCTCGCGAGCGAGCGCAGCGGTCTCGGACGGCGTCTTGCCGACCTTCACGCCGGCAGCCTCGAGGGCGTCCTTCTTGGCCTGCGCGGTGCCCGAGGAGCCGGAGACGATGGCGCCTGCGTGGCCCATGGTCTTGCCCTCGGGGGCGGTGAAGCCCGCGACGTAGCCGACGACCGGCTTCGTGACGTTGGCCTTGATGTAGTCGGCGGCACGCTCCTCGGCGTCGCCACCGATCTCGCCGATCATCACGATGACCTTGGTCTCGGGGTCCTTCTCGAACGCCTCGATGGCGTCGATGTGGGTGGTGCCGATGACCGGGTCGCCGCCGATGCCGATGGCGGTGGAGAAGCCGAAGTCACGCAGCTCGAACATCATCTGGTAGGTCAGCGTGCCCGACTTGGAGACGAGACCGATCGGGCCGGTGCCGGCGATGTTGGCCGGGGTGATGCCGACCAGCGACTCGCCCGGGGTGATGATGCCGGGGCAGTTGGGTCCGATGATGCGGGTCTTGTTGCCCTTGGAGACGTTGTACGCCCAGGCGTACGCCGAGTCCTGGACCGGGATGCCCTCGGTGATGACCACGAGCAGCGGGATCTCCGCGTCGATGGCCTCGACGATGGCGTCCTTGGCGAAGGCCGGGGGAACGAACGCGATCGAGACGTCCGCGCCGGTCTTCTCGATGGCCTCGGCGACGGTGCCGAAGACGGGCAGTTCGACGCCGCCGTCGTGGGTCACGGTGGTGCCGGCCTTACGGGCGTTGACACCGCCGACGACCTGGGTGCCGGCCTTGAGCATCAGCGCGGTGTGCTTCGTGCCCTCGCCGCCGGTGATGCCCTGGACGATGACCTTGGAGTCCTTGGTCAGGAAGATAGCCATGTTTTTTGAGTCCCTTTACTTTGCGGCGAAGGCCAGCTCGGCAGCCTTGTCGGCAGCCTCGTCCATGGTTCCGACGACCGTGACCAGCGGGTGAGCGGCCTCGGCGAGGATGCGACGACCCTCTTCGACGTTGTTGCCGTCCAGACGGACGACCAGCGGCTTGTTGGCCTCGTCACCCAGCGTCTTCAGGGCGCCGACGATGCCGTTGGCGACCGCGTCACACGCGGTGATGCCACCGAAAACGTTCACGAACACGCTCTTGACCTGCGCGTCGTTCAGGATGACGTCCAGGCCGTTCGCCATGACCTCTGCGGAGGCGCCGCCACCGATGTCGAGGAAGTTGGCCGGCTTCACGCCACCGTGCTTCTCACCTGCGTAGGCAACGACGTCCAGGGTCGACATGACCAGACCGGCGCCGTTACCGATGATGCCGACCTCACCGTCGAGCTTGACGTAGTTGAGGTCGTTTTCCTTGGCCTTGAGCTCGAGCGGGTCGGTGGCGTCCTTGTCCTCGAACGCCTCGTGGCCGGGCTGACGGAACGCGGCGTTCTCGTCCAGCGTGACCTTGCCGTCGAGAGCGAGGATCTGGTCGTCCGGCGTGCGGACGAGCGGGTTGACCTCGACGAGGAGAGCGTCTTCGTTGATGAAGACCTCCCACAGCTTCTGGATCGTCACGGCCGCTGCGTCGAGCACCTCGGCGGGCAGCTTTCCTGCCTCGGCGATGCTGCGCGCGAACGCGAGGTCGACGCCCTTGACGGCGTCCACGGGGATCTTCGCGAGGGCGTCGGGGTTCTCCTCGGCGGTGACCTCGATCTCGACGCCACCCTCGACCGAGCACATCGCCAGGTAGGTGCGGTTGGTGCGGTCGAGCAGGAAGGAGATGTAGTACTCCTCGGCGATGTCGCTCGCCTCTGCGACCAGCAGCTTCTTGACGACGTGACCCTTGATGTCGAGGCCCAGGATCGCCTCGGCGTTGGCCTGCGCTGCATCTGCGTCGGCGGAGTACTTGACGCCGCCCGCCTTGCCGCGGCCGCCGACCTTGACCTGCGCCTTGACCATCACGGGCTTGCCGATTTCTTCGGCAATCTCGCGTGCACCGGCGACCGTGTCGGTAACACGTCCAGCCGAAGTCGGCACCTCGTGCTTGGCGAAGAGTTCCTTCGCCTGGTATTCGAAGAGATCCATCTGCTCACCGTCTCGTCTGCGTTGACGCCCGCTCGAGGGGTAGGAGCGGGTCTGTTTTGGACTTTAACCAGTTGCCGGGCCCGGTCCGCGCCCGCGTGTCTGCTATGTGGTCCACATCACGCGAGATCACGCACTGAGGCGAGCCTCACGAGAAGCACTGAGGCGAGCCTCACCAGAAGCACTGAGGCGGGCCTCACCGCTGAACACGGGGCGGACCTCACCGATTTCGGCTGCGTGTCGTGAGGGCCGCGGCAGCCGTAATCAACACTATGCCCACTGTTGCCGGGACGACACCGGCCCCCACTGCGGGATTGGTCACCCTCGCGGCGGTGAGCGGCCACGACAGCACGTATACCCCCACGGCGACGGCCGAACCGACCAGCAGCGCAACCGCCCGGGCGGGCCGGGATCGTGAGGCGACGATCACGGCCAGGACCACCGCGACGCCCAGCAGGACGCGGCCCCACACGTCGAGGTTCCACGGGACCTCCGCGAACGACGCGGGGGCGTACTCGTCGCCGCGCGCGTCGGTCCCGTGGAAGAGCGGCAGTCCCAGTCCGGCGACCGCGGCGACCGCGCCGAGACCGCCGACGGCGAGGACCGCGATCGACGTGGACGGTTCCTCGGAGGTGTCGATCTCCTCCCGTTCCGCCGAACCGGCGAACCACGTCAGCACTCCGGTGATTCCGGCCGTGACGGCCGCGCCCCACAGCAGGACGGCGCCCACTCCGGCACCGATTCCCGGCACGTCGGTGGCGAGCACCACGGACTGCGACACCGCGGCGACGGAGAACGGGATCGTCACCCACAGCACCCCGACCGCAGGTCGGACGGCGGACGCGAATTCCGACAGCAGCAACCACACGCAGCCGACCACGAGGACGAGCGCGGCGACGAGCACGACCCGGGTGGCGTAGACGTCGGGGCGGGCGATGCCCGCGGGAGTGTCGAGGACGGGCAGCAGCGCCCCGGCGGCGGCGAGCACGGTGGTGACGATTCCGGCGATGCCTGCGGCGACGTGCCATCGGGCGATGCGGGCGCGCGCCGCGGCGGCTTCGGCCCGCAGCGCCGCCTTGGCGACGCCCTTCGCGGACGGCGTGACGGCGCCCGCCTTCCCCGGCACGCCCGGCGCCGGAGCGGAGGGTGACGTGGCGGCGAGCGTCTTCGCGATCCTGGCGTCGCGAGCCCGGTCGATCATCGGGAGGAAGAATCCGACCACAACGAGGACGCCGGCGCCGACGGTCCCCCACACCGCGCCGGGCCCGGGTTGGATCCGCTCACCGGCGGCGAGCCCGGCGACCAGGCGGGTGCCGACCACACCGAGCGCGCACAGTCCTGCCCCGACGAGGGCGCCGGACGCGACGGGTGGCGAGATGGACGCCAGCGCGGAGGCGACGACGATCAGAATTGCCGCGGCCACCAGGCCGGCACCGGCAGACGCGGCGAGATCCGATTCGACGACCGTCTGGACGAGGACCACCGGATCCTCGGACACGAACGCGGGAGCGAACAGGGCGCCGACGAGCACGACGGCCGCGGCCACCGCGACGGCGGACGGCAGGAAACCCACCCGGGCGCCCGTGGCCCGCCCTACCTGTTCGGAACTGCGGGCGTCGCCGTACCCGTCCGTCAGGGACATCCGGTGCACCGTGACCATGCCGAGCAGGCCGGCGGCGGCGACGAGGACGTGCCCGGCGAGCGCCGCGTACGCACCCGACCCGGCGGCGAGTTCGGCCGCCGTCGCCGGCCGGAAGAGTTCGAGCCGATTGGCGTCGATGGCGTCGGTCCACAGCTGCGTGTCGAGCACGGCGGCGCCGATGGAGACCGCGCCGGCGCCAGCCAACACCGCGCCCGCCACCGCGGTGCGCCGGGCCACTACGGCCAGGACGGCGATTACGGGCGCGGCGACGGCGAATACGGCGGCGCACAGTGCGGCCGAGCCGATCCCGGACGGGGCGGCCGTTCCGTCCACCGATCGGACCGCCTGCAGAACGGGCGCCGACGCCACTCCCAGACCCCCGACGAGACCCAGGACGACCGCGACGATGCATCCCCGCCGGGCCCGTGCGGGATCGGGTTCCTCCAGAACCGTCGAGCCGGTGCCGCCGGACGAGGGAATGCGTTCGGGCTCGGCTCTACGCCCGTCCGGGGATCGAGTAGATGACGCCACAGGCCGACGCTAGCGCTTTCCCACCACCTACCCCGGGATGTGACACGCGCCCGCGGCGTGCGAGATTGAACCGAGACGAAAAGTGGGTTCGACGTTTCCCCAGCTCAGTTTGTGATGCCCGTCACATGTAGCCGTTCCTCCGCGTTACAGGTTGCGCGCATCGCAACCGTTTCGTTACCGTCGCCAAGTCTAAGTCACAGGCAGGTCACGAGCAGGAGGACGGACGGGCGTATGCACCATCGCAGCCAGTTCACGGCCAGCCGTTTTGTGAGTCACCACGATGACGAGTTGCGGGGTCACAAGGACGAAGTCACGCCCACGCATCCCCCGAGGTCGGTCGAGCATTATCCCGAGACCGACAGTTCTGAGATCTCGCGCATGTTCTTCCGCAATTCGCAGTCCCCCCGCTCCACCACCGACAGCGTCGACGCCCCCACCGGCTTCGAGACCGTCGACACCGAGTCCGAGATTCCCGGCTTCACCCCCCGCAGCGGTTCCGAGTCCTTCGAGGGCACACCCTCCCACTCCCGCCGCGGAGCCCACCGCATCCCGACTCCCCCCTCCGCTCTCAAAGGTCGCGCCGCAGTCCTCGCTGTCGCCGCCGGCGCCGTAGTCGCCGCCGGCCAGGCCGCCATCACCAACGGATCCTCCAGCTCCTCCGATCACTCCGAGGTCGCCCTCGCCAGTGACGAGTCGAGCGCCATCGGAACCACCGCCGAGCCGCAGGCCGCGCAGTTCTCCACGGTCGCCGACACCGCCGCGTCCGACTCCAGCGCGCCGCAGGTCCTCAACATCGCGAACCCGACCGACCTGTCGCAGTTCAGCAACCTCCTCGCCAAGGGACAGCGTTTCAGCGAAGAGCGCGCCGCCCGCGAAGCGGCTGCCCGCCGCCCGCTGTTCGTACTTCCCGCGGTCGGAACGTTCACCTCCAACTTCGGAACCCGCTGGGGCACCCTGCACGCGGGCGTCGACATCGCCGCCCCCATCGGCACCCCCATCGTGGCCGTCGCCGACGGCGAGGTCATCGACTCGGGTCCGGCGTCCGGATTCGGCATGTGGGTCCGCCTCAAGCACGCCGACGGCACCATCACCGTCTACGGCCACATCAACACCTCCACCGTCACCGTCGGCCAGAAGGTCATGGCGGGCGACCAGATCGCGACTGTCGGCAACCGCGGCTTCTCCACCGGCCCGCACCTGCATTTCGAGGTTCACCTCGCCGGCGAGAACAAGATCGATCCCCTGCCCTGGCTGGCCTCCCGCGGCATCAGCCTCGGCCCCGAGATGGACTGACCGGACCTCTCCCCGCACCACCCGAACCAATACGACTGCGGCGCATGCAATGCATGCGCCGCAGTCGTTTTCGTGTCTCTACAGCTTGACCATCGGGACGCCACCGATCAGCATCAGCCGGACCTTGCCCGCGCTACCGAAGTCGATCGTGACCGTCGCCGTCGGGCCGGCGCCCTTGGTCTCGAGAACCGTGCCGAGGCCGTACTTGTCGTGGCTGACGCGGTCGCCGACCGCGAGCACGAGGTTGTTGTTGCGGGAGCGCGCGGCACCGAAACTCGGGGTGCCGGCCGAACCGCCGCCGTACCCGGAGCCGCCGCCGAAGCCCTGACCGCCGTACCCCGATCCCCGCGCCCGGCCGCCGCCGATCGCGCCGCCCGAACCGATACGCGGTCCCGGGTCCTCGCGACGCCAGTGCAGGAGGTCCGACGGGATCTCCTGCAGGAACCGTGACTCGGGGTTCTGGATGGGCTGACCCCACGCCGACCGCATGACCGCGCGGGTCAGATACAGCCGCTGCCGGGCACGGGTGATGCCCACGTACGCGAGCCGCCGCTCCTCCGACAGCTCGGCGGGGTCGCCGAGCGCCCGCATGTGCGGGAACTGGCCGTCTTCCCACCCGGTGACGAAGACGACGGGAAACTCGAGCCCCTTCGCGGTGTGCAGGGTCATCAGGGTGACGACGCCCTCGTCGTTGTCGGGCAGCTGATCGGAGTCGGCGACCAGGGAGACCCGTTCGAGGAAGGCGGCGAGGGAACCGGGGTCGGGCTCGCCGTCGCGGGCGTCGACGTCGCCGTCCTCGGGCGGTTCGACGAGTCCGGCCGCGTTCCGCGCATCGGAGCTGAACTCACGGGCCACGCTGACGAGTTCGTTGAGGTTGTCGAGTCGCGCCCCGTCCTGGGGGTCGCTGCTCGCCGCGAGCTCGGCGCGGTAGCCCGTCCGCTCCAGGACGGCCTCGACCACGTCACCGATGTCGCCGAGCTGATCGGGCACGACGTCGTCGGCGGTCGTCTCGGGTGGCAGCAGGACCCGCAGTCCGTCCATGAGCTCGAGGAAGGCCGCGATGGCCTTCTGGGAGCGGGTGTTCAGCAGCGGCACCCGGCCCTCCCCACCGTCGCGCAGCGCCTCGGCGAAGCTGATGCCCCGCTGCTCGGAGTGCACGGCCACGCACGCCTCGGCGCGGTCTCCGATGCCGCGGCGCGGGGTGTTGAGGATCCGGCGGAGGCTGACGGTGTCGTCCTCGTTCGCAAGGACCCGGAGATACGCGACGACGTCGCGCACCTCCTTGCGCTCGTAGAACCGCACGCCGCCGACGACCTTGTACGGCACGCCGAGCCGAATGAAGATCTCCTCCAGGGCACGGGACGAGTTGTTGGTGCGGTAGAACACCGCGACGTCGCCGAACTTGGCGTCGCCGGAGTCGACGAGCTTGTCGATCTCGGACGCCACGAACGACGCCTCGTCGTGCTCGTTGTCCGCGACGTAGCCGGTGATGAGCTCGCCCTCGCCGGAGTCGGTCCACAGCCGCTTCTCGCGGCGACCGGTGTTCTTCGAGATCACCGAGTTGGCCGCCGACAGGATGTTCTGGGTGGAGCGGTAGTTCTGCTCCAGGAGGATGGTCCGGGCGTCCGGGTAGTCGCGCTCGAACTCCTCGATGTTGCGGATCGTGGCACCGCGGAACGCGTAGATCGACTGATCCGCGTCACCCACCACGCACAGCTCGGCGGGGGCGACCCGCTGGTCCGCGTCCTCGCCGTCCGCGATTCCGCCGACCAGCTCACGCACCAGCATGTACTGGGCGTGGTTCGTGTCCTGGTACTCGTCGACCAGCACGTGGCGGAAGCGGCGGCGGTAGTACTCCGCCACCTGCGGGAACGCCTGCAACATCGCGACCGTCTCGCCGATCAGGTCGTCGAAGTCCAGCGCGTTCGCCGAGCGCAACCGCTGCTGGTAGTGCCCGTACACCTTGGCGATCAACCTCGGCAGTTCCGCCGGCTCCTTGTCGGCGTCGGCGCTCGCCTGCTCCGGATCGACGAGTTCGTTCTTGAGATTCGAGATGTGGGTGGCGAGCAGTCGCGCCGAATAGCGCTTGGTGTCGATGTTCAGATCCTTGGCGATCATCGTCAGCAGGCGCCGCGAATCGTCCGCGTCGTAGATGGAGAAGTTCGAGTTGAGACCGGGCAGCAGCGCCGCCTGGGCCCGCAGGATCCGCACGCAACTCGAGTGGAACGTGGACACCCACATGCTGTTGGCGCGGGGCCCGACGAGGTGGGCGACCCGCTCCCGCATCTCCGCGGCGGCCTTGTTGGTGAACGTGATGGCCAGGATCTGACCGGGCATCACCCCCCGCTCTGCCAGCAGATAGGCGATGCGCCGGGTGAGCACCGCCGTCTTGCCCGAGCCTGCACCCGCGACGATCAGCAGCGGAGAACCGGCGTGCACGACCGCTTCCCGTTGCTGTGGGTTGAGGCCCTGCAAGAGGGCGTCGGAACCTGCGCGGGCGGGAGTGGCGGCGCGCGGAGTGGTCTCGACGCTCGTGGGAGAAGCCGTGCCGGAGATAGTGTTCATCGCCTATCAAACTTACCGGCGTGTACCGACAGCGTCACAGCCGCTTGGCCTGCGCGGTACCGCCATGGCAAACTGGTACACATGTTCAGACCGTCGTCGCGCCCCCTGTGGCGATTTTTTTACGGGTACCGGCCTCCGGTGCCCGTGAACTGAACAGCTCACGAGCCCCGAGGTCCGCACCGGATCCGGGGCTTTTTTCGTCAAACGAGCCTGGATCGGTAACGACTCGAGCCATAACAACGATCCAAGTTCTGACAAGAGGGAGACGAACCAATGAGCACTCAGACCGTCGCATCAGCCGCCAAGGACACCGCTGTTCCCACCAGCGAGGCCGAGATCGAGGTACTCCGCCAGGAGATCGACAAGCTCGACGCCGAGATTCTCGCCGCCATCAAGCGCCGCGCGGAGGTCTCACAGCTCATCGGGCGCACCCGGATGGCGTCCGGCGGTCCCCGCCTCGTCCACAGCCGTGAGATGAAGGTGCTCGAGCGGTTCAACGAGCTCGGCCAGGAAGGCCACACGCTCGCCATGCTGCTGCTGCGCCTCGGGCGCGGCCGCCTCGGTCACTGAGTTCGTCCTCGATCACCGAGTTCGCCGAAGCGGCCCGCCCGTTCACCGACAGCGGTCGTCACGGCTCGAGTGCCACGTATTTGGTGTCCAGGTACTCCTCGATGCCTTCACTGCCCCCTTCGCGCCCGAAGCCTGATGCTTTGACGCCGCCGAAGGGGGCAGCGGTGTCCGAGATGACCCCGCGGTTGACGCCGACCATCCCCGATTCGATGGCGTCGGCGACGCGGAGTGCACGATCCAGATCTTTTGTGAAGATGTACGACGCCAGACCGAACTCGGTGTCGTTTGCCGCGGCGACCCCCTCCTCCTCGGTGTCGAATCCGGCGATCGCGACCACCGGTCCGAACACTTCCTCTTTCAGGATCCGGGCCTGGGCGGGGATCTCGTCCAGCACAGTCGCCGGGTAGAAGTAGCCCGGACCTTCCGGCGCGACGCCGCCGAGCCGCACCCGGGCGCCCGCGCCGACGGCGTCCTGCACCAGTTCCCCGACCTTCTCGAGTTGATCCGCGTTGATGAGCGGGCCGAGCGTCGTGTCGGGGTCCGTGCCCGGGCCGAGTGTGTACGACGACAGCTTGTCGACGAGCTTGGTGGTGAATTCCTCGCGCACGCTGTTCGCGACGTGGAAACGGTTGGCCGCGGTGCAGGCCTCGCCGCCGTTGCGCATCTTGGCGAGGACGGCGCCCGCCACCGCCTTGTCGACATCCGCGTCGTCGAACACCACGAAGGGCGCGTTTCCGCCGAGTTCCATGGAGGTGCGCAGCAGCCCCTTCGCCGACTTCTCGACGAGCATCCGTCCGACGCCGGTCGAGCCGGTGAACGTGAGCTTCCGCAGTCGCGGGTCGTCGAGCAGCGGACCGGTCACCTCCCCCGACTTCGACGTCGGCAGCACCGACAGCACGCCCTTCGGCAGCCCCGCGTCCGCCATGACGTCGGCGAGCAGCAGCATCGTCAGCGGGGTCTCGGAGGCGGGTTTGACGATCATCGTGCAGCCCGCGGCCAGGGCGGGCCCGATCTTGCGGGTGCCCATCGCGAGCGGGAAGTTCCAGGGCGTGATCGCCAGACAGGGCCCGACGGGTTGCTTGGTGACGAGAATGCGTCCATTGCCCGCGGGAGCCGGTGTGTAGCGGCCGGCGATGCGCACGGCTTCCTCGCTGAACCACCGGAAGAATTCGGCGCCGTATTTCACCTCCGCCGCGCTCTCCGGCAGCGCCTTGCCCATCTCCAGCGTCATCAGCAGGGCGAAGTCGTCGGCCCGCGCGGTGATCTTCTCGAACACCGCGCGCAGCAATTCCCCCCGCTCCCGCGCCGGAGTCGCCGCCCACTCGCCCGCTGCCGCGACCGCGGCGTCGAGCGCTTTCATCGCGTCGGCAGGGCTGGCGTCCGAGACCTCGGTGAGGGCGTCACCGGTGGCCGGGTCGAAAACGGTGAAAGTGGCGCCGTTCTCGGCGTCGCGCTTCTCGCCGCCGAGGAAGAGGGTGGTGGGGACGGTTCGTATGAGTTCGACAGCATCCATGACGTCCATCATGCGCCGCACCGAAGTTCACACGGAAGTTTCGACGCGCGGGCATTAAGCTCAAATCTCGTGAGCTCAGACATCACCGGAACCGCTGCCTGGCAGAAATTGCGTGATCATCACGCTCAAATACAGTCCGTCCATCTTCGAGAACTCTTCGAGAAGGACCCTGCCCGCGGCCAGGAACTCACCGTCTCCGCCGGCGATCTGTACATCGACTACAGCAAGCACCGGGTCGATCGCGACACCCTCGGGTTGCTCCTCGAACTGGCGCGGGCCGCGGACGTGGAGGCACGCCGGGACGCGATGTTCGCGGGCGAGCACATCAACACCTCGGAAGACCGCGCCGTCCTCCACACCGCGCTGAGGCTGCCCGCCGACGCATCCCTGGTGGTCGACGGGCAGGACGTGGTGGCGGACGTCCACGACGTCCTCGATCGCATGGGTGACTTCACCGATCGCGTGCGCTCCGGCGAATGGCGCGGCGCCACCGGCGAGCGAATCAAGACCGTCGTCAACATCGGCATCGGCGGGTCGGATCTGGGCCCGGTCATGGTGTACCGCGCACTGCGGCACTACGCCGACGCCGGGATCAGCGTCCGGTTCATCTCCAACGTCGATCCCTCCGACCTGGTGCGCAGCCTGCAGGGCCTCGACCCGGCCACCACCCTGTTCATCGTGGCGTCCAAGACGTTCTCGACGCTCGAGACGCTCACCAACGCGACCGCCGCGCGGCGGTGGCTGCTCGCCGGGCTGGGCCTCGGAAACGATGCAGTCGCAAAGCATTTCGTTGCCGTCTCGACGCACGCGGATCGGGTGGCGGAGTTCGGGATCGACACCGCCAACATGTTCGGGTTCTGGGATTGGGTGGGCGGCCGGTACTCGGTCGATTCCGCCATCGGACTGTCGGTGATGGCGGCCGTCGGCCGGGAGCGGTTCGCGGAGTTCCTCGCCGGTTTCCACGCCGTGGACGAGCATTTCCGGACGGCGCCGCTCGAGGAGAACGCGCCGGTGCTGCTCGGGCTGATCGGACTGTGGTACTCGAACTTCTTCGGCGCCGAATCCCGTGCGGTACTGCCGTATTCCAACGACCTCGTGCGGTTCCCGGCGTACCTGCAGCAGCTGACGATGGAGTCGAACGGAAAGTCGGTGCGCGCCGACGGCTCCCCCGTCCCCACGTCCACGGGTGAGATCTTCTGGGGCGAACCGGGAACCAACGGTCAGCACGCCTTCTACCAACTCCTGCACCAGGGCACCCGGCTCGTCCCCTCCGACTTCATCGGTTTCGGCGAGCCCACCGACGACCTCCCCACCGCCGACGGCACGGGCAGCATGCACGATCTGCTGATGAGCAACTTCTTCGCCCAGACGAAGGTCCTGGCGTTCGGGAAGACGGCCGAGGAGATCGCGGCCGAGGGCACACCCGAACATCTGGTACCGCACAAGGTGATGCCCGGCAACCGGCCGTCCACCACGATCCTCGCGCCCAAGCTCACGCCGTCGGTGATCGGACAGCTGATCGCCCTGTACGAGCACCAGGTGTTCGTCGAGGGCGTGGTGTGGGGCATCGACTCGTTCGACCAGTGGGGTGTGGAGCTCGGCAAGACCCAGGCCGTCGAGCTGCAGCCGGTACTGACCGCAGCGGATGAACCCGCCGCGCAGAGCGATTCGTCGACGGACAGTCTCGTGCGCTGGTACCGCCGTCAGCGCGGACGGGCCTGATTCACCAGCTCTCGGTGGTGTAGACGCGGCCCGAACGATCCACCAGCCGGGCACGCAGTTCGTGCTGCTCGATCCACCGGATCGCACCGATCCCCCGGGCCAGGGCGGCCATGCCGGCCGCGTACGCCCAGAGTGCGTCGTCGGCGATCACCGTTACCGTCTCCCATTCGGTGGCGGTGGGCGGTTCGGTGAGCGGGGGCCCGAACGCCGTCGCCATCGCGGTCCCGTTCACCAACTCCACCTCGCCGTCGCCGGGCACCGGGATCTGCCAACCCCCCGCCGGGCAGTGGCCGGCCGTCGCGACGACGTCGCCGATACGCACGGCGGCCCCGCACTCGAGTTGGCGGGCGACCAGTTCCGCCGCCCGATCCACCGTGTCGGCCTTCGCGGTGTCGGTGATGTCGAAAGACGCACCCCACGGCGCGAACACGACGTCGTCGTCGATCTGGACGTCGAGGAAGCTGGGCGCCGGATGCACCGTGGGGATCAAGTCCTCGTCGGCGGATTCGGCGGCGAGCGGATTCACCACTCCGTCTGTCATCCGCGCAGCCCACAGTGCCGAACGCAGCAGTGCCGACATTCGCCTGCTGACCTTCACCGGGGCGCCCTGCGAAAGGTTGACCGCGTGGATCTCGGCGTCGCCGCGGTGGATGTCGCAGACCGATTCGGCCTCGTCGATGACGGCCGCGATCAACGCCGCGGCCTCCGGAAGGGCGGCGCCCTCGGTGACGTCGACCTCCACGACGGAACCCCACACCTTCCATTTCTCGACGCTAACCATGGTGTTCTCCGTGTGCGGTCCGAACAGCGCTGCAGTTCCAGTATGCGCTGGTTGTCCAGAGGCCGGCGTGCCGCGAGGGTCCCGCCCGGTCGTACACTTCGCTGGTGAGCGCCCGATTGAGCGTCGTCGACGAGATGTTCCTGCGCACCCACCGGGGGTTCGGAACGCCGATCGTGATGCAGGGACTGTGGCGTACCGACGACCGGGTGGAGGCAGCGACCCTCGACGTGCTGACCGCGGAACTCGCCCGGGGGCCGCTGGGCCGGCGGGTGGTGCGCCCGCGGATCCCCGGCGCGCGGCCCCGGTTCGAGCCCCGTGCCGACTCTTTTCCCGTCGAGTATTCCGAGATCGACGCCGGGACGGTCCTCGCGTGGGCGGACGAGCAGGGCGCGCTGCCGGTGGACCCCGAGCGTGGTCCCGGCTGGCGTCTGGCCTGCGCACGACCGGCCGACGGCGGCACGGTGCTGTCGCTGGTGTGCTCGCATGTGATCGCGGACGCGCGGGGTCTGGCGGCGGCCATCGCGGCCGCGCTGCAAGGCGGGCAACCGCTCGGCCCCGGAGGTGGCGCGGGAACTGTCGCGGACGTGTGGGACGCGACCCGGCTCGCCCGCCGCGTGACGGAGGGGACGGCGCGCGCGGTCGCCGGTCTCGCGGTGAGCGGGAGCCGCCGCGCGGAACTGCGCCGCTTCCTGCACGTGAGTGGGAATGCGTCCCCCGGCACGCACTGCCACTCACCTGTGTCGGCGGTGCTGGACGTGGACGCCGACCGGTGGGACGCCGTCGCCGATCGGGAAGGCGGCACCCCCAACAGCCTGTTCCTGTCCGTGGTGGCCGAGGTGGCGCGGCAAGACGGCGAATCCCGGCCGCTCACGATCAGCGTGCCGATGGATCTGCGCCGCCGTGACCACGCGCCGGGCACCGCCAACTCCGTCGCGATGGTCGAGGTGGACGTGTCCCCGTGGGCCACGGTCGCCGACGTGCGGGCGGCGAGCCGGGCGGCGTTCGCCGCGCCCACGATGACCAGTCCCGCCGGCTTCCCGGAGGAAATGCTGCAACTGGTCCCCGACCGGGTGGCGCACGCTCTGACCGGCAACCCCGGCGAGCGCGACGTGTTGTGTTCCAACATCGGGCCGCTCCCTGACACGCTCGGGTGGGTGGGCGGTCACCGGGCCACCGGAATCGTCACCCGCGCCGTACACCCGGGTGCCGTCACCAGCCGCACCCGGCTGTCCGCCTATCTCAGCCTCTTCGGAGGCCGCTACACGCTCGCGCTGGAGTCCCTGGACAGTCCGGGGCGCGCGGCGCTCCGCGAGCGGGCGGAGAACGTCCTCGCCGGGTACGGGCTCACCACGCGGGGCTGGTGAGGGCTACGACCTGGACGTGAGATCGGAGTAGGGCTGCCGCGCCGACTCCGGATCCCCGTAGGTGATGGCCCGCTCCCGGCGAGTCCGCGACGCCAGCGTGACGCCCCAGTTGAGCAGGGTGCCGAACCGGTTGCGGTACCCGGCGAGGAACGCGATGTGGATGACCCCCCACGACACCCAGCCGACGAACCCGGACATCCGGATCGGACCGGCCTGGAGCAGCGCGTGCCTGCGGGCGATGTACGCCGCGCTCCCGAGGTCGCGGTACTTGAAGGGTTTGCGGTCGGGCACCCCACCGGTGACGGTGCGGGCGATGCACCCCGCGGCGTGTCTGCCGCCCTGCATCGCGACCTCGGCCACGCCGGGGAGGTCGTTCAGCGACATCAGGTCTCCCACCACCCACACGTTGGGGTGACCGGGCACGGTCAGATCGGGTTCGACGGCGATTCGGCCACCCTGAACCTGCTTCACGCCCAACGCCTCCGCGAGAGCCGCGGCGAACGGCACGGCCTCGACACCCGCGGTCCACAGGATCGTGCGGGCCCCGTACCGCTTCTTGGTGTGGGTCGCATTCTTCGCCGTCGTCTCGATGCTGGTCTCGCAGACGTCGGTGACGTGCACACCGAGGTGCGTTTCGACGCCGACCTTGTCGAGGGTCCGCTGCGCCGCCGCCGACAGCTTCCGGTTGAACGACGGAAGGACGCGATCGCCGCCGTGGAACAGCAGCACCCGCGCCTCGCAGGGGTCGATGGACTGGAATTCGTTGGCGAGGGCGTGCATCGCGAGTTCCCGGATCTGGCCCGCCAATTCGACTCCGGTCGGCCCGCCGCCGGCGACGGCGAACGTCAGCCACGGTCTGCGTTCCTCCGGGGTGGGCAGCGATTCGGCCATCTCGAAGGCGCAGATCAGTTTTCGGCGGATGGCGAGGGCGTCGTCGAGGGTCTTCATTCCCGGCGCCCACTGGATGTACTCGTCGTGTCCGTGGTACGACTGCCGCATGCCCGCCGCGACGATCAGGTAGTCGTAGGGGAGGTCGAACGTGGACCCGTCGAATCGGCTGGCGGTGAGGATCCGGCGGTGGGCATCGATTGCGCGCGCCTCGCCGAGGGCGACGTGGACATTGTGGTTGCCGCGCAGCAGGTGGCGCAGCGGACTGCTGATCTCCCCCTCGGAGAGCAGGCCCGTCGCGCATTGGTAGAGCAGCGGCTGGAAGACGTGGCTGGTGCCCCGATCGAGGAGGGTGACGTCGACGTCCGTGTCGCGAAACCGCCGGGCCGCGTAGATTCCGCCGAATCCTCCGCCGATGATGACGACGCGTGGTCGTGAACGCTGCAGGCCGAGGGACGAGGATTCCTGGGCGGTCGTCATAGGTCAGTCCTACACGAACCGGGAAGTCCATGCATGAGGAAGGAACCTCAATGCGAGGTCGATTCCACGCCACCGTATTCCCGGGAGCGCGGCGCGGCTCGTCTCCTTCTCGATGGCCGCGACCATCGCGTCGACGCCGTCGTCGAGGGTTGCCGTCATCGTGGCGCTGTCGCCGGCCCGACCCGACATGTCGGTGGCGATGTAGCCGGGCAGCAGGGTGGTCACCGCGATCGGACTCTTCGCGAGTTCCGCGGTCAGCGCCTCGCCGAGGGCCGACACTCCCGCCTTGCTGGCGGAATACGCCGCCTTCGGTCCGGGCAGTCCGCGATCGGCGCTGATCGAGGACACCAGCACGAGGTGGCCGGAGTTCTGTTCGCGGAAGATCGCGAGGGCGGCCTCGCACTGGGACAGCGCACCGACGAAGTTGGTGCGCGCGGTGGCGAGGTTGGCGTCGGCCCGGCCCGTACCGATCTTCGCGCCCTTGCCGAGTCCGGCGTTGACGACGACGCGGTCGAGTCCGTTCAGTTCGTCGCGCAGTGCCCCGAAGACCCGGACGACGGCGTCGTGGTCGGTGACGTCGAGTTCGCGGACGGCGACGACGATTCCGGGATGCGCCGCCTGCAATTCGTCTCTCAGGGACTCGAGCCGTTCGAGGCGCCGCGCACACAGCGCGAGGTCCCGCCCCCGAGCCGCGAACCGACGCGCCATCTCCTCACCGAGCCCCGAGCTGGCCCCGGTGATCAGGATCTTCCGACGTGTCATTCCGCCACAGTATCTACCCGCCGGTAACAACGCGAGGGGCACGCCGGAAGCTCTGACATCCGGCACCCGAGCGGCTTACCGTTACAGGCATGACTGACTCGGGGAGCAGCGCGGAAGAGTTCGATGTCATCGTGATCGGGGGCGGCCCCGCGGGCGAGAACGCGGCGAGTTACGCCATCGCCGGCAGCGACCGCACCGTGGCGCTGATCGAACACGAACTCGTCGGCGGAGAATGCTCCTACTGGGCCTGCATGCCCAGCAAGGCGCTGCTGCGTCCCGGTGAGGTCCTCGGTGCGGCGCGCAACATGCCCGGGGTGTCCGCCGGCCCGCTCGACGTCGATGGCGTGCTGGCACGGCGCGACTCGTTCACCAACAACCACGACGACTCGTCGCAGGTGATGTGGGCCGACTCCCAGGGGATCGACGTCATCCGCGGTTCCGCGCGCATCACCGGCGAACGCACGGTGACGGTCGGCGGAACCCGGGAACTGCGTGCCCGGCACGCCGTCGTCGTCGCGACCGGAACGACAGCGGCGGTCCCCGGCACCCCCGGCCTGCGCGCGGCGTTGCCGTGGATCTCGCGCGACGCCACCAATCTGAGGGAGATCCCGCGCCGGGCCGTGGTGATCGGCGGCGGCGTGGTGGCCTGCGAGAGCGCGACCTGGCTGCTGGACCTCGGCGTGGAGGAACTGACGATGGTGGTGCGCGGCCGGGCACTGCTCCCGAAGAACGAACCGTTCGCCGGCGAACTCGTGGCCCGGTCACTGGAGAAGAAGGGCGCGCGGATCCTGTTCGGGGCGGACCTCCGCGGGGTCGAGCGGCCCGATGCGCGGGACACCGGCATCGGCCGCATTCACGGCGGCCCGGTGACCCTGGACGTGGCCGGCCGGGATCCCCTCGTGGCGGACGAGATCGTCGTGGCCACCGGGCGCACACCCGCGACCGCCGCACTCGGCCTCGATGCGCGACTGCTGAACTCCCACGGATACCTCGCGACCGACGACCATCTGACGACGGCGGACGGGTGGTTGTACGCCGTCGGAGACGCCAACGGTCGCGCGCTGCTCACCCACATGGGCAAGTACCAGGGCCGCGTCTGCGGCGACGTGATCGCCGCCCGCGCCGAGGGTAGACCGCTCGACGGGACCCGATTCCGCGCGACCGCCGACCACGGACAGGTTCCGCAGGTGGTGTTCGCCGCCCCGGAGGTCTCGGCCGTCGGGATCACCGAGCAGGAGGCGCGCGACGCGGGCGTGGACGTCGAGACCCTGGAGGTCGACATCGCCGTCGCCGGTTCGTCGCTGGCCCGCGACGATTTCAGCGGACACGCCAAGCTGGTGATCGACCGGGCCACCGACACCCTGGTCGGGGCGACGTTCGCGGGCACCGATGTGGGCGAACTCATCCACGCGGCCACCGTCGCGCTGGTCGGGAAGGTGCCGCTCGACACGCTGTGGCACGCGGTCCCGTCCTATCCGACGGTGAGCGAGGTGTGGCTGCGGCTGCTCGAGGCGAGGCGCTGACCGGGCGGAAGGGGCGACCGCTCGTCCGGTCTCCGTATAGTCGCCGACATGGCGTCTGACACTCTCACGACCGACACACTGGTGAGGACGGCCGACGGGGCGGTCCGCGGCCGGCGTGTCGGCGACCTGATCGCGTGGCGGGGAATTCCGTACGCGGCTCCCCCGGTCGGCCCGCTGCGGTTGCGCGCACCCCAGCCGGTCGCGCCGTGGTCCGGTGAGCTCGACGCCACCGAGTTCGGCGACGCCGCAGTCCAGCACAAGAAGTTCACCGCGCTGCGGCCGGGCAAATATCAGCCGAGCAGCGAGAACTGCCTGACGCTCAACGTGCTGGCCACTCCCGGCACGTCGGGGGCGCGGCCGGTGATGGTGTTCATCCACGGCGGCGCGTACACGCTCGGGATGTCGGCGACGGCCCTGTACGGGGGCGAGTCGCTCGTGCGCCGCGGCGACGTCGTGTACGTGTCGATCAACTACCGACTCGGGTCGTTGGGCTACCTCGACTTCACCCAGTTCTCCACCCCCGAACGGCCTTTCGACTCCAACCTCGGCCTCCGCGATCAGGTCGCGGCCCTCGCGTGGGTGCAACGCAACATCGCCGAATTCGGCGGCGACCCCGACAACGTCACCCTCTTCGGCGAATCCGCGGGCGCCAACGCCGTCACCACCCTGATGACCACCCCCGCCGCGAAAGGCCTTTTCGCCCGGGCCATCTCGGAGAGTTCCGCCCCCGGACTCGTCACCACGGCGGAGCGGGCGGCCCGCTGGGCGTCCGACTACATCACGCTACTCGGGGCCGAATCCGACACTGCCGCAGACATACTCAGCTCGTCACCGGTCGGCGCACTGGGCCGGGCCGGTAATCGCCTCGCCGCCAAAGTGCTGTCGGAGACGCCGGGGCTCCACCCGTTCGGACCCGTCATCGATGGCGACTTCCTGCCCGAACCGCCGCTCGACGCGTTCGCCGACGGCTCGGCGCACCGGGTTCCGCTGATCATCGGCACCAACGCCCGGGAGGGCACCCTGTTCCCGAAGGTGCTGGACGCCCTGCCGACCGACCCCGACCGGATCGGACGGATGTTCGCGCTCACCGACCCGGCCGCCGAGGCCCGCATCACCGCGGCGTACCCGGGCTATCCGGCGCCGGACGCCGCAGTCGATCTGGGCGGCGACCTGACATTCTGGAAGCCCTCGATCGAACTGGCTCAGGCGCACTCCGCGTACGCACCCACCTACAGTTACCGTTTCGACTTCGCGCCGCGCGCAATGAAGTGGCTCGGCCTGGACGCCACGCACGGGTTGGAGTTGTTCGCCGTGTTCGACATCGCCGACAGCCTGATCGGCCGCGGTCTCACCCTCCCGGGTGGGCGACGCGGACTGAAGGACGTGACGGATACCGTGCAGCGCCACTGGCTGCACTTCGCTTCGCAGGGAGCACCGTTGGCGTCGTGGCCCCTGTACGACACAGATCGGAGGGCAACTCTCGTGTTCGACACCGTCACCACCGTCCAGGACGACCCGCGCCGCGAGCGCAGGCTGGCCTGGGAGGGGTACGAAGGCTACTACGGGCAGGGCCTGTGAGCCGTCTCGAGATCGACACCGATGCCGGCGCCGTCGGAGGGCGCCGGATCGACGACCTGATCGCGTGGCGGGGCATCCCCTACGCCGCTCCCCCGGTCGGGCCTCTTCGGTTGCGGGCCCCGCAACCGGTCGAGGAGTGGTCGGATGTCCGGCGGACATTCCACTTCGGACCGCCCGCGCCGCAGCCGAGTGGGGATTCCGACGAGGACTGTCTGACCCTCAACGTGCTCGCTCCGGCGTCGCCATCGGCAACACCGAGACCGGTGATGGTGTTCATCCACGGCGGCGCCTACTCCGGAGGCAGCGCGTCCTCGTCGCTGTACGGCGGCCACAGCCTGGTCCGTCGCGGCGACATCGTGTACGTGTCGATCAACTACCGACTCGGGTCGCTGGGCTACCTCGACTTCACCCAGTTCTCCACCCCCGAACGGCCTTTCGACTCCAATCTCGGCCTCCGCGATCAGGTCGCGGCACTCGAGTGGGTGCAACGCAACATCGCCGAATTCGGCGGCGACCCCGACAACGTCACCCTCTTCGGCGAATCCGCGGGCGCCAATGCCGTCACCACTCTGATGACCACCCCCGCCGCGAAAAGTCTGTTCGCCCGGGCCATCGCCGAGAGCCCACCCGTCGCGTCCGCGTATCACCCGGAGCGGGCGGCGCGCTGGGCGCGCGAGTTCCTCGAGATCGCCGGGGTGCCGGTGTCCGAGGCCGCGGCCTGGCTCGGGTCCGCGGATCCCGCGGAGTTCGTCGAGGCGGGCACCACCCTGGCGCGCCGGGGCGCCGACGAGGAACCGGGAACCCGCGCGTTCGCGCCCGTCGTCGACGGTTTCTTCCTGCCCACCCATCCGCTGGACTGTTTCGAGTCCGGTTCCGGACATCCGATTCCCCTGATCATCGGCACGAACAGCCACGAGGGCCGGGTCTTTCCCCGGTTCCTGAACATCCTGCCCACGGATCCGCCGCGCATCGACAAGATGTTCTCGCACGTGGATCCGTCCGTGAAGGAACGGGCCATCGCCGCATACCCCGGTTATCCCGGTCGACGGGTGGCCGCGGATCTCGGCGGCGACGTGACGTTCTGGGAACCGTCCGTTCTCTGCGCGCAGGGCCACACGACCGTCGCACCGACGTACACCTACCGGTACGACTTCGCGCCCCGGTTGCTCCGGGTCCTCGGACTCGGCGCCACCCACGCGACGGAGCTGTACGCGGTGTTCGGGTTGACCGGACCGTGGGCGCGGGCACTGACCGCGCTCGGTGGCCGGCGCGGGCTTCGGGCGGTCATCGACACCGTCCAGACGCACTGGTTGCATTTCGCCCGATACGGGACGCCCGCGCCCGGTTGGCCGCGCTATTCGCCCGAGCGCCGGGAGACGCTCATCATCGACGACACGAGCCGGGTCGAGAACGACCCACGGGGTGAGCGCCGCCGGGCCTGGCAGGGGTACGAGCACCGGCGCTGAGGCGGGCGGGGTCTGCTGCCGTGCCGGCCCCGGTTCCTCGTCCCCGCCCCCACTGTTCGTTCCACGGTGCCGCCCTCCCGTTTGCCCTACTCTCGGAGGACCTGCATTTCGGGAGGCGAGCATGACCGAACCGAACGACCTCGCAGGCCGCACCATGGTGGTCACCGGTGCCACTGCGGGGCTCGGCCTGGAGACCTGCCGCCAACTCGCACGCCGCGGGGCCACCGTCGTCCTCGTCGGCCGGGACCAGGACAAGATCGACGCCGCGATCGCCGGTCTGTCCGAGAGCACCGATCGCGACAGGCTGTGCTCGGCGCTCACGGACCTGTCCTCACTCGACCGGGTCCGCAAGCTGTCCGGGGAACTGCTGCATCGGTTTCCGCGGATCGACGTGCTGATCAACAATGCCGGTGTCGACGCGGGGCACCGTCAGCTGACGGTCGACGGCATCGAAGCGACGTTCGCGGTGAACTACCTCGCGCCGTTCGTGCTGGCGACGACGCTGGCTCCGGCGATGGCGCAGGCGTCGACCGCCGACGCGGCCGGGTACCGGCATCCGGCGCGCATCATCGACATCAGCTCGTCCGGGCACCGCAGCGGGCACCTCGACCTCGACGACCTGGACGGCGCCAAGGACACGTTCCACGGCCAGCGGGCGTACAACAATTCCAAACTCGCCCTGACGCTGTTCACCCGCTCGTTGGCGCACCGGTCCGATCCCGCCCGACTGGTCGTCAATTGCGCCGACCCGGGATCGGTGCGCGGCACCACTCTCGGGAGGGATCGGCCGTTCGGTCACCAGGTGGTCGGGACGCTCCTGGCCCCGTTCACGGCCGAGGTCGCGAAGGGCGCCGAGACGGCGGTCTGGACCGCCACCGCTACGGAGTCCGGCAAGTTCACCGGCCGATACGTCAAGGGCTGCAAGGTTGTTCAGCCGAGCAAGGACGCCCGCGACCCGGAACTCGCCGCACGGCTGTGGGACGCGACCGAGGCCCTGCTGGCCGACCGCGGCTGACGCTCGTCAGTTCGGATCCTGGAAGAGCGACAGGACGTTGCCGTGCGGATCCCGGAACCACGCGACGCGGATGCCGTCCGGCGCCCGCCAGGCCGCGTGCTCGTCCTGGTCCATCCCGGGATACTCGGTGAACTCGATGCCCTTGCTGCGCAGCGACTCGACGACCCCGTTCAGGTCGGCGACCTTCCACCCCAGCACCGTGTACCCGGTGTCGGCCTTCGCCTGCACGAGCGTGACCCGGAGCAGCGCGCCGTTGCAATCGAGCGCCAACGCGAACTCGTCCCGCGAGACGAGCGTCAGCCCGAGGGTCTCCACATAGAACATCTGCGAGACGTCCAAGTCGGTGCTGGCCACGAAACTGACGAGCTCACCCTGAAGACTCATGAATCAACTGTGCCCCGCACACCTGCACGCAGGCAAGGGCGCGGGGTCACCCACGGCGGCATCCCGTGACCCGGGGCACACGGACGGAGGAGCGCAAGTTAACGTCGATTCGACAGGTCGTCTCGCACCGGAATGAGGAACTCGCGTGTCTGCTCCAATGTCAGAGAAGAAGGGCCCCCTCGCGGGCATTCGCGTCGTCGAATTCGCAGGCCTCGGACCGGGCCCACACGCCGCCGCCCTCCTGGCCGATCTCGGCGCCGACGTCGTCTGCGTCCAGCGTCCGGGCGGAATCCCGCCGGAGGGCCCGTACGACCAGATCCAGCGCGGCCGCCGCGTCGTCGAGGCCAACCTGAAGGACCCCGCACAGGTCGAGAAGGTGCTCGGGCTGATCGAGCGGGCCGACGTCGTGATCGAGGGCTTCCGCCCGGGCGTCACCGAGCGGATGGGCCTGGGCCCCGACGTCTGCCTGGAACGCAACGAGCGACTGGTGTACGGACGGATGACGGGCTGGGGCCAGGAGGGCCCGCTGGCCAGCGCCGCCGGGCACGACATCAACTACATCTCGCTGACCGGCGTCCTGCACGCCATCGGGCGCAAGGGTGAGCGCCCCGTGCCGCCGCTCAACATGGTCGGCGACTTCGGCGGCGGTTCGATGTTCCTGATCTTCGGCATCCTGTCGGCCCTGGTCGAGCGCCAGTCGTCCGGCAAAGGCCAGGTCGTGGACGCGGCCATGGTGGACGGCGCGCTGGCCCTGTCGCACATGATGTGGGCGTTCCGCGGCCGCGGCGTCTGGTCCGACGAGCGCGGCGTCAACCTGCTCGACACCGGTGCGCCGTTCTACGACACCTACGAGACGTCCGACGGCAAGTACATGGCCGTCGGCTCGATCGAGCCGCAGTTCTACGCTCTGCTGCTCCAGGGCCTCGAACTCGACCCCGCCGAACTGCCGCAGCAGATGGACATCTCGTCGTGGCCGCAGATGAAGAAGGTCTTCGCCGAGAAGTTCCTGTCGAAGACCCGCGACGAGTGGGCTGCCATCTTCCTCGGCACCGACGCCTGCGTGTCCCCGGTGCTGACGTTCGCGGAGGCGCCGTCCAACGAGCACATCGCCGCCCGCGGCTCGCTGATCGACCTCGACGGCGTCACCCAGCACGCCCCGGCGCCGCGGTTCTCCCGCACCCCCGCCGGAGCACCCACCCCGCCGGCCCGTGCGGGCGTCGACATCGACACCGTCTGGACCTGACAGGTGAGTGGCGAAGTGCGCTCCGGCACGCTTCGCCACTCGCGTGATCAGACGACGAGGGACGGTTCCGCGAGCTCACGGTCGACCGCCAGCGTCTCGTACGCCGCCGCGATACCGTCGACGCCGCGGCGCAGCTCGGCGGACGTGCGCGCGTACGGGAGCCGGACGAACCGCTCGAATGCGCCCTCCACCCCGAACCGCGGTCCCGCCGCCAGCAGCACCCCGAAGTTGGGGGCCGTCGCGGCGAGCGCCGTCGACACCGGCGCGGGCATCCGCAGCCACAGCGACATCCCTCCCGAACCGATGGTCGGGATCCAGTCCGGGAGACGGTCGGCGAGAGCGTCGAGCATCGCGCTCCGCTGTTCGCGCAACTCCGCCCGGCGACGCGCGAGGACGAGTTCGTCGTCGGAAAGCAGATGCGCCGCCGCGAGCTGGTCCATCACCGGCGTACCCAGATCCACCGCGGCCCGCGCCCCGGCGAGCCGGGTGATCAGCGCGGGATCGGCCCGGATCCACCCGACGCGCAGCCCACCCCAGAACGATTTGGCAGCCGACCCGATCGTCACGACCTCCGACTTCGCCGCTCCCCTGCCGTGCGCCGCGACCGGGGCCGGGGACGGTTCGTCCAGCCACAGGTCGACCATCGTCTCGTCGACCACCAGCGTCATCCGGGTATCGCGCGCGATCCGCGCCAGTTCGGCTCGCCCCGGCGCGTCCAGGCACAGTCCAGTCGGGTTGTGGAAGTCCGGGATCAGGTACGCCATCCGGGCCGCCGTCTGCCGGGCCGCGCTCCGGATGCCGTCCAGATCCCACGCCCCGGACGCACCCCCCTCCGGACGGACGGGAACCGGTACCGGACGCGCACCGACCCTGCGGATCGCCTCCAGCGCGTTGGGGTAGGTGGGGTGATCGACCAGCACCCGTTCCCCCGGCGCCGTCAGCACGTTGAGGAGCAGCCGCAGCGCGTGCTGAGCACCCGAAGTGACCATGATCTGCTCGGGCGAGGTCTCGAGTCCCCGCGCCCGGTACCGGGCCGCGATCACGTCCCGCAGCGCACCGATCCCCACCGGCTCCATGCCGTGAGTCGGGAGGAACTGTGGAAGTGATTGCAACGCATACGCGTACGCCTGCTCGACCGCCTCGGCCGGCGCCGCCATCGCCGCGTAACTGAGGTCGACCACCGCACTGTCCGAGCCCGGCTGGTGCGCCCGGAACATCAACCCGTTCTGCCGCGCCCCCAGCGGCAGCGCCACCGTGCTGCGTGACCCCTGCCGGCTGAGGAGATAGCCCTCGTCCCGGAGCACCGAGTACGACGACGTGATCGTGGTCCGGCTCAATTCCAGCACCGACGCCAGTTCGCGCTCGCTCGGCAACGCGACACCCAGTGGGATGCGGCCGTCGTGCACGAGCAGGCGGATCCCGTCGGCGAGCGCCCGGTACGCCGGCCGCGCCGCCGAGCGGCGACCGCTGTCGTCCTGCCAGTTACCGAGGTCCCTGGCCAGGGAGCGGGCTCCGAGCACACGAGTCATCATGCAGTCCAGTATCAACCACTTGGCTATTCATCTCCAAGCCAGTTCCCACGAAGCTCGGATTCATGACGACAGCGATCACCCTCGTGTGCATGGTCCTCCTGGCCGCAGCTGTGGCACACTACGGCCCCAAAGAGGGAGGTAAGGGACTGTTTCGCCTGGAGCAGTTCCGGGTCGGCGCCCCGCTCGGCGGGATCTTCCCCGACAGGCCGAACAGTCCAGATTCCGCGGACTGGACCTCCCGCATGTGAATGCGAATATGTGCCCGGGGACGCCGTGGCACTCATGTGGGGTCAGCGCGGTGGCGGCAGGACCTGAGTGAACAGCACCGTTCCGGCCGCGTCGAGGAGATCCACCCGCAACTCCGATGTCTGCCCGTCGATGAACACCTCACCGAAGTGCTGGTATCCGTCGAGCGGCGACGAGTTGGGTGCGGGCGGTGCGTGCACGAACACGGCCTCGGGGCCGAACGTGGCATCGAGGTCGTTGGGACCGAACCCGCCCGCGTTGAGCGGTCCGGACACGAACTCCCAGAACTCGTCGAAATCCTGGTACGCGGCGCGCTCGGGCGAGTAGCGGTGCGCTGCGGTGTAGTGCACGTCCGCCGTCAGCCAGACGGTCCCGGTGATCCGGCCCGCCTTGATCGCCGACAGCACCTGGGCGATCTCCGATTCGCGCCCGGAGGGCCGACCCGGATCCCGGTTCGCGACACCCTCGAACGCCGTGTCGCCGTCCGGGACCACCACGCCGAGTGGAAGGTCGTTGGCGATGATCTTCCACGTCGCCGTCGACGCACCGAGTTCGCGGATCAGCCAGTCCTTCTGCGCCGCACCGAGAATCTGACCGGCCGTACCCGTGTTGGTCCCGTTCGCGTCCTTGTAGGTGCGCATGTCGAGGACGAAGACGTCGAGCAGCGGTCCGTAGCCGATCTTGCGGTACACCCGACCGTCGACCGCCTCGGCCGGTTCGAGCGGCAGCCACTCGTGGTACGCCTGGAATGCCCTCTGCGCCAGCACGTCCACGTTCTTCTCCGTGTACGCATCGAGGTCGAGCACCTCACCCGGGTACCAGTTGTTGACGGTCTCGTGGTCGTCCCACTGAACGATCTGCGCCACAGACGAATTGAACCTGCGGTAGTTGTCGTCGGTGAGGTTGTACGCGTACTGGCCGCGGTACTGGTCCAGCGTCTGCGCGACCGTGCCCTTCGCCTCACTGACCGTGTTCCGCCACACGCGTCCGTCCGGCAGCGTGACGGACTCCTTCAGCGGGCCGTCCGCGTAGACGACGTCGCCGGAGTGCAGGAACAGGTGCGGGTCCCGCGACGCCATCGTGTCGAAGATCCGCATTCCCCCGACGTCCGGGTTGATTCCGTATCCCTGACCCGCCGTGTCCCCGGACCACTGCAACCGAATGTCGCCGGGTGCGCTCGGAGCGGTCCGGAAGACGCCCGTCACCGCCTCCGACGTCGCGCCGTCGTCGCCCTCGAGGGTCACCCGGTAGTGCACCTTCTGCCCGGTGGGGAGTCCGGTCAACCGCAGCGTGCCGGTGCCGTCCGTGTCCGGGGTGAGCAGCCCGCCCTCGTGGCGCACCGGGTCGATGAACGACTCGGTGGCGGAGGTCTCCACGATCATCGTCGCTGGACGGTCGGATCGCGCCCAGACGAGTGCGCCGTCGGCTCGCACGTCCCCGGCCGCGACACCGTGCGTGAGGCTGGGCCGATCGCGGACCAGCGCCGGGCCCGAACCGCCGGAGCCGGAGCACGCCGCCGCAGGAACGGCGAGCAATCCGAGCGCGGTGGAGCGGAGCAGGGTGCGGCGGGACAGATACACGGAACATCTCCTCGGTCGGCGAACCTCGAGGATGTCCAACGGCGGGCAACGGAAGGTGAACGTCGGATGTGCGGGGCATACTGGATTGGTGACCACAGGAATCGCCCTGTTCGACACCGCTCTCGGCACCTGCGCCATCGCCTGGCGGGCCGCCGGGATCGTCGGCGTGCAACTGCCGGAAGGCTCGCCCGAGGCCACCCGGCAGCGTCTCGAACGCTGCTTCCCGGATGGGGTCGAGCACCAGCCGCCGGCCCCGGTCCAACAGGCCCTCGACGGGATACGCGACCACCTCGGCGGCGCGCTCGACGATCTGCGGTGGATCGACCTCGACTTCGAGAGTGTCCCCGAATTCGACTGCACCGTATACGACATCACCCGCGGCATCGACCCGGGCACCACGCTCACCTACGGCGACATCGCGGCCGAACTCGGCAAGCCTCATGCCGCGCAGGCCGTCGGCCAGGCCCTCGGCCGCAACCCGCTGCCGATCGTGATCCCCTGCCATCGCGTCCTCGCCGCCGGTGGACAGGTGGGCGGCTTCTCCGCGGGAGCGGGCACACTCACCAAACGTGAACTACTCGCGCTCGAGCACACCCCGGGTTTCGACGACCCAGTGCTGTTCTGACCGGCTGCGGCAGAGCACTGCTCGGCCGCGGTACGGCCCTGCGCGGCGTCGGTACGGCGCTGCTCGGCGTCGGTACGGCGCTGCTCGGCCGCGGTGGGTCGCCGAATGTCACCGTGGTTCAGTTCGACTGAACCGCGGTGACATCGGGCGGTGAGCGTCCGGCGACAGGCCGGCGAGTTCGCGCGCCATTGCGCCCGCCGCCGCCATCCTGTCGCCGTCGGGAACCCGGAGCGTCCGGACCACCCGCTGATCCAGTCCGGTGGCGCGGGCACAGCCGAGCACGAACGCCTGCCCACCGGCGACGAGCGCCCGTTCCACGGCGTGGACGAACGCGTCGACCGTCGACCTCCGGTCGCCCTCGAAGACCGAGACACCGAGATCCGTCGAGACCACGGCCATGCACCTGCCTGGGTCCGACTGGTCGCGACGAGAATCGAACGTCTCCAGGGCGGCGGCCGCGGCGTGGAAGCTGTCGTACCACCCGCCGACGGGTGCCCGAGTGCTCGCTTCGACAGTCCTGATCATCAGCCCGAATGTATCTCGACTCGCCGAATGTCGCATCGGTTCAATTCAACTGGACCGATGCGACATACGGCGACGCGCGAACGGGGCTACCGCACCACGTCGCGGCGGACGATGGTCTCGTCGCGGCCGGGGCCGACGCCGATGCAGGAGATGTACGCGCCCGACAGCTCCTCGAGACGCAGGACGTAGTTCTGCGCGTTCTTCGGCAGTTCCTCGAAGGTCCGGGCGTGGGAGATGTCTTCCCACCAGCCGGGCATTTCTTCGTAGATCGGCTTCGCGTGGTGAACGTCGGACTGCGACATGGGCATTTCGTCGTACCGGACACCGTCGACGTCGTAGCCGACGCAGATCGGGATGGTGTCGAGGCTGCTCAGCACGTCGAGCTTGGTGAGGAAGTAATCGGTGATGCCGTTGACACGCGTTGCGTAGCGGGCGATCACGGCGTCGAACCAGCCGGTGCGACGGGCACGGCCGGTGGTGACACCCACCTCGCCGCCGGTCTTGGCCAGGTATTCACCGTTCTGGTCGAACAATTCGGTCGGGAACGGGCCCGACCCCACCCGCGTGGTGTACGCCTTGAGGATGCCCAGCACCGTGGTGATCTTGGTGGGTCCGATGCCCGAACCGACCGCTGCGCCACCGGACGTCGGGTTGGACGAGGTCACGTAGGGGTAGGTGCCGTGATCGACGTCGAGGAGCGTGCCCTGCGAGCCCTCCAGCAACACCGTCTCCCCGCGCTCGAGGGCCTGGTTGAGCTGCAGTCGCGTGTCGGCGATGCGGTGCTTGAATCCGTCGGCCTGCTCGAGCACCTCGTCGACGACCTGCTGCGGGTCGAGGGCCTTGCGGTTGTAGATCTTGACGAGCACCTGGTTCTTGAACTCGAGTGCCGCCTCGACCTTCTGGGCGAGGATCTTCTCGTCCAGTACGTCCTGCACGCGAACACCGACACGGGCGATCTTGTCCTGGTAGCAGGGCCCGATACCGCGGCCGGTGGTACCGATCTTCTTGGCCCCGAGGAAGCGTTCGGTGACCTTGTCGATGGCGACGTGGTACGGCATGATCAGGTGCGCGTCGGCCGAGAGCAGCAGGCGGCTGGTGTCCACGCCCCGCTCGTCGAGTCCGGCGAGTTCGGTGAGCAGCACTCCCGGGTCCACCACGACGCCGTTGCCGATGACGTTCGTGACGCCCGGCGTGAGGATTCCGGACGGAATCAGATGCAGCGCGAACTTGTCGCCGTTGGGAAGAACCACGGTGTGTCCGGCGTTGTTACCGCCCTGGTAGCGCACCACCCACTGCAGGCGTCCGCCCAGTAGATCGGTAGCTTTGCCCTTGCCCTCGTCGCCCCACTGGGCGCCGATCAGGACGATTGCCGGCATGACGTTGTCTCCTACGGTCGACGTACAGTCGTATCCGACTGCGTGGTCCTGCCGTTCGTAGGCAGTGGCCGGGGGAACAGTCTAGCCGAGGGCTCGGAGAACAGACCCCACAGTCCGGCGGCGGAGGCCAACTCGGGCGTGCCACTAGGATGATCCGAAAGGGAAGCTGCGGAAATCGCGGCGGGACATCCGGGCGAGGAGTGGCGTTGACCCCCGTAGTGCTCATTTGCGGCGACGTGCCGCTTCCCCTGCCTCTGGGGTCCATTTCGGCCTCGAGCGCACCCACTGTCCCGGACAAGGACGACTTCGACGAGGTCTTCTCCAAACTGCAGGTGATCACGGAACCGCGACTGATCGTGGTGGGCAGCGACGCCGCACTCGCCGCCACCCTGACCCGGTTGATGCGCACCGAGCGCCTGCACATCGAACTGGCGTACGTCGCCGAGCATCGTTCGGACGCCACCGACGCCTACCATTTGTCCGCCGGCGCCCGTGGGGCCCGCACCGCGTTGAAGGGGACGGCCAGGCCGGTCCCCCTCGTCCGCGACGATGCGGGAATCGCACTCGTCGGACGCGCCACCGTCACGGGCCCCGGCGCAGACCCTCTCGTCGGCGAGGCCTACGTCGACGACACCCGGTTGTTCTCCGGGACGACGACGAGCATGACCGTCACCCCGACCCCCCGGATGCCCGGCCTGCGTGCCTCGGTCGAACCACGCCGGCGCTGGCTGCCGCGCCGCTGGGTGGAGGGTCGCGCCGTGCAACTCGGATCACCCGCCGCGGCGCTCACCCGCGACGGCGTCCCCAACCCCCGCGACGTCAAACGGTCGACGTTCTACCGCCACGACCAAGAGTGGTTGCTGGTGCGATGAGCCTGCCCAGGGCGGGGACCACCGCGGTCCGTCCCAGCCCGGTCTTCCTCCTGGTCGTCGCCGTCGCGGTCGCCGGCGGTGTTCTCGCCTGGCGGGCCGGACTGCAGTCGGTTCTCGGACACGTCGGGGTGTTCCTGCTGGTGGTCGCGGGATGGGTGGTGACCCTCTGCCTGCACGAGTTCGCACACGCGTACACGGCGTGGCGGCACGGCGACACCGACGTCGAGGTCCGCGGCTACCTCACCCTCAACCCGTTGAAATACAGCCACCCCCTGCTGTCGATCGGCCTGCCGGTCCTGTTCATCGCCCTCGGCGGGATCGGGCTGCCCGGCGGTGCCGTGTACCTGCGCACCGGGTTGTTTCCACCGAAGGTCCAGGCACGGGTGTCGCTGGCCGGGCCGGCCGTGAACCTGGTGTCGGCGATCGTTCTGCTCGTCGTGATCCGCTCGTTCGGCCTGGACGGCGATCACACGGTGTTCTGGGCGGGACTGAGCTTTCTCGCGTTCCTGCAGGTGATGGCCACGGTGCTCAACCTCCTGCCGGTCCCGGGACTCGACGGCTACGCCGCACTCGAGCCGTTCCTGCCGCCCCGCACCCGCCGGTCCGTCGACCAGTACAAGCCGTACGGACTGCTGATCCTCGTGGCACTGCTGTTCGTGCCTTCGGTCAACGTGGTGTTCTTCGACGTCATCTACCGGCTGTTCGAACTGTCCGGGGTGCCGGAGATCTACGCGCAGTACGGCAACCGTCTGATGCGCTTCTGGCTTTGACCTGTGATTACTTGCTAACCGCGGGCGGTTGACAAGTAATCACAGGTGGCGCCGGTGCGCCTCCTCCTCGGTGAAGTTGGGCGTCAGCCGCAGGTCCCGCAACGGCACCTCCCGGTCCGGACTGCGGACCTCGACGCGCACGGGGTCACCGGTCGCGTCGTCACTCAGTGCGAGGGGCGGTCCGTAATCGGCCTGAAGGTACTTGTCGCCCCACTGCATCAGCGCGAGGACGGCGGGCAGGAGGTCGCGCCCCTTCTCGGTGAGCACGTACTCGTACCGGGTGCGCTGCCCGGGTTCCCTGTACGGACTCCGCTCGAACAGGCCCTCCGTCGTCAATTTCCGCAGTCGGGCCGCCGCCACCGCCTCCGTGATGCCGACCCGTTGCGCGAAGTCGTCGAATCGCGTGGTGCCGTAATACGCCTCCCGCAGGATCAGGACGGCCGAACGCGTGCCGACGATGTCCATCGCCTTGGCGATGGAGCAGTGCGTCGTTCGCCAGGTGTCGCGATCTGCGAGAAAGCTGTCCAATCGTGCCGCGTCCATGCCCCCATCATAGCTGACTTGCCAACTACATAGTCAGGTGTACAGTTCTGGCTATGGCGAACTAAAGCCAGCATCCGTGAGTACTTGTCAACCGCCCCCCGGTCGACATGTACTCACAGCACCGAAAGGAATGTCATGAGAGACGCCGTCATCGTCGAGGCCGTCCGTACGCCGATCGGCAAGGGCAAGCCCTCGGGTGCCCTGCACGGAGTGCATCCCGTCGACCTCCTCGCCCACAGCCTGTCGACCCTCGTCGAGCGCACGGGAATCGATCCCGCACTGATCGACGACGTCATCGGCGGCACCGTCACCCAGGTCGGCGACCAGAGCCAGAACATCACGCGCAGTGCACTTCTCGCCGCGGGGTATCCCGAATCCGTACCCGGCACGACCGTCGACCGTCAGTGCGGCAGCAGCCAGCAGGCCGTGCACTTCGCCGCGCAGGGCGTGATGTCCGGCGCCTACGACGTCGTCGTCGCCGCCGGCGTCGAATCGATGGGCCGGGTCCCGATGGGGTCCAGCGCCGTCGGCCGCGAGTCGATGGGTGTGGGTTTCGAACGCCGCTACCCCGACGGGCTCGTCCCGCAGGGAATCAGCGCCGAACTCATCGCCGCCCGATGGGGCCTCTCACGCACCCGGCTGGACGAGTTCGCCGCGTACAGCCACCAGAAGGCCGCGGCGGCAACGAGTGCCGGGAGCTTCGCGAAAGAACTCGCCGTCCTTCCCGAGTTGAGCGTGGACGAGGCCATTCGCCCGGACACGACCCTGGATGCGCTCGCCGGCCTGCGACCCGCCTTCCGCAGCGACGCCTACTCCACGAGGTTCCCTCAGATCGACTGGTCGATCACGGCGGGCAACAGCAGTCCCCTGTCGGACGGCAGTGCGGCGCTCATGATCACCACGAGCGAGATCGCGGCACGCCTGGGACTGCGGCCCCTGGCCCGGCTCCACAGCTTTGCCGTCGTCGGTGACGACCCGCTGATGATGCTCACCGCCGTCGTTCCCGCGACGCGCAAGGTGCTCCAGCGCAGCGGCCTCGACATCTCCGACATCGACCTGTTCGAGGTCAACGAGGCCTTCGCGTCGGTGGTCCTGGCCTGGGCGGCAGACACCGGGGCAGACCTGGCTCGGGTCAACGTGCACGGCGGCGCCCTCGCGCTCGGACATCCCCTCGGGGCCAGCGGCGCACGGCTCATGACCACGCTGGTGAACGCCATGGAACAGCGCGGGGCCCGGTTCGGTCTGCAGACCATGTGCGAGGCCGGCGGACTCGCCAACGCCACGGTGCTGGAACGACTCGCGTGAGCCGGCGGAAGTAGTTCAGATCAGCCGTTCCGGCGGGCGACCGCGTCTCCCACCGCACGGAGCGATGTCCGCAGCGAGTGCGGTTGGAGCACTTCGACTCCCCCGCCGAGAGCGGTCAACTGGTCGAGTGCCACGTCCTCGGCCTCGAGCACCAGGTCGACGGTCACCCAGCCTTCGTCGTCCGGCGGACCGGGTTCGACGCGCGCGGCCTCCACTCCGACGACCCGGGGCAGTCGGCGCCACGACGCGGGGGAGAGCCGCACTCGGCATCCGAACCTCAGGAGGGCACGATCGAATTCGGCCGTCGAGGCCGTCCACCACGCGCCGAGGTCGAAGTGTTCGGGCCGCGTCGCCGGCTGCTCGAGCACGGCCGCGGCACCGATCCGCGACACCCGGTACGACAGCGTCCGTCCGCGATGCTGCGCGACGAGATACCAGACACCCGCCTTCGCGACCAGGCCCAGCGGATCGAGTGTTCGTGCCGCCGAACGACTTCCCTTGCGGTAACGGATGGCGAGGCGTCGCCCCGCGAGCACCGCCGACGCGACCACCGGCAGGTGACCGTGGTCGCGGGGCGCGTCGAACCAGCCGGGAGCGTCGACGTACAGCCGATCCCGCCACAGCCGGGCTCCGGCGCGCAGCGGACTCGGCAACGCCCTCAACAGCTTCGACTGCGCCGCCGCGCTGACGTCGCGCAGGCCGAGGTCGTCGGCGATCGACGGGACACCCAGCAACATCAGCGCGGACGTCTCCTCCCCCGTCATCCCGCCGAGTTTCGACTGCCAGCCGTCGAGCAACCGGATTCCGCCGCCGGGGCCGCTCTCCGTCCACAGCGGAACCCCGGCCGCCGACAACGCCGTGACGTCGCGATACACCGTGCGGACGGAGACGCCGAGTTCGTCCGCCAACTGCTGTGCGGTAGCACCGCGACTGCCCTCCAGACGCAGCATCACCTCGACGAGCCTGCTCGAACGCATTCATCGAGTCTAGGGACAATCCCTGACAGTAGATGTCAGGGATGGGGGCGCACACTGGTCGGCATGACCAACTGGACGCAGTTCGAGACCGAAGCACCCGACCTCGCCACGGCCGTCGCCGCACGCTTCGGAGCCCACAAGCACCACGTGCTGGCGACACTCCGCAGGGATGGCTCACCGCGGGTGAGCGGCACCGAGGTCGAGTTCTACGAAGGCGCGTTGCTGCTCGGTTCGATGGTCGGCGCGCGCAAAGTGCGGGACCTGCAACGTGATCCGCGGTTCTCCCTGCACAGCAACCCCGGTCACCACACGATGGAGGGCGGCGACGCCAAGATCAGCGGCCGCGCGGAGGAGATCCTCGGGGAACGCAAGCAGCAGATCGTCGACCACTACCCGGACGAGATCCCCGAGGCGGACGTCTTCGAACTCGGTCTCGACGAGGTCGTGCTCACCACGGTCGACGGCGACCACCTGTACGTCGACCTGTGGCGGCCGGGCGCCGGAGTCACCCGGTTCACGAAATGACGGTCACTGCGTTGAACGACGCAGTGACCCGGAGCGATTGCCCGCCGCAATACCGGACGAAACCGACACGACTCCTACCAGGTGACGTTCTCGGCGCAGTGCCGTCCGTTGGCGGTGGATTCGACCTGGACCGTAGCGTGCGACAGTTGATGACTCTCCAGGACCGTCCGCGCGGATTCGAGGACCGCGGACGAATCGGCGTCGGTCGTGAGATGGACGGTGGCAACGTCCATTCCCGTGGTGAGCGTCCACACGTGGAGGTCGTGGACGCCGGTGACGCCGGGCAGCGCTTCGAGGTCGGCCTGCACGCCCTCGACATCGACGTCGGCCGGGGAGGCCTGGGTGAGGATGCGCAGCGATGCGGCGGCCAGTTTCATCGCTCGCGGTACCACCCACAGCGAGATCAGAACACCGACGATGATGTCGGCGTAGGTCCAGTTGAACAACAGCACGAGGGCGCCGGCGATGAGCACGCCGACACTGCCGACGGCGTCCGCGAGCACTTCGAGATATGCGCCGCGGACGGCGAGGCTGTCCTTGGAATCGGCGCGCAGCATCAGCATCACCACGAGATTCGCGGCGAGACCGACGGCGGCGGTGAGGATGAGCGCCAGTCCGGGAAGTTCGGGTGCGTCGCCGATGCGGGAGATCGCCTCGTAGAACACCCAGATAGCGACGGCGAGCAGCATCGCGGCGTTGGCCATGGCGGTGAGCACTTCGGCGCGGTGCCAGCCGAACGTCCGGGCCGCGGTGGCACTGCCCTTGCGGGCCAGGAGGAGCGCGACGAGCCCCATCGACATGCCGACGACGTCGGTGAGCATGTGCCCGGCGTCGGCGAGCAGCGACAGCGAGTTGACGGCCAGACCCACCCCGGCCTCGAGGAACAGGAACGCGACCAGAATGACGAGGGCCACCGCCATGCGACGGATCCGCGCGCGAGACGGCCCCACCTCACTGCCGCCTTGCGTGTGGCCGTGTGAATGGCCGTGTCCGACACCCATGCCTGAGCCTCCTCCCGAGTTTTGCCGATCATATGCGTACATGCGCATATGATCAACAGTGTGCTCGGCCGGTCGGATTCGGTCAGAGTTCGGGACGGTAGGCGGGCTTCTCCACGGTCGGCGGCAGGGTGGCGATGGCCGAGATCCGCTTCAGGCCCGCCACCTGCAGGAGGTCGACGGTCAGCGACCGGATCTGCGCGAACACGACGGTGGCCGACAATCCCGCATTCTCGACCAGTTCCGGTTTCAACCCGGACGCGACCGAACGCAGCACCCGCGCCGCCTCGGCCTGATCGGGTTGCTGCCCCGGATCGGCGAGCGCCATCAGCCGCAGCGTCTCCAGGGCGTGGGAGAGTTTCTCCACCTGGTCGACGAGCCGCGGGTTCAGGATCTCGTCGTCGCGCACCAGCGAGAGCGAACGCCGCGCCAGCACCCGGATGTTGCGCAGTGCGTTGTCGAGTGGGTCCGCAGCGGCGGTCAACCGTTCGAGTCGGCCGCGGGTATTCCAGTACAACGGCGAGATGCGGCTGATCTCCCGGCCGCCGGCGAGGTGGGTCCGCAGGGTGTCGATGGACGCCTGGGTGGCCCGCGCCTTCCTCAGCGCCTCCTCGATGGGTTTGTCGTCGTTGGCCACCAGCCCGTCGGCCACCAACTGCATCACCTCGGACGAGGTTCCGAGGATGTTGGCGGCATACTTGCGGGCCCGACCCACGGGATGCGTGGGAATCAGCGCGACCACGGCGATGCCCACCAGACCACCGGTCAGGGCGTCCACCATCCGGTTGATGCCCGCGGTGCCCCCGGGCGGCAGGAGCGTCGCCACGAGCACCGCGGAGTTACCCGCCTGCATCGAGAAGATCGGGCCGCTGTTCAGCAGCACCGCCGCCGACATCGCCAGCACCACGACGAGCGTGATCTGCCAGGCGCCGCTCCCGATGACGGAGACGATGAGGTCACCGACCCCGATCCCGATCGTGACCCCGGCCACCAGCTCGACGGAACGCCGCAGGCGGGCACCGAGGGACAACCCCAGCGACACCACCGCCGCGATCGGCGCGAAGAACGGCGTCGGGTGGCCGATCACCACAGTCGCCACCCACCACGCGGCGCCGGCCGCCACCGCACACTGCAGGATGGGCAATGCCGACACCCGCAGCCGCTGGACCGAGGTCCTCAGCCCGTCGGTGCTGCGGAGTTTCGCCGAGCTGAGGGCGTTACCCGACGCCAAGCGCTTCGGCAGCTCGGGGATCGCAGTCCTCGAGGAGGTCGAGGCAGCGCGCGTACTCGTCCGTCTCGCCGATCGCCTTCGCCGCCTTCGCCAGGACGGCGACGCAGCGGAGGAATCCCCGGTTGGGTTCGTGGCCGTAGGGCACCGGGCCGAAACCCTTCCAGCCGTTGCGACGCAGCTGGTCGAGACCACGGTGGTACCCGGTGCGTGCGTAGGCGTAGGCGGCGATGGTCTCGTCCGCATCGAAGGCCGCCTCGGCCAGGTATGCCCACGCGATCGATGCGGTGGGGTGGGCGGCTGCCACAGAAGCAGGATCCTCGTGGTTCAACAGGGCCGACTCGGCCTCGTCGTCCCCGGGAAGCAGCGTGGGCTGTGGTCCGAGAAGGTCACCGAAAGACGTCATGCGCCCATTGTGCCCCCGACGCGGCGCCGTCACTGCGTCGGCCCGCGTCCGCGACGCGCCCTCTCGTGGTCTCCGACGACGCACGCAGTCGATAGGCTGCCCCCAACGTTCATTTCTCTGCAGACCGAGGGGCAGCGCGTGCAGGACCCGAAGAAAGACGAATCGACTCAGAAGCCGGCGTCGGACACACCGTCCGCCGCGGAGGAGACACCCGCGAAGTCGGCGGGGGGCACCGAACCCGCCGCAGCCGCGACGAAGTCGCCGGAGCCCAAGCCCCCGCAGAAGAAGGTTCCCGAGAAAGCGGCCGGACCGAAACCCGAGGAACCGCCGGCGCCGCTGCCCAAGCCTCCGGCACCGCGCCCGCAGGCGGCGAAACCGGACGAGAAGACGTCCGAGGCCGCCACGACGGCGATCCCGATGCAGAAGGGCGCGCCCGCGTCGGCCGATGCGGCGACCATGAAGATGCACCGCACACCGACCGCGCAGAACCCGCAGAACCCGCAGGCTCAGGGGCAGTCGAAGCCGGCGTCCGACGGGGAGACGGTCGCGATCCCCGTGACGAAGCCGGCGGTCCCGGCGACGCCTCCGCCGCCCCGGCCCGCCGCCACGCAAGCGAGCCGGCCTCAGCCCCAGCAGCCGCAGAGCGCGCGGCCCGTACCTCCGCCGCCCGCGCCCCCGAAGGCCGCACCGCAGCGGGTGCTGCCACCTCAGCAGAGCGCACCGCAGCGTGTCGTCGCGGCCGGGAAGCCGCAGAAGAAGCACGGGAAGGCGTGGCTGTTCGCCGCGATCGCCGCCGGCGTGATCGTCGTCGCCGCCATCGCCGTCGCCGGTGTGGTCGTCTACAGCAACAACCGGGCCGAGAACTCCCCCGAGGCCCAGGTGCAGGGCACGATCGACACGTTCGTCGCGGCACTCACCCAGGGCGATCTGGCGACGCTGCGCACCAGCACGTGCGGCAGCCTCGCCGAGTACTACCAGGGAATTTCCGATCAGGACTTCGCCGAGGTCCACCAGGTCGCCGTCACGCAGCAGAACATTCCGGTGGTCGGCGGCGTCGACGCCGTGCAGATCACCGGCGACACCGCCATCGCCCAGGTGAAGGCCCACACAGCCGCCAACCCCGGAGAGCAGTCGTGGCGCACGTTCAATCTCGAAAAGGTCGACGGCACCTGGAAGATCTGCGATCCACGGTAGAAAGCACTGTGCGCCTTTCCGGTAGCGGGAACTACCAGAAAGGCGCACGAGCGCGAAGCGCCTATCCGGAGACGGAGCGTCCCGCGGACTTGAGGTCGTTGCAGGCCTCGATGACGCGGGCCGTCATGCCGGCCTCGGCCTTCTTTAGGTAACTGCGGGGGTCGTAGACCTTCTTGTCGCCCACCTCGCCGTCGACCTTCAGGACGCCGTCGTAGTTGACGAACATGTGGCCCACGATCGGACGGGTGAACGCGTACTGAGTGTCGGTGTCGACGTTCATCTTGACGACGCCGTAGTTCAGCGCAGCCTCGATCTCCGACTTCAGCGAACCCGAGCCGCCGTGGAAGACGAAGTCGAACGGCTTCGAGCTCTCGGGCAGCCCCAGCTTGGCGGCGGCGACCTTCTGGCCGGTCTCGAGCACCTCGGGACGCAGCTTCACGTTGCCCGGCTTGTAGACGCCGTGCACGTTGCCGAACGTGGCGGCAAGCAGGTACTTGCCCTTCTCGCCGGTGCCGAGCGCGTCGACGGTCTTCTCGAAGTCCTCGGGCGACGTGTACAGCTTGTCGTTGATCTCGGCTTCCACGCCGTCCTCTTCACCACCGACGACACCGATCTCGACCTCGAGGATGATGTTCGCGGCCTTCGCCTTCGCGAGGAGTTCCTGGGCGATCTCCAGGTTCTCGTCGATCGGCACTGCCGAGCCGTCCCACATGTGGGACTGGAACAGCGGGTTGCGGCCGGCCTCGACGCGCTGGCGGGAGATCTCCAGCAGCGGCCGGACGAACGTGTCGAGCTTGTCCTTGGGACAGTGATCGGTGTGCAGGGCGATCGTGACGTCGTACTTCGCGGCGATCACGTGAGCGAATTCGGCGAGTGCGACCGCGCCGGTCACCATGTCCTTGACGCCCAGGCCCGAACCGAACTCGGCGCCACCCGTCGAGAACTGGATGATGCCGTCGCTGCCGGCATCCGCGAAGCCCTTGATGGCGGCGTTGATGGTTTCGGAAGAAGTGCAGTTGATGGCGGGGAAGGCAAAGGAGTGCTCCTTGGCCCGACCAAGCATCTCGGCGTAGACCTCGGGAGTCGCGATTGGCACGGCGGCAGTCCTCCATAAAGAGTCGATTTCGGCGCGCGCGATCAGCGCAGCGCGCGATGTGGTCCTAGCAGTATGGCAATACCGGTAGCGTACGTCTCCCGGTGGCTGTCGCGGCACCCCGTTCCGGCGCGTCCGCGACACGACGGAAACTCCATGACCTGCAGTATTCCGACAGACGGGGAATCCGCCGGTACGCTGAGGGCCGTGATTGTGCAGGCAGCATCGGATTCCGTGACCAACCTCGCGTTGTTGCCGGGATTCCTCGACCCGGTGAACCTCCTCAACTCCTTCGGCACCTGGGTGCTCGTCGGACTCCTCGCGGTCGTCTTCATCGAGTCGGGATTGTTGTTCCCCCTGCTCCCCGGCGACTCGCTCCTCTTCACCGCCGGTCTCATCGCGGCCTCGAAGTCGACGGAGATCGAACCGTTCGCCCCCATCGGGGTGCTGCTGGTCCTGATCCCGATCGCCGCCATCCTCGGCGACCAGGTGGGCTTCTTCATCGGCAGTAAGGGCGGCACCGCCCTGTTCAAGAGCAACGACGCACGCTTCTTCAAGAAGAAGTACATCGACGAGTCCCATGCCTTCTTCGAGAAGCACGGCCCGATCACGATCATCCTGGCCCGGTTCGTTCCGATCGTGCGCACGTTCGCGCCGGTCGTCGCGGGTGCGTCGCGGATGAAGTACTCGCTGTTCCTCACGTACAACATCGTCGGCGGCATCCTGTGGGGAGCCGGCGTGACGATGCTGGGCTACCTGCTCGGGCAGATCGAGTTCATCCGCGACCACGTGGACGTCATCTTCCTGCTGATCGTCCTCGTGTCCGTTCTCCCGATCATCATCGAGGTGGGCAAGCGCATCCTGAAGGCCCGCCGGAGCGGGGACGACGCCCCGGCGGCGAACGCGCAGCCCGTCACCACCCCCACCGATCCCACCTCCTGAAACCGATCGGGGTAACGCACCGACGATGGTCATCACGGCATCAGGCAGCTTCGGGCCTCTCGTCTCGGCCGGTCCAGCGCTGGTCTGGGTCGTCGTCCTCGCGTTCGTGTTCATCGAATGCGCCGTGATCCTGGGTCTGTTCCTGCCCGGCGACTCCATGCTGATCACCGCCGGAATCGTGCTGGCCAACCACGCGACCGGCGCCGGCCACGTGTGGGCGCTGTCGGTCGGAGCGATGATCGCCGCCATCTGCGGTAACCAGGTGGGATACGTCATCGGTCACCGCACCGGCAACCGCATCCACGCCCGCAAGGGCGGGAAGTATCTCAACTACACCAACCTGCACAAGGTCAACGTCCTGCTGGAGAAGCACGGATTCTGGGCGGTGCTCGTCGCCCGCTGGATTCCGTGGATCCGCACCCTGTGCCCGCTGGTCGCCGGTGCCGCCAAGATGAACCACACCAAGTACACGATCGCCAGCACCATCGGCGCCATCTTCTGGGCGCCCGTCCTGCTGCTCATCGGTTTCTACTTCGGCTCGTTCCTCGACCGGGTGTCGTGGCTGATGCCGGCGGTGCTCGCCGGGATGATCGTGCTGCTCGTGATCGGCACCGCCCTCGGGGTGTGGCACTACCGGCAGGAGATGGCGCGGCCACCCGAAGACGTGGCCGTCGAGGAAGTCCTCGACTAGTACCGAGTACTCCCCCGGCGTGCGTCGGGCGCCCTCGCAGGCGCCCGATGTCACATCCGTCTACTCGAACGAAACGAATGCAACACCGGGCGCGAAAACCGGGGCGCGACAACCGGGCGCGAGAAATACCGCTACTGCGCGACGGCGCCCGACACCTCCGCGTACTGACTGTCGGGGCGTGGCAGTCCGAAATGATCGCGCAGGGTGGTGCCCGAGTACTCGGTGCGGAACAGTCCGCGCTCCTGCAGGATCGGGACGACCTTCGCCGCGAACACCTCGAGCCCGCCCGGGTAGTACGGCGGCATGACGTTGAACCCGTCGGCGGCGCCCTGGGTGAACCACTCCTCGATGGTGTCGGCCACCTGCACCGGCGTCCCGACGACCACCCGGTGCCCGCGCGCGCCGGCCAGACGGTGCAGCAGTCCGCGCAGGGTCGGGTTCTCTCGCTCGACGATCCCGGCAATAACCTGCAGGCGGCTCTGCTGGTTGTCCGTGACGTCACCGGCGTCCCCGAACAGTCCGGCAGGCACAGGTGCGTCGAGATCGAGGTGCCGCACGCTCGAACCCGTGAGGCTCTCGAGTTGGGCGAGCCCGTACTCGGGTGACGTGAGTTCGTTGAACTCCCGCTCCAGTTCGCGGGCCTCCGCCTCGGTGTCGCCGAGGAACGGGCTGATGCCGGGCAGGACCTTCACGTGGTCCGGGTTGCGGCCGTACTGCGTCGCACGCGCCTTGACGTCCGCGTAGAACGCCTGTCCGTCCGACAGTCGCTGGTGTGCGGTGAAGATGGCCTCCGCGTATTGGCCCGCGAACGCGCGGCCCTCGTTGGACGCACCCGCCTGCACCAGTACCGGATGTCCCTGCGGCGAGCGGGGTGCATTGAACGGTCCGCGCACCCGCAGGTGCCTGCCGACGTAGTTGATCTCGTGGATCTTCGACGGATCCGCGTAGATTCCTGCGGCCTTGTCGATCAGGACGGCGTCGTCTTCCCAGCTGTCCCACAGCTTGACCGTCGCGTCGACGAATTCCCGCGCCCGCGCGTAGCGGTCGGCGTGGTCGGGGTGGCTGGGCAGACCGAAATTGGCGGCCGCCAGGTCGGTGCCGGTGGTCACGATGTTCCAGCCGGCCCGGCCGCGGGAGATGTGGTCGAGGGAGGCGAAGAGTCGCGCCAGGTTGTAGGGCTCGAAGTACGTCGTGGACGCGGTCGCGATCAGCCCGATCCGTTCGGTGGCGGTCGCGATGGCGGTCAGCAGCGTGATGGGCTCGAGCGCTCCGGCGGCACCGTGTTCGACGTCGCTGCGCAGGGCCGGTCCGTCGGCGAAGAAGATCGCGTCCAGCTTCGCGGCCTCCGCGGTCCTCGCGATGTCCTGGAAATAGGAGACGTCGTACAACCGTTCGGGTGTGGTGAGCGGGTGACGCCACGCCGATTCGTGGTGTCCGGCCGGGTAGATGAACGCATTGAGACTCAGCTGCCGCTGTTGATCTGACATGACGATCTGTTTAACAGCGGCGGCACCGCGGCGACACGGTTAGGTTTCGCGTGATTCGAACGGTCGCCTACCGACGCGGATAACCCGCCGCCGACACCATGTGCGCGGCCTCCATCAGCATCCAGCCTCCGAGCTGGACGGACAGGTCGCGTTCCGGGATGCCCGACGACCGGACGGTGCCGCCGGTGAACGTCGCGATGCCCCCGTTCAGCCCGGGCAGCTGCGCCTGCGCGGTCCAGTCGTGGCCGAACAGCGGCTGCCCCTCGATCTGCAGCCGGTTCGCCCACGCCGCCTCCGCCGACGACAGCACGAGCTGGGCGGCGATCTCCCGCGCCCGGATGTCGGCGGGCGACTCCCACGGCAGCATCACCGCGGTCAGCGCCAGATATCGCGCGAGGATCCCGTTGAACAGTCCGCCGTCTCCCCCACCGCCGCCGTCGATGACCCCATGGGGTGCGAGGTGCTCGTCGATGGCGTCGACGAGCCGGTGGGTCCGGTTGCGGTGCCGCGGCGAACCGAGACGGACGGCGAGTTCGGTCTCGAGTCCGAGGACGACGCCCTGGCAGTACGAGTAGACGTTCGTTTCGATGTCGCCGCCGGGGTGGATGCCGTCGACGATCAGATTGGTGTGGCGATCGCGCAGCGTGTCGTCGATCCAGTCCGCCGTGGCCTGGGCCCGCCACAACTTCCCGGTGCGCGCCAGCATGATTCCCGCGGGTCCGTTGGCCGGCGCGTTGTAGAAGTCCGAACCCTTGCGCCACGGGATACCGCCGCCCGCCTCGGGCGCCCACGCGTCGAACAGCTGCGACTCCAGCGCCTGCACCGCATTCCTGTTGTCTATGAAGTGCATCCGCTGGGCGCGCTCGAGCGCGATCCCGAGCCAGGCCATGTCGTCGTAGTAGTTGTTGGTCCAGCCCGACAGGTTCCGCATGCGGTGGCTGCGCGCCAGTTTGACGATGCGACGCCGACGCCGCGGCGTCGGGTCCCGTTCGAGGGCGTCGACGGCGCAGTCGAGCAGATGGGCCTGCCACCAGTAGTGCCAGCTGAAGAACAGCCGCTCGCGCCGCACCGGTGGCCAGGCGACGACGCCGAGGGTCGTGCCCGGGAGGGCCCACAACCGGCGAAGATGCCTGGTCACCACCGCTTCTTCAGCGGCGTCCGCGCGCGCCGACCACGTGTCCTGCATAAGAGTTGATCTTGCCTATTCGCCAGGGGTTCCGCTACCAGGCGCGGTCGAGGTCGGCGTGCTGACGCACCCACGCATGCATGGCAATTCCCGCGGCGACACCCGCATTGATGCTGCGGGTGGAACCGAATTGGGCGATCGACACCGTCATCGCCGCAACCTCTTTCGCGTGATCGGTGACTCCCGGACCCTCCTGCCCGAACAGGAGAACACAGTCGCGCGGGAGTCGCGCCGTCTCCAGCGGTACCGACCCGGGCGTGTTGTCGACGGCCACGATGGTGAGACTCCGCTCGCGCGCGAACTCGACGAGACCCTCGACGTCCGGGTGGTGGAGGACGTGCTGGTACCGATCGGTGACCATGGCGCCGCGCCGGTTCCAGCGGCGGCGTCCCACGATGTGGACGGCAGCGGCGGCGAACGCGTTGGCGGTGCGCACCACCGTGCCGATGTTGGCGTCGTGACCGAAGTTCTCGATGGCCACGTGCAGCGGGTGCCGGCGGCGGTCGATGTCCGCGACGATCGCCTCACGCGTCCAGTACCGGTAGGCGTCGACCACGTTGCGGCGATCACCCCCGGCCAGCAGTTCGGGGTCGTACCGCGGGTCGGTGGGGACGGGGGCGTCGTGTTCGTCGGACCACGGGCCGACGCCGTTCGGGTTCTCGCCCCATTCGGTGGGACCCGATTCGTCCTGCTCGACCTGCGCCGGCTCCACCGGACCTGCCTCGACTCCGCTCACGGCGTCAGAACGTCTTGTTCGAATCGGGGGCGACGGTGAACCCGTGGGAGGTCTCGTCGTTGGTGCAGGTGACGGCCGTGGCAGTGGTGCTGCACGTGTAGCCGAGCTTCGTGAGTTTCGCCCCGGCGGGCAACGCGGCGTCCGGGTCGTCGCCACCCGAGGTGTACACGAGTCCGCCTGCGCACATGAACGAGGCCTCGCCGTCGTTCTCGACGCGAATGCCGTGGCCCCAGTCGACCATGCAGTCCGCCGGTCGCGGCGGCACCGGGCTCGTCGAGCCCTGACACCCGGCCTCGGTGCGGTTCGGCAGCTTGATGATGCCGCACTGGAATCCGCCGTCCGGGGACGTGAAGAAATACGACTCGTTGTGCTCGTACGGGACGTCGACGAGCGTCGTGGTCGGCGCGTCCGTCGTCGTGGTCGGCGGCGCGATCGTGGTGGTCGTGGTGGTCGGCGGAACCGTGGTCGTGGTGGTGGTCACAGGGGCGGCCACGGTGGTCGTCGTGGACGCCGGCGGAGCCACCGCGTCCGAGGACCCACCACACCCTGCGAGCATCATGGCCGAGCCAATGCTCAGACACACCAACGACACCCGACGCCACGCCATACGGCCACCTCCACACACGCTTACCTGCTGCCGACACTGCACTCTAACGGCAGTGCGCCGACGGGGCCGCCTCGGCGAGGTCGGGACGGGTTAACCTGGAGGTGGAGGCACTCGATGAACCATCAGCGCATCGTGCGGACCGTCTGCTTCATCACGGTCGGCTATGTCATCGTCCTCGCCGTCTGGCTGGGATGGTTGATCGAGCACACCCCGCCGGCCACCATCCCGTACCAGATCATGGGATTGGTCGCCGCCTTCGGTTCGGCGCTGGGGTTCGGCATGATGGCCGCCGAGCGGCCGTCCCGAGCCGATCGCAAACTCGAACGGCACGGACTCGAGGGCTGGGCCCGCATCGAGCACGTCACCCCGATCCGCCCCACTCCGGGCAACGGGGAGCTCACCGAGCTGGATCTCCGGCTGACGGTTCCCGGTTCGGAGAGCTACATCGGGCGCGTGGTCTACGAGGTGCGGCGCGAAAACGCCACGCGCTTCGTGCCCGGCGAAACCATCACCATCCTCGTGGACCCGAAGGACCGGGACCACATCATGCTCTGCCCGTGACCCGGCGGCGCCCGAGGGCGAGCATCCCCTCGACGAGCAACAGCTGAGCCGCCGCATAGGTGGCGAGAACCACCCCTTCGGCCGCCGCCCGGCCCCGCTCGCCGCGAATGAACAAGCGCCGCACCACGATCAGGCCGTCCGAGGCGGTGAACAGCAGGCCGCCCGCGCCGAGCCAGCTGCGCCGGTCCGGTCCCGGCACCGCCATGTTCGCGACGACGTGCGCGCCGGGCGCGAGGGACGGGTCGGCCGACAGCGTCGACGTGGCACCGAGCAGCGCCCCGTACGCGGACAGCGGTGTGGCGACGTCCGTCGCCCGGCTGCGGAGCAGGCCCGCGGCACCTGCCCAACCCGCGAGCCGGGAAAACAACGCGGGCGCGGTGGGCCGGGCGCCTCGACGCAGCAACAGCGCGGAATAGCCGGCCTGCATGACGGCGAACGCGGACGCGCCGCGCACGAGGCGGGCGTCGTCGTCCGGGTCGATCATGAAGACGTCACCCACGGTCGCGGCCGCCAGAGCGCCGAGCAGCAGCGCGGCGTCGGCGGGGTGCGTGTCCGACCGACCCCGCACCACCCGCGCGGCGAGCGCGGGTGCCATCACGGGCTTCGCGATCCGCTGCACCCGTTCGCGCCCGGTGACCGCTCCGACGACGGTTGCCAGTGTCGCCCCGGCGAACACCACGTGCTCGACACCCCAGTTGTACTTCGACATCACGTCTTCCTCCCACACTTGCCGTTCGTGCCGAGGTTACCGGCACGAACAGTGGTTGACTGGAGAGTGAACGCGACGGAGAATCCGCGATTGTGAGGCACAGGTGATGGCAAAACAGGCGCGCGCGGCAGCCACCCGCCATCAGGTGCTCGAGGGCGCGGCACTGAGCTTCGAGAAGCTGGGATACGGCGGTGCGAGCCTGAGCGGGATCCTCTCCTATGCCGATGTCACCAAGGGCGCCTTGTACTTTCACTTCGAGTCCAAGGAAGCTCTGGCCTGGGCGGTGATCAAGGAGCAGCACGCCATGGCGATGCTGGCGGCGCAGCGGGTGCTCGCGACGGCGCAGTCACCGATGGAAGCGATCCTGTTGTGCGCCAAGGAGATGGCGCGCCAGTTGCTGACCGAACCCATCGTGCGCGCCGGGGTGCGACTCACCCTGGAACTCGGCACGTCCCGCGGCCCGGCCACCGACCCGTACATCGACTGGACCGATACCCTCGTCGCCCTGGCGGGCAAGGCCAGAGAGGCGGGCGAACTGCGCGAGTCCGTCGATCCAGCGGCACTCGCCCGGTTCCTCGTCAGTTCGTTCACGGGAATGCAATTGGTGTCCGAGGCGCTGAGCGGGCGCGCCGATCTGTACGAGCGCCTGGCCGACATGTGGGCACTGCTGCTGCCCTCGATCGCGTCGGCCGATATGCTGCCCCGCCTGCTCGAACTCGCCGCATTCCGCGACGACGTCGCCTCCTGACCCGCGCTCAGACTCCGGGCGGGGTCGGATCCGGGGATTGGGGCGCGGCCTGCGGGAGGTCGAGCGGTTGCGACTGTGTCGGCGTCGTCTGGACGACGGCAATGCGCGGAACCTCCGGCGGTGCGTTCACGGAGCAGACCGTTCCGAAGATGCCGAGGCCTCCGAACAACGCCAGCAGTCCGTAGGCCAGGTACGTCGACGTCCGTTCGACCGCCGATTTGGATTCACCTTCCGGCACCGTGGTGGCGCGGCGCACATAGACGGTCCGGGTTTCGCGGGGCATTCGAGTGAGTTCAACCATGTGGGCTCTTCTTCGCCTGATTCGTCGTTGCGGATGTTGTCGGCCGACGGTTCGAGTGTGTCGTGGCGGCGCCCGGGTGTCCGTACCCCCAAGGGATGGAAACCGCGCCACCCAGGGGTTCGGCGGCCCGCGTGAAACCGCGGGTCGAGCGGGGATTACACTCCGGACCATACGACGATGTACGCAATGCGATATTTCTGTCCGCTTTGCGTACATCGTGAGAATTGCCGGAGCAGGAAGGCCTCGCATGACGACCACCGAGGATCCGACTCGCAGCGAAGACGTGCACACCCGTACCGCTCGCTTCGAACGACCGCCGTGGCCGCCGGCCGGCCCGCGCCGCCTGATCGGCGACCTCGGCGGCACCTCCGTCGCCAATGGGCTGATCGGGTTGATCTTCTCCGCGACGGGACCCGTCGCCGTGATCCTGGCCGCCGGTTCCGCGGGCGGACTGTCACCCGCACAGATGGCGTCGTGGATCTTCGGCGTCTTCTTCCTCAACGGCATCCTCACCGCACTCGCCAGCTGGCTGTACCGTCAGCCGCTCGCGTTCTTCTGGACGATTCCCGGCACGATCATCGTCGGCGGTTCCCTCACCCACTTGTCGTGGCCGGAGGTGCTCGGCGCGTTCGTCGTCAGCGGACTTCTCATCGTCGCCCTCGGCCTGACCGGGCGGGTGCGGCAGGTGATTGCGATGCTCCCGATGCCGATCGTCATGGCGATGGTGGCCGGAGTCTTCCTGAAGTTCGGCACCGACCTGGTCCGCGCCGTGGGAACCGATGCGGCCGTGGCCGTTCCGATGGTTGTCGCGTTCGTCGTCCTCGGGTCCCGGGCCGCGTTCGGGCGGTGGATGCCGCCGATCCTCGGGGCCCTGCTCGCCGGCGCGGCGGCGATCGCGGTGACCGGCCGATTTCACCTGGACGGTTCGAGTGCGCACTGGCTCGCGGCACCGATGATCCAGGCCCCGCAATTCACTTGGCAGGCGCTCGCCGAACTGGTGATCCCCCTGACGATCACGGTCATCGTCGTGCAGAACGGCCAGGGTACGGCCGTGCTGAAGTCGGCCGGTCACGCTGCACCGATGAACGTCGCCACCGTCGCATGCGGGGTCTGGTCTCTCGCCGCCTCCGCCGTCGGAGCCGTCTCGACGTGCCTGACGGGGCCGACCAACGCCCTGCTGGCCGCGTCGGGGCAGCGCACCAGGCATTACGCGGCGGGTGTCGTCTGCGGGCTGCTCGCCATGGTCGTCGGCTTGTTCGCACCGCTGTTCGTGCAGCTGATGCTGGCCACCCCGGTCGCGTTCGTCGCGACGCTCGGCGGTGTGGCGATGCTCAGGGCACTACAGGGTTCGTTCGTCGCCGCGTTCAGTTCCCGCTACACGCTCGGCGCACTCGTCACCTTCCTCGTGACCATCTCCAACGTGCAGTTCCTGAACATCGGGGCCGCATTCTGGGGGCTTCTCGCCGGACTGCTCGTGTCCCGGGTGATGGAATCGGGCGACTTCCGGAGAGAGTGAGCCGTCACCGTTTCCGTCGCCACCACCTACCGGCCCGGGGCGGATCCGAATCCGAATCCGGGGCCGGGCGCTCCGCTACCGACCGCGTACGTACCGACTCACGCTGCTGCCGCCAGGTCGCGACGACGTCGTCCGCGTCGACCGGGCTCACCGGGATCCGGGGACCGGAGGGCGCCCGCACCCAGTCGATGATCTGCAGGTTGAGCTGGGCGACCACGTCCCGCACCGACTGCTCGGACGGCAGCCCCCGGATCGTCTCGGGCAATCGTTCGATCTCCTTGCGCAGCTGCAGCGGGGTGGGGAGCAGCGCGTCGGTGGGCAGATTCTCGCGACGGAGGTAGTTCTTCACCCACCACAGTTCGTCGTCGACGTCGCCGGCGGGAATCGGTTTGCCCGCGCCGGGCAGGTCGTCGAAGTCGCCGCGCTCCTGAGCCAGCCGGATCTGCTTGTCGATCCAGCTCTCGAAGCTCACCCCGGGAGGTTTGCGCTCGGTCACGGACACCATTCTTCCAGGGCGCGCGTCGGGTGCGGCCCCCTTGCCATCGCGTTACGTTCCTTTTAATGTGACACAACGTCTCAGTTACATTCGCCGAGTCGCCGGTTCCGCCGCCAACCCAGGGAAGAAGTCATGGTCGAGATCCATCACTGCGCCGTCGCCGGCGCACCGGTCGCAGCCGCCTTCGACTACGTCGACGACTACCACCACGTTCCGTCCTGGCTGTTCGGGATCACCCGGTTCGATCCGATCGGTGACCTCGACCGCGGGCTCGGAGCCGTGTACGACGCTGCCATGAAGATCGGGCCCAAGACCCTCGGTTCGGTCGTGAAGGTCACCGGGTGGGAACGGAATGCGCTGATCGAGCTCGAATCGGTCGACGGCCTGCACACGCAGTCGCGGTGGCAGTTCGAGGCTGTCGGCGCGTCCGAGACCCGCCTGACGGTCGATTTCCGGTACGACCTCCCCGGCGGCCTCGCAGGCAAGGCGCTCGGCAGGATCATCGAGCCGTTCGTCGCGCAGGCGATCCGCCACACCGAGGCCACACTGCGGCGTCAGGTTGAGGAAGGCGCGGGCCGGTCGGCCTGACCCGCGGCCCGGCTGTCCGTTGCTCGAGGCTCTTGCTCGTTGTGACGACCGGAACAACAGGCGCCTCTATACATAGTTAGTTAGCCTATGTAATATATTTCCCATGGACGACGACACCCGGCTGCAGAGCCTGCTCGTCGACCTGGTCACGAATTCTCACCGATTCACCAGGCTCGCGAGCTCCTTCGGATCCGAGGACCACCCCCGGCCGTGGACACGGGCCCTCGCCCTGCTCGACGACCACGGCGAACTTCGCATCAGCGAATTCGCCCGCATCGACCGATGCTCGCAGCCGTCCGCCACCGCCCTGCTCCAGAAGCTGGCCGACCGCGGCTACGTAGCCCGCAGGCCCGACCCCGACGACGCCCGGGCAGTCCGGGTGTCCATCACCGACTCGGGACGCAACTGGCTGACCGTGGCCCGCCACGAGATCGCGGGCGCACTCGCCCCGCACTTCGCGGACCTCGAAGCCGAGCAACTCGAACGACTGACGCAGGGCCTGTCGGAACTGCGGTCGATCGTCCGGTCGTCGGACCCCACCTGAAAACCCACACCACACCACCGCACGACGTAACCCGAAGGAGGTGGCCGTGAGCACCACGACCGTCACGAACAGCACATCCAGCGAGGCACCGCCAAGCCTCCTCCACCAGCCGAAATCGGTGTGGGCAGTCGCGTTCGCCAGCGTCATCGCCTTCATGGGCATCGGCCTCGTCGACCCCATCCTCAAGCCCATCGGCGAACAACTGGACGCCACGCCGTCGCAGGTGTCGCTGCTGTTCACCAGCTACATGCTGGTCACCGGTGTCGCGATGCTCATCACCGGAGTGGTGTCGAGCCGGATCGGCGCCAAGAAGACCCTTCTCACCGGTCTCGCCGTCATCGTCGTGTTCGCGGCACTGGCCGGCAGCTCCGGCACCATCGGCCAGATCGTCGGCTTCCGCGCCGGATGGGGACTGGGTAATGCCCTCTTCATCGCCACCGCGCTCGCGGCCATCGTCGGTGCCGCCAGCGGCGGCGTCGCGCGGGCCATCATCCTGTACGAGGCCGCACTGGGAATCGGCATCGCCGTCGGCCCGCTGGTCGGCGGGGTCCTCGGCAACATCAGCTGGCGCGCACCGTTCTTCGGCGTCGCCGCCCTGATGGCCGTCGCGTTCATCCTCATCGTCGTAATGCTGCCGTCCGCGCCCAAGCCGGAGCACCGCACGTCGATCGCCGCACCGTTCCTCGCCCTGCGTCACCGCGGCCTGCTCACCGTCGCGATCACCGCACTGCTCTACAACTACGGCTTCTTCACACTGCTCGCGTACACGCCGTTCCCGCTGGACATGGGCACGTACTCGATCGGATTCATCTTCTTCGGATGGGGTCTCGCGCTGGCCCTCGCATCGGTGTTCCTCGCCCCGCGACTGCAGCGACGCTTCGGCACGCTGCCGATGATGATGGTGGCCCTGGCATTGTTCGCCCTCGACCTCGCCATGATGGCCGCCTTCACCGACAACAAGACCGTGCTGATCGTCGGGGTCGTTCTCGCCGGACTCTTCCTCGGTGTCAACAACACCCTCATCACGGAAACCGTGATGATCTCCGCTCCCGTCGAGCGGTCGACTGCGTCCGCGGCCTACAGCTTCGTCCGCTTCGTCGGCGGCGCCGCCGCACCGTGGGTCGCGGGCAAGCTCGGTGAGAGCAACATCCATCTGCCGTTCTGGGTCGGCGCCGCCTGCACGGCCGCCGCGATCGTCGTGCTGGCAACGGGACGCACGGTCCTCGCACACGTCGACGACCACGATCCCGAACCGCACAGCGTCGAGGAAGCGCTGGCCGTTACGGCCGGCGACGCCGACTGACAACCCCAGGTGAGTGGCGAAGTGTGCCCCGGCACGCTTCGCCACTCAACTGTGCGGTCAGAGGTTCAGGTCGGGAAGACCGAGAAGCGAACGGTACTCGAGACCCTCGGCCGCGATCACCTCGTCGGCCCCGGTCGCCCGGTCCACGACAGTCGCGACACCCACGACGATCGCCCCGACGTCGCGCAGCGCCTTCACCGCGGTGAGCGGGGAATTGCCCGTGGTGGTCGTGTCCTCGACCACCAGCACGCGCTTGCCGACGACGTCCGGGCCCTCGATCTGCCGCTGCATACCGTGCGCCTTGGCCGCCTTGCGCACCACGAACGAATCGATCGGCCTGCCCGGTGCGTGCATCACGGCCATCGCAACCGGGTCGGCACCCATCGTCAGCCCGCCGACGGCATCGAAGTCCCAGTCCGCCACCAGTTCACGCAGCAGCTTCCCGATCAGCGGGCCCGCCTCGTGATGCAGTGTGGCGCGGCGCAGATCCACGTAGTAGTCGGCTTCCTTGCCCGAAGACAACGTCACTTTGCCGTGCACAACAGCCAGCTCACGCACCAACGCGGCCAGATCCTCGCGATCACTCATGCCCGAAACCCTACCCAGTCCTACGTGCGGGCACGCCCCCGGCCGAACACGTTGGTCAACCTCCGGACCAGACTCTTCGGGACGAGCCGACCGACGGTCGTGAGCACCTTGTACTGGAGTCCGGGAATGCTGACGACCTTGCCGTTCTCCAGATCCGCCAGCGAGGCCGCGACCACCTGGTCGACACTCAGCCACATCGGCTTCGGAATCGAGCTCATCTCGATTCCCGCGCGCTCGTGGAACTCGGTGCGGATGAATCCCGGGCACAGTGCCTGGATCCGCACCCCCGTGCCGCCCAGCCCGTTCGCCAATCCCTCGGAGAACGAGATGACGTACGCCTTGCTCGCCGAATAGGTGGATCCCCGCCCGGACAGCAGGCCGGCGACACTGGCCACGTTGAGCACGGTGCCGTTGGCGGCCGCGATCATGGCGGGCAGCGCCGCGCGGGTCAACTGCATGACGGCAGTGACGTTGACGTCCAACTGCGACTGCAACAGTTCCGGCGTCGCGGTCCAGAATTCACCCGAGGTCCCGAATCCTGCGTTGTTGACGAGCACCTCGACGCCCTTGCCGAGACGCTGCGCCACTTCCTCGCGTCCGGCCGCGGTCGCCAGATCGGCCTGCAGGATCTCGGATTCGGTGTCGAACAACGCCTTCATCTCGTCGGCGAGGTCGCGGAGCCGGGTCTCGTCGCGGGCGACGAGGACGAGGTCGTAACCGAGAGAAGCGAACTTTTTCGCGAAACCGGCACCCAGCCCCGAAGTCGGGCCGGTGACGAGGGCAACGGGTCGGGCGGAACTGGAGGGCGTCGACATACCGGTGACGGTAGCAAGGCGCTGCGCGCTCGTGCGCGGTTGGCGAGTCTCCGGACTCGTCAGTCGCTCACGGGCGCGGAGCGCCCGGTCGCGGTCGGCTCGGGTCGTGATGCCCGCGGTCGAGTCCGCCCGGCTCCGTGACCGGAGGCAGGACGTGCAGGATGCCGGACAGCCGGGCGACGGCCTCGATGGCCGAATCCCACTCCCGGCCGCTGCTGCCGATGGGCAGCGAACCGAGAGTCCATTCGCGTTCGCTCCACAGCATGTTCACGTGCGGCGGCACCGACTCGGTGAACGCCACCATGCGCTGATCGCAGACCCTGCGGGCGATCTCGAGGTCGGTGGCGAACACCACGCGCGGACCGATGGCACCGAGGAGTTCGAGGTCCGAATCCTTCGGCGGCGGGGTCGACTTGAGACGCAGGTCGATGTCGACGTCCGAACCCACCCGGCGGCGCACCGCGACGATGGTCGCGGTCTCCTCGAGGTCGAACAGGATGAACTCCTCGCCCCGGCGTTCGCCCTTCACGACGTCGATGGCACTGAGGTACTCCTGCTTGGCCAGTGCGGCGCGGTGGAACTGGGCCGGCAGCCGGTCTTCGACGTTGTCGTACGTGTAGCCCTGGGCCTTGGCCCAGATCTGCCGCACCCGGCCCGTCTGATCACGACGCGACCGATCGAAATAGAGCAGCGCGCACGCGCCTGCGAGTGCGATCAACGCCAGCAAAAACCACATTCCGGTCATCGATGTTCAGCCTAGCGAGTCGAAGGCGTAACGAGGGTAAGCGGTACCCGGACACCCCGTGTCGGTTTTCGCCGGACTCATGATCGTCAGTTGCCACCGAGCTTGGGGAGCTCCGTGCTGATGATCGTCTCGGCCGTCATCGTGCCGTTCTCGACCTTCGTTCCCTGAACCATGACGGTGAAACCGGGCTTCAGGTCGGCGACCGTGGCGCCGTCGAGTGCGATCACATTCGTCTGCGCATTCGTCTGGACCCTCACCTGGGAACCGCCGATGACGTCGAGGGTGAGCGTGGAGCCGTCGTTGGCGCTGATCGTTCCGAACGCGGCGCCCGCCGCACCGATGGCCTCACCGATGCCGCCGGGTAGTTGGTCGAGCGGCGACTCCGACGTGGTCGGCGGCGGCGGTGTCGTCGTCTTCGGCGGCGCGGTGGTGGCGGGCGGACGGGACGTGGTGGGGCCCGCTGCCGTCGTGCTCGAGGAGTTGGTCGGCGCGGACGTGAAGAGGGCGACGCCGAAACCGATGACGGCGATCAGCAGCAGCGCAGCAGCCGCGGCGGCGATCCACGTGCCGATGCGGCGAGGCTTCTTCTCCACGCTGGTCTCGGCGGCCGGCTGATTCTGATAGCCGGGATACTCGGTGTTCGGATACTGCCCCGTCGCGTAGCCGCCCGGGTATTGCTGGGCGCCGTACGTCGGGTACGCCTGCGTGGCGTTCGGCGGCGGAGCCTGCTGGTCGTATCGCGGGTCGTAGGTCGGGTAAGCCTGTGTCGGGTGCGGCTGGTTCTGCCCGTACGCCGCGGTCGGGTCGGACGTGTAGAACTGCTGGGTGCGCTCGTCGGCCGGGCCCATGTGCTCGGTTCGCTGCTCGGGCGACCCGAGGTGCTCGGTCCGCTGGTCCTGCCTCGACCAGGCCCGGGTGGCGGGATCCGGCTGGGTGCCGTCGGGTGTCCACGACTCGGTACCGTCGGGTGTCCACGGCTCGGTGCCGTCGTACGCGCGTTCCTGTGGGGTGCGCGGGTCGTCGGGGTTCGTCATGATCGGCCCCTCCCTCGGGTTCGTGTGGCCGGTGTCCAGCGGTTATGGACGGTCCAGGGTAACGGCGAAACTTAAGACATCGCTGTGAAAACACAGGTGAGTGGCACGGTGCGCGGAGCACACCGTGCCACTCACGTTGGTGTCAGCCGAGAACGAGCGCGTCCCCGGTCTCCGACACCTTCACCGGAACGGTGTCGCCGTCCTGGACCTCACCGGCGAGCAGCAGCTTCGCGAGCTGGTCGCCGATGGCCTGCTGGATCAGCCGACGCAACGGCCGGGCCCCGTACATGGGGTCGTAGCCGCGCACGGCCAGCCAGAACCGGGCCGAATCGGACACGTCCAGCGTCAGTCGGCGCGCCTCCAGCCGCTTCGACAGTTGCGCGAGCTGGATGTCCACGATGGACTCGAGCTGCTCCTCCGACAGCGGTTCGAAGATCACGACGTCGTCGAGCCGGTTGATGAACTCCGGCTTGAACGCGTGCCGCACCGCGTCCATCACCTGCTCACGCGAACCACCCGCACCGAGGTTGGACGTGAGGATCAGGATCGTGTTGCGGAAGTCGACGGTGCGTCCCTGCCCGTCCGTCAGGCGACCCTCGTCGAGGACGGCGAGCAGGATGTCGAAGACGTCGGGGTGCGCCTTCTCCACCTCGTCGAACAGCACCACGGTGTACGGACGCCGCCGCACGGCTTCGGTGAGCTGACCGCCCGCCTCGTACCCGACGTATCCGGGCGGGGCGCCGACGAGCCGGGCCACCGAGTGCTTCTCGCTGTACTCGGACATGTCGATGCGGACCATGGCGCGTTCGTCGTCGAACAGGAAGTCCGCGAGGGACTTCGCGAGCTCCGTCTTACCCACGCCGGTGGGTCCGAGGAACAGGAACGAACCGGTGGGCCGGTTGGGGTCGGCGACTCCGGCGCGGGCGCGGCGGACCGCATCCGACACCGCGACGACGGCCTCTTCCTGACCGACGACCCGCTTGCCGAGCTCGGACTCCATCCGCAGCAGTTTGGCCGTCTCGCCTTCCATCATGCGGCCGGCGGGAATGCCGGTCCATGCCGCGACCACGTCGGCGACGTCGTCGGGACCCACTTCCTCCTTGAGCATGACGTCGCCGTCGGCTGCGGCTCCGGAATCGCGGGCCGCCTGCTCGAGTTCCTTCTCGAGCTGCGGGATGCGCCCGTAGCGCAGCTCTGCGGCACGCCCGAGGTCGCCGTCGCGTTCGGCGCGTTCCTCCTCGCCTCGCAGGGTTTCGAGCTGCTCCTTGACCCCGCGTACGGAGTCGATGGCCTGCTTCTCGTTCTGCCAGCGGGTGGTCAGCTGATTCAGCTTCTCCCGTTCGTCGGCCAGTTCCTGACGCAGTTTCTCGAGCCGGTCCTTCGACGCCGCGTCGGATTCCTTCTGCAGCGCCATCTCCTCGATCTCGAGGCGTCGGACGATGCGCTCGACGGAGTCGATCTCCTCGGGTCGCGAGTCGATTTCCATCCGCAGCCGGGACGCCGCCTCGTCGACGAGGTCGATCGCCTTGTCCGGCAGGAACCGGGACGTGATGTAGCGGTCGCTGAGCGTGGCGGCCGCGACGAGCGCGGAGTCGGTGATGCGCACACCGTGATGCACCTCGTACCGTTCCTTGAGCCCGCGCAGGATGCCGACCGTGTCCTCGACCGAGGGTTCGCCCACCATCACCTGCTGGAAGCGACGTTCGAGGGCGGCGTCCTTCTCGATGTACTTGCGGTACTCCTCGAGCGTGGTCGCGCCCACGAGCCTCAGCTCACCGCGGGCGAGCATCGGCTTGATCATGTTGCCGGCGTCCATCGCGGACTCACCGGTCGCACCCGCACCGACGATGGTGTGGAGTTCGTCGATGAACGTGATGACTTGACCGGCCGAGTTCTTGATGTCGTCGAGGACGGCCTTGAGCCTTTCCTCGAACTCGCCGCGGTATTTGGCGCCCGCGACCATCGAACCGAGGTCGAGGGAGATCACCGACTTGCCGCGCAGCGATTCCGGAACGTCGCCCGCGACGATGCGCTGAGCGAGCCCCTCGACGATCGCGGTCTTGCCGACGCCCGGCTCACCGATGAGCACCGGATTGTTCTTGGTCCGGCGGCTGAGAACCTGCACGACGCGGCGGATCTCGTTGTCCCTGCCGATCACGGGGTCCAGCTTGCCGTTGCGGGCCGCCGCCGTGAGATCGGTGGAGTACTTCTCGAGGGCCTGGTAGGTCCCCTCGGGATCCGGGCTGGTGACGCGCGCGCTGCCGCGGACGGTGGTGAACGCGTCACGCAGCGCCTCGGGGGTGGCGCCGTGCCGCCGCAGGAGCCCGGCCACGTCCGACTCACCCGTCGCCAACCCGACCATGAGGTGCTCGGTCGACACGTATTCGTCGTCGAGTTCGGTGGCGAGATGCTGCGCGGTCGTGAGCGCGGCGAGCGCCTCACGGCCGAGCTGTGGTGTCGTCGTGGCGCCCGTCGTCTTGGGCAGCCGGTCGACGAGATTCTGCGCTTCACGATGAACCTCGGCGGGGTCGACGCCGACCGCCTTGAGGAGCGGGGCGGCGATGCCGTCGGTCTGGTCGAGCAGGGCCGCGAGCAGATGTGCGGGCCTGATGTCGGGATTACCGGCCGACGACGCCGACTGGAGCGCAGCGGTCATCGCGGCCTGGGTCTTGGTGGTCGGATTGAACGAGTCCACTGGTCACCTCTTCTGGCGTTGTAGAGCGGTTCGCCGCCGGGGCCGTGCGACACACGGCGACGCTGTCATCTTCTTAACGCGCGAAGGGTTGAGTCTGTTCCGCTCAACTTTGAATACTTTCCGCCACCCCATCATCCCGCCCGACGGTGGTCCGCGGGGCGAGAAGTCAGGCGTCGATCGCGGCCGCCATCATCGGCCACGACGCGGAGAGGTCGTCGCGCCAGTACCCCCACGAGTGCGTGCCGACCGGCCGGAGGTCGACCGTCGCGGGAATGTCCAGGGCACGGAGTTTCTCCGCCAGCCGCATCGTGCAGTCGTTGGTGACGGCCTCGATCACACCGCCCACCACGACCTGCGTCGCGAGAGCGCGGCGGTCGCCGCCGACGGTCCGGGCGTCCAGGGTGTCGTACGGTCCCGGCAGCCCGCTGCCGTTGGAGATGTAGAGGGTGGTTCCCCGCAGCTTGTCGGCGTTGACGTACGGATCGTTCGCCGCCCACAGCGGATCGTCGGCCGCACCCCACATGTTCTCGGGGTTTCCGCCGAAGTCCGACACCGTGATCTCGACGAACCGGCGCGCCACCGGGTCGCTCGTCATCGCGCAGCCGCTGTACGCCCCGACGCTCTGATACAGCCCGGGCCTCGAGATCGCGAGGTTGAGCACGCTGGTGGCCGACATGGACAGCCCGGCGATGGCGTTCTTCCCGCTCGTCTCCAGCGCCGAGTCGACGATGGGCGGCAGTTCTCTCGTCAGGAACGTCTGCCACTTGTTCCGCCCCAGCTTCGGATCGTCGTGCTGCCAGTCGGCGTAGTAACTGGACTGCCCGCCGAACGGGATGACCACGTTGACGTTCTTGCCGGAGAAGAACTTCTCGACGTCCGCCTTCTGCTCCCAGCCGAACCGTTCGGAGTTGCCCTCGACGCCGCCCAGCATGTAGACGGTCGGGCGCTTCTGCGACGTGGCCCTGATGACGCGGACGGTGACGTCCTTGTCCATGGCGGTCGAGTGGACGGTGAGGTTCATCTGCGTGTCGCCGACCGCGGCGACCCCGACCAACCGCGAACCGTCGGGCGCCGCGTCGGCGGTGATCGATTCGATGGTCGCCAGGGGCTCGGCCGACGCGACCGTTCCGAGACCGGGCGACATCAGGGTGCCCACCGCCGTCACGACAGCGGCAACCCGGCGAACCGAAACAGCGCTGCGTATCCCCCCACGAAACCGACCTCGATCCCGCGCAACGCCAACTCTCATCGAGCCCCCCTCGGTAACACGCTCCGATTCTCGATGCACATCGTGCCCTGCCGGTGGTCACCGCTCGATAGCGACCCACCGAAATGCGCGAGTCGAACCCCGCACCGGCCGTTGCCGTAACCCGAAGTCCCCGTGAGAGACGGCTAGAATGCGGGAGTTCGCATCACCACGCACGCCAACAGGGGACGGCTTGACACGAGATTGCCTCGATCCGCTCGTGATTTCGCGTCTGCGCGCCAGCTTTTCGTCGATCGTGTCCACCGACCAGGGACACAGTCGGCTCACGACCACGTTCTATTCCACCCTGTTCGCCGAGCACCCCCACTTCCGAGCCCTCTTCCCGGCCGCCCTGGATCAGCAGGGTCACCGTCTGTTCCAGGCACTGCAGTTCGTGATCGACAACCTCGAAGACGCGGATCGCGTCCTCGGTTTCCTCAGCCAGCTCGGCCGTGACCACCGGAAGTACGGCGTCGAGGGCAGGCACTACTTCGCGTCCGGCAACGCGCTGCTCGTCGCGGTGCGGAGTTCCTTCACACAGGCCATCTGGACACCGTCGCTGACCGCGGCCTGGACGGAGCTGCTCGACCTTCTCCTGCACACGATGGCCGACGCGGCCGACAACGACGACCTGCCCGCCGCGTGGGGCGCCACCGTGGTCGATCACGAACGCCGCCTCGACGACCTCGCCGTCGTCCGGCTCGAGACCGACTCCCCCATCCCCTACGGCGCGGGCCAGTACCTCAGCGCCTCGATCCCGCAGCGGCCCCGGATGTGGCGGTACCTGTCACCGGCCATCCCCGCCAACCCGTACGGACAACTCGAGTTCCATGTGCGACGCGTGTCGGGCGGGTGGGTCAGCCCCGCCATCGTGAACGAGACGCAGGTCGGCGACCGCTGGTTGCTCAGCTCGCCGCTCGGTGGGCTCGAGGTCGACCGGGACAGCGGGCAGGACGTCCTGATGATCGGTTCGGGGACGGGCATCGCCCCGCTGCGCGCGCAGGTGATGGAGATGGCGATGCGGTCGACCAACCCGCGGGTGCACATGTTCGTGGGCGGCAAGTACCCGTGCGACCTGTACGACATCGAGACCCTGTGGCATCTGTCGCTGAGCAATCCGTGGCTGACCGTCGTTCCCGTGTCCGAGGAGGACGAGGACCCGTGGTGGCACACGGCGCCCGCCCCCGAGGCGCCGCCGGGGTTGCATCAGCGGCTCCAGGGGCAACTCGGCCGGGTCGTTGCCCGGTTCGGGTCGTGGGCGGACCGGCAGATTCAGATCTCCGGTTCGCCGGCGATGATCAAGACCACCGTGTACGCCCTGCAGGGCGGCGGCACGCCGCTCGAACTGATCCGGCACGATCCCCTGATCTAGCAGACAGCCAGCCGCCGCCCATCCGCAATCCGGTTCGACAGTCGGGAGAGCATCGCCCCATGCACGCCACGCAGACCACCTGGACCAGCACTGTCGTCGAACATCATCGACTGCGGCACGACCTCGCCGTGATCCGCCTGGTCGGAGACTACGTTCCGTTCGCGCCGGGACAGTACGTGGACGTGAGCGTGCCCCAGAACCCGCGGCTGCTGCGCAGGCTCTCCCCTGCCCTTCCACCGTCACGCGACGGAAAGCTCGAATTCCATGTGCGCACCGTCCCGGGCGGCTGGGTCAGCGGCGACATCGTCACGGAAACCTCGCCCGGCGATCAGTGGCAGATCCTCGAACCCCGCGGCACGATGACCGTCGACGAGGACGGACCGGACGTCATCATGATCGCCGGCGGCACCGGCCTGGCCCCGTTCCGGTCGATCCTCCTGGACTTGTCGCGCAGGCCGAATCCGCCGCGGGTGTTCCTGTTCACGGGAGATCGGACGCCGCGCGACCTCTACGCGTCCGACATGCTCTACCTGCTGCTGCAGAATCTGCCGTGGCTTACCGTCATTCCCGTCGTGGAGAACGTCGTGGATCCGGACTGGACCGACGAATGGTACGAGCGCACCAGAGTGGACGTGGGGTTCACCGAGGACGATCTCATCGAGGGCTCGCTGCCCGACGTCGTGACGTCATACGGTGCGTTCACCGAGCACCAGGTGCTGGTGTGCGGTTCGGCGGCGATGGTCCGCGCCACCCTCGACCGCCTCCGCGACACGGGTACGCCCACGGAGAACATTCAATTCGACCCGTACTGAGCCGGGCCAGGTCAGTAGGTGGGGTCGTGCCGGATGTTCTCCGGCGGAGTTCCCGCCGCCTGCAACCGGAACTTGGTGGTGTTGATCATCGCCTCGGAGCCGACGAGTTGGATGTCGCGCTCGGCCCACGTTCCGAAGTCGGCGACGACCTGCCCGACCTTGCCGGTCAGCCTGCGGTGCATGCCGGGCAGCGTGGAGCTGACCGGCCCGGTGTACCACCACGGGTCCTCGTCCTCCTCGGTGACGGGGACGACGGTCAGCCACGGATTCTGCTCCGCGAGCGCCCACAGGGTGCCCAGGTCGTAGAGGTCGCAGGGGTATCGACCGGTGAAGAACAGATGGACCCTGCGGTCCTGGCCGCGTTGCGACATCTGGAGGATCTGCGCCCGCAGCGGGGCGATGCCCGTCCCCGACCCGATCATGAGCATGTCGCGACCGTTGTCGTAGCGGACCCCGAGGTCGCCGAGGGGGGATCCGATCACCCACCGCTCACCCACGAGCGTCTGGGTGACGATGGCGGGACTGACCCAGCCACCCGAGACGCGGCGGACGTGGAATTCGATGATGCCCTGGTCGTTGGCCGGGTTGGCCGGTGACAGGTACCGCCACATGCGGGGACGGGACGGAACCTGCACGCTCACGAACTGGCCGGCGGTGTACGCCATCGGTTCGTCGAGTTGGAGGCGGATGATCGAGATGTCCTTACGGACCTGGAGGTGCTCGATCACGGTCGCACCCCACGCCGGCGGGCCGCTCTCTGCGTTGGCCGCATCCATCATGGTGGCGGCGACGACGGCGAGGACGTCGCGCCACGCCTGCTCGAGTTCGTCGGTCCACGGTTCGGTGGACGGGAACTGCTCGACCGCGGCGATCAGGGAGTTGCCGACGGCGACGTAGTGCGCGTCGCCGATTCCGTACTTGCGGTGGTCCCGGCCGAGCTGGGCGAGGTATTCGAGGATCTGCCCGGACTCCTCCTCGAGTCGCTCGATCACGTACTGGACGGCGGAGATCAGCCGGTCGCGTTGCTCGTCCATGGCCGCGGGGAAGAAGTCGCGGGCCTCGGGATACCGCGCGAACAACAGGGCATAGAAGGACCGCGAGAGTGTCTGCGGCCCGTCCGGCACGGCCGCGATAGCCTTGAAACTCGACCGGACCAGCGATATTGCCTGTGAATCCACCGCGCATCCTCGTCACCGACTGAACGCGGACCCGCCGCGAAGTACTTGGGCAGACTATAGGCGGGGACGCCACGCCGCAGACCAGGTCCCTTGTTTTCCGCTCCGCTCGTGCTATCCGACCGCTCGGTCTGCACTCGACCAATAGCGTGACCGCAGCGCCTTCTTGTCCAATTTTCCGAGCGGGGTCAGCGGCAGCGTGTCGACGAAGTCGATCGATTTGGGGGCGTGCACGGAGCCTTTCGCCGCGCGCACCCGTTCGACCAGATCCGCGGCGTCCACCGACTGCCCGGCGCGCAACACCACGCACGCCTTGACCGCCTCGCCCCACTTCTCGTCCGGAACGCCGACCACCGCCACCGACGCGACCGCCGGGTGCGCCGAGATGACGTCCTCGATCTCCCGCGGGAACACGTTGAAACCGCCCGTGACGATCATGTCCTTCTTGCGGTCGACGATCGTCATGAAACCGTCCTTGTCCTTGCGCGCGACGTCGCCCGTGTGCAGCCACCCACCCCGGAACGCCTCGGCGGTCTCGTCCGGCTTCTTCCAGTAGCCCTTCATGACCAGCGGGCCGCGGACGCAGATCTCACCGAGCTCACCCTGGGGGACCTCACGGAGGTCGTCGTCGAGCAGAGCGACGTTCAGCCACGGCACCGGACGCCCGCACGTCGCGAGCCGGCTGGGGTCGTCCGCTACGTGCTCCTCCTTCCGCAGCACCGCGATGGTCATTCCGCATTCGGTCTGGCCGTAGAACTGGAAGAAGATCTGGCCGAACTTCTCGATGCCCTCCCGCAGCCGGGCCGGCGACATCGCCGATGCCCCGTAGAACAGTGTCTGCAGACTCGACACGTCCCGCTTCGGCAGGTCGGGATGGTCCATCAGCAGGTAGATCATCGTGGGGACGAGCATGGTGGCCGAGATCTTGTGCTTCTCGATCGCCTCGAGGACGGCGCCGGGCTCGAACGCGGGCAGCACGATCAGCGCGCCGCCCCGCAGCAACGTCGGAATGAAGAATGCGGCGCCGGCATGCGAGAGCGGCGTGCAGATGAGGAAACGCGGCTGGTCCGGCCACTGCCACTCGGCCATCTGGATCTGATTGAGCGTTGCACCGGACTGATAGGAGCCGACGACGCCCTTCGGCTTGCCGGTGGTGCCGCCGGTGTAGACCATGCTGCTGTCGTCGTCGGCGGCCACGTCCGCCGCTCGCAGTCGTTGCGGGGTGAACGTCTCGGCGAGCGCGAGGATGTCGGTACCCACCTCGGACGGTCCCAACGACAACACGTTCTCGATGGACGGGGACTGCGCCACCAGCGCGGCGGCGCGCTCCTCGAAGGCGGCGGGATCGAAGATCAACGTCTGGATCTCGGCGTCGCCGACGATGTACAAGTGGTCGTCGAACGAGCCCATCGGGTTCAGCGCGCTGGCGCGGCACCCGGAGATCATGGTGGCGCCCATACTGATGAGCACCTCGGGCCTGTTCTTCGACAGCATGGCGGTGCTCGTACCCTTCCCGATCCCGAGCGAAGCCAGTGCCTGTGCAAAACAACTGATCTGATCGCGCATCTCACCGCCGGTGAGGACGATGTCGCCGAGGTAGAGCGCCGGCTTGTCGGTGTTGCGTTCCAGTGCAGTGATGAGGAGGTCTGCAGCGAAGGCGGGTCGATGCAGATCTGCGATCTCGTCGGTCATCTGTAATCCTTCTACTCCTGCGACGCCGGGGCGCGTGGTCCGGCGGCCTGGATTTCCTGTGTCCTGGGTCACCGACACCCTAACCGGAAACCGGAAAAACTGAAACCTGTTCCACTAACGGCCGGTGGCGATCGGCGCTCCCGGAGCGGGCACGTCCGATACCGTGTCAACCATGACTCCGCAGGACAAAGTGGCTGAACGGATCTCGACGGCGGCGCGCCGCGCACACGTCTTCCTCGCGACGGCGGAATCACTCACCGGCGGCCAGATCTCGTGTCTCCTCGGCGCCGCACCCGCATCCTCCGACTGGTACCGGGGCAGCGTCGTCGCCTATTCCAGCGACGTGAAGCACCGGGTTCTGCAGGTGCCGGACGGTCCCGTCGTCAGCGAGCCCAGCGCCCGCGCGATGGCGGGCGCGGTCGCGGAACTGCTCGGCGCCGACATCGCCGTCGCCGTGACCGGTGCGGGCGGCCCCGACCCACAGGACGGGCAACCACCGGGCACCGTCTGGTTCGGGCTCTTCTCCCACGGCCGGATCGACACCGAGATGCGCCGTTTCCCAGGTGAACCGCAGGACGTGGTGACCGCCACCACCGAGCACGCCCTGGCGCTGCTCGAGCAGGCGCTGGCCGCCGTCCCCGGTCGAGTACCTCCGCCGCCCGCGTGAATCCGCGCGCGTAAATTCCGGCGAGTCGGGTAACCGCTCGGAAGGGCACCGTCACACCCGAGGAGGATTTCCGTGCCGAAGACGACCGACAGCGGCAAGCCGAAGAAGAGCGAACTCCCGGAAACTCTGAAGAAGTCGTCCGAGAAGGCGCAGCGCACGTTCGCCAAGGTGTACGACTCCGCCATGGACCAGTACGACGACGAGGAGCGAGCGCATCGCGTCGCGTACGACGCCTTGAAGCACAGCTACGAGAAGGTCGGCGACCACTGGGAGGCCAAGAAGGAGAAGGGCCCGTCGGACGATCGCGCGAAGAGCGGCGGACCCGACGCCTCCGGGGAAACGGCCGAAGGCGTCGACGCCAACGCGAGCAAAGAACATCTGATGCACATCGCCCAGAGGCTCGACGTTCACGGCCGGTCGACCATGACCAAGGACGAACTCGTCGAGGCCATCGAGAAGACGAACCGGAGAGCTCGATGAAAGCCATGACGTGGCAGGTCGATTCGTTCGCCACCCACGAGCTGCCGCTGGACCGTGCCCCGCACGCGTACGAGATCTTCCAGAAGAGGGAAGACGGCGCGGTGAAGATCCTGTTGAAACCGTAATCCCTGGAGAGGAATTACTCATGACATCCACCGAGACACTTCGCGGTCGGAAGGTCGCGATCCTGGCCACCGACGGCGTCGAGGAAGTCGAACTCGTCGAACCCCGGAAGGCCGTGGAGGACGCCGGCGCGGAGGTTCGGCTGATCTCGTTGTCCCCCGGCAGGATCCAGGCCATGAAGTCGGACGTGAACGAGGCCGGCACGTATCCTGTCGATGCCGTCGTCGGCGACGTGTCCGTCGCCGACTTCGACGCGCTGATCCTGCCCGGCGGCACCACGAACCCCGATCACCTCCGGATGGACGGGGCGGCGGTCGGCTTCGTCCGCGACTTCGTCAATGCCGGCAAACCGGTGGGAGTGATCTGCCACGGACCCTGGACCCTGGTCGAGGCGGACGTCGTCCGCGGTCGCACGCTCACCTCGTATCCCAGCGTGCGCACCGACATCCGCAACGCCGGCGGAACCGTCGTCGACGAGGAAGTGGTGGTGGACAACGGCTTGGTGTCGAGCCGCAACCCGCACGACCTGCCCGCGTTCTGCGCGAAGATCGTCGAGGAATTCGCCGAGGGTCGCCACCCGCGGTGATCAGTCCATCGGCGAGTGTGGTCGGGTCGGGTCCGTTGCGGGCGTAGACCCGACCCGCGCCGTGAAGAACCCGAGCGCGACCATTCCGGCGCCGAGCCCGAAATGCAGCCAATTGTCAGCCGTGTTGACCGGCACGAAATTCGCCGCACTGGCCTGGTCGACGATCAGCCCGTAGATCCACAGAACGAGATAGATGACACCGCCGACGATCAGGTACAGGCGCGCAGCGTGCACCGTCCGGGCAAACGCGATACCGGCGACACCGAATATCAGGTGAACGACGTTGTGCAGCACCGAAACCTGGAAAACTGCCAGCAGCATCGCGCCCGAATGGTGCCCGGCGCCGCCGAGCAGGTCGTAGTCTGCCGTGATGCCGGGAACGAACCCGAGGATCCCGACCAGGAGGAATACCGCGCCCACGACGAGAGCAGCGATCTGTACCGGTGACTGCGTCCGCGACGACTCACGCGTACCCATTGCTCTGCCCTTCCTTCGCGATCGACTGGCCTCCGATTACCCGTGCGCGAAGACGTCAACCGCCGGTGTCGTCATCCCGACTCCGGAACCGTCACCACCACGCGGGTGCCCACACCGGGCGAGGACGTGACATCGAAGGTGCCACCCAGGCTCTCGACCCGCACGATGTTCGACGCGAGTCCGATATGCCCCTGCGCCACCCGTTCCGGAACGACGGACGGATCGAATCCCGCGCCGTCGTCCGCGACGGTCAACGTGATCCGCCCGTCGGCATGCTCGAGCGCGAGTTCGATCCTCGTGGCGCGGGCATGTCTGGTCACGTTGGTGAGCAGTTCCCGCGCCACCCGGTAGAGCAGTTCCTGGCTGTCCGGGTGGCCGACCTCGTCGAGCTTCACCGTCATCTCGACCTCACCCCGGCGCTCGTAGAGATCCGCGAGTTCCCGCAGTGCGACGCTGAGGCCCAGTTGCGCGAGCACCTGCGGATGCAAAGTGGTGACGGTGGAACGCAGCTGCGCGGCGGTCTCACGGAGGGCGGATTCGGCGGCGTCGAGCATCTCGTCCGGGTGCCGCTCCAGTGCCTCCTCCACGTCGAGCCGGGCGGCGAGCACATTCTGCAGCGGACCGTCGTGGAGGTGCTCGGCCAATTGCCTGCGCTCGCGTTCCTCGGCGACCATCGACTCCGCAACCAGTTGCTTGCGCACATCCATCAGCGAGATCACCGTTGCCGAGCGCCGGACCAGCACGTACGACAACGCCGTGGTCGCGGCCGCGAGCCACAGCAGGAACCCGAAGTACAGGTACACCTCGTCCGGGAAGCCCACCGCGTCGTCGCGTTTCGAGTAGATGATCCACACCACCTGATACCCGACCGCGGTGCACACCCCGACGATCGCCGTCAGACGCGGCCGATACTGGAACGCCACCGAGATCGGCAACAGGAAGAACACCGGCAGCAGCACCGAAGTCGCACCGCCCGAGGCGATACACAACGCCACCACCGCGGTGACGTCCGCGGCGGTGGACACCCAGCCCGCCCACGGCCCGACCTCCCGCACAAGTACGAAGATCAGCCAGCCGAGCGCGATCGCCGCGTACCCGATCAGCAATCCGGCGAACACGTCGGGTTTCCAGTGCGTCACGTGGATCACCGGCCCGAGGAGCGCCATCAGTCCGATCAGCGGTAGCCGCAGGATGGCCGTCACCCGGACGGCCTCGGTGGTGTAGCGCCGGACTACGCGACTCTGGGACGGATGGGGCACGTCACTCCAGCAGACCGCGGCGCATCGCCTCGGCCACGGCTGCGGCGCGGTCGCTGACCCCGAGTTTCTCGTAGAGCCGCTGCACGTGGGTCTTCACCGTCGACGGGGCGAGGTACAGTTCGCCGGCGATCGTGGGAATGCTCTGGCCCCGCGCGATGAGCGCCAGCACTTCCTTCTCCCGGCCGCTCAGCACCGGGCCCGCCGGTTCACGGCGGCGGCGCACCTCCCCCGCCAGTCCGACGGCAAGGGAGGCGGGCAGGACGTCCCTGCCCTGGGCGCAGTCCAGGACGGCCTTCACGATCTCGGCTCGCGTCGACTCCTTCGGCAGGAACCCCGCGGCCCCCTCCTGCAGTGCGTGGTAGACGATCGCGGACTCGTCGTGCGCCGACAGCAGCAGTACCCGCGTGGCGAGTTCGGACTGTCGCACGGCCGCGGCGACCTGCGAACCGTCCAGTTCGGGCATCCGGTAGTCGAGCAGGGCGACGTCGGGACCGAGTTCGCGGATCAGGGCCAGCGCCGCCGCGCCGTCGTCGGCCTCGCCGACCACCTCGATGTCGCCACTCGCGACGAGGGCACGGACGACGCCGTCCCGGAAGATCGGGTGGTCGTCGCCCACCACCACACGCACGGCACTCACGGCGCGGTCCGATGCGTGTCGACCCCGGCGAAGTCCATTGCTCACTTTCTCACGAGACCGGGCCCGCGCGGAGCACTTCGCCGAGCCCTGTCCCCCGATCGGGGGACAGCGAATTCATCCAGGTCCCGGTCCTGTCGGCGGACAGACGGCAACGCTCATTCGCGACATAGTTGATGCATACCGGAAAGCGGGGAGATCGGAAACCGAAACCCCCACGGCCCCAGACGTTCCACCCCCAGAAGCGTCAGAACCCCGACGTTCCCGAACTCAGGAGAAGCCATCATGCGCACTCACGTCCGCCGCCGCGTCGCACTCTTCATCGCCCTGCCCGCCACCGCCGTGGCCGTCACCGGATTCGCGATCGCCGCCACCGGGGTCGCCAATGCCGGCACGATGCCGACATCGGGACCCACCATCGCGATGACGATCAGCAACGACACCGATCTGCCGATGGTTCTGGCAGGGTGGTCGAACCCCTACGGTCAGTGGATCCAGGCGCCGTCCGACTACCTCGCCCCGCACAGCAGCGAGATCGTGAAGGCATACTCCACCGACCCGAACGGCGTCGAAGTCGACGCCACCTATTCACTCGCCGGCGGCGCCCAGGCCGTGTTCCGCGCCGACAACTACATCAACACGACCGACGTGGACGGCACCCGCGTGGACGCCGACTTCGGCCACGGCTACGGCATCAGCAGCTGGATCGACTCGGGCTACCCGAACATGAACGCCGGCTACCACCTGTACGGACAACCCTGATCCGCGCACCCGACCATCACCGAACCCTCGACGAAAGACAGAAGACATGTTCACGAACGTCACCGACACCCCCACACCCACCCTCTCCCGCGCCCTCTGGACCACCGAAGAGATCAAGGCACGTCTCGAGGATATGGACATTCCGCGCACACGCACCCGCCGCGGGCCCCGCTGGGGCAGCCGCGACCGATAAGCCTGGGTGGGGCCGGGGCCCGATGTCGCACTGGTTCATTTCGTCTGGACCAGTGCGACATCGGTTCGTCTGTTCACGGCGCGGGTCAGCGCTGGTGTCGCGGCTTCCACACGACGAGTGCGTTGCTCCGCGGGATCGGCACGAGGTCGCGCCGGTAACCGGCGTGGACCTTCGAGATCTCCTCCGCGAGCTCGCGAACCCGATGTTGCAGGGCCTCCACCTGGTTGGTGAGTTCGATGATCCGCTTGATCCCGGCGAGATTGACGCCCTCGTCCTGGGAGAGGCGTTGCACCTCACGGAGCAGAGCCACATCCCGCGGCGAGTACCGCCGCCCGCCGCCGGACGTGCGGTGCGGGGTGACGAGACCGAGCCGGTCGTAGTTGCGCAGGGTCTGCGCGTGCATGCCGGCGAGTTCCGCGGCCACCGAGATCACGAAGATCTGGGCGTCCGGATCAACGGCGGTCTCGCGTGGATCCTGGGTCGTGTCGCTCATCAGGCACCTGCCCACCCGGCCCTGGGATCGAATCCGCTGGCCTTCTCTGCTTCCAGATAGGTCTTCAGTGCTTCGGAGGCCGGGTCGTCGAGCTTCTGTGGGACAGCGACCTTGACGGTGACCAGCAGGTCACCGGCGCCGCCGGCGCGTTTGGGGACACCTCGTCCGCGCACGCGCAGGATCCGGCCGTCGGCCGTGCCCGCCGGAATCTTCACGCCGACCCGCCCTTCCAGGGTGGGGACGGAGACGGTGGTTCCGAGCACGAGCTCACCGTAACTGACGGGGACCACGAGTGTGAGGTCGTCGCCGTTGCGTCCGAACACCTTGTCGGGCTTCACCCGGACCGTCACGAACAGGTCGCCGGAGGGCGCGCCGCGCAGACCCGCCTCACCCTGCCCGGCCAGCCGGATCTTCTGTCCGTCACTGACGCCCGCGGGAACGCGGACGGTGATGGTGCGGGTGCGGTTGGTGACCCCGTTGCCGTGGCAGACCTCGCACGGGGAGTCGATGATGGAGCCGGTGCCGCGGCAGTCGTCGCACGGCTCACTGAACCCGAACGCGCCCTGGTTCCGGCTGACGATTCCGGTTCCGTTGCAGCGCGGGCACACCCGCGGGCTGGTGCCCGGTTTCGCCCCGCTGCCGTGGCACGTGGTGCACGGTGACGGGCTGGTCAGCCGCAGCGGAACCGTGACTCCCAGCGTGGCTTCGCGGAACTCGAGCGTGGTCTCCGTCTCGACGTCGCTTCCTCGCCGGGGACGGTTGGTGGTGCGGGTCGCGCCGCCGCCGGCCGCGCCGCGATTGAACAGGCCGCCGAAGATGTCGCCGATACCGCCGTCACCGGCCGCCGCTCCGCCACCACCGAACAGGTCGTTGATGTCGAATCCGCCCTGACCGAAACCGCCGGCTCCGGGGTTGAATCCGCCGCCGCCCTGACCGAACCCACCGCTGGCAAACAGGCGCCGCGCCTCGTCGTACTCCTTGCGCTTGGCAGGATCGGACAGCACGGCGTGGGCTTCGCTGACGGACTTGAACCGTTCCTCGGCCTTGGTGTCGCCGGGGTTCGCGTCGGGATGGAGGTCGCGGGCGAGCTTGCGATACGCCTTCTTGATCTCGTCCGCGGACGCGTGGGACGAGACGCCCAGCTCCTTGTAGAAGTCCTTTTCGATCCACTCCCGCTGGCTCACTGGGCGTCTCCTCCTCTCGCTCTTACTCTTGTTCCGACCGGGCGGACGTCGCCGCCTCGTCGGAGGTGTTCGCATCGGCGTCGCCGGTGCGATCGATCACAGCTACCATCGCATGCCGCAGGACGCGATCACCGAATTTGTAGCCCTTTCGCATCACCGTGCCGAGAACGGGGTCGGAACCCTCGCCCTCGTGCTGCACTGCCTCGTGCAGCGCCGGATCGAATGCGTCACCCTCGGCACCGAACTCGCTCAGGCCAAGCGAGGTGAGGGTGCCGGTGAGCTTGTCCGCCACACCTTTCAGCGGCCCCGAGTCGAGGTCGCCGTGGCTGCGTGCGCGGTCGAGGTCGTCCAGCACCGCGATGAGCTCACCGACGACGGACGCCTTGGCGTTCGCGATGTCGGACTGCTTGTCGCGCTGGACGCGGCGACGATAGTTGGCGTACTCGGCCTGCAGTCGCTGCAGGTCCGCGGTGCGCTCCGCCAACTCGTCCGTCTCCGGCTGCGCCCCTTCGTCCACCGAGTCGGGCTGCGGAGCGGCAGCGGCGCCCGCGAGGGACTCCACTACCGGCTCCGCGTCCCGGGTCTGACCGGTCTCGGGGTCGATCTTCCGCTTGTCCACGAAAGTGACCGGTTCCTGCTCGGTGTTGTCGGACGTCACTTCTTCTCCGAGTCGGACGGCTCGTCCACGACCTCGGCGTCGACGACGTCGTCGGCACCGCTTGCGCCGGAACCGTCGGTGTTGGCGGCCTCTTCGGCGGCACTGGCCTCGTAGATCGCCTGGCCGAGGGCCTGCGACTCGGTGGCCAGCTTCTCGACCGCAGCCTTGACGGCGGCGATGTCGGTGCCGGCGAGAGCGTCGTTGGCTTCCTTGATGGCCGCCTCGACCTTCTCCTTGACGTCAGCGGGGACCTTGTCCTCGCTGTCCTTGATGAACTTCTCGGTCTGGTGCACCAGCGACTCGGCCTGGTTGCGGACCTCGGCCTCCTCACGGCGGGCCTTGTCTTCCTCGGCGTGCGCCTCGGCGTCCTTGACCATGCGCTCGATCTCTTCCTTGGACAGACCGGAGCCGTCCTGGATCTTGATCGTGTTCTCCTTGCCCGTGCCCTTGTCCTTCGCGGTCACGTGCACGATGCCGTTGGCGTCGATGTCGAACGTGACCTCGATCTGCGGCACGCCACGCGGGGCGGGCGGCAGGTCGGCCAGCTCGAACGAGCCGAGGAGCTTGTTGTGCGAGGCGATCTCGCGCTCACCCTGGAACACCTGGATCTGCACCGACGGCTGGTTGTCGTCGGCCGTGGTGAAGGTCTCGGAACGCTTGGTCGGGATGGTGGTGTTGCGCTCGATGAGCTTGGTCATTACGCCACCCTTGGTCTCGATGCCGAGGGACAGCGGGGTGACGTCGAGGAGCAGCACGTCCTTGACCTCGCCCTTGAGGACGCCGGCCTGCAGGGCGGCGCCGACGGCGACGACCTCGTCCGGGTTGACGCCCTTGTTGGGCTCGCGGCCACCGGTCAGCTCGCGCACCAGATCGGAGACGGCGGGCATGCGGGTGGAACCACCGACGAGCACGACGTGGTCGATGTCCTTGACGGCGATGCCGCTGTCCTTGATCACGGCCTGGAACGGCGCGCGGGTGCGGTCGAGGAGATCGGACGTGATCTTCTGGAACTCGCTGCGGGACAACTGCTCGTCGAGGAACAGCGGGTTCTTGTCCGCGTCCACGGTGATGTAGGGCAGGTTGATCGACGTGCTCTGCGAGGAGCTCAGTTCGATCTTGGCCTTCTCGGCAGCCTCACGGAGACGCTGGAGGGCCATCTTGTCCTTGGTCAGGTCGATGCCGTTCTGAGCCTTGAACTTGTCGACGAGCCACGTGACGATCCGCTCGTCCCAGTCGTCACCACCGAGGTGGTTGTCGCCGGACGTGGCCCGGACTTCGACGACGCCGTCGCCGATTTCCAGCAGGGAGACGTCGAACGTGCCGCCACCGAGGTCGAAGACCAGGATGGTCTGTTCCTTGTCGCCCTTGTCGAGGCCGTAGGCCAGCGCGGCCGCGGTGGGCTCGTTGACGATGCGCAGGACATTGAGGCCGGCGATCTGGCCGGCTTCCTTCGTGGCCTGACGCTGCGCGTCCTCGAAGTACGCGGGGACGGTGATCACCGCGTCCGTGATGTCCTCACCCAGGTATGCCTCGGCGTCGCGCTTCAGCTTCATGAGCGTGCGCGCGCTGATCTCCTGCGGCGTGTACTTCTTGCCGTCGATCTCCACGCTCCAGTCGGTGCCGATGTGGCGCTTGACGGAGCGGATGGTGCGGTCGACGTTGGTGACCGCCTGGTTCTTCGCGGGCTGGCCGACCAGCACCTCACCGTTCTTGGCGAAGGCGACGATCGACGGGGTGGTGCGTGAACCTTCGGCGTTGGCGACCACTACGGGCTCGCCGCCTTCCAGCACAGACACGACCGAGTTCGTTGTACCGAGGTCGATACCGACGGCACGAGCCATAGTGTTCCTCACTTTCGTTTTGCAGTCCTGTGGGCAGGCTATTTCTGACTGAACTGCGATGTTGGCGCTTGGTGAGCGCCCTCCGCTCAAGTTTGCACTCCGACACCGTCGCGAGTCAATTCGAACTTGAGTCTTGCACGCTCAATCTTGTCGTAGGGCTCAACGGAGGGGTGCGGAGATTTGTTCCCGGCGCCCGAACTTTTCTTCGGACACGGCCCCGAGCGGGTCTGCCCGCCGGGGGTCGGTCGCTCGATAGGATCGCAGCGTGACGACACCCGAACAGCCGCCAGGCCGGCCGGCAGCGCCGCGACCCGTACCGCCGCGTCCGGAGTTCGCGGTCACCCCGCTGCGCGCCGCCCCGACCGATACGACCCCGAAGGCCGTCACGGTGTCACTGTCCGCATGGGTGGGGTCGTTCGTCGTCCTCGCCGGAATCGCGGGGGCCATCGCCCTCGACCTCGGCGCGGTGCGCGACGCCCTCGAGGCGTCGGTGGCCGCGGACAACCCCGGCGACTCCGCGACGGACATCACCGACACGGTGAATCTGACGTTGATCGGCTGCGGCGCCATCGCGGTCGTCCTGATCCTTCTCGGACTGATCGGGATCCAGCTCCTGCGTGCCCGCAAGCCGGCGGGCCAGATCACCCTCGCCGTCGTCGGCGCCCTCAGCGTTGCCGGCGGGGTGGGCCTGTGGACCCTGCTGTCCGATGCCGGCGACGCGACCGCGGGAGTGCTGCAGTGGGCGCCGCTCGCCTACAGCGCCCTGGTCGCGGTGGGGGTACTCGCCCTGTTCGCCCCCGGCGTGTCCGCGTGGCTGCACCGGAGTCGCCGAGACTCGACGCCCTAGCGGCGCCCAATGTCACACCGGTGCAATCCGACTGAACGGATGTCACATCGGGCGAGGCGGCGGGCCGGGAGAACCCTGAAGAATGGCCTTCTAATAAGGACCGTTTCTGACCTCAATCACTTCTATCGTTCTTCTCATGACCACTTCACAGCAGTCCACGGCCACCGGTGAGCGCGCCGACATCCTCCAGATCCTGCAGGAGCAACGCGCCACCCTGTTGATCACCGTCCGCGGCATCGACGACGCACAGGCACGGCAACGCTCCACCGTCAGCGACCTGACGCTCGGCGGACTGATCAAGCACGTTCTGCACACGGAAAAGCACTGGGTCGAAACCATTCTCGAACCCGACGAGAACGCGGAGTTCGACATGGAGTGGGCGATGGAGAAGTACTACATGCGCGACGACGAGACTCTCGAGGGACTGCTGGCCGAGTACGCCGAGGTGGCCCGCGCGACGGAGACCGCCGTCGCCGGCCTCGACGACCTCGACGTGCTGATCCCCCTGCCGACCGCCCCCTGGGCACCCGAGCGGCAGTGGTGGACGATCCGCCGCACCCTGCTCCACATCATCCGGGAGACCGGCCACCACTCCGGTCACGCCGACATCATCCGGGAATCGCTCGACGGCGGAAACACCACCATGCAGATGGGCGCCGACGCCGGCATGGAGTTCTGACCGGAACAGACGAGAACGCCTCACCGGGTCCGGGTTCCGGTGAGACGTTCTCGTCTCGGCAGTGGCGGTCTGGGGTGTTGACGTACCTCCTGCGGTTCAACTTTCGCCGACTGGTGAGAACTATCGTGCCGCTCAACCGGGGTGCTGGGCCACCTACCCCAGGGTGAGCGTTCCCCACCCCGGGGCCGGGGCCGAACTCGGTCACGTGACCACGGTTGCACTCCGCTCAGTCTCCGCGCTGTGCTGCTGCCCAGAAAAAGTCGTTTTGACGTCCTCCGCGACCCGAGGGCCGGGATTCGCTACCACAGCCTGTCGGCTGTCTCGACGGGTTCCTGCTTCGCCGCGCTGTGCCGGCATCGCTGCCGGACTTACCCGCGCTCCACAAGCGTTTAGACTCTCGGCGCGTCCCGCCGCGAGGATATTCTTGGCCGCATTGTGGTCCCGGTCGTGGACAGAACCACGTATACACGTCCAATCGCGCACGTTCAATGGCAGACTTTCGCCGACCGTTCCACACGTCGAACACATCTTCGTAGAGGGAAACCACCGATCGACTCGATGGAATGTGCGTTCGTGACGGATCGCCTTGTACTCGAGCATCGAGACGAATGCTGACCAGCCGGCGTCGTGGACTGATTTTGCCAACCGCGTGCGAGCGAGACCGTTCACAGCCAGGTTCTCTACGTATACCGCTTGGTTCTCGCGGATGATGCGCGTTGAAGCCTGATGACGAAAGTCCCTGCGTGCATCGGCAATCCTGGTGTGCAACCTCGCGACCCTACGCACCGTCTTTCGCCGATTGTTGGATCCCTTCTGTTTCCTGGCCGCCGCTCGCTGGGCCTTGGCGATTCTGTGTTGTGCGCGACGGAGCAGTCGGGGGTTCTCGATGACTGTGCCGTCCGAGAGCACCGCAAACGCGGTCAATCCAAGGTCGATACCAACTTCCGAATCCACCGCCGTCAGGGGTTCACCGACGGTCTGCACCACGAAGGATGCGAAGTACCGATCCGAGGCGTCCTTGATGATCGTCACCGACGACGGCTCTGCGGGCAGCTCCCGAGACAACCTGATCTCGATCTTGCCGATCTTCGGTAGCGACAGTTTCCGACCGTCGGAGATCTTGAATCCGGCGCTACGCGTGAACCGGATGGACTGCCGGTTATCTTTGCGCGACCGGAACCTCGGCGGCTTGAACTTTCGGCCCTTCCTCTTCCCACTGAGACTCGCAAAGAAATTGCGATATGCGGCATTCAAGTCTGCCAATGCCTGTTGCAGCACCACGGAGGACACCTCGGACAGCCACGCGCGTTCGGGTGTCTTCTTCGCCTCGGTGATGATCCGCCGCGACAGTTGCCCGTCGGTCGGATACGGCAAGCCGGATTCCCGTGCATCGATGCGGGCACACAACGCATCGTTGAACACCACACGTGCGCATCCGAACGCCCGCGCCAGCGAGAGCTGTTGAGCGGGGGTCGGATAGATCCGGAACTTGTATCGCAAATGCACTGTCGCAGTGTCGCATACGAGTACGACAAGAAATCAGCTCAGGCGACGGTCCACCGCCCGAGACGAGATCTTTCATCGCCATTTCTTGGCAACGGCCGCAGATTTGCACAGACGCGCACTTGTGTTGACTTTCGATCGACAGTCGACAGAATGAGATATGGACTCAGCGAACATCGCGGGCGACGAACCCCCTCACCGATCGTCTGCGCGGGTGACCGTCTCCCGGCTCCGGATCCGCAAGACTCGGACGACTCTCGCGGACGGCCGCGAACTCCTCTACTTCGACGACTCCGAGCCGTACGTGTCGGGCGGTGCCACCCGGGAACTGGTGGATTCGCGTCCGCTGCCACCCGCGGTGTCGCAGTCGCAGATGCGTTTCGACGTGCTCACCGGGGAGTGGGTGGTCATCGCCGCGCAGCGGATGGACCGCACGTTCCTGCCGCCGCCGGACGCGTCGCCGCTCGCGCCGAGCCGGCCGGGCAAGGCGCCCACGGAGATTCCGGCCGGCGACTACGACGTGGTGGTGTTCGAGAACCGCTTCCCGTCGCTCGCGACGGCCGCCGCCGAGCAGGACCTCCCGGACTGCGTCGACGGTGAGGCGCTGTGGCCACTGGCGCCGGGAGCGGGCCGGTGCGAGGTGGTGTGCTTCACCAGCAACCCGGATGCCGCATTCTCCACCCTGAGCGTCGACCGGGTCCGCACCGTCGTCGACGTCTGGGCCGACCGAACCGCCGAACTGTCGGCGTTGCCGGGGGTGCGGCAGGTGTTCTGCTTCGAGAACCGGGGCAAGGAAATCGGTGTCACCCTCACCCATCCGCACGGGCAGATCTACGCCTACCCGTATCTGCCGCCGCGCACGGACGCGCTGATCCGGCGGTCCCGCGAGCACTTCGAGAGCACCGGGCGACTGCTGCTCGCCGACGTCCTCGACGCCGAACGCCGCTCCGGCCGGCGGGTGGTCCTGGCGGGCGAACACTGGACCGCCTACGTTCCGGCCGCCTCGCGCTGGCCGCTGGAGGTGCATCTCGCACCGCACCGCGACACCCGTGACCTCGCCGAACTGACCGACGACGAGCGCGACGAACTCGCGGAGGTGTATCTCGAACTGCTGCGGCGGGTCGAGCGCTTCTTCGACGGTGTCGACGCCGTGCCCTACATCGCGGCCTGGCACCAGGCGCCCGTCGGCGAGGACCGCCCGCTGGGGCGGCTGCACCTGCAACTGTTCTCGATGATGCGATCGCCCGGCCGGATGAAGTACCTGGCCGGCTCCGAATCCGGGATGGGGGCGTGGGTCAACGACACCACGCCCGAGCGCATCGCCGACCGGCTGCGGGAGGTGGCGTCGTGAATGCGGCGCAGTGGGTGGCCCCCGTCGACGTCCATGCCGTCGGCGGCACCGCGGAGTCGTTGTTCCGCAGCACGTTCGGTGGCGCCGCGGACGGCGTCTGGGCGGCGCCCGGCCGGGTCAACCTCATCGGCGAGCACGTCGACTACGCCGGCGGGCTGGTGCTGCCGTTCGCCCTCCCCTACGTCACCGTGGTCGCCGTCCGAGCGCGCGGCGACGGGATCCTGCGCGCCGTGTCCACGCACACGGACGAGTCCTGGCAGGGTTCGCTCGCAGGTGTCGGCCCGGGCCATCCGTCCGGCTGGGCCGCGTACGTCGCCGGGGTGGTGTGGGCGCTGCGCCGGTCCGGGCATCTCACGGCTGGAACGGGTTTCGACGTGGCAGTGCATTCGACGGTCCCGGTCGGCTCCGGGCTGTCGAGTTCGGCCGCGCTCGAGTGCGCGTTCGCGCTCGCCGTCGCCGACCTCGCCGGACTGCCCACGGACGAGTCCGGCCGCCGGCCGCTGATCACCGCGTCCATCCTCGCGGAGAACGAGATCGCCGGCGCGTCCACCGGCGGCATGGACCAGTCGGTCGCGATGCTCGCCCGCCCCGGCCACGCGGTACTTCTCGACTGCCGGGACGGCGCGAGCAGGCACGTCCCGCTCGACTTCGACTCCGCGGGCGCGCGGCTGGTGGTCATCGACACCAACGCACCGCACCGGCTGGTCGACGGCCGGTACGGCAACCGGCGCGCCGCCATCGAGAAGGCCTGCGCCGACCTCGGCGTCGCCACCCTGCGCGACGTCGACGACGCCGATACCGCCGTCGCGGCGCTGGGTTCCCCCGCCGCGGCCCGGGCCCGGCACGTGCTCACCGAGATCCGGCGTGTCACCGAGGTCGCCGGACTCCTCGACCGCGGCCGGATCGCCGACACCGGCGACGCCCTGAACCGTTCGCACGCGTCGTTGCGGGACGACTACGAGGTCAGTTCCGTCGAACTCGATTCCGCCGTCGACGCGGCGCTGGCGGCAGGCGCCTGGGGTGCGCGGATGACCGGGGGCGGCTTCGGCGGCTCCGCGATCGCCCTCGTGCCCGCCGACCGGGTCGACGCCGTCGCCGAGAACGTCGTCCGCCGGGCCGAATCCGCCGCCCTGCCCACACCGCAGTTCCTATCCGCCGAGCCGTCGGGCTCGGCCCACCGACTCTGAACGTCCCGTACCACTGGAGCGAAATCTAGGAATCCCGCTGGAGCGTGGACGTACCGTGGTGCAAAGCGGTCGTGACTGGTCTGCCGCGGTAAGGAGGCGGGTGTGGACGACACCGATGCTGCGCGGCAGAGGCGGATCGTGGAGGTCCTCGTCGAGACCTTCGCCGACCTGATGGAGGCGGACCCGAGCGCGTTTCGCACGAAATTCCGGAAGATGGCCGCCGATCCGTTCGCCTTCTACCGCGGCAGCGCCTGCCTGTTCTACGACGATCTGCGAAACTTCGACGATCCGTGGGCGGACGAGCGCACCGGCCGGGTGTGGATTCACGGCGATCTTCACCTGGAGAATTTCGGCACGTACATGAACTCGGAAGGCACCCTCGTCTTCGACGTCAACGATTTCGACGAGGCGTACGTGGGGCACTTCAGCTGGGATCTTCGTCGCTTCGTCGCGAGTCTGGCCCTGATGGGCTGGCAGAAGGCCCTCCCCGACAAGGACGTCCGGGCGCTGGCCGAGACGTATCTGCGCAGTTACGTCGAGCAGGTCCTGCAGTATGCGCGGGAAGAGGCGGACGAGGCGTATGCGTTGCGCCTGGACAATTCGCGCGGTGCCATTCACGATCTCCTGCTGAGCGCGCGCCTGTCCACGCGGGTGAGTCTGCTCGAATCGGTCACGGTGCTCGAGGACTACGACCGGCACTTCCGCCGCGGCCGCGGGGTCCGCGAACTGGAGGAGGCGGAACGTGCAACGGTCTGCGAGGCAGTCGAGACGTACGTCGAGAGGGTCCCGCGCAGCAAGCGGTCCGCCCGCCCGGTGTTCTACAGCATCAAGGACGTGGTGGGGCGGAAGGGCTTCGGGATCGGCAGCGCCGGCCTGCCCGCGTACAACGTGCTCATCGAAGGGACAACGCAGGCCCTCGAGAACGACATCGTGCTCTCCCTCAAACAGGGCAACGTCGCCGCACCGAGCCGCATCGTCGACGAACCCGCCGTCCGCGGCTACTTCGAGCACGAAGGTCATCGCACCGCGGTGAGTCAGCGGGCCCTGCAGGTTCACACGGATCCGCTGCTCGGCTACACGGAGATCGACGGCACCGGTTTCGTGGTCGCCGAACTCTCCCCGTACGAACTGGACCTGGACTGGTCCGATCTCACCGAGCCGGAGGACATCACGCCGGTGCTCGAGGATCTCGGCCGGGCGACCGCGAAGGTGCACTGCGTCTCCGACGAGGACAGTGACCAGACGCTGGTCACGTTTCAGACCGAGGACGCCGTCCGCAGTGTCCTCGACGGCAGGCTGGACGAATTCGTCGACGAGATCGTCGAATTCGGCATCAAATATGCCGAGGTGAGCCGCAGGGATCACCAGCTGTTCGTGAACGCGTTCCGGGAGGGTGAGATCACCGGCGTGTCCGCGACCTGACACGGACGGTCTTACAGGCGGACCGTGTTCAGCTCCTCGAGCACACCCTCCGCGCTGCGGGCCGCCACGGTGCAGGCCCGCGCCGTGAACTGGTCGAGCAGCGGATGCCGGGCCCGTTCGCGCCACTTCCGGACCGCGGCGAGTGCCCGCATCCGCTGCAACTCGACGGAGTCGTCGCCGTCGGTGCCGAGTCGTTCGCAGATCTGGATCCCGAAGCCGCCGATCAGGCGCTGCAACTCGGCCACGTCGTCGGCGGGCAGTCCCACCTCGGTGGACCGCAGCCGCCCGAGCAGCCGCAGCTCCTGGAACCCGTGCACGTCGGAGAGCAGTCGTTCGGCCGACAGCAGGATCTCGCTCGCGCCCGGCACGGGATGTGTCGTGAGTACCCGCTTGAGTGCCACAAGGGCCGAGTGCGTCTTCAACTGATCGGCCCGCTGACCGAACTGGATGTCGATCACCTGGCGCAACTCGTCGAGTCCGCTGCGTTCCACCAGCTCGGCCGCCAACGTCGGCGAGTCCTTGGTGCCCAACCGGATCAGCGTGACGGCCATCCGAATCCCGAAGAGCCCGAAGCGGTCCGCGAGCTGGGCCCGCATCCGCGCGTCCACGGGCAGCGGGCTGTCCGCACGCGCGAAGCGGTCGGCGGACAGCATCGCCAGGTTCAGATCGTCCACCGGGACCTCGGCCAGATGCTGGAACGCGGTGAACTCGGCCTGCCGCATCGTGCGGGCACCGAGCGCCAGCAGACCCGCGACGGGGACGACGGCCTGACACAGCCCGGTCCGCTCGAGTTCGCCCGCGAACCGGGACGCCACCTCCTTCGCGGACATCATGGCGTCCAGGCGGCCCGCCCCCACCTCGTCGGCCCGCGACACCACACCGACGACACCGAGCGGCCCCGACTCGTCGCCCACGTGGTCGCCGATCTGACCGAGGAACTGGACGTCGGTCGCGTTGAGCGTGCGCAGCAGGTAGACCACGGCGTCGGCGCCGGACGCCTCGTTGTCGGGGGTCAGCATCTCGAGCGTGCGGGCCGAGACGTCCCGCGACAGCGAGGACGTGCCGGGGGTGTCGATAATCGTCGTGTGCGCAAGCGCGGACGACGGCCACTCCACGTCCAGGCGGTCCACCTGATCGGCGGTGAGGTGGCCCAGGTCGAACGTGAGATGCCCGTCGCGGCGCAGCACCGGCACGTTCGCGGAACGCTGAGCGCCGGTGCCCGGGTCCGCCTGGTACCACGCCGTGACGGTGGGCGTCGAGCCGCTGCGGTACCACGTGACGACCCGGGTGCACTCCGTCGCGTCGGTGGGCGCGATGTCCTGCCCCACCAGGGAATTGAGCAGGGTGGACTTGCCCGCCTTCAGCGAACCGGCCAGGGCCACCCGCAACGGCTGTTCCAGGCGACGCGCGCATTCGGTCAGCTGATCCCGGATCTCGGGACTTCCCGCGTACAGCCGGCGGGCGGACGCGATCAGCTCGCGGGCGTCGTGCAACGGAGCGGCGCTCATGCCGTGACCGCTCCCGCGTCACCTTCGACGAGTTGCGCCGCTTGCTGTTTCAGGGCGGACGCGACGTGCAGATCCTTCTCGAGCTGGGCGATCCGCCGGGTCCGCTCGGTGGACTCGAGATTCGCCGCCTCCTGCGCCGCGCGCAACGAGTCGTTGATCGAGCGCAGCGCCTGCTCCGCGATCGCGGTGAAATGATCGCGCAGGAGCCGCTGGATCGAACGGAGCCGGTCCTTCGACTCCTTGCCCACCTGGAAGCTGGCGTCGTCGGCGAAACGCCGGATCGCGGCCTTCGCCTCCGCCCGCCGCTTCAGGATCCGGCTCTCCCGGTCCTCCCGGTACGCCTTGGTGCCGAGGAGGACGCCGGCGCCGATCGAGATCGGATTGACCAGGGCCATGCCCATCATGGTGGTGATCAGGCCGAACATGAGCACGCCACCGTACGACCCCCGCATACCGACGAGGACCTTCTGGGTGATGCCGATGCGGCCCGCTTCGAGGTCAGCGAGCGAGGCAACCGGTTCGAGCACCCCGTCCACGTTCGCGACGTCGAGGTGCGGCAGTTCGACGGCGCCCGTCTCGGCGAAATGCTGCGCGACCACCTCGGCCAGCCACAGGGCGCGGTCGTGCGCCCAGACGAAGTTGTCGCCGATCGCGGTGGCGAACTCCTGCTCGAGCCACTGTCCCAGCGCATCCCAGTCCTTGCCGGGGTCGCCCTCGTCGACGGTTTCCTCCGCCTCCCGGGTGACGCGACGCAACCGGTCCCGCAGGTCGTGGTCGATGTCCGCGGCGAGGTCGGCGATGCCGTCGCCGAGCGTCTGCTGCCACAGCGAAGTCTTCTTGTGGAGTTCCTCGGCGGCGGCCTTCGCCTTCTGCAGTTCGGCCACCGCCGCGGCACCCTTCGCCGGATCACGCAGGGCGGCAAGCTCACTACCGATTCCCAGGGTGAGATGCTCGGCCGCCGACGACACGTCCAGCGACACGGCCCGGCGGGTGTTCGCCTCGGCCCGGGCCACCACCCGGTCGCGCAGGAACGCGTACAGCTCGACGAAACCGGATTCGGTGTTGAGTTCCTCGTCCTGCAGTCGCAGCGCGTGCGAACGCAGCACCGACGAAATCGGGATCAGGGGAACGTCGAGACCGGCACGCGAGAGGTGCCCACGGTCGGCTCCGACGATGTCACGCCAGTGCGGGTACAGATCGGTCTTGCTGATCAGGCACGCCACCGACGGGCACAGGCTCGTGACCTGACGGATGAACCCGAGCTCCGGTTCGGTGAATTCCTGGCTGGCGTCGGAGAGGACGAACACGGCGTCTGACGCCGGAATCAACCCGAGTGTGCTCGCGGCGTGCGGGTTGCCTGCGCCACCGACGCCGGGCGTGTCGACGAGGACCAGCCCGTCGGCGAGAAGCGGGCTCGGGACGTTGACCTCGACCCGCAGGACCTCCCGGCCCTCGGCTCGCGGCGAGGCGGGGGTGATGCCGTTCAGCTCGTCGAGGGGCAGGGGCACGCGGATGGGGTCGGCGCCGGGATCGGCGAGGACGAGTTCCGCCGACGCGGTCTCGGCGTTCTGGACGACGGTGGGGATCGCAGTCGTCTCGTCGTCCCCCACCGAACACACGGTGAGGTTGAGGAGGGAATTCACGAACTGGCTCTTGCCCTGCTTGAGCGGCCCGACCACCACGATCCGCATCCGCGGGTCCTGGACCCGGGTCCGGGCCGAATCGAGCCGCTTCGCGAGGTCACCGCGACCGAACCGCTCGGCCACGCCCAGGGCCTGCGTGAGCAGCGCCGTCATCGACTGCGACCCGGCTGGACTCTTCTGGGCGGCTGCACTGTCCATGAGTTTCGTTGACCCGCAATTCTTCCGACCTCGTGCGGGCACCTGTTCGGTACCCCGACACCCGACTGTGTGAAACAGCCCCGTACGCATAACGCGTCCGGGGCTGATTTCGTTACATCGTACGGCGGTTCCGGCCGCCCCGTCTGGGGGATGCCGGAACCGCCGTCTCGTCACGGCTCGAGGTGATCGACCACGCCCGTGACGTCGTGCGAGAGGTCCACCGAGGAGTCGGTGTCGGCGAACAGCGAGCCATCGGTGGCACCGTGCAGGCCCGAGTCGGCGCCGAACGCGTTGTCCGCGTCGATCGACGACCAGGTGTCGGCTCCGGTGTCGACGGCGCCGCCCAGGGTGGACCCCAGGCCGCCTGCGACCGACCCGGTGGTGTCGGTCACGATCCCGCCGACCGCACCGAGGTCCGCGGAACCGCCCGTGGTGGCATCCGCAGTGGCGTCCGCGCCGGCGGAAGCGCCACCCGCGACCGATCCACCGGCGGACGCTGCGCCGTCGAGAGCGCCGCCGACGGCAGCTCCCCCGTCGACCGCTCCGTCGACGGCACCGTCGAGTGCGCCTCCGACCGAGGTGCCGAGCGATCCGAGTCCGCCCACACCACCCGACAGTCCGGCGCCGAGGTCGGCGGCCGCGTCGGTGGTGGCGTCCAGGCCACCGGTCAGGCCGGCCGTGGCGTTCACTGCGCTGTCCACGCCGCCTTCGATTCCACCGGCGACGCCGCCGCCGAGGCCGGCAGCCGCGTCCACCGTGCCGCCGAGGCTTCCGCCGACGTTCGCGGCCGTGTCCAGAGCGCCACCGACGGTGCCGCCCAGGTCAGCCGCCGTGTCGAGGGCGCCGCCCAGATTTGCGTCCAGGCTCGCACCGGCATCGGCGACCGCGCCGACCGAGGCACCGACATCGCCGACCGCGTCGACGGCACCGCCGACGCTGCCCGTCAGTGCCGAGCCGAGGCCCGCACCGGTGTCGAGGAGTCCACCCAGACCGCCGGTGAGGCCGCTGGTCAGACCGGCGCCCAGGCCACCGGCCGTGTCCAGTCCGCCGACCAGGTTGGTTCCGAGGCTGCCGCCCAGGTCCGCCCCGGCGTCGGCGACCGCGCCGACACCTGCCGCGACACCGGCACCGATGCCGGCCGCCGCGTCGGCGCCGCCCGCGACACCGCCGCCGACCGCCCCGCCCACATTGCCCGTCAGCTCACTGCCGGCGTCGAGCAGTCCGCCGAGCGCGCCGTCGACGCCGCCCGTCAGGCCACCCGCGAGTTCGGTGCCCGCGTCGAGCGCACCGTCCAGGGCGCCACCCACGCCGGCCGCGGCATCGAGGCCCAGGTCTGCGTCCAGAGCGGAGTCGAGATCGAGTCCGCCACCGGCCTCCAGTGCCGTCTCCAGTGCGGAACCGAGGGTCGCGCTGAGGCCACCGTCAGCTCCCAGGACGCCGCCGAGAGCGGTGCCCAGGGTGCTTCCGATGCTGCCCTCCGCGCCGAGCACGCTGTCGAGGTCGAGGGCGCCGCCGGTTTCCAGTGCGCCGCCGAGCACTCCGCCGAGCGCAGCACCGAGGTCCGCGCCCGCCGCGCCGCCGGCACCGAACGCCCCGCCCAGCAGGCCACCGAGGTCGGTCGCGCCGCCGAGGTCGATCCCGCCGTCCGCGCCGAGGACCGCGTCGAGCGCCGCACCCAGACCGGCGGTCGCGTCACCGTCGACTCCGAGGACGCCACCGAGCGCACTGCTGATCGTGGTGCCCAGATCGGCACCGGTGTCGAGGACACCGCCCAGCCCGAGCCCGCTCTCCAACGCGCCACCCAGGACGGTTCCGAGGTTCGCGCCGGCGTCGCCGCCCAGGCCGAGGGCCCCGCTCAGCGCCGTCGTCAGCTCCGACGTCAGTTCTCCGCCCAGGCCCAGGTCGCCGCCCAGCCCGAGGCCGGCGCCGAGGTCCAGGCCGCCGCCCAGCAGGCCGCCGAGGTCGATGTCCGTCACGCCGCCGGCGCCGAGCACGGCGTCGAGGGTGGTGCCCAGTTCGGTGGCCAGGCCACCGTCCAGGCCGAGTGCGCCGCCGAGGACCGTGCCGAGTGCGGCGTCCAGTCCCAGTCCGCTGTCGAGTGCGCCGGACAGGGCGCCGCCCAGGCCGCCGTCCAGGTCCAGGGCGCCGCCGAGCAGACCGCCCAGCGCGCCGCCGAGGTCGGCGCTGACGTCGCCGCCGGCACCGAGAACACCACCGAGGATGCCGCTCAACGCGCCACCCAGGCCGGCGTCGGTACCGAGCACCGCGCCGAGGTCGAGTCCGCCGCCGGCACCGAGCACGGCGTCCAGCGCGGTACCCAGACCGGCCGTGAGGTCGCCGCCCACTCCGAGTTCACCACCGAGCAGACCGCCCAGCGCCCCGCCGAGGCTGCCGCCCGCACCGAGGATCGCGTCGAGGTCCAGCCCGCCGCCCAGATCCGCGATCGAACCGAGGGTCGCGCCCAGCGCCCCACCGAGGTCGGCGCTCAGGTCGCCGCCGGCACCGAGAACACCACCGAGCGCGCCACCGAGGACCGCACCGAGGTCGGTACCGAGCACCCCGCCGAGCGAACCGGCGACGTCACCGAGCAGGTCACCGCCGAGCAGGCCGTCGAGGGTGGCACCCAATCCGCCACCGGCACCGATGGCCGCGTCGAGCGCACCACCCAGTGCGCCACCGAGACCGGCGTCGACACCGAGCACGCTCCCGAGGGTCGTTCCGAGAACGGCACCGAGATCCAGGCCGCCGGCGACGCCGGTGAGGATGTCGCCGTCCAGGCTGCCACCCAGGTCCACGACGCTGCCGAGCGCGGCACCGAGTGCCGCACCCAGCTCGGCGCCCAGGTCGCCGCCGATCGACAGTGCGGGCGCGAGGATCCCGGTGAGACCACCGGCCACGTTGAGCACCGGCAGTGCCGTGATGGCCGCGGTGAGAGTGGTGGCGAGCTGCGCGGTCACGTCGGCACCCAGTCCGAGGGCGCCGCCGAGGGCGCCGCTGACCACGGTGCCGATGTCGAGGGCGCTGCCGAGGTCGAGGCCACCGGTGAGGGAGAGGGCCGCGTCGAGGGCAGCACCCAGTGCTGCGCCGAGCTGTGCACCGATCTCGCCGCCGATCTCCAGGGCCGCACCGAGAGCGGCGCTCAAACCAGCTGCCAGTTCCCCGGCGAAGTCGAAGTCGCCGCCCAGGCCGGCGCCGAGGCCGAGGCCGGCGCCCGCACCGAGACCGACGGCCCCGCCGAGGCCACCGCCGAGACCGAGGCCCGCACCCAGGCCGCCGCCCAGGCCGCCACCGACACCCGCGCCGATACCGCCGGCGACGTCATGGACGACATTCGCACCGGCGCCCACGATCGCGGCCAGATCGGCTCCGCTGCCCGCGAACAATCCCGACTCCGCGACCAGGGGAGCGACGGCGACGATGTCGGCGTGACTCACACCCTGCAGGCCGGCGGCGCACAGCGCATCGGTCGGGTTGGCGCAGTAGGCCGCGGCCGCCTGCTCGTCGCGAAGAAGGCCGAGGATGAAGTCGAGGACGGCGTTGGTAGCCATGGCAATCTCTCCTGTGCTCGTGGATCGGGGAGTTCGGGTGGCCACCACAACTGCTGTGACGGCGAGTGAAATACACGTTATGGATCGTCGGCCCCCAGCCCAACGGGGCGGCGCCCCCCACTCGGGGTCCCCGGTATCGGGGATCTCCCACCGGGGGTCGGGCCCTCCCCGTTAGGGGATGGGGGGCCGTTAGGGGATCGGCCCCGTAACTGCCGTCGACCAGCGACGTCGGCGTAACGAAACGGCCACCGCACGCGACAATTCGAGTGACCACGACGGCCTCGGCCGTCACATACGACGGCGGCATCGACCGTTTGACACAGGCGGCGGCGTGACGCCCGCCCGGACCACAGGAGTGGAACATGGCTGCAGCGCTCGGCATCGGTGTCGGTTCGGTCAATACGGTGGCCGCCGTCGACACGGACGGGGCGGCCGTGACGGATGCCACCGACCTCACCGTGCTGTCCCGCGCGAGCGTGCTGCACCTCTCCCCCGACCGGGCGCCGGTACTCGGCGACGACGTCGGGGAACCGGATGCGGTGACGGTGTCCGATTTCGCGAACCGCGTCGGCGACCCGGTCGGGATCCTCACCGACGACGGCTCGACGTATTCCGGTGAAGATCTCGTGGCCACGGCCGTCAGCTGCATCGTGCACGAGGCCGCGTCGGGCAGGCACGGACTCCCGACCACGGTCGTCACCCACCCGACCGTCTGGCCGCCGTACACGGTCGGGGTCCTCGCCGACGCGCTCGAGCAGGCCGGCGTCGCCGGCGCCACCCTCGTGTCGGAGGCGCAGGCGGTGATGACGTGGCTCGAGCAGACCCGCGGCGCACTCGGCGACGCCCTGACCGTGATCTACGACCTCGGCGGCACCTCGCTCGACATCACCCTGTTCCGTTCGGACGCGCACGGCACCGAGACGGGGGTGCTCGGCAAGCCGATGCGGTCCGAGGACTTCGGCGGCGCCCACTTCGACCACGCCACCATGCAGTACGTCCTCGGCAACGTCGCCGAGGAGTTCGGCGACATCGATCCGTTCGCCCCCGACACCGTCGCCGCGCTGACCAGGCTGCGGACCCGCTGCACCGCGGCGAAGGAAGCGCTGTCGTCCGACACCGAAGCCACCATCGCCATCGCACTGCCCGGCATCTCCACCGACGTGCGGCTGGTCCGCTCGGAACTCGAAGACCTCATCCGCGAACCGCTGCTGGAATCGGTGACGCTGGTGCGCGAGAGCATCCACGCCGCCGGCCTCGAATCCAGCGACGTGACGCAGGTGGTCCTCACCGGGGGCAGCGCCTCGATCCCGCTGGTCGCCGAACTGCTGTCCGCAGAGTTGCGGGTTCCCGTCGTCGCAGCCGAACGTCCCGCCCAGACGGCCGCACTGGGTGCGGCCCTGATCGCCGCCGACACCGTCGCGGGACACGCCGCCGCGCCGACGGTCGCACGCATGCCGGTGGTCGTACCGACCGCGGCGCCGGCCGTGGCAGCATCCGCGGTCACCCCGGACGTCGCGACGGACGCCGACACCGTGGTCCTCGCCGCCCGCACTCCCGCGCCCGCCCTCGCCGAGCCCGGCCCCACCGGGATGTCGCGCAAGAAGAAGGCCGGGATCATCACCGCGTCGGCCGCGGCCATCGCTCTCCTCGCCGCCGGCGGGCTGTCGCTGGGCACCGCCTTCGACATCGCACCGGCGTCCAGCTCCGGTTCCACCACCTCGCAGTCGTCCGGCACGTCGGCGGGCACGGCCCCGACGTCCGGTCTTCCGGCCGAGGCGGCCGCGACCGGCGGCGAGACTCCCGGCACCGACGCCGCGGGCGTCGCAGCCGCGACGGGCGCACCCGGCACCGCGGCCGGAGTCGTCACCCCGGTCGCCGCACCCGGCACCGTCCCCCCGGGCACCGTGGCACCGGCGGTCGCCGCACCGCCGGCGGCAGCGCCGGGCACCGCTCCTGCCCCCGCGGCCGCGGCTCCCGCACCCGCCCCGGCTCCTGCACCGGCCCCCGCACCGGCCCCTGCTCCTGCGCCCGCTCCGAGCGTGCCGCAGACGGACGGCGGCGCCGCGATCGCCAACACCATCGTCGGCGGCGCCGGCGCAGTGGGCGACACCGTCACCGGAGTGGGCGACACGGTCGGCGGCGTCGTCGGCGGCGTCACCGGTCTGGTCCCCGGCGTCCTCGGCAACGGCGGATAGGGCGCCGGTGTCCACGCTGCCCTCACCGCTTCCCCCCACGGAACTCGCGGAGCTCGACGGCCCGCAATTGTCCACGCTGGCACTGGTTCTGCTCGGTAGCGACCTCGACGAGTCCGTGATCGCCCAGGTTCTCGACGTCGAACCCGATCGTGCCCGTGCCGCCATCGACTCACTCCGGGCGGACGGCTGGGTCGACGGACGCGACACCCTCGTCCGCGCCGACGGGAAACATCTCAGGACCATCGTCGGCGAGAACCGGCTGCACACGCTGGCCCGCCGGCTGCTCACCCATCACGTCGACGGCGGGACGCTCACGCTTCCCGTCGCACGAGCGGTGGCCGCGACCGGAACACCCAGCGCGGAACTGAGTCAATTCCTCTGTGCTCAGGCCGAACTCGCCGAACCGGCCGCCGCCGTCGCACTGTACGCAGACGCCGGCCGGGTCGGCAGTCTCGGCGACACCGCCGTCGTCGCATACGCCGAGGCCTGCGCACTGAACGGCGACCTCGACACCGCCGTAGGCCTCGCCGATTCGGTCCTCGAACGATCCGAATCCGTCGCCGGTCCGGAACTTGCTGCGGCCGTCCGAATCTCGGCCGCCGGCGCCGCCTACTGCGGGATGATCGACCGCAGCGCCGAACTGTACGCGTGGCTCGGCGCCGACCGCGCCGGCGCCGACGCCTCCCTCGCCGCCTCGGTCCTGGTGGTCGCGGGCCGCCTCGACGACGCCGAGGCCGTCCTCGCGACGAGCGCGGGCGCCCCGCCCACCGCCGCCACCGCCGGCGCCGCCCTCGTCGCGACGGGACTCGTGCAGTCGGTGACCGCGTCCGCGAACGCGGCGCTGAACTCCCTCACCCGGGCACTGTCGCTGCCCGGCCGCGCGTCCCGGCCCCGGATCCTGCCCGACTCCCCCGCCGCGATCACCGCCCTCGCCGCCCTCCACTGCGGCGAACTCGCCCACGCGGACGCCGTCCTCACCCGGGCACGGGAAACCGACCGACCCGGCAGTGTCACCGCGAACCGGCACCAGCTCCTCACCGCCTGGACGTCCATGGTCCGCGGCGACCTGACCGCCGCGCAGTCGCGGCTCGACGACCTCGACGCCGCGTCGATGCAGCAGCGCGACCTGTTGTTCGTCCACGGCCTGCGGGTGGGCCTGGCCCGGCGCACCGGCGACAACGCCGCACTCCTCCAGGCCTGGTCGGGAGCGCAGGGCGTCCTCGCGGAGTACTCCGTGGACCTGCTCAGCCTCCTGCCCCTCGGCGAACTGTGGCTGACGTCGATCCGCGTCGGCGAACCCGCCCGGATCACCCACCTCGTCGAGGACGCGCAGTCGTTGCTGCGGACGCTCGGCGAACCGGCGATGTGGGGGTCGGCGCTGCACTGGTACGGCGTGCAGGCGTCGATCCTCGCCGAATGTCCCGCAGACCTGATGCCGCACGCGCGCGCACTCGGCGAGGCCGCCAAGGTCAGCACGTACGCGTCGGGGCTCGCGACCGCGGGTCGCGCTTGGCTGCGCGTGCTGCAGGGCGATATCGACGCCGCCTCCGTCGAGGACGCTGCCCGCACCCTCGACCGGATCGGGCTGCCGTGGGACGGTGCCCGCCTCGCGGGCGACGCGGCGCTGCGCGCCTCGGACACGAAGGTCGCGACCGCGCTGCTCCAGGTCGCGCGGGCCCTCCGTCAGCCGACGTCCGCGGGCACCGCCTCCGACTCGACGGTCGTGTCGAGCCCCGGCACGCCGGGATCACTCACCGACCGCGAGGCCGAGGTCGCCGAACTGCTCGTGCAGGGCCTGACGTACCGGGAGATCGGGTCACGTCTCTACATCTCCGCCAAGACGATCGAGCACCACGTGGCCCGCATCCGGCGCCGCCTCGGTGCCGGGTCGCGGTCGGAGTTGCTGTCGATGCTGCGGGCGATGGGCCACGGAACTGCGTCTCCGCCGCCTGTGAGTACTTCTTAACCGGGCGGTCGACAAGTACTCACAGGCACGGGCGCACCACCGCCCCCGGTGGTGGTGGTCGAGTGTGATGCAGTGTGACCGGGCTGAGTGCGGGGGCGGTCGACAAGTACTCACAGGCACCGCATGTAACCATTCGCCTCCAGCGGGCGACACACTGTGCACATGGTGCGATGATGCACCCCTCGAACCGTGCCAGTAAGGATCTTCCATGACCACCGGAGTCGGACTCACCGTCGGCGATTCGGTTTCCACGGCGGTGGTGACCGCGTCCGGAACCGACGTGAGGACGATCGAACATCCGTCCGTCCTGTTCACGGCCCCGGACGGGACGGTACAGCTCGGCGACCCCGGGACGGAATCGACGGGCGCGGTCCGTGACTTCCTCGCCCGCGTCGGGGAACCCGCGGGCATCGAGTACGCGGGTTCGCTGACCCGGGCGGAGGATCTCGTCGCGACCGCGATGTTCTGCCTGTTCCGGGAGGCCTCGGACGGTCTGACCGGAACGGTGAAGGTCACCGCCACCCACCCGTCGGGCTGGGCGCCCGAGATCGTCACGAAGCTGCGCGAATCGCTCGACTACATGGGTCTCGGTGAGGCGACTCTGATCGCGGAGTCGGTGGCGCTGACGGCGTCGGCGGAGTCCCCCGCGCACGGTGCGGCGCTGCTGGCGGCCGGGCTGGCGCTCACCGACGAGGACACGAGCGCGGACACCGAGTCGATTCCCGTCGTCGAGGCCCCGTTGCACACCGCGTACTCTGCGGTCACGGCGGTGCCCGCGGTCGCCGCCGCTTCCGATGCGTTCCCGCCTGCCGCGACCGAGGCCTCCGCTCCGGCGAGCGCGCCGACTCCGCCCGTCACACGCACGAACCGTCGCCCGCTGATCATCGCGGGAGTCGCGGCGGCCGCGCTGGTACTGGCGGGTGGGACGCTCGCGTTCGCGCTGACCGGCCACGGCAGCACCGAGGTCCCGTCGATACAGGACGCTCAGACCGCGCCGGTGACGACGTCGAGCGCCCGGCCCACCACGGTCGGATCCGTCGTCTTCCCGACTGCGAGCACGCAGGAGGTTGCGCTGACGACGGAGGAGCGGATTCCGGTCCCGGTCGCTCCCCCGCCGGCGCCGGTCGAGACGACCACCCCGTTCGTGCCTCCGCCCCCGCCCCCGCCCACGTCGACTCCGGTGATCACTCTCCCGTCGATCACCACGGTTCCGCAGACGACCACGACGACGACCGCGGCGACCACCACCACCACGACGACGACCCCTCCCGAGACGACCACGAGCACGGAGACGGAGACGGAGTCCGCGGCGGCGATCATCAAGACGACGACGACACCGCCGCCGCCGCAGCAGCGGTCCGCGCTGATAACCCCAGGTGAGTGAGGCTCCTCTCACACCTCCTCGGCGGGCCGACCGGGTCGTAGCTTAAGGTGGGGCGCTGATACCCACCCCAGAAGGAATCCCTCCGTGAACGGATTCCGTGCAGAAGGGATTTCATGCGTAACGTGCTGGCGCACCGCGCCGCTGTTGTAGGCGCCTCGGCAATGCTTCTTCTCTTTCCGTTCTCCACTGCCGCCCAGGCCGAACCTGTTACGCAGACCGACGCCACTCAGCTGAGCGCCGACAAGTTGCCGGCCGAGCTGGTCGAGGCCATCACCCGCGATCTGAAGATCAGCCCGCAGGAGTACCTCGACCGCGCCGCGAAGGCACAGGAGCTGGGTAGCTACGCACAGGACTTCCGGGAGCAGCATCCCGACGATTTCGCCGGCGCCTGGATCGGCCTCGACGGCCAGCCCGTCGTCGCGGTCACCACCAGCGAGGCAGCCGACGCCGCGGCCAAGGCCGGGTACGCCACCCGCATCGCTCCGGTGTCCGCGAACGGCCTGGAGAAGACCCTCTCCGACGTGAACGGCTGGATCGCGGGACTGCCGAAGGATGTGGCCTCCCAGGTCAACTCCGCGTCGATCGACGTACTCGACAACCGCGTCGTCATCGACGTCGTCAACAGCCCCGCCGGTCAGGCCCTGAACCTGCCGACGCTGCTCGCCAACGTCAAGGTCATGCTGAGCCCCGGCGGCGGCGGTCCGGTCGAGAAGGGCCCCCTCGCCGGTGACACCTACATCACCTCCGCGGGTGAGCTGGCGAAGACGCCGATCTCGGAGATCTCCGTGTGCTCGCTCGGCTTCAACGCTGTGGACGACAGCGGCCAGGCGGTCAACATCAGTGCCGGACACTGCAACCCCGCCGAGGGCGAGCCGTCGCCGGTCTTCCTCCCGAATCATCAGAACGTCGACGACAGCCAGCAGATCGGAACGTTCGCGCGGTCCTCGGTGGGCAATCCGGCCGACAAGCTGGACTACTCGGTGATCAAGCTCAACGAGGCGGGCGTCAAGGCCGGCCTGGACCGTCCCGCGGTCCGCGGTGCGAACGGCACCACGCTGGAGATCACCGGCACCGCCCGCCCCGTCGTGGGCGCCCCGATCTGCAAGTCGGGTCAGACGTCGTCGTTCACGTGTGGCGTGGTCGCCGCCGATCACGTCGAGACGCAGTTGTTCGTCTCCGACGGTTCGAGCCGCACGATCAACGGTTTCGCGGGCACGGCCTGCACCCTCGCGGGTGACAGCGGCGGGGCCATCGTCACCGGAACCCTCGCGCTGGGTATCACGAGTGGTTCCAATGCCAGTGGCGCCCCCAACTGCACCGAGGCGAACCTGGTGCTGGCACCGGAGGGTGGCACGGCCAGCCTGGGTGTCCCGATCGCCGACATCGTCGACACGGTCGGATCCGGGATGCGCGTGCGCACCGTTTCCGACTAGTTCTCCGCCGCTGACCCCCGAATGCCCGGTGTCCGTTCGCTTGGACACCGGGCATTCGTGTTCGTGGCGTCGGCGATATTTCGGAACTCCTGTCCGCTTTGTCCTGCTGCGTCGTCCGCCGAGAGTGTTACAGGTGGGAATAGGCGGGGCGAACCCATATAGTCGACTCCGACTGTGTACGGCCTTACCTGTCGGGGGGTCGTATTCGTATGCGCCCGCGAGGCAACTGCGAACAAACAAACGAAGAAAGGCCCCCATGCGAAGCTCCATCGCACGTCGTGCCGCCGTGTTCGGCTCCGCCGCGCTGCTGCTCCTCGGTCCGGTCACTGCCGCCGCCCAGGCTGATCCGGTCGAGCCCGGAGCGTCCGGCCAGGCCGCCAAGCTGCCCGCGGAACTGATCGACGCGATTCAGCGCGATCTGTCGCTGAGCCCGGACCAGTACCTGGAGCACTCCGAGCTGGGCCAGAAGCTGGCCGAGTTCGCGAAGATCGCCCGCACCCAGTTCCCGGACGCGTTCGCCGGAACCTGGCTCGACAACGCCGGCACCCCGATCGTCGGGCTCGCCGACGGCGCCGACAAGGATGCCGCCGTCGCCGCCGCCGAGAAGGCCGGCTTCCAGGTGAAGGATGTGGCGCAGAGCGAGAGCAGCCTGCAGGCGCAGGTGAAGTCGCTCGACGGCTGGCTGGACACCCAGCCGCCCGCCGTCGCGGATCTCGTGCGCGGTGTGGCCATCGACATCGTGAACAACGATCTCGTGCTCCGCGCCGACAACGTGGGCGGATTGCAGCTTCCGGACTTCCTGAAGGGTGCCCGCGTCGTGCAGTCGCCTGCAACGGCCGCTCCGCTGCCGTCCACCGACCTCGCCCCCATCGCCGAGCCGCTTCCCGCCGACTCCCTGCTGGGCGGCGACGCGTACGGCTCGCTCGGCGGCGGCGTCGGGCTGCGCTGCTCGCTCGGTTTCAACGGCAGCGACGGTTCGGGCCGTCCGGTGAACATCACGGCGGGGCACTGCGACCCCAACCTGGCAGCAGCCGGCACGTCGGAGGCCTCGGAGGCGTTCTCGCTGCTCCCCGGCGGCGGCACCGGACCGCGGATCGGCACATTTGCCAAGACCAGCCTCGATATTCACGACTACTCGATCATCCGGGCCGACGACAGTGCCGTACGCCGGTTCGAGAACAACGGCGTCCGGGTTCCCGGCGCGGCGCCGGTCGCCATCACCGGCACCGCAGACCCGATTGTCGGCGCCCCCGTGTGCAAGTCGGGTCTGACCACCGGCTTCACGTGCGGTGTGGTCACGTCCGTGGCCCAGACCGTCTCCGTCGGTGAGCGGACCCTCGCCGACAGCTTCTCGACGAGCATGTGTGCCCTGCAGGGCGACAGCGGCGGCACCATCGTCACCGGCACCCTGGCACTGGGCATCTCGAGCGCCTCCAACGTGGGGCAGTACCCGGTCTGCCGGGTCGCGGACGTCGTCACGTTCGTCCTCGGTGAAAGTCCCGAACTGTTCGCCACGCCGATCAACGAGGTGCTGGCCGAGAATCCGGGCCTGCGGGTGCGCACCTCGTAACCGCTACAACGACTACTACGGCCCGCCTCCTTCTCGAAGGAGGCGGGCCGTAGTGTTCGTCGGAGTCCGATCAGGCCGCCGGGTCGGGGGCGGGCGGCACGAAGGGCGTGTTGATGGTGACGAGGTACTGGATTCCGAGAATCACCAGAGCGGCGCCGCCCACGAAGATGGTTCCGGCAAGCCCGCCGGCGGCGAATCCCGCCATCAGCCCGCCGAGGCACCCGACCGGGGTGCCGATCACCGTCACGGCGAACAGCCCGCAGCCGACCGCGAGCCCCACGACTCCGAAGATCACACCGAAGATCAGCCCGCCGATCAGTGTCGCGTAACCGAGGTAGCTGTTGAAGTCGGCCAGCGCGACGTCGTCACGCTCGTCCTGGGTGTCGAATCCGTCCTGCGCCACCGACTTCAGTGACGACGCGACGTCGGCGGGAACGTGCGGGGTGAGCGTCGCGGTCCGTCCGGCGAGGACTGCGTCGATCGGATAGACGGCATCACCCAGCCGAATCGTGAGCGGAAGTGCCGCAACCACTTTGCCGCTGCGGTCCACCACCTCGATCGCGTCCCGGGCGTCGGTGATCCGAAAGGCACCGGCGTCGATCGACGTGACCACCGAATCGCCCTCGGCGTGCGCCGCGTAACCGATGTCCGACGCATTCTGCGTCGACGGTGCGGCGTGTGCGGTGCCGGCGCTGATCCCGAGGGCGACGACGAGGACCGCTGCGCCGGTGAGGGATCGGAGATTCCGAGCGGGCAGGCCGCTCATGCGGCGGGCGCCGGTGCGACGAACGGGCTGTTGATCGTGTTGAAGTACTGGATGCCCAGCACCACGAGAGCACCGCCGCCGACCACGATGGTGCCCGCCAGAGCGACGACGGGAGCAACGATCAGCGCGCCTCCGATGCACCCCGCGACCGGACCGGCCAGTCCGAGGAACGGAACCACCAGCGCCGCCGTGCCGGGAATGACCCCGACCGCGCAACCGATCGCCCCACCGATGATGGCGGCGACGATCGCGGTGATCGCGGTTGTGATGCCGAGTTGCTGCTGGAAGTCGTCGAGTGCGCGATCGTCGCGCTCCGCCTTGTCCACCGGTGCGGCGACATCGTCGAGTGTCAGCCGTTCCGACACGGGGACGGGGGTCGCGGCCGCCGGATCCATGTCGGGGACGAGTCGAAGGACGCTCCGGGAGGCGTCGACCGCCACCTCGAAGGGGTGTTGCAGGTCGTCGACCCGGAAGAAGGTGGGGATGGACGCGACGACGCGGCCGCCGTCGTCGATCACGTCGACGGTGCCGGCGGCGGCGTTGATCGAGAAGGCGCCGGCGTCCAGGGTCGCTACTGCGGCGTCGCCGTCCCGGGCGGTCTGGTAGTTGATGTTCGGGATGCCCTGTTCCGCGCCCGGTTGCGGTGCGACTGCCGGATCGGCGTAGGCGGTGGCCGCTCCGACGCCCATCGCCGCGACGACGAGTATGGATGTGGCAGTAAACCGTCGAAGGTTCATCGAGATCCGTTCCGAGAGCAGCGCTATTGACGGACGAAGGTTAGCCTAAGCATGGGAAAATAGGCGGGTCGCCTCAGTCGCTGTGACGAGGTTCACTTCCGGGATCTCGGAAAACGACGCACCGCCCGCCCTCCGGAAGGAGGACGGGCGGTGCGGAGCTACTACGGGTTGGGGCTACTTCACCCACCTTGTGATGCGAAGCGCCTTCCTACATCGCGCGAGGTCGTCAGAACAGCTTCGGCGCGACAGTCACGATCGTGACCACGTACCCGAAAATGTCGGCCAGTATGCCAAACAGCTCTGCCATGGATTTTCACACCTCTCCTGGGCGTTTGCCCTGCAGGTTTGCTACTTCGCGCTCTTGTCGTTCTTCGCCCAGATGGTGGTGCCATCGGGCGCCGTCAAGGTCTGGGCGAGCTGGATGCCCGCGATGACAAGAGTCGGCCCACCGATGAGAACGGTTCCAGCGATCGCCCCCACTGCCGCAAATACGGGGACGGTTGCCAGCGCTACGGGCCCTGCAATCAGGCCGACCAACCCGATCGCGCCTCCGACGACGGTTCCCGCCAGGCCACCCACTGCGGTCGCCAGCGTGAGCTGCTGGCCAAAGTTCGCCTGCGCCCTCGTGTTCTCCTCCACAGAGGCCACGTCATTGAGCGGGAGATCGGCGTCTGCGATCGGCGTGGCCCTGGCGCGATCGGTAACCGGCGTCAGCGTGAGAGTTCTGCCGTCTTCGCTGACCTTCTCGTCGAACGGGAACTGCAGATCGTCCAACCGGTAGGCGAGCGGAAGCGAGAGGACGGAATTACCTGCTGCATCTTCGAGCGCAACGGACTGACCATCCGACGACACGACGAATGCACCGGCGTCGATCTTGGTGACGACGGCACGGTCCTCCACACGAGTCTCGTAGCCGATCTGCCCCTGAGGCTCAACCGGATCAGCAGTTGCAAGCGCCGATCCCGCGGTGAAGATACTCACCACCAAAGCCGATGCCGTAACGACTCGACGCAACTTCATGAGTTCCCCTTGTAAGTTCCAGGCCTATCCGCTGCTAAACAGTAACTTGCTGCTGCGGCAGATCCCAATTGAGACTCAACTCGAGAAAGGCGGTCGAAACAATAGACGGCGAAGGGCTGTGAAATGCGCCTCCAATACGGAATCGCGACCGATTTCGGAGAATGACACCAGGTATAGATGTAGTTATTTCGCCAAAAGCGGGGAACCGGTCGGTTTCCTCGTGAGGGCTGTCTCACAACTCGACCCCGCCGCGGACAGGCGCGACGGGGCCGAGCAGCGAATCGATGGGGACTACTGAACGCGGTCCGCGTAGATCGAGGTGCCGGGAGCGGCGTTGTAGGTCTCCCACAACTGGTAGGCACTGACGCCGAGGGTGGGACCACCCGCGACGATGGTTCCGATGACTCCACCGATGCCCGCACCGGTCACGAGCCCCGCGACGCAACCGGCGGGAATTGTTGCGATACAACCAATTCCGGCACCTGCAATGGTTCCGACGAGACTTCCGACCGTAACGGCGATACCGACCTGGGAACCGAACTGAGCGAACGCCCTGTCGTTCTCCTCACGGGAGGCGACATCGTGGAACGGCAGCGGGAGAACCGCCGGTGCCGTGGTCGTCACGGCCGGCGCCGCGGGCGCTGGCGCGAGGGCCGGTCCTGCGTGGGAGACTCCGGCAGCCAGACCCATGGCGGCCACCGCCATGCCTGCCGTCACTGCAGCTCTTCTCACGATCATTGATGCCTCATTTCAGGAACGTCCCGACGAAGTAACTGGTTGATCGAAGTGCACCGCTCGGCCCTCCCCGCACGGCCGCTGGCCGGGTCGGAAAAACACGCTCAGAGTAACAGCGGAATCACGGCCGAATTGTCCATTGACGAAAATTTCATCCGGACCCTAAGTTACCGCCTGGTAGCCCCCTTGCAATGGTGAAATTCACGCAAGTTTCCGGCCTCGAATTGACCACTCCAGATAAATTCCGAAGCGTCGCCGGACGGGCAAACTCGAATTTGCCGATCGTTATCCCGACGCGACACTATCGCGTCGGATTCGTGACGCTTCGAACGAAATGCGATGCATGCTCGAGTCGGTCCGGCCACCCCGCGGGCGCCACCGACCGGAACTTAGGGCGACCTTCGGTGAACGCCGCGATTGCGACCCTTTAACGTGGCGAACAGATAAGTCCGAATGTGGCATGCGCCACATGCCGCATCGGCCCCCCAGCTGCGCAAATGCTCCTGAACGTCGGTAAGTTACCCACAGGTAGACTAGTCAAGTTACTAGCCGGTAACTTAGCAAGCGTTAGGATCACGAGCAGTCCCGAGGTGGCCGCCCTGCCGCCCTGAAACGAAAGGCCGCGACATGAATGCCCTGACGATCACGTTGGGCACCATCGGCGTGCTGCTGAGCCTCGTATGTTGGTTCTCCTTCATCACAGGCGCATGGAAGATGGTCAACGTCGTCCGGATCGGCCAGTCGGCCCCGGACAGATGGCGTCCCTTCTTCCCGCGCTTCAAGCAGATGTGCATCGAGTTCATCGCGCACACCCGCATGACCAAGTTCCGCACCGTCGGCTGGGCTCACTGGCTGGTCATGGTCGGATTCATGCTCGGAGCGATCGTCTGGTTCGAGGCCTACGGGCAGACGTTCGACCCGGAGTTCCACTGGCCGCTGGTCGGTAACACCGCCGTCTACCACTTCATCGACGAGATCCTCGGGCTCGGCACGGTCATCGGCATCACCACGCTGATCGTGATCCGCCAGCTCAACCACCCGCGGGTTCCCGCGCGGCTGTCCCGGTTCGGCGGATCCGACTTCCGGGCCGCCTACTTCGTCGAGGCCGTCGTCCTCATCGAGGGCCTGGGCATGATCTTCGTGAAGGCCGGCAAGATCGCCACCTACGGCCACTCCAACCCGTGGACCGACTTCTTCACCATGAACCTCGCGAAGCTGCTGCCCGCGAGCCCGAACATGGTCGCGGTGTTCGCGTTCATCAAGCTGATGTCCGGCATGATCTGGCTCTACGTCGTCGGCCGCAACATCACCTGGGGTGTCGCCTGGCACCGGTTCGCGGCCTTCTTCAACATCTACTTCAAGCGCGAGGACGACGGCGACGTCGCCCTCGGCGCGGCCAAGCCCATGATGTCCGGTGGCAAGCCCATCAACATGGAGGACGCCGACCCGGACACCGACACGTTCGGCGCAGGCAACATCGAGGACTTCTCCTGGAAGGGCTGGCTGGACTTCTCCACCTGCACCGAGTGCGGTCGATGCCAGTCGCAGTGCCCGGCCTGGAACACCGGCAAGCCACTGTCCCCGAAGCTGCTCATCACCTCGCTGCGCGACCACGGTTTCGCGAAAGCTCCGTACCTGCTGGCAGGTGGACGCAAGGACATGGGCGGCGACGAGGTCGGCCTGGTGAACGGCGACGGCGCCGTGGACGAGGCCAAGCTCGCCGCGATCCCCGAGGCCGCACGCCAGGAGGCGGAGCGGAAGCTGGTGGGCGAGACCGTCGAAGGCGAGCTGGCTCCGGTCATCGACGCCGAGACGCTGTGGAGCTGCACCAACTGTGGCGCGTGCGTCGAGCAGTGCCCCGTCGACATCGAGCACGTCGACCACATCATCGACATGCGCCGCTACCAGGTGCTCATCGAGTCGGAGTTCCCGTCCGAGCTGGCCGGCCTGTTCAAGAACCTCGAGAACAAGGGCAACCCCTGGGGTCAGAACTCCAAGGACCGTCTCAACTGGATCAGCGAGATGGACTTCGACATCCCGGTGTTCGGCCAGGATGCAGACAGCTTCGAGGATTACGAGTACCTATTCTGGGTCGGTTGCGCCGGCGCCTACGAGGACCGCGCGAAGAAGACCACCAAGGCCGTCGCGGAATTGCTCGCCACCGCGGGCGTGAAGTTCATGGTGCTCGGCGCCGACGAGACGTGCACCGGTGACTCGGCTCGCCGTGCAGGCAACGAGTTCCTGTTCCAGCAGCTCGCCATGCAGAACATCGAGTTGCTGAACTCGGTCTTCGACGGCGTCGAGCAGCGCAAGCGCAAGATCGTCGTCACCTGCGCGCACTGCTTCAACGCGCTCGGCAACGAATACCCGGAGGTCGGCGGCGAGTACGAGGTGGTTCACCACACCCAGCTGCTCAACCGCCTGGTCCGCCAGAAGAAGCTGATTCCCGTCGCGTCCGTCAGCGAAGACATCACCTACCACGACCCGTGCTTCCTCGGACGCCACAACAAGGTGTACGACGCTCCCCGCGAGCTGATGGAAGCCTCCGGCGCGAAGCTGAAGGAAATGCCGCGTCACGGCGAACGGTCCATGTGCTGCGGTGCCGGTGGCGCCCGCATGTGGATGGAAGAGAACATCGGCAAGCGCATCAACATCGACCGGGTCGACGAGGCGCTCAGCACGGATCCGAAGAAGATCGCGACCGGCTGCCCGTTCTGCCGCGTCATGCTCACCGACGGTGTCACCGCTCGCCAGGAGTCGGGCCAGGGCGAGGGCGTCGAGGTCGTGGACGTCGCCCAGCTGATGCTCTCGTCCATCACGCGTCTCGAACCCGAGAAGCTGACCGAGAACATCAAGGTCATCCCCCGCGAGAAGCCGGCCACACCCGTGGCAGCGGAGGCAAAGGCCGAGGTGGTGGAGAAGGAGCGCGTCGAAGAGGTCGAGGAGGCCGCCGCGACGCCGGCCGCCACCGAAGCTCCGGCGGGCAAGGGTCTGGCCATGAAGGGCCTGGCCAAGGCACCCGGCGCGAAAGCTCCGGGAGCGAAGGCTCCGGGCAAGGGTCTCGGCATGGCGGGTGGGGCGAAGGCTCCCGGCGCCAAGAAGGCCGCTCCCGCTCCGGCCGAGGCTGCCGAAGCAGAGGCTCCCGAGGCGGAGGCACCCAAGCCGAAGGGTCTCGGGCTCGCCAGCGGCGCGAAGGCACCGGGCGGCAAGGGTCTGCAGATGAAGGGTGCCGCCAAGGCTCCCGGCGCGAAGGCCGCCGCTCCGGCTGCCGACGCACCGGCCGCAGCAGCTCCCGCAGCGGAAACCCCTGTTCAGGACGCTCCCGCGGCGAAGCCGAAGGGACTCGGGCTCGCGTCCGGGGCCAAGGCTCCCGGTAAGGGACTGCAGATGAAGGGCAAGGCGAAGGCTCCCGGCGCGAAGGCCGCTCCCGCGGACGTACCGGCCGAGCCGGCGGTTTCCGAGCCCCCGGTTGCCGAGCCTCCGGTCGCCGACACCGCTGCAACTCCGGATGCCCCGGCTGCGGAGGCGCCGAAGGCTCCCCCGGTGGCAAAGGCCGGTGGACTGGGTTTCAAGAGCGGCGCCAAGGCTCCCGGAGCCCGCAAGTCGGCTCCCAAGGCTGCGGCACCGAAGACCGAGGCTCCGGCAGCCGAAGCACCACAGGCGGAGGCACCAAAGACTGAAGAGCCGAAGGTCGAAGCTCCGAAGGTCGAGGAGTCGAACGGCGACGGGTCGAACGGCGCGGCGCAAGCCCCGCCGCAGGCCAAGCCCGGCGGACTCGGTTTCAAGGCCGGCGCGAAAGCGCCGGGCCGCAAGAGCTAGCCGGCAGTACGACAAGCAGCGCCCCCACCGTGATCGGTGGGGGCGCTCTTTCGTCGGTCGGGCCTCACTCACTCTCCGAGATCCAGCTAACGGGGCCCGGTTCCGGCACGGCCCGGCCCTCCGCCGCCCATCGGCTGAGCGGGCGCCTGGCTCTGCACGGTGTATTGCTGTACATCGTCGTCCTGCGCGGCGTCGTCTGCGGACGACGCTTGTTCGACGGACGAGGTTGTCGTGGTCGTCGTGACCGAGGACGAATCGTCCTGGCCGATCAGTTGCGTCGCCGCCGCTCCGGCGCCCAGGAGTACGAGCGCGGCGACGCTCGCCGCCACCATCCACCCCCGGATCCCGGACTTCTGCTTCCGCGGCGCCGTGGTCGGTACCACGACGACCGGTGCCACACGTGCGGTCGGCAACCCGACCGACGCGGACGGAGGCAGCACCCGCGACGACGCCGCGGTCGCAATCGGCCGCGGCGGCGCCGGCGGCCTCACCCGTGGTCCCGGGGTTGTCACGCGCGATGTCGTCACGCGCGAGCCCGACAGCTGGAGGGCGGCACGCTCCGCGATGACCGCAGCACCGCGGGCGGAGGCGGACGCCGGCTCGGGAGCGAACACGAGCGGCACGTCCGCGGCCGTCGAGAGCAGTTCGGTCACGAGTGGGACGGCGGCCCCGCCGCCGAGGAGGATTACGGCGTCCGCGGGGGTGCCTGCGTCGGAAAGTCGTTCGAGTTCACGTGCCACCGTGTTCACCACCCGGGTCAGGGGCGCGCGGATGGCGTCCTCGAATTCGGAACGCATCACCCGTATCTGGCGTCGTATTCCGGGAAGTTCCACGGTCACCACCGCCGAGGTGTCGTGCGACAACCGCTCCTTCGCTGTCCGGCAACGGGACGCCAATTCGGTCGACGCGGCGCGGTGCGCGGGATCGTCGACATCGAAATCCGGGTGTGAGTTCTGCACGAGCCCGACGACGTGCCCGGTCAGGAGCCGGTCGGCGTGGTCTCCGCTGAAGTCGGTGCTCCGCGTCGATCGGACCACCCCGAAGTCGGCACCGCGCCTCGCGACCACGGTCAGGTCGACGGAATGGGCGCCGACGTCGCACAGCAGCAGCGTCGTGTAGTCGTCGAGTCGCTCGACCCGGGAGATCCATGCCAGTGCCGCCGTGGTTTCGGGAATCACCGTGACCGTGCGGTTCTGCAGCAGACCCCAGCGGCCGATCTCGTCTTCGAGTTCTTCGACCGCGTATCCGGACCAACCCGACGGCGCCGCGACCACCACGTGATCGAGTGCCGGCGTGCGGCCTCGAACGAGGCAGTCGAGGGCGGTAGCGACGAGTTGCACTGCCGGCGTCCGGGTGCCGTCGTCGCCGATCACCGGAACGGGATCACCGACCCTGTCGGTGAAGTCGCGGAACACGATGCTGCCCTGAGGAATCGGTCCGGCACGGCGTGCTCCGAGAGCGGGTGCGCTGCTCGACGAGAGCACGAGTTCCGCCGACTGCTGCACTACGGAGAAGCCGTCGTGGTTCTCGGCGCGCGCCGGCGATTCCTCCAGCATCTGTGCGGACACGAACGAGTCGGACCCCATACTGATCCCCATCGATGTCCGCATGGCGTGAACTCCGTTCCGTGTCGAAGGCAGGTGTCTTTCCTGCCGATCGACACGCTAAACCGCATTCCTGTGCCTGCCGCTGTGCGCTTCCTGCGATGTTCCTGTGTACGAGGTAGCGCCCGCCCCTAGGCAAGGTGCAGCGTCCTCCCATGGTGTTCCCAGGAATGGTCCATAACCTCGGCGTCGGTCGCCTCGAAGAGGCAAACCCGAACCGAAGGAACACTCATGACGAGAAGCGAAATCCACCCCACGGCCGTCATCGATCACGACGTTCCCGCCCCGCACGCCGCTGTCGACGTCCGGGCACCGCAGGCCGATCTGGGTGGCGCGCCGCCGGTGGCGGATCTTCTGCGCGACGGTCTCGACGGTCTCCTACGCGACCTCCGTCCCACGAGCCCGACCGGCGGAGTTTCAGCACAGCACGCTGAGCCGCAACAGAATTCGCATCCTGCCGACGAAGCCCGCGACTACAACAACCACGACGACCGCACCGAACCCTCGCGCGACAACGGCCACCCTGGCAACACCCGCGACAGCAGCGACACCGGTACCCATCAGGGCAACACCGCCCACCGGAACGACTCCGCCGCCAACCACGACGGAGGCACCGACGCACACACCACCTCGGGAGCGGGAGCGTCCGTTGGAGCGGGGCCGGGTCACCAGAACGTACAGGCCGGCGCGTCGGCTTCGTTCGGGACCACCGGTCGCGGCGAGTCGTTGAACTCCGGCGGCGCATCTGCGACTCAGCCCACGTTCAACCAGGGCAACCAGGTTGCGACGCAACCGACGACGCCGACTCAGACGGCGTCGGTGTCGTCGCCTACCGCCTCAGCGATGCAGCCTGCCTCGGCCACTCCAGCCGCGAGTGCGGCGCCCGCAGCGGCGACGTCCGCGGCCCAGCCGATCACGGCGACTCCGGTGTCGACGCATTCCGATCCGGCTGCGACGTCGCAGCCCCTCGACACGACGATCCGGCAGACAAGCACCGCGGAACCGACCTCGACGTCGGAAACCTCTACGACGCAGCAGAATACGCGGAGCACCGAGGCACCAACGGCAACTACCTCCGGCGACGAGGCGACGCACGCCTCCCAGACCACGCCCACTGCGGCCGAAGCCACTTCCGGCGTCACCACGCAGAACGCGACTGCACCCACCGCGGATCTCGGCGGATCCCAGACGAGCAACACCACCGACGATCACACTGCGACGCAGACGGCGACGGCGACCCCCGCGGCAACCGCGCCGACCGTCGATCTGGGCCAGTCGCAGGCAACCGCAACTGCTGCCACCACGACCGCCGCGAGTGATCTCTCGTCGACGGACCACAGCTCTGCTGCCAGCACCCTCACGGACACGTCCGCAAACACGGGTCTCAGCCACGACACCACGACCACGACCACATACGGCACCACGACCTCGCACGATTCCGCGACCACGACCGACACCGCAAGCTCCTACGACACCGCGACAACGTACGACTCGAGTACCTCACTCGATGCCGGCTCGTCGATCGACTCGACGAGCACGAGCCTCACGTCCGGGCTGACGGCCGATTCCGGCACGACGCTCGACACGCATGGTCAGAGCCTGACTGCGACGACCACCGTCGACCAGCACGTGTTCTGACCTCGACGTGGCGGGCCCGCCCACTCCCCTGCAGCGGGCCCGCCACTCCCTCTCCCGTACGTCCGTCACTCACTCTTGCGGAGATCATGAACGCCACCCTCGAATCCTCAGCTGTCAGCACCCCGGTGCGCCCGAATCTTCCTGCCGAGACCACTGCGTCGATGACGGCACTGCTGTCGCAGCTCGCCGCGCTGACCCGCGCTGCGGGTCGCGGTGATCTGCTGACCCGGTTGTCGCACACCGAGTCGCGTCTCGCCGATCCTCGGACGCGGGTGGTGGTGCTCGGTCTGACCGACAAGGGCGTCAGTTCCGTGACGGGTGCGCTCGTCGACTCGGAGATGTCGGCGGCGGCGCGGTCCCGGCACGAGCCGGTGGTCGTGGAGTACGGCCCGGTCGCCGAGGATCCGGATTCGACGGTCACACTCCCCCATGACCTGCTCGCCGAAGGTCTGGTGCTGGTGGACGCTCCCGGATTCTCCGGTCACGCTCCCGCCCGCGCGGCCGACACCCTGGCGCTGGTCCCGACGGCGGATGCGGTGCTGTTCGTCTCCGATGCGAGTCAGGAATACACCGAGCCCGAGATCGCTCTGCTCACCCAGGTGCAGAAGCTGTGCCCCGTGGTGATCTGCATCGTCAACAAGATCGACTTCTATCCACGCTGGGCGGACATTCAGAAGGCCAACCGCACCCACCTGCAGAACGCGGACCTCCCGCTGCCGCTGCTGCCGGTATCCGCGCTGATGCATCAGGACGCCCGGGAGGCCGGCGACGACGCGCTCGACGTGGAGTCGGGCATACCGCAGTTGGTCGACTACCTGCGCACCGAGGTGATCGCGAAAGCGGATGTGGTGCTCCGCAATTCCGTGATCGCCGATGTTCGCACCGTCACCGATCACCTCTCGCTGTCGTTGAGCGCCGAACTCGATGCGGTGCGTGATCCGCAGCGGGGCGCGGCGTTGCTCGCCCAGATGGCACAGGCCCGCGCGGTGGCGGATCAGCTCCGGCAGCGCTCCGCGAACTGGCAGCACACGCTGGCCGACGGTGCGATCGAGTTGATGACGGACATCGAGCACGACCTGCGTCATCGTCTCCGCACCGTGATGCGTGCGGCGGAGCAGGACATCGGCTCGTCCGATCCGGCGCCGCGCTGGGAGGAATTCGGTGGGTGGCTCGACGGCGAGATCGCGACCTGTGTGCGGGAGAACTTCGTGATGGCCCACACCCGCTCGCTCGATCTGGCTCGTTCGGTCGGCGACCGCTTCGCCGAAGACGGCAAGGTCCCGGTCCCGGCGCTGCGCATCGACAACGTCGATCATGTCCTCGAACCCGTCAACACCCTCGAATCCCTGGAGAGCTCGCAGGGGTTCACCCAACGCGTCCTCTCCAGCATGCGCGGGTCGTACGGTGGTGTGCTGATGGTCGGTTTGGTCACCAGCCTGGCAGGGCTGGCGCTGGTGAACCCCTTCTCGATCGGTGCGGGAGTTCTGCTCGGCGCCAACACGTATCGCGAGGACCGCAAGGCACGCACCGCCCGCAGGCAGGCGGAGGCGAAGGTGGCGGTGTCGCGGTTGATGGACGACGTGATCTTCCAGGTGGGGAAGGAATCGAAGCAGCGGCTACGTGAGGTGCAGCGCGTTCTGCGTGACCACTTCACCGATCTGGCGAACGAGATGCTCCGTTCCGTCGACGATTCGCTGCGTGCGGCGACGGACGCCTCGAAGATGCACGACGATCACCGTGCCACGCGGTCAGCGCAGATCCGCACGGAACTCGATGCGTTGCGGCAGATCCGACTGCAGGCGGCCGGCTTCGTGGGGCAGGGGGCGGCATGAGCGTCACGCGTCTCGGGTCGCAGACCCGCCAGCTGATCGATGCCGCCCGGCACGAACTGCGCGGCGATCCCGCGTCCGTCGAGGAACTCGGGCTGTGCAGCGCCCGACTCGAGGAGCCGCTCCGCGTCGCCCTCACCGGCACCCTGAAAGCCGGGAAGTCGACGCTCCTCAACGCTCTCGTCGGCGAGGAGATCGCGCCGACGGACGCCACCGAATGCACCCGGGTCGTCACCTGGTTCGAGCAGTCCGCCACACCGCGCATCGACCTCACCCACGACTCCGGACGCCGGACGCGACTGCCGGTGCACCGAGACGAAGGGCGGCTGTCCCTGGACCTGGGCGGCGTCACCGCGGATCGTGTGGAGAAACTGCAGGTGGGCTGGCCGTCGGCGCTGCTCGGCGAATTCACGCTCGTCGACACCCCCGGAACGTCGTCGAACTCGCGGGACGTGTCGGCCCGCACCCGGGCGCTGCTGCTCCCCGAGGACAGGCCCTGCGACGTCGACGCCGTCGTCTACCTGACTCGCGGCACCGACGGCGCGGACGTGCGGTTACTCGACCAACTCCAGACCCGGGTCGGGACCGCGGCGGGCCCGCTCGGCATCGTCGGCGTGTTGTCCCGGGCCGACGAGGTGAAGGGTGGTCGCGAACGCAACCTCGACGCCGCCCGGGCCGCCGCGGACGACGCGGGCCGCCGGGTTGAGCGGAGCCTGCTCCCGGTGTCGGGACTTCTCGCGCTCCGCGGTCGCACGCTGCGCCAAACCGAGTTCGACGACCTCGCCGTACTCGCCACCGTCCCGGACGGCACACTCGAGGCGGCGCTGCGCTCGATCACGCGATTCACCGCGGACGACGCGGAGCTCCTTGTGCCGTCCCCGCAGCGGAGCGCCCTCCTCGACCTCTTCGGCCTGTTCGGAATCCGGTTCGCGGTCATGCTGATTCGCACCGGTGCGACCGACGCGCCGGCCCTGGCCCGGGAACTGACGGCGCACAGTGGCCTCGACGACCTCCGTCGGACGCTGCATCTGCAGTTCGGTCAACGAAGCACCGAACTGAAGGCGCATTCGGCCCTCCGCTCGCTGAAGTCGGTGCTGGCGCGGACACCGTCGTCGGCCAGCCGCAGCCTCAGCCGGGCGGCGGATCGGCTGCTTGCCGACACCCACGTGTTCCGAGAGTTGCGGGTGCTGTCGGGTCTGCGCACCGGCGGTCTGCGATTGCGGGACGCCGATGTCGTGCTCCTCGAGCGGGTGCTCGGCGGCGAGGGCATGTCGCCGCACATCCGCCTCGGCATGCCCGCCGACGCCGCCCCGGAGCAGATTTCCCGGGTCGCGCTGACCGCCCTCAGGTTCTGGCGGTCGCAGGCCGGCCGGCCGACGATCGACACGGCGACGGTTCAGGCGTGCGCGTGCGCGGCGCGTTCCTGCGAGGCCCTGCTCGCGCGATGACGAGGCGCCCCGCCGCTACGCCGACTCGGGTCGCCAGAGTTCGAGGCGCGGGATGTCCGGCGGCTCGAAGCCGAGAACCTGACCGTAGAAGGAGAGTTCGGCGTTGCGGGAGCTGATCAGGGTGGCGAGCTTCCGGAATCCGTGCGACTCCCCCTCGTATTCGAGGTAGGCGTGCGGGATGCCCTTCTCCACGAGCGCATCCCGGAACCGTTCTGCCTGCGACGGCGGCACGATCGGGTCGTCGAGCCCCTGCAGTAGTAACACCGGGCAATTCAACCCGGCGACGTTGTTCAGCGGTGCCCGCTCCGCGTAGAGGTCGGCCGACTCGGGCAGCGGGCCGATGAGGCCGTCGATGTAGCGGGATTCGAAATCGTGCGTCTCCTTCACGAAGCCGTCTAGTTCCGCCACACCGAAGTACGAGGCACCGCAGGCGAACACGTCCGACGTCGTCAGCGCCGCGAGGACGGTCCACCCGCCGGCGGATCCGCCCTCGATCGCGAGCCTGCGCGGGTCCGCCATGCCGGCGTCGGCGAGGCCGGTCACCGCCGTCACCACGTCTTCGACGTCGACGACGCCCCACTGGCCGCGCAGCCGGTTGCGGTACTCGCGCCCGTAACCCGTGGACCCGCCGTAGTTCACGTCGACGACCCCGATGCCGCGGCTGGTGAAGAACGCGAACACGGGGTTCAGCGACGGCGCGACCCGCGACGTCGGTCCACCGTGCACGAACGCCACGTACGGCGGCAACTCCCCGTCCTCCCCCTGGTACCGGGGATGCCGCGGCGGGTAGGCGATGACATGGACCTCGCGTTCGGCGCCCTGGAACGTCAGCGTCCGCGCCTCGGGGAGATACGCCGATTCGGGCAGGTCGGTGACGGACAGCCGGACGGTCCGGAGTTCGCCGGTGTCGAGGTCGAGTTCGCGCAGGCCCGCCGGCGTCTGCGCACCGCCGGTGAGCAGCAGGATCCGGTTGCCGTTGCGATCCCCGAGTACCACGCTGGTAAGGCCGTCGAGCGGGATGTCCTCCAGCGAACCGGTCGCCGGATCCAGGACGGCGAGTGTGTCGGTGCCGAACGTCCGGACGGTGAGCAGGGTGCCGTCGTCGCGGCGGGTGTGCCACCGGCCGCCGAGCATCCACAGCGCACCGCCGAAGTCGGCGTCCATCGGGCACAACGCCACCGGCTCGGGGTCGTCGATCCCGACCCGGTAGAGGTTCCACCAGCCGCTGCGGTCGCTGATCGTGTACAGCTCGGCGGGCCCGGACCATTCCGGTTGCAGCACCGATTCCTCGGTGCCGCCGAGAAGGGTACGCACCTGCCCGGTCACCCGGCCGCCCTCGATCGGCACGACCCTGAGCTCGGTACCGTCCCACGGCATCTGGGGGTGGTCCCACGCGATCCAGGCGAGGTGCCTGCGGTCCGGCGACAGCCGCGGGTTGGCCAGGAAATCCGAGCCGGCGACGACGGACCGCACCCGGTGGGCGTCGCCTGCCGCCGAACCGTCCAGCGGAATCACGCAGATGTCGCGGGCGACGCCGCCGTCCGTGTCGTGTGTCTCGCGCACGGCCCACACCTCGCCGTCGACCACCGACAGGTCGCCGTACCGCAGCGAGCAGGGCCGCGGCGGTTCCGGTGTCAGCGGCACCGGTGTTCCGCCTTCCAGCAGATACAGACGCTGATCGCCGAACTCGGCGAACACCAGGTGGCCGGCGTCGGTGACGGTCCAGGCGCCGCCGCCGTACTCGTGGACGCGGGTGCGCGCGTTCCACGGCGCGGGCAGGACGTCCTCCGGTTCGTCGTCGAGTCCGAGGCGCCGCACCGCGACCCGGCCGCCCTCACTGGGTCGAAGTTCCGCCCACCACACGTCGTCGCCCACATAGCGGCCGCCCTCGACGGGGTGTCCACTGGAGGCGAGATCCGCCGCCGCGATCGGAGAGGGCCAGGAACCGTAGGGCGCAGAGGTCATTCGCCGAGGATATTCCGCCGACCCCTACTCCGCAGGCAGCCACGCGCCGTGAAGCCCCGCCGGAACCCGAATCGGCAGCCGCACCTTCCCGATCGGGCCGGCACCGGGATCGTCGGCGGTGAGCACGAAGAACCAGGACGTCATGTCGACGCGGTCGGTGCCGATCATTCCCCAGTACTCGTGGTCGGTGCCGGGCATGAAGATCGGCTCGCCCACCGACACGCTCCCCGGATCCCAATGCGTCTCGGTGCCGCGGGCCGGGTCGAAGAACCAGAGCGAATCCTGCCGCCCCTGACTGCGATCGAGTTTGCCGACGGTGGCCACCGTGCGGTGCCCGCGGGTGAGTTCGCGGTCGTCGACCCGTGGGAACTCGACGTCGCGGTCGCACACCACCTCTCGCGTCATCCGGCCGCTGCCTGGGTCGACGACGGCGCGGATCAGGGAGCCGAGCGACGGCGCCGGAGCCTTCGCGAACCCACCGGGATACGTCCATTCGACGTAGTCGACGCTCACACGTCCGTCGGGTAGATCGAACGCGTTCGCGAAGTGCCACACCCAGTACGCGTCGTGCGTCGACCACCGCACCGGACCGCCGTCGCGGGGTATCAGCGCGATCCTCGTGCCGTCGTCCGGCCGCCAGTCCAGTACGGATCCGCCGGACATCACCGCGGCGACGTCGAAGACCAGGGGGCACAGCATGAGCACGATGTAGCGCTCGGTGAGCGCCATGTCGTGGACCATCAGCGGTGTGTCCACACCCTCGACGGGCGTCGGCGTCCGCGCCACCGAACCGTCGGGGTGCACCACCGACCACGTCAGGTACGGGGGCTCGAGCAGGTAGTTGAACAGCACCATCTCCCCGGTCACCGGGTCGAGCTTGGGGTGCGCGGTGCTCCCGACACTCATCGCCCCGTCGCAGTGCTCGCGCTCCAGCGTGCTCAGGTCGGCAGGGTCGAGCCGGAACGGCAGCGTGGTCTCGGCCATCGCGAGCAGTCGTCCGCCGTGCCGGACGATGTTGATGTCGGGTAGCTCGCGCGATGTGCCCGCCAGTTCGGGCCCCACCTCGTCCTCGGTCGGCGTGTACAGGTCGGTGACGCCGGGCCAGATGACGTGCCCGGCCTTCTCCTCCGCCTCCACCATCGGGGTTCGAACGAACCGGTTGGTGTAGCGGGCGGCGCCGTCCGACAGTTCGACGCGGTGGACCATGCCGTCGCCGTCGAGTGGATAGACGTAGCTGCCGATGGGGTCGAAGCGCGGGTTCGGACCGTTGCGCAGATAGGCGCCGTGGAGATCGGCGGGCAACTCGCCGATCACCGCGAGATTCCGGACGTCCACCTCCTCGCGTTGCGGCGCGAAGATCCCGCTGAGGTGGCTGTGATGCGCGACGTCGACGGGTGCGGGACGGGGAAATACCGGTGCTGACATGTGCGTCGTTCCCTCCGGGCGCGGTGAACACGAAACGGATCGGGCCCCTTCCCGAGGGTACGACGGGCGTCCGCGCGGCCGGGGAGTTTCGACGACGCCGGGGCCCGTCGATACCCACCAGTAGAAATCGGGTTGCCCGGGAGTGGGAGAATGACGCTCGTGAGCAACCCAGACCACGGCCATCACCGCAAGCCGCACCGCAAGCTGGAGCAGTCCACCAAACTCCAGAACGTGCTCTACGAGATTCGTGGACCGGTACATGCCCACGCCGCCCGGCTGGAGGCGGAAGGCCACCGGATCCTCAAGCTCAACATCGGCAACCCCGCACCGTTCGGTTTCGACGCGCCCGACGTGATCATGCGCGACATGATCGCCGCGCTCCCGTACGCGCAGGGGTACTCCGAGTCCAAGGGCATCCTGTCGGCGCGGCGCGCGATCGTCACCCGCTACGAACTGGTCGCGGGATTCCCCGAACTCGACGTCGACGACATCTACCTGGGCAACGGCGTGTCCGAGCTCATCACGATGACGATGCAGGCGCTTCTCGACAACGGCGACGAGGTGCTCATCCCGGCGCCGGACTACCCGCTGTGGACCGCGATGACGAGCCTGGCCGGCGGCACCCCGGTGCATTACCTCTGCGACGAGGGCAACGACTGGAACCCGGACATCGCGGACATCGAGTCGAAGATCACGGACAAGACCAAGGCTCTCCTGGTCATCAACCCGAACAATCCGACGGGTGCGGTGTACTCGATGGAGGTGCTGCAGCAGCTCGTGGACCTGGCCCGCAAGCATCAGCTGCTGCTGCTCGCGGACGAGATCTACGACAAGATCCTCTACGACGACGCCAAGCACATCTCGCTCGCCACGCTGGCCCCGGATCTGCTGTGCCTGACGTTCAACGGTCTGTCGAAGGCATACCGGGTCGCGGGCTACCGGTCCGGCTGGGTCGCCATCACGGGCCCGAAGGAGCACGCCGCGGGATTCCTCGAGGGTCTCGACCTGCTGGCGTCGACGCGGCTGTGCCCGAACGTGCCCGGTCAGCACGCCATCCAGGTGGCGCTCGGCGGACACCAGAGCATCGAGGACCTGATCCTGCCGGGTGGGCGGCTGCTCGAGCAGCGGGACGTGGCCTGGGAACGCCTCAACATGATTCCGGGCGTCTCGTGCGTGAAGCCGAAGGGTGCGCTGTACGCGTTCCCCCGGCTCGATCCGAACGTGTACGAGATCTACGACGACGAGAAGCTGGTCCAGGACCTTCTGCTCCAGGAGAAGATCCTGATGGTGCAGGGCACCGGATTCAACTGGCCGGACCACGACCACCTCCGCATCGTGACGTTGCCGTGGGCGCGCGATCTCGCTGTCGCCATCGAGCGGTTCGGTAATTTCCTCACCAGCTACAAGCAGTAGGATCGAGGCACAGCAAGCGACACGCGCGTCGCTTGCGTGTCTCCTGGGGGAAAAAGAATGGTCACCAGCACCCGCGCGCGTTTCGGACAATTCGTCCACAAACGACGCCGTTTGCTGAACCTCACGCAGGACGAGGTCACCGCCGCGGGTGGTCCGTCCGACGCCGCGCAGACCCGGGCCGAGAACGGAACCGGCCCGGATCCGAGCATCGAAACCCTCCGCAAACTGGACGTCGCGCTCCGGTGGGCGCCGGGCAGCGCAGCGCGCACCCTCGACGGTGGGCATCCGACGCCGCTCGAGGCGCTGGACGGGGACGACCGGTCGCATCCCACGCGACCGCTGACCCTCGGGCCGTCGGAGATTCCGCTCGATCTGGACACGATCATCGAGATCCTCGGGCCGCACACCCGGATCACCGAACTCAGCGCGGCGCACCCCGAGGTACCGGGGCTGGCCGAGGCCGCGGGCGAACTGAGCAAGGTGGTCTCGAAGATCACCGGCGCGTACGTGACGCGGTTGCTGGAAGTCAATGGGGGTCCCGCCGGGCCCCGGCAGCCGCTGGTGGAATTCGCGTTCGGGCACCTGCTGGAGGTTCCGTCGACGGTCACCGATCCCCGCGAACGCGAGGAGGCGCTGTACCGCCGGTTCCTCTACGGCCGGGAGGAGGATCTCGACGCGGCCACCCGGGAACGGTTCTGGCGTCGATGGGAGGACGCGGTGAAACTCGTGGCCACCGACGATCCCGACCGCAGCGGAGACACGGAGGTGAACGCATGACCGGCGTGCCATTGTCGGTGCGGGTGAACCGCCTGTTCTCACTCGCCCACGACCTCGACGGCCCGGAACCGGGCGACGACACCGTCGCCGCGGGTGTGTCCCGGATACTCGGCCGCCCCGTCGAGCCGTCGGTGATCGAGTCGCTGCGCAGCAACGATCACCACCCGGCCGAGCCGGATGTCGTGCGTGCGGTCGCACAGCACTTCCACGCCCCCGAGCAGTACCTCGCAGCCGACGGCTACCACGAGTACGACACCCTCGTGCGGTTCAAGATCGCGGTCCGCGAGGCCGGGGTCCGGCACCTGTCCATGCGCTCGCTCGACGCCGGCGCCGAGCCGACCACCGCCGAGATGGAATCGCTGATCCCGCTCCTGGAGAATTTGCGGAACAATCCCGGACCCGTGCCGGTCGCGGCGCCGGAGCCCCGTCAGACCTGAGCGGCGACGCGTGCCGGCCGCTCGGGTCCACCGAACTGCGGCAGGCGCCGGGCCCAGAGCGCCGCCGCCTGGTGCTCGGCCTCCCGCCAGTGGTCGGCCAGCTGCGCCAGCTCCCACGGTTCGCCGCCGACGTCGGTGCCGAACAGGTGCGTGGTCCCGCCGGTGCCGTGCGGCCGGTGACCGGCGGTCCGGGCCAGGCACGCAAGATGCAGCCGGGTCGCCGTGACCACGGGTGGCGCACTGTCGGCGAGCCCACCGAGTTCGAACACCACGTGCCGGTCGAGGATCATGATCGCGTCGCGGATCTCGACGCTCATGCGGTCCAGGCGGTCGCGGGCGGACAGTGTCCGGCGATCCTCCGGACGCAGTTCCAGCACCACCTCGGGCACCGCGCCGGTGAGGGTCCGCCACATCGGCTGCAGTCGGCGCGTGACCCGCCGCGACCGCCGCCGATGACCGAGAACCCGGGCCACCGGTCCCACCGAGATGAGCGCGCCGGCCGACACGGCGAGCAGGCGGATGAATGCCCCTGAGTCGCTGTGCGATTCGGTCAGGACGTTGTCCTCACTGACCGCGTTGACCATGCCGGTCGTCACGACGATCCCCATGTCGACGACCTCGAACAGCGACAGGGCGATGACGGCGAGAAACACCCGGCGTTCGTGTCCCGCGGTTGCGCTGCGCACCGCCTTCAGGGAGATCCACAGGTTGAGCAGGGCGACGGCGAGGATCGGGGTGGCGTAGGTGATGCAGTACGCCGCGAAGAGCCAGCCGCCCTCGTCGGCGACGGCGACGCCCCGCGACCGCGCGGGCGTGCTCAGCGCGATCAGAATCGCCCCCGCCACGAGGCAGACCGACAGCGAGACGGTGTGAATGCGGGGAAGACGCGCTGGGCCGAGCGCCCACGCCGAGAAGAGGCTGATCAGCGACGCCGCGGTGAGCATGATGCAGATGTTGCTCAGAGTGTTCCCGAACCCGTGTCCGAACCAGAGGTCGAGCCAGTGCTGCGCCAGTGATCGCTGGAGCACCAGGGACAGGGAGGCGAAGACGAGGGCGGCATTCATCCGGCGTTCGGCGACCGTCGACCGGACGAGCGCCAGGCGGAGGAGGGTCGTCGCCCAGACGAGGGCGAGGAGCGGCCAGCTCACATAGGTGGGCGGTTCGTACACGGCGTCAGAATGTTCCGAGCATCCGGGACACGCGCGCGTCACCGAGGGCGGCGTCGCTCGCCCGCGCCCGGCGACCCGCCATGATCAGGGTGGCGAGGAGTTCCGCCTCGTATTCCTGATCGTTCGAATAGTTGGACCTGCCCAGCATTCTGACCACGCGCGCCGTGTCGACCGACGGTGCGGCCTCGGTCAGCACGGCCGAGTCGACGGAGGTGTCTCCGACGGCATCGCGATCGTGCCCGAGCACCATGTGCGCCAATTCGTGGCAGATGATGTGGGTGGCGTGGACGTCCGACATTCCCGCGGCGTACAGGATCACGTCGTCGTCGTCCCGCGCGAGCCAGAGGCCGGAGTGCCCGCCCTGCACCAGTGCGTGGGTGACCGGAACCAGGCGGATCGGACGCCCGCGCCGTGCCGCTACGTCGGCGACGAGCCGATCCCTGTTCCAGGGCACGGGAATACCCATCTCCGCCACGATCCGGCGAAGATGGTTGCTGGATCGCGACTGCCGCGAGATTCGCACTGGAACACCTCCGAACGGCCATAATCCTAGGCCGTCGCGGTGCGAGGTCACGACATGTGGGCGATTTCACCTACCCGGTTGACGAATACCCCCACCGTGTCGGTAGATTGGCTACCGGCACCTCGAGTGCCGCGAGCACCTGTCGCCCCTCCCCCCCTGTGGGCGCCAGGTTGGTGGCGGGGTCAACCCCCCCTGTACCCCGCCACCCAGCTCGGCAACTCTCTCCGCACAGCGTGTCAGCGTCCGCGGAACACACCCCTCGTTCGAAGTTCCGGACCACTTTTGCGTGGAGTTCGGCGTTCGCTGCAGATTAGCTGCTGCGTGCCATGCTTCGATATCTAATCACACCGGCGACATATAAGCGACACGAAGGCAATACGAGCCTGGCGGATCGGCAACAGCGGTACCTCACGCCACTTCCGTCACGGCGGGACCGGCCGCGGTCCGGCTACCCTGTCGTGCGTGCGGAGACTATCCCCCCAGCAGCCGACGCGATGCGGCCGATGAGCGAATTCCACGGACACGGACACGGCCACGGCCACGGCCACAGTGACGGTCCGGCGCCGATGGGTCCGGTGGCCGCGAAGGTGGTCGTCGGACTCCTCGTCGCCATCGGTGTCGCGGTGCTCGCCGGCGCGATCGCGTTGTGGCCCGGCACGCCGAGCGTCGACGTCGAGCAGCCGTTCCAGAGCGCCCAGGGTGGTGCGGTGGTGACGGAGTCGGGCACGGTCACGATGCAGAACATCGGCGACTGCGGGAGTCCGTCCGCGGGTCGCGCGTTCACGGGTGCGCCGCTGCCGCCGCCCGCGGGCGCGTACGAGTGCCAGCGCAGCATCGTCGACATCGAGTCCGGTCCGAACAGCGGCACCCAGACGCTGCTCGAGATCATTCCCGGACCCGGTCAGCCCGACCTGCGGGTGGGCGAGAACATCCGGTTGGCCCGCCAGACGGATGTGAACGGGACGACGGAGTACTCGTTCGAGGATTTTGCCCGCGGCCTGCCCGTCACCCTCATCGCACTCGCATTTGCTGTGGTGGTGATCGCGGTGGCGCGCTGGCGCGGGTTCCGCGCGCTGGTCGGCATCGTCGTCTCGTTCGGCGTGCTCGTTCTGTTCACCCTTCCGGCGCTACTGGACGGACAGCCGGCGATCCCGGTGGCTCTCGTCTCCGGCGCCGTGATCCTGTACGCCGTGTTGTACCTGGCGCACGGTGTGTCACTGCGCACCAGTTCGGCGTTGCTGGGCACGCTCGCGTCGATGCTCCTGGCGGCGGTCCTCTCCTACGCGACCATCGAGATGACGCGTCTGACCGGGCTGTCCGAGGAGCAGAACACCAACGTCCAGACGTACATTCAGCACGTCAGCATCACCGGGCTTCTGCTGGCCGGGTTCATCATCGGCTCGCTGGGTGTGCTCAACGACGTGACCATCACGCAGGCCGCGTCGGCGTTCGAACTGGCGTCGCTGGACCCGGGCGCCTCCCGGCGTCAGATCTTCGGTTCGGCGATGCGGGTCGGCCGCGATCACATCGCCAGCACCGTCTACACCCTCGTCCTGGCCTATGCGGGCGGCGCGCTGCCGCTGTTGTTGCTGTTCACGGTGGCAGGGCGGTCGATCCAGGACGTGCTGCTCAGCGACGCCGTCGCCATCGAGATCGTGCGGTCCGCGGTCGGCGGCATCGCCCTGGCGCTGTCGGTTCCGCTGACCACCGCGATCGCGGTGATGTTGGCGCGGCCGATCGGCGCGGGTCCGTCGGGTGCGGCGCCCGCGGTGAAACCGTCACGGGGTGGCCGCCACTCCAAGTAGCGGCGAGTGCCCTAGCTGAAGGCGCCGAACTCCCGGAGCACGATGAAGATGATGGCGATGACCATGAGCGCGTACACGGTCAGCATCGTCACCTTGGCCGCCTGCTCGCTGGTGGGCGGGAACATCTTCAGGATCGGCTTCGTATAGGCGACCAGCCGGCGCGTTTCGTCCGGTGCAGCGGGTGTCGAAGGCCGGGAAACGCTGGGAGTGCCGTGGAACTCCGCGGGATTTGCAGTCATTGCACACATCCTCTCTACGCCGAACCATTTCCATCGTAGGCCCGCGAAGCCGCGGCGACTACGTTCCCGGGAACCTGGGGAGTTCGGGCAGCTGGAGGGGCGGCAACTGGATCTGCGGCAGACCGGGGAACAGAGGCGCCGGCGGCGGTGGCGGCGCGGGTACCGGGTCGGGAATCCGGATCTGGGACGCCGTCTGCACGGGTGCCTCGACAGCCTCGGACGTCGGAGGCGGCGGGAGCGGCGTCGGTGACGGTGTGGCCATCTCGGTGACGGTGGGCGGCTCGGTGACGAGTTGCGTGGTCACGGGCTGGGACGTGCCCTCCGTGCGCCCCAGTAGGGTGCCGCCGTACCCGAGTCCGAGCCCGATCACCGCGATGACAGCGAGCGCACTTCCCGCCAGTGCGGCTCCCCGGATCTGGAGTTTGGCGACCTGCTGACTCGGTGGCGGCGCGGCAGCGCTCAGCCAGGACGGAATGCTCGACGGCGCACCGCTGCGCGCGACTGCCGCAGTCGGAGCACGGCGTGACGGCCCGGCCTCGAACACGGGCGCCGGCGTGTGATGCGGCGGGAGCACCGTCGCGACGGGCACGGGCGGAACCACCTGCTGCGCGAGCAGCGCAGCACCCTGTGCCGCAACGAGTTCGGGGTGATCGGGAACGATGACGGGCAACCCGAGCCACGATTCGAGCACCGACCGCACGAGCGGAATCCGGGCGCCGCCGCCGACGAGAACCATGGCATCCGGGACTCGTCCGCTTCTCTCGATCACGTCGCGGGCGAGGCGCGCCGAGGATTCGACGGTGACACCGATCAGTCCGTCGAACACGTCCCGCGAGAGCAACAGCAGCCCGCCGTCGCCCGGTACCGCGACGGCGCCACCGGTCGACAGCCGCTCCTTCGCCTCACGACAGCGGCAGTCGAGCGCGAGGCTCTCGGCAGCGTCGCCCGGCGCGTCGATGCGCTTGTTCTCCAACTGGTTGTCGCGGATCAATCCGTCGAAGACGTCCCCACTCACCGTGTCGGTGCGGGTCGTCTCCACCACGTCGCCCGTCGCCCGGTCGACGACACTCACCGTGAGGCCGGAGCTGCCGAGGTCGTAGAAGACGAGCGTCCGGTGGTCGGCGAGGGCGCCCGACGCATCGAGGAACGCCAGCGCCGCCGAGGCTTCCGTGACGAGTTGGTAGTCGACGAGTTGCTGCCGAGCCATCGCCGCCTGCACGGCGCCGGCCTGGGCTTCGTCGCGGTAGGCGACGCCGGTGGCGTGCACCTGCCCGGCGCCCGGCGTGCCCGCGAGGACGACGCCGATCGATTCGGCGGCGAGTTCCTCGGGCCGGTCGGGACCCGCGGCGACGACCTGGGCAAGGAAGTCGGGAAGGTGCCGGCTCCCGGTGCCGTCACGGTTCACGGAGTCGGGTCGCGCCAAGCGCACAGCGCTCGCACCGACCGACACACCTAGAACCGAACTCATGGGCCGCCTAACTCGACTGTGCACGGGTTCGATCCGGAATCCCCCCACTCCATGGCCCGCAGTCTAGCGAAGTGGTCCGACCGAGCAACCGAGCAACCGTTCGGCCGCAAGCGAAATCAGAAGTTGCTGGCGATGATCACGCCGGCGATGCCGGTGCCCAGCGGCACGAACGTGCACGGCGGCACCACGGCGTGGGTGGGGTCGAGGGTGTTGAGCACCAGTTGCTGGGTGAACGGGTCGTAGGGAAGGTTGAAATGTCCGGTCTGATCCAGCGGGCACAGATCCTGGACGAGGATGTTCGTCGCACCGGGATCGTGCAGCGCCACGTTGGTGTACGGCTGGATCACCTCGTCGTACCGCGTCCCGATGGTCGTGTACTCCACCCCGGGCACGGTGTCGCCTCCGGCGTTGAGGGCGGTGAGGAAATCCGATCCCTGCACCTGCTCGGCGAGCGCCTCCGAACCGAAGCGCTCGATCAGTTCGGTGCCGCCGGGAACGGACGTCACCGCCGTCGCGATCCCGAAGAACGTCCCGCCGTAGGTCGGGGATGCCAGACCGATCCACCGGTTCACGTGGGCCGCTCCGCCGAGCCTGTTGATGTAGTACCGGGCCACCGTCGCGCCCTGCGAGTGCCCGATCACGTCGACCTTCGACGCGCCCGTCACGGACAGCACCCGGGCGACGAAGTCGTCCAGTTCGTGTGCCCCCTCGGTCATCGTCTCCATGCCGTAGTGCTCGGTGCCCGGTTTCTGCCCGTAGTTGAGGGCGAACAGGCAGTAGCCGGCCGCCTTCAGTCGAGGGCTCAACCCCGCCCAGTTCGCGTAGGCACTGCCGTCGCTGCCGTGGACGAGCACCACCGGACGCGGGTGTGCGGCATCGGGATGGCAGGTGAAGTCGTTCACACCCGGGGGCGCGGAGTGCGGGTGCTGTTCGGCGTAGGTGATGGCGTCGCCCGCCTGGGACTGCGGGGGCCCGGGCTGGGTCGGGACCTCCATCGCGTCGGCGGGAACCGCGAGGAACGCCATCGCCGCGCAGAGCAGCAGCACCTGAGATAAGCGACCCGAGATCACCATGGTCACGCCCCCGATCCGACGCCGTTTTCGGCGAGGCTACCGGTCCGGCGGCCCCGGCGGGACGATCCATCCGAATCCCGTTACCGAACCGCGCGGTCCGATCTGTTCGTGACCCGACCGCAACCTGCGGCCCGCAGGTCAGCCCCGGCCGAGCCCCCGGTAGACCCACCCGGCGGCGCGCCATTCCGCGGCGTCGAGGCAGTTGCGGCCGTCGACCATCACCCGCGCGCGGACCACGCCGTTCAGGTCGTCCGGGCGCAGCGCCGCGAATTCCGCCCACTCGGTGAGCACGAGCACCGCGTCGGCGTTGTCGCACGCCTCGACGGCCGACGTCGCGTAGTTCAGCGTGGGAAACAGCCGTCGTGAGTTGTCGAGTGCCTTCGGGTCGTAGACGCTAACCACCGCGCCGTGCAACTGCATCATTCCCGCGACGTTCAGCGCGGGGGAATCACGGACGTCGTCGGATTCCGGTTTGAAGGCCGCTCCGAGCACCGCGACGTTGGCGCCGAGCAGCGACCCTCCGCATGCCTGCGCCGCCAACTCGACCATCCGGGTGCGTCGTCGCATGTTGATGCTGTCGACCTCCCGGAGGAAGTGCAGCGCCTGGTTCGCGCCCAGTTCGCCGGCCCGGGCCATGAACGCGCGGATGTCCTTGGGTAGGCAGCCGCCGCCGAAGCCGAGCCCGGCGTTGAGGAATCTCCGGCCGATCCGCTCGTCGTATCCCAGCGCGTCGGCGAGTTGGGTGACATCGGCTCCGGTGGCCTCGCACACCTCGGAGATCGCGTTGATGAAGGAGATCTTGGTGGCGAGGAACGCGTTCGCCGACACCTTGACCAGTTCCGCGGTGGCGAGGTCGGTGACCAGGAACGGGATGTCCTCGGCCAGCAGCCGGGCATACAGTTCGCGCAATGCGGTCTCGACTCGCCCCGGGCGCTGCTGGTCGACGCCGAGCACCATGCGGTCGGGGTGCAGGGTGTCCTGGACGGCGAATCCCTCGCGGAGGAACTCCGGGTTCCACGCGACCTCCACGCCGTCGCCCGCGGGCGCGAGCGCCCGGGCCCGCGCACCCAGATCCGCCGCCGTGCCGACCGGAACCGTCGACTTTCCGACGATCACCGCGGGACGGTCCAGCAGCGGCGCCAGCGTGTCGATCACCGAATGCACGTGCCGCAGGTCGGCGGCGTACTCCCCCTTCTTCTGCGGGGTGCCGACACCGAGGAAGTGCAGGTCCGCGAACGCCGCGGCCTCGGCGTACGACGTGGTGAACTGCAACCGGCCGGCGTCGATGTTCCGCCGCAGAACCTCCACCAGTCCGGGCTCGTAGAACGGGACCTCGCCGGAGGTGAGCTTCGCCACTTTTCCGGGATCGATGTCGACGCCGAGAACGTCGTGGCCCAGTTCCGCCATACAGGCGGCGTGGGTGGCTCCCAGGTATCCGGTTCCAAACACGGTGCAGCGCATGCACCCTTGATAACCAGTGCAGGTGAGCGCGATATTTCCCCGGCTGATGTTCGAAGCCAACAGTGCGTGTACGGACGGTGCGGGCCGAGACCCTATGCTTCGCCCATGCATGTTCTCTTCGTCTGCACCGGAAACGTCTGCCGCTCCCCAACGGCTGAGCGCCTCGCAGTGGCCTACGCCGAGGAGCTCGGGATCACCGATCTGACTGCCGAAAGTGCAGGTACGCGCGCCGCGGTCGGCCGCCCGATGGAACCGACGGCCGCGCAAGTCCTCGAAGGGCTCGGCGGCGACCCCAGCGAGTTCACCGCACGGATGCTCACCGCCGACCTCGCAGTGGACGCCGATCTGGTGCTGACGATGACCGAGCGTCAGCGCGAGAAGGTGCTGGCACTCGCACCGGAGCAGCTGAAGAAGACGTTCACCCTCCGGGAGGCGGCCCGCCTCGCGGAGGCCGCGGATGCGAAATCCGTGGCCGATCTGGCGGCGGCACGTCCCAGGCACAAGGCGGGCGAGACGCCCGAGGACGTGCCGGACCCGATGGGACAGGACGAGAACACGTTCCTGGCCATCGGGTCCGAGATCGCCGATCTACTGGGTGTGATTACGCGGAGCGTCCGCCTCTGACCAGGAGTCCTGGTCGTCACGGTAGCGGCGGGTGCGCCGGGGTGCGGAAGGCATCGGTGCGTCCGCCTGCTGCTCGTGGCCGTACTGGTCGGGACCTCCGTACCACTGCTGGTCCTGGTACGCCGGGGCGCCCTGGTAGGCCGGGACGTCCTGCGGTTCTCCCCCGTCCTGACCGTACGGGTGCGGCGTGTACTCGTCGTGCACGTACTGGGCCTGCTGAGGCTGGGCCTGCGGAGGTGCCGGCGGCCGCGGCGCCTGCTGCAGAACGGGCGGCTGCGGGACGGAAGCCTGCGCGGGGGCGGCCTGCTGCATCTGCGGCAGCGACTTGTCGGTCTCGTAGTAGTACTTGTACTCGTACACACCCCGACCGCGGCTCGGCGTCATCGTGATGATCGTCCCGAGGATGGTCGCACCCACGCTGTGCAGGTTGCCCACCGCCCGAGAGAGCTGATCTCGCTTGGTTTCGGCGTGCCGCGCGATGACCAGCGCACCATCCGACATCGCGGTGAGCACGGTCGCGTCGGTGACCGGCAGCAACGGGGACGCGTCGACGATCACGTAGTCGAATCGTCCGCGCAGCTCGGCCAGCGCCTGGCGGGCGGTTTCCGTTCCGAGGAGCTCACTCGGATTCGGGGGGATCGGGCCGGACGCCAGGACGGTGAGGCCCGAGTACTGCGTCGGCTGGAGCACGGCGTCGAGGTCGGCCTTGCCGGCCAGGACGCTGCTGAGGCCGACGGAACCGACGACACCGAGGTACTTCGACACTCGGGGCTTGCGGAGGTCGCCCTCGACCAGGCACACGTTCTGGCCGCCCTCCGCGAGCACGAGGGCGATGTTGATGGCGGTGGTGGTCTTGCCCTCGCTGGGCAGCGAACTGGTGACGACGATGACGCGCGGCGGGTTGTCGACCTCGAGGAATTGCAGGTTGGTCCGCAGCTCCCGGTAGGACTCGGCGCTCGACGAGTTGCCTTCGGCGAAGTTGATGGCCTGCTGCGTCTGCCGGTCCTTGTCGAACGGGATGGTGCCGATCAGCGCCGAGCCGGCCAGTTCCTCGACGGTGCGCCGATCCTTGACCGTGTTGTCGAGGCGATCCCGCAGGACGGCGAAGGCGATGCCGAGCAGGAGCCCGACCGCGGCACCCAGCGCGAGGTTGCGCAGCGTCTTGGGTGAGACAGGAGCGGAAGGGGTCTGCGCCTGCTGTTCGACGACCACGCGAGCGGCGGGGGCGCCGCCCTTCTCCGGGGTCTCGAGCTCACGGGCCATGACGACGAACTCGTCGGACAGCGCGTTGGCGATGTCGCGGGCGCGTTCCGGCGACGGATCCTGCACCTTGACGTCGATCAGCACGGTGTCGGGCGCGGAGCTGGCCTTCACCTGGGAGGCGAGCGCCGCGGCCGAGCCGCCGAGATCGAGCTTGTCGATCGTCCGCTGGGCGAGGGTCTCGCCGGTGAGCAGTTTCGTGTAGGACGTCACCCGCTGCTGCGAGAACAGGTTGCCCTGGTAGACCTCGTTCACCGAGGATCCGGCGGACGTCGACACGAACAACCGTGTCGAGGCTTCGTAGATCGGCGTCGTCATCAACGACGCCCCCAGCGCGCCGAGGATCGCTACCACGGTGGTGATCGCGATGATCTTCCATCGGGATTGCAGAATTCGCAGGTAGTCCTGAATTTCCATTATCGAGTCTCTTCCACATTGCGTCGCGCGCGGCGGCGCGATCGAGCTGTCATTCACATCGTCTTGACCCGACGGAATCGCTACATCTTAGTGATGAGGTCCACTGCCGGCGTCACGTGCGTCACGGTTCGCCGTGGTCCCCCGATCTCCGAAGCAGTCGGCCGACCTCGGCGAGCGGGCCCGGGTCTGCCATCTCGGAGTGCGTGGTGTCGATGTGGTGCCCGGTGACGACGCCGTCGGCGTGACTACGCCAGGCGTCGACCACGTCCGGGTGCCGGGTCAGGTCCTGGGCGGCGACGAAAAGGTCGAGGTCGCCGTCGAGTACGCGTGGGCTGTGGGTCGATGCGATCATCTCGAGTCGCTCGATCACCGCCCGGATCTCGCGCAACCGGTCGACGCTCACGTATTCGCCGAACTGCGCGATCAACTCGTCCTCCGTGAGGGTTTCGGGTTCGGGCGGCTGATGCTGCGGCAGGAGCGTGTCGAGGAGAGCAGGCGGCGCCACCTCGTGGCCGGCTTCCCGCAGTTGGACGGCCATCTCGTGGGCGACGGTGCCGCCGAGCGACCACCCGAGCAGGTGGTAGGGACCGTCCGGCTGTACGACCCGGATCGCGTCTACGTACCGCGCGGCCAGCTGCGACAGCGTCTCGGGCAGGTCCGGCGCCCCGGTCGCCTGCAGTCCGTAAAGCGGACGGTCGCCGATGTGGTCCGCGAGACCGCTGAAACACCAGGCCAATCCGCTGAGCGGGTGCACGCAGAACAGGGGCGCTCCCGTCTCGGCGGGGCGGAGTTCGACCAGGGTGTCGAAGAAGTTCGCGAACTGTGCGCCGTTTTCGATGCGTGCGGCCAGTCGCTGCACCGTCGGGTCGGTGAAGATCCACTCGATGGGCACGTCGCGTTCCAGCCGACGGCGCAGTGCGGTCGCCGCCGACGCCGCTCCCATCGAGGTTCCGCCGAGGGTGAAGAAGGCTTCGTCGGCGGGTACCTCGTCCCGCCCCAGGATTTCCCCGAATACCGCGGCGATTGCCTGTTCGAGTTCGCCTGCGGGCTGCATGGTTTCGGCGATCTCGACCGTCGGGGCCGGCAGGGCGGCGCGGTCGAGTTTGCCGGACGGCAGGAGCGGTAGTGCGTCCACGACCGTCACCGAGGCGGGAACGAGGTGCCGCGGCAGCCGGCCGGCGGCGAAGTCGCGAACGGACGCGGGCGCCGGATTCGCGGCACCACCGACGTAGGACACGAGCACGGTGCCCGTCGTGGTCTGCATCGCTGTCGTCACGGCGAACTCGACGCCGGGGTGGCGGAGCAGCACGGCGTCGACCTCGGCGGGTTCCACCCGGATTCCGCGGATCTTCACCTGGGAGTCGCTGCGGCCCAGGTATTCTAGTTCGGCGTTCGGGTCACGCCGCACGAGGTCGCCGGTGCGATAGAGCCGCTCCCCCGGCTTGCCGTAGGGGTGTGCCACGAATTGTCCTGCGGTGAGGTCGGTTCGGCCCGCGTACCCCCGCGCGATGCCGCTTCCGGCCAGATACAATTCCCCGGTCACGCCGTCGGGCACCGGATGCAGGCGCGCATCGAGGACGAAGGCGGCGTTGCCGTCCAGGGCGTTGCCGACGGTGATCGGGTGGCCGGGTCCAAGCGGGCCCGCGACGGCGGCGTCGACGGTGAACTCGGTGGGACCGTACGCGTTGAACAGTCGGTGCCGGCGCGACCAGCGTGCGGCGAGGTCCGCGGGCAGTGCCTCTCCCCCGACGACGACGGTCGACGGAGCGAGGCGCCGGGGGTCGAGTGACGCCAGCACGGTCGGCGTGAGCGTGAAGTGGGTGATCTTCTGCGACACCAGGAACCGGGCCAGCTCGTCCCCGGCGTAGCTGAAGGCGGGGGCCACCACGAGGGCACCACCCGTTGACACGGCCCAGAGCATCTCGAACACCGACACGTCGAAGGTCGGGGACGTCAACTGCAGCACCCGGGCCGCGTCGCCGCCATCCGCGGCCGGAGCGTAGGCGGGCGTGGCGAGGAGTGTCGCGAGACCGCGGTGGGTCACGACGACGCCCTTGGGCCGGCCGGTGGAACCCGACGTGTAGATCACGTACGCCACGTTGTCCACGTCGGGTGCGATCGGGTGCGCGTCACCCGTCGGCGGCTCGTCCAGGTTCATCCAATCGACGGATCGGGGCAGATCGGCGACGTCGGTGCTGGTGAGCCCGAGCACCGCACCCGAGTCCGTCAGCATCCAGTCGAGCCGCTCCGCGGGGTGGGTGGGATCCAACGACATCCACGCGGCACCGGCCTTCGCCACCGACCACACCGCGACCAACCAGTTCAGGCCGCGGTGTGTCGCCACCGCGACGACGTGCTCGGGGCCGACGCCGCGGGACGCGAGCGCGCGGGCCCAGCGGTCCGACAGTGCGTCGAGTTCGCGGTAGCTCCACTCGGTGTCGCCGTCGATCACCGCGACGGCGGACGGGGTTGCGCGGGCACGGGTTTCCAGGATGTCGCGGAGCGTCCGCGGCGTGCTCGCGGTGCGGGGTCCCTGCACGAGTCGGGCGCGTTCGGCGTCGCCCAGGATCTCGAGGTCGCCGACGGCCGCCGCGGGGTTGGTGAGGGCGGCGTCGAGGACGACCGCGAACCGGCGCAGGAGCGTCTGTGCCGTCGGCCGGTCGAACAGGTCGGTGGCGTAGTCGAGCCGCACCGTGAGGTTGTCGGGTGCGTCGGTCACATCCCAGGCGAGGTCGAACTCCGTTGCCTGCGTGTCGGGTCGGTACTCGTCGGTGCCGAGGAACAGTTGCGGGAATTCGACGGCCTGCTGGTACGTCAGCATCACCTGGAACAGCGGGTTGTACGCCGCGGACCGGGGCGGGGCGAGATGCGCGACGACGTCGTCGAACGGGACGTCGGCGTGGGCGAGCGCGTCGAGGTCGACGGTGCGGACGTCGGCGAGGAAGTCCTCGAAGGACTGCGCCGGCGACACCGGGGTCCGGAGTGCCACGGTGCCGACGAACATGCCCACCACGGCGTCGAGCGCCGGGTCGGGACGACCCCCTACCGCCGTGCCCACCACCACGTCGGGGTGTCCGCTCACGCGCGCCAGGAGGACCGCGAGGGCCGCGTGGAGGACCATGAACACGGTCGTTCCCCGGCTGCGTGCCAGTGCGCCGACGCGCTCGCGCACGTCTTCCCCGAGGGTCCACTCCACACTCGCCCCGGTGCGGCTGGGCAGTTCCGGTCGGGGACGATCGGTGGGCAGCGGGAGCGGGGCGCCCACTCCGGCGAGCACGTGCGCCCAATGGTCGAGTTGGGCCCGGACGAGACTGGCCGGGTCGGAGACCTCCCCGAGCACATCGCGCATCCAGATCGCGTAGTCGGCGTAGTCCACGGACAGCGGCGCCCAGTGCGGGGCCGACCCGGTCGCGCGGCACCGGTAGGCGGTGTCGAGGTCGGCGAGGAGCGGCCCCATCGACCCGCCATCCAACGCGATGTGGTGCACCACGACACCGAGGGTGTAGTCGCCGGTGCCGGTGCGCCACAGTGTCACCCGCACCGGAGGTTCGCTGGTGAGGTCGAAGGGCCGAGCGCTCCAGTCGTCGACGGACACGTCCGGTGCACCGGCGGCCAGATTCGCGGACACGGCGTCGACGGGCACGACCCGCTGGTGCGGACCGTCGGCGTCCACGGGGAAGACGGTGCGCAACACCGAATGCCGTTGCAGCACATCCCGCATCGCCAGTTCGAGAGCGTCGACGTCGACGTCGTTACCGACCCGGGTGACGAAAACCATGTTGTGCATCGCGGATTGGGGGTCGACCCGGCTCTGCAACCACATCCGTTGCTGCGCGGGCGACAGCGGCACCCGCGCACCGCTCGGGCGGGGAACGAGCACCGGCCGCGCGACTCCCGGCGCGGGCTGGTTCAGCCAGCGAGCGAGCGACGCGGGGCTCGGGTTCTCGAACAGCGCCCGGACGGGGACGTCGACGCCGAACGTCGCGGACAGGCGAGCCGTCACCGCGGTCGCCGAGAGGGAATCGCCGCCGGCCTCGAAGAAGTCGTGCCCGGCGCCGATCCGGGCGGTGCCGAGCACGTCCGCGAACACGCCGGCCACCATCTCCTCGACGGGGGTGCGGGGAGGTACCGCGATCACGTCGTCGTCCCACGCCTCCAGCGCGGCGACGTCCAGTTTGCCGTTGGCGGTGAGCGGCAATGCGTCGATCGCCACGACCCGGGACGGCACCAGGTACGAGGGCAGAGAGCCGGCGAGCTGCTCGCGCACGGTGCGGGAGTCGACGTCCGTTCCGGCGACGAACGCGACGAGGTCGAGGCGCTGCACCGACACGACGGCCTGCTCGACACCGTCGAGTTGCAGCAGGGCCGCCTCCACCTGCGCCGGTTCGACACGCATGCCGCGCAGCTTGATCTGGCGGTCGACTCGGCCGACGAAGGAGAGTGTGCCGTCGGCCCGTCGGTGCACCACGTCGCCCGTGCGGTACATGCGGGTGCCGTCGGGGGCCGCGACGAAGCGCTCCGCCGTCCGGTCAGGTGCGCCGAGGTACCCCTGGGCGAGCCCGGGACCGGCGAGGTAGAGCTCACCGACACCGCCGACGGGGACGGTCCGCAGCCGGGGGTCGAGCACCAGCGCGGTGGTGCCGGGGATCGGGGCGCCGATCGTCACCGCACCGTTCGCGGACCCCGGGGCGATCTCGGCCAGTGTCGCGACCACCGTCGACTCGGTCGGACCGTAGGCGTTGAGCAGGAGCCGTCCGGCACTCCACGTCGCGGCCGACTCGGAACTCAGTGCCTCGCCTCCGACACCGACGACGCGGACCGATTCGAGGCCGCGCGAATCGAGTGTGGCGAGGACGGACGGCGTGGAGAGGTAGTGCGTGACACGCTGATCGACGAGCAGCCGATGCAGTTCGGCGCCGGCGAACACGTCGACGGGCGCGACCACCAGGCAGGCCCCCGAGCCGAACGCCAGCAACATCTCCAGCAGCGCGGCGTCGAAGGCCGGGTTGTAGCCGTGCAGCACCCGGTCGCCGGGACCCACCCGGTACCGCCGCACCACCTCCGTGGTGAGGGGCCCCAATCCACGGTGGGTGACGGCGACGGCCTTGGGTGTGCCCGTGGAGCCGGAGGTGTGGATCACGTACGCCACGTCCCGTGCGCACTTCTGGTAGCCCTGGCTACCGAAACCGCTCACAGGGCTGAACGCCGCACCGGTCTTCGCGATGGCCCACAGTTCGACCACGAAGTCCGGCGACCGCGGCAGGTCGATCGGAACCACTTCGCCCGGTGCGATGCCCCGCGCCCGAAGCTCCCGGGCCCGCGCGTCGGAACGCTCGTCCAGTTCGCGGTAGGTCAGCGTGATGTCGCCGTCGGTGAGTGCGTCGTGGTCGGGGTATCCGGCCGCGGTGGCCGTCAGGATCTCGGCCAGGGTGCGTTCCTCGGCGGGTCGCGCGCCGACGAGTGGTTCTCCGCCGGGCAACGCGACGTCCCCCACCGCGATGCCGGGGTCGGTGCAGATCGCCTCGAGCAGCCGTCCGAGGTTGCCCACCATCGTGTGCACGGTCGCGTGATCGAAGAGGTGCGAGTACACCGCGGCACCGGTCATCCCTGCGGGGGCGCCGTCGTCGAACGTCTCGGTGAGTGTGAGATGGAGGTCGAATTTCGTTGTTCCGGTGTCGAATTCCTCGGCCGTTACCGTCAGGCCCGCCGCCTCGACGGTGGGGATCCGCAGGTTCTGCAGGGCCAGCGCCACCTGCGGGGTCCGCCCCCCGAGCAGTCCGGCGACCACCTCGAACCGCACATCGGCGTGCTCGAATGCGGCGACGTCGAAATCCCGGACCTGCGCGAGGAGTCCGGTGAACGGCATGTCCGGCAGCACCTGCGCCCGCAGCGCGAGGGTGTTCACGAACATGCCCACCACTGGATCCAGTGCCCGGTCACCCCGACCGGCGACGGCGGTGGCGACGACGACGTCCGACCGGGCACCGTGCCTCGACAGCACCACGGACAGCGCCGCATGCAGAACCATGAACGGTGTCGCGTGGTGCTGCGCCGCGAGGCGGTGAACGGCCCGTTGCACGTCCGCCGAGACCCCGAATTCGACGATGCCGGCGCGGGTGGACGTGCTCGTCGGGCGGTCGGCCGGAAGGGGCGCCGTGCCGTCGACGCCGTCCAGCGCTCGACGCCAGTGCTCGACCCGGCGCTGCCCGTATTCGCCGTCCAGCAGTTCGCGCTCCCACAGGGCGTAATCGGCGTACTGCAGGGGCAGCGGATCACCGTGCGGGGCGGTGCCGGAGCGGCGTGCCGCGTAGGCGGTCAGTACGTCGGCGACGAGCGGGGTCAGCGACCACCCGTCGGCGGCGATGTGATGGATGTTCACGGCCAGCACGTGGCTTCGGGAATCGAGTCGCAGCAGCGCGACCCGGATGGGCCGGTCACGGGTCAGGTCGAATCCACGGGAGGCGAACCGCTGCAGGTATTCGGCAGGGTCGCGCACGTCGATCGGATCCAGGTCGAGCGGTTCCGGGTCCAGGATCTCCTGGTAGGGGTGCCCGTCCACGGGGTACCGCGTTCGCAGCGTCTCGTGCCGCCGGATCACGTCCTCGAAGGCCGCGGTCAGCGCGGCGACGTCGAGCGCCCCGTCCATGCGCACCGTGGCGGGCAGGTTGTACGCCGGCGACTCGGGATCCGTCCGGTTCAGCACCCACATGCGGTACTGGCTGCGCGACAACGGAATGCGGTCCGGCCGGGGTCGCGCGACGAGCGCGGGACGCAGGTCGGTCTCGGGGACCGCGTCGTCGAGGGCTTCGGCCAGTTCGGCGACGGTGGGACGCGCGAACAGGGTTCGCAGCGGCACCACGTGCCCCACGGAATCGGTGAGCCGGGCCGTCAACTGCGTGGCCAGCAGGGAGTTGCCGCCCGCGTCGAAGAAGTGCGTGCCACGGCCGACGTTCTCGATTCCGAGGACGTCCGCGAACACCCCGGCCACCGTGCGCTCGGTGTCGGTGTGCGGCGGGTCGTTCTCGGCGACCGCCAGTTCCGGCATCGGCAGCGACCGCAGGTCGAGTTTGCCGTTCACGGTGGGCGGCACGGCGTCGAGCACCACCACGGCGGTCGGCACCAGATACGCCGGCAACAGTTCGGCGAGGCGACGCCGCAGTTCGTGAATGTCGACGGGTCCCCGGGGCAGCACGTAGGACACCAGCACGTCGGTGCCGGCACCGGTGGTGCGCACGACGGTGGCCGCGAACACGACGTCGGCGAGCCGCGCGATGACGGTGTCGATCTCCGCCGGTTCGATGCGCACTCCCCGCATCTTGATCTGGGAGTCGTTGCGGCCCAGGTACTCGAGCTCGTAGGCCGCGGTGGTCTTCCGCCAGCGCACCAGGTCGCCGGTGCGGTACCGGCGCGCGCCGCCGTCCGCGGCGACGAACCGCTCCGCAGTCAGAGCCGGCTGATCCTGGTATCCGCGGGCCAGTGCGCCGCCCGCCAGATACAGCTCGCCGGGCACGCCGGGAGGTACCGGGCGGAGCCGGTCGTCGAGTACCACCGCGGACACCCCGTGCAGGGGAACGCCGATGGATGCCGGCTGCCCCACCGCGAGCGGTCCGGTGCTGACGGCGTACATGGTGGTCTCGGCCGGTCCGTACGCGTTGTACAGGCGTCGCTCCGGCGCCCAGCGGTGTATCAACTCGCTGCCGAGCCGCTCACCGCCCACCATCAGCATCTGCAGGTCCGGGAGTTCCCGTTCGCCGAGGGTCGCGAGGATCGTCGGTGTCATGCACGCGTGGGTGATGTGGTCGCGTTCCATCAGGTCGGCGAGCGCGGGACCGGCGTATTCGGCGTCCGACGCGATCACCAGCGTGGCTCCCGACGCCCCCGCCACCAGGACCTCGAGCAGCGTCATGTCGAATCCGGCTGCGCCGCGGTGCAGCATCCGCGACCCGGGACCGGCCGCGTACCGGGCGCGCAGGTCGGCGTCGAGGGCGGCCAACCCGGCGTGCGTGATCGCGGCACCCTTGGGAGTGCCCGTCGTTCCCGAGGTGTAGACGACGTACGCCACCTCGCACGTAAGTGGCACGGTGTGGCCCGGCACGCTTTGCCACTCGCGTGGAGGGAACGGGGTGCGGGCGGGGTCGAACAGCACGGGGGCCGCGCCGGTCTTCGCGATGGCCCACAGTCGCACCACCGAGTCCACCGACCGGGGCTCCGCCCACGGAATCAGCGTTCCCGGACCCGCCCCGGCCTCGCCGAGTTCCCGTGCGACGGCGTCGGAACGGGCGTCCAACTCGCGGTAGGTGAGTTCGACGCCCCCACCCGACACCGCGACGGCGTCCGGTGCCACGGCGGCACCCCGAGTGAGGATCGCGCGCAGCGTAGACGGCTCGGGGGCGCGGGGGCCGGCAGCGGGCACGAGTGCGGCACGCTCCGCGGCGTCGAACAGGTCGACGTCCCCCACCGGGCGCTGCGGGTCTGCGGTGACGGCCTCGAGGAACCGCACCAGACGCGCCGCGAACTGCTCGACCGACGAGTGCTCGTACAGGTCTGCGTCGTAACCGAAGTCGAGGTGCAGGCGTCCGCCGGGGCCGGAGTCGGTGACGGTCAGTTGCAGATCGAAGTTCGCCCGGTCCACGACGTCACCGATGGGCGTCACCGTCAGCCCGGGTAACGTTACCGGGCCCGGTCGGCTCCGCTGCATCGACAGCGCGACCTGGAACAGCGGGTGGTGGGACGTCGACCGCGCCGGGTTCAGCAATTCGACCAGCGTCTCGAACGGCATGTCGGCGTGCGTGTAGGCGGCGATGTCCCGCTCGTGGACGTGAGCGAGCAGTTCCGCGAAGGTGGCAGACGGGTCCACCGCGGTGCGCAGCACGAGGGTGCCGGCGAACATGCCCACCAGGTCGTCGAGTTGCGGATCGGTGCGACCGGCGACGGCGGTGCCGATGGGGACGTCCCGGCTGCCGCTGTACCGCGAGAGGACGGCGGCCAGCGCGGCGTGCAGCACCATGAAAGTGGTGGCCCGACCGCCCCGCGCCAGCGTGTTCAGCGCGTCGTGCACGTGTTCGCCGACTTCGACGCCGACCGTGCCTGCCCTACCGGACGCCGCGGCGGGGCGCGGGTGGTCGGCGGGCAGGGTGACCTGTTCGGGCAGGTCGGCCAGGGTGTCGAGCCAGTAGCGCTGCACGGTGTCGGCGGACGCGTCGTCGAGGACGGCCCGCTGCCACACGCTGTAATCGCTGTACTGCACGGGAAGCGGGGCCCAGTCGGGGCTGCCGCCGCCGAGGCGCGCCTGGTACGCCGTCATCGTGTCGCGGATCAGCGGGGTCAGCGACCACGCGTCGGCGGCGATGTGGTGCACCACGAGGGCGAGCACGTGCGATTCGGGACCGACGCGATACAGCCGCGACCGGATGGGCGCCTCGACGGACACGTCGAATCCGCTGTCGACGAATGCGCGCAGGTGAGCGTCGACGGCGTCCTCGGGCAGCGCGATGGGAGCCAGGTCGAGCGGAACGTCGTCGGCGTCGAGCACGACCTGGTGCACACCGCCGGCATCGGACGGGTACACGGTGCGCAGCGTGTGGTGCCGCTCGATCACGTCGTGTGCCGCCGACGCCAGGGCGGACACATCCAGTTCTCCGTCGAGTCGGACGACGAGCGGAAGGTTGTATCCCGAGGCCCCGGTGTCGAATTGGTTGACGAACCACATCCGCTGCTGCGCCGGCGAGAGCGGGACGCGACTTTCGCACGACGTGGGCCGCAGCGGAGGACGCCGACGCCCATCACCCGACCGCCCCTCGATCCGGGCGGCCAACTCGGCGACGGTCGGAGCCTCGAAGAGGTCCTTCACCGTGACGTCGATGTCGAAGACCGCACTCACCCGCGCGGACACCCGCGTGGCGAGCAGCGAATTGCCGCCCAGGTCGAAGAAGTTGTGCCGAGTCCCCACCTCGGCCCCGCCCAGCACCTCGGCGAACACATCCGCCACCACATCCTCGATGGGCGTGTGGGTGCCCTGCGCGTCCGCACGCCGGATCCCCGGATCGGGGAGGGCAGCGCGATCCACCTTGCCGTTGACGGTCAACGGAATTGCGGGCACGTGCACGAGTGCGCCGGGCATCATGTGGTCGGGCAGCACCGTCCGCAGGTGCTGGGTCAGCGTCGGCTGATCGACGTCGGCCACCACGTATCCGACGAGTTGCCGTCCGGCGGCGGTGTCGCGGAGGACGACCACCGCTCGCTCGACGCCGGGATGCCGGAGCAGCGCGGCCTCGATCTCGCCGGGTTCGATGCGGTAGCCGCGCAACTCGACCTGAGCGTCTGCGCGTCCTACATAGTCCAGGGTGCCGCCGCCGCGGTAGCGGACCAGATCACCGGATCGGTACATCACCGCGCCCTCGACGAACGGGTTCGCGACGAATCGTTCTGCTGTCAGCCCGGGACGGTGCAGATATCCGGAGGACACCTGAGCCCCCGCCACATACAGCTCCCCCACCCCGCCCGGCGGAACCGGGCGCAGCGCGGCGTCGAGCACGTAGGTCCGCACACCCGGGAGCGCACGGCCGATGGTCCCCGACGCGTCGTGGGCGGCGGGGTCGAGTTCGGTGGCGGTGACGTGCACGGTCGTTTCGGTGATGCCGTACATGTTGACCGCACGGACCCCGGGATGCCGGGCGAGCCACGGCCACACCGGGGTCGGATCGAGGGCTTCGCCACCGAAGACCAGCAGCCGCACCGCCAGGTCCGCGTCATCGTCGACCGCTGCCAGCTGACCGAACGCCGAAGGCGTCTGGTTGAGGACCGTCACGCCCTCGCGGACCAGCAACGCCTGGAACTCCTGCGGTGACCGGGCCAGGAAGTGGTCGACGAGCACCAGCCGGCCACCGGTGGTGAGGGCACCCCACATTTCCCACACGGAGAAGTCGAAGGACGGTGAGTGGAACATCGTCCACACGTCGTCGGGCCCGAACGTGAATTCGTCCCGCGTATTCGCCAGCAGCGACAGCACATTGGCGTGCGAGACGAGCACACCCTTCGGCCGGCCGGTCGACCCGGACGTGTAGATCACGTATGCGCTCCGCACCCGTGAGTACTTGTTAACCGCCCGTGGGTAAGAAGTACTCACGGGCGGCGCAGCCGCATCCGCGATCACCGCCACCGGCTTCGCATCGTCCAGCAGGAACTGGATGCGCTCCGCCGGATACTGCGGGTCGACGGACAGGTAGACGGCCCCGGCGCGCACCACCCCGATGATCGCGGCGATCAGTTCCGGCGACTGCGGCAGCGTGACCGCCACGATGTCGCCGGCGACGACGCCCGACTCGGCGAGCGACGAAGCGACCGCGGCGGAGCGTGCCTCCAGGTCCGCATATGTCAACGACTGGTCTTCGAACGTGACCGCCACTGCGTCCGGGCGTTCGGCGGCCTGCAGCAGAAACAATTCGTGCAACCACGTCGCGTCGGGCTCGCGGCCGGGAACGCTCGTCAGAGCGTCGGCCAGCTCCTCAGCGGTGAGCACGTCGATTGCGCCCACCAAGGCGTCGCTCTCGACCGCCGCAAAGGAGCCCAGAAAGTCGACGAACCGCGACAACAACCGGTCCAGTTCCGCTTCCTCGTAGCGGCCGGGGTTGGCTTCGAAGTCGACGCGCACGGTGCGACCGTCCACCGAGGGGTACAGGTTGAGCGACAAGTCGTCGGCGATCCCGGTCGTCAGCACGTTGAACTCCCCCACGAGGTCACCGAGCACGATCTCGCGGTGGAAGTTCATCACGTTGACGGTCGGGCCGAACCCGCGGCGTGACGGTTGTGCGCGGCCTTCCCACATGTCCTCGTGGCGGTACCGCTGACGACGCAACGCACCGGTCAGTTCGAGTTGGACCTTACGGACCAGCTCTTCCACGCTTCCACCGGGATCGAGATGAACTCGGAGTGGCACGACGTTCGCCATCATTCCTGCCGACCGGCGCGCGGACGCCGTGGTTCGAGCCGAAACAGGAAGGCTCAGTACCACGTCCGTGGCACCGGCCATTCGTCCCAGATACGCGGCAAAGGCGGCGACGATGATGGGGACCTCGGACGAGTTCCACGCGCGGGCCAGTTCCTCGATCCGGCTCGCGACGGCGGCCTCCATGACACGACTGGCGACACGCGGCGGGGACGTCGGTCGCGCATGCCGACTCGTCAACCTGACTGGTTCGGGCAGTTCAGCGGTGCGCTCCGCCCAATACTCGCGATCGCGGAGGTATCGGTCGGTGGTTCGGTACTCGCTCTCCGCGTCGTACATCGCACGCAGGCTCATCGCCTTCGACTGCGGCTCCTCGGTACCGCTGACGAGATGGGTGTAGAGCTCCGCGACTCGATTCATCAGCACCATGGCGCCGTACGCGTCCATCACCAGGTGGTGCGTGCGGGAGAACCAGAAATAATGGTCTTTGCCGAGGTGCAGCAAGGTGGCGGAGATCAACCGGTCGGTCATCACGTCGAGGGGCCGACTGTATTCGTCCGCCATCCAGCGGTGGGCCTCGGCGACCGGATCCGCAAGATCCCGCATATCCCGGTAGACGAGCGCATCCTCGATGCTCTGGTCGACCACCTGATGGGGTTCACCGGCCACATCCACCAGACGAACCACAGCCGACTCCAACTCGCGGCTACCGCGATCGGTGGCCGACACGAGTAGGTCGTAATCGATCCTTCCGCGAATCTCGACGAATTGCGCGATATTGAAGGGCACGGCCGGGTCGAGTTGCTGAGCGAACCACAGCGCTTGTTGCGCACGCGAAAGCGGAAATGATCTCACTTCCGCCACCCCGTTCTCACAGGGCCCGAACGCCCAGTTGTCCCGCCACTCAGCCCTACCCCGAAAATTGTGAGGCCGTGCCTCGACGGGCCCTACATCGTGGGCGCCTCGCGGTTCGTTACCTGGACTAGACAATACTGGGCAAATCATCACCGCTCCACACGAGGGGCAGTGTGAGCACAACGTCACGATAATCTCTGCACACCCCTCAGACAGGAGCCGAGCAGCAATGGACGACAACGTCACGGGCCCGTCGGGTTTCGGCACGTCAGGCCCGGGCAATCACGGTTCGGACGACCGGACCCACGCGGCGGACGGCCCGGTCCGACGTGTCCGTAAACGCCGGACACACCAACCGCAGCTGCGCGCTCATCGCCTCCGGCACCGCCTGATCGTCGGCGGTTCAGTGGCCGTGGTGGTCGTCGTCGCGTTCGGCGCGTGGCTCGGCTACACCGCCCGTGAGGCGCAGGCGAATCTCGAGCAGGCGCGCACGCACGCGCAACTCGCAAAGGACGCCCTGCTCGACGGCGACACCGCAGACGCTCAGCGATCGGCGGCGGACGCCGACAAGTACGCGTCGATGGCGTACGACAACACGCACTCGATTCCGTGGAGCGTCTCCGCGGCTGTTCCCGTCCTCGGCAGCCCGTTGGCAACTTCTCAGCAGATCTCCGAGGTCGTGCGGGGCCTCACGCACGACGTGCTGACTCCGGCCGTGGATGCCGGAAGCACGCTGGCTCCGGATCAGCTGATCGAGAGCGGTGGCCGTGTCAACGTGCAGTCGCTGCGTGACGCAGTTCCGGTCCTGGATCAGACATCCGTTGCCGCGCAGGCGCTGTCGGATCAGGCGCAGCACGTCGACGAGGCCGCGTATCTGGGTGTGGTGAACGAGGCGCGCACCGCGTTGCAGGATCAGACGGCCGAGCTGTCGAAGTTGCTGGGCAACACCGCGATCGCCGCGAAGGTGGTGCCGGCGATGCTCGGCGGAGACGGTCCGCGGAACTACTTCCTCGGATTTCAGACGAACGCCGAGGCGCGTGGAACCGGTGGCCTGCTGGGCGGATTCGGCATCGTCCGCGCCAACGACGGTCGAGCCAAGGTCGATACGCTCGCCTCGAACTCGGAGCTGTCACTGGCCAAACAACCGCTCGACCTCGGTCCCGAATTCGAGGCACGGTACGGCGCCAGCCGGCCCACCACCGACTTCCGGAACAGCAACCTCAGTTCGCACTTCCCGTACGCCGCGCAGATCTGGAAGTCGCTGTGGGCACAGGAATCCGGTGAGCAGGTGGACGGCGCCGTCGCGACCGATCCTGTGGCCCTCAGCTACGTGCTCGGCGCCATCGGACCGGTCACCATGCCGGACGGCGAGGTGATCTCCAAGGACAACGTCGTCGAACTCACCGAATCGACCGCATACGCGCGATTCGCCGACGACAACAACGCCCGCAAGCAGTACTTGCAGACTGTCGCCGCGCGAGTGGTCGACAAGATGACCGGCAAGCTGTCGTCGCCGCAGGCCCTGCTCGACGCACTGGGCAAGGCCGCCGGTGAGGGCCGCATCGCGGTGTGGAGCGCGGACCCGGCACTCCAGCAGGTGCTTTCGACGACGAAGGTCGGTAACACCGTTCCGGACGACGCGGCGCCGTACGCGGGTGTCGTGGTGAACAACCAGGGCGGAAACAAGCTCGATTACTACCTGACGCGGGAGATCTCGTACGTGGCCGACAGTTGCGTCGGCGACACCCGGACCTCGACCGTCACGGTGCGCCTGACCAACAACACCCCCGCCGGTGAGTTTCCCGACTACGTCGCCGGCCTGTTCGAGACGGTCGGCAACGTTCCGAAAGGCACGAACGCCGTGGACCTGTCGCTGCTGGCCACCCAGGGAGCAACTCTCGACAAGGTGACGATCAACGGCGCACAGCAGTTCGTCTTCACCGGCAGCGAACTGGGCCACCCCGTGTTCAGCGTGCGAGCCATGGTTCAGCGAGGAAAGACCGCCGAGGTCACGTATCAGCTCACCGAGCCCGCCGCGCCGGGTGAGGCCCGGGTTCCGGTGCAGCCGTTGGTGGATTCGCCGAATGTCACGGTGGACGTGCCGAATTGCGGTAGCTGATCCCGGTCGGATACCGCCGCTACTGCGGATTGGCGTCGGGCGGCGGTATCCGAATGGTGTTCTCCGTTTCGACGGACTGCACGCCGGGCACGGACTCGAGCAGGGCACGGTCGTCTTCGCCGACGGCGCCGGAGATGATTCCGATCGTGCGGTGCACCTGGTCGACGCGCATTCCCCGTTGCCGCAGCGCCGCGCCGACCGCTTCGATGGTGTCGAGGTGGTCGGCGTCGACGGTGACGGTGATCCGGATCATGCCGGGGCCTGGATCAATCCCGATCCGACGTCGAGGGATGGCAGCAGGAGTCTCCGGGCCTGCTGGGTGAGAACGGACCACAGATCGGTTCCCCTGCGCCCGGTTGCCTCACACCACAGGGCGGCGATGCCCGCGACATGTGGGGTGGCCATGCTCGTTCCGCTCTTCGACCCGTATCGCGTCGGGACGGGAACGGTGGAGAACACCCCCACCCCGGGCCCCGCCACGTCGATCTGACCGCCGATGACGGGATTGCTGCGGGCTGAGAAGTTGGCCAGGCCCAGCGCCCCGTCGACCGCTGCGACGGCCATGATCGACGGACTGTTCGCCGGTGGACCGACGAATCCCATCTGCCCCGACGCGCGGTTCGCGTTGTTGCCCGCGGCCGCGACGATCAACGACCCCGACGCCAGCGCCCGGCTGCCCACGGTTTCGTATGCGACGGACACCGCCTCGACGTTCGCGCCGAGGGACATCGAGATGACCTGGCAGCCGTTCACGATCGCCCATTCGATTCCGGCGAGGATGCTCCGGTCGGCTCCGCGCCCCTGATCGGACAGCACCTTGCCGACGAAGATCTCTGCCTGGTGGGCGACGCCGTAGCGGCGGGTGATGCTCGGGGACTTGGGGCCGCACGCCGTTCCGATGCAGTGTGTTCCGTGCCCGTGTCCGTCGTGCGCTGCGGCACCGGGCACGAACGACTGGGCGGTGATGGCGCGGCCTTCGAAATCCGGATGCGCCATGTCGAAGCCGGTGTCGAGAACGGCGACCTTGACGCCGGAGCCCCCACACGCCGACGCGGTCACCTTGGTGGCCTGAAGTCCCCACGTGAAATCCGCGGTGTCGCTGAAGCCGGCGGCTTCGGCCTCCACACGTGGATCGGTGCCGACCGAGAGTGCGTAGTGCATCAGCTCGGGCTCGATGGAGAGCACCCGGCCGTCTGTGGCGGCGGCCTCTTGCAGTGCCGCGAGTTGGTCGGGAGCCGCGGTGACCACCGCAATCCCCAGTTCGTCGAACACGACGGCGTCGGCTGCCTGAGTCTCCGCCAGGTCCATCGCGCTGGATTCGAATTCGGTGCTGCGTGCCACGTCGGACAGCCCCGCAACGTCGCGGAGTGTCTGTGCGGCGTCCGTTCGGTTGCCGCCTTCGGTGAACACGACGACGTGGCTGCCGGTGACTTCGGGCTCGGAGGGAGCCGCGAGCGTGTTGTCGCCGTCGTTGTCGCCGTATGAATTTCCGTGGGATATCACGATGCCGTCCTTGATCGGGGTGAGTGGTTCGAGTGGAGTACTGCACCGTGTCCGGGCCGGGACACCGGACACGGCGCTGTGGTGTGAGTTGATCCGCGATGCGTAGTTCGGAGATCCGTGGTTCAGAGAAGGGCGACCACCGCCCCGACCACACCGAGGGCTTTGCTGATGCTGTCCACGAGCGGCGTGATGTCGAGGTTCGCTGCCGCCGACCACCGCCACCGGTAACCCTGCGCGTTGAAGATGGGCCAGGCGTTGCGCAGCGCCGGATTGGTTCCGCTCCGATTCCAGTCGAAGTCGCGGGAGCCCGGCTCGAATGTGCCGTGCACTCGGCCCTTCGCCGGCATCACGAACGAGGGATGCCCGGAGCCGGTGGTGAGGACCCACGCCACCGACACGGTGTAGCTGGTGGCTCCCGAAACATGCAGGTGCCCACTGTAGTTGTAGCTGCCGTCGGGAAACACCACCATCTGCGTCCATCCGCCGACGGGAACGCCGCCGCCGAACACGATGCGTCCGGATCCGCCGATTTGGGTGAAGCCCTGAATCTCCGCGGTCGGCGACAGGGAATCATCCTGAGCGGCCAGCGTGTCCCAGTTGACGCTGTCCAGTTCGGCGCCTTCGCTTTCCACCTTGCTCGCAAGGCGTTCGGGATCCGGTAGTGCGGCGGGTGCGGTGAGGTCGGCGCCCATGACGACCGGTCCCGAGACAGGGCGGGCGGCGGCGAGTGCGCCGTCCTCGGATAATTCCCCCAGGTCCACATACTGGTCGGTGGCATCGTGGGGGACGTTGAGTACTGACATGGCTGTTCCTTTCGAGAGGGACGGCGACCGGGAGGTGAGTGTCGGAGCCTCCGGAGTGGCGCTCGTTGGACGTCCTCAACGGTCCATCACGTGATCCCGGTTTCCGCGAGTGCTGCGCTACCCGAATTTCGCCCGGACCGATGCAGCGGGCAGAGTAGTTCGGTTCACGCGACCGCGGAGGTGACGTGATACCAGTCGACGACGACGGATTTCACGCCGACCGATGCGATCATCGCCCGGACGGGACCGTCGAGACACAATTGGCTGTCGATGTGCCGTTCGCTGGAGCAACCGCAGACGGCCGGCGTGGCCGTCAGCCCGATCAGGATCTCCGGCGAGGAGTCGGATCGGCTGCCCTCGATGAGGAGGGCTTCCTCGTCGACGCCGCGGACCGCGATGTCGTGTCCGCCCGCGACGTCGCCGACGATCAGCGCGAGGTAGTCGACGTCGGTGTCGTCGTCGCGGGTGGCGATCAGTCGCGCGGTGCCGGTTTCGAGCGGGACGAGTTCGTCCAACACCAGAACGGCGGACTCGGATTCGCGGAGCCTGTCGAGTTCCACCCGTCGCGCCGTCCAACTGAAGAAGGGCTCCGGGCGCGCGGTCATGACGTTCTCCTGTAGTTCGACGCAATAACTTTCCGCGATACCCATTCAGCGTGGCCGCGATGTCGGCTGATCTCGCGAGTAGCGTCCTACCCGACCGCGCGGCACGTGTTCGGTCGATCGCAAAACCGAACTCGTCCCCTTGTCCCGGCACTCAATCCGTCCACGGCTCCGGAGTTTTGCGGCCTAAAGCAACTTCGAGGTTGTATTGCACTGGTGCGCTGGACAACTCTCGCCCGATACCCGCCTCAGTGCTGTCACCTGCGCCGCGAGAAAACTAGACTCATCGGTATGGGTCCGACGTGGCCTCTGATTCAGCGGCAAGTCGAGTTCGACGCGATCACCGCGTCGCTCACGGCTCGGTCCGGGGGATGCGGTGTGGTCCTCACGGGCGATCCCGGCGTCGGCAAGACCACCCTCGCGCGGTTCGCCACCGAGTCGTTGCCGCGTGAGGTGAAGTGGGTGGCGGGCACCGAATCGGCGCGGAGCATCCCGCTGGGCGTGTTCGCCCATCTGGTCGGTGCGTCCACCTCCCGAGATCCGGTTGCCTTCCTGTCTGCGGCACGGCAGGCGCTCCTCGACGACGGCCACAGCCGCGACGTGGTGATCGGCGTGGACGACGCGCACCTCCTCGACCAGCTCTCGGCGACGTTCCTGCATCAGCTCGCCCTCGACAGGGCGGTACACATCGTCGCCACCGTCCGCAACGGTGAGACCGTGCCGGACGCGATAACGTCGTTGTGGAAGGACGGTCACCTCTTGCGGCTCGAACTGGCGCCGTTCAGCCGGGACCAGAGCATCGAATTGATCGAGTCCGTGCTGGACGGCCCCCTCGAGGGGTTGAGCGCCGACATGATCTGGGAGGCGTCGGGTGGGAACGCGTTGTTCGTCCGGCACCTGGTCGAGGGCGCCCTCGAGGCCGGGACGTTGCGCCGATCCGGCGGTGTCTGGCAGTTGCGCGGCCGGGCCGCCATCACGTCCGAACTCGCATCACTGCTGGAGCACCGGATCGATCAGATTCCGCACGACGTGTTGCAGGCGTTGCAGCTACTCACGTTCTGCGAGCCGCTCGATCTGGATATCCTCGGTCAGCTGGCGGGTGAGGACGCCGTCGAGGAGGCGGAGCGCCGCGGCCTCGTCAGAATCGTCGAGGACGGGCACCGGCTCGACGTCCGCTATACGCATCCACTGTTCGGCGAGGTGATCCGCCGACGGGTGGGGCGCGCGGCGGGCCGCAGGCTCCGCGGACAGCTCGTGGAGGCCCTGAGCAGCCGGGCGGTGGTCGGATCCGCCAATCGGATTCGCCTGGCCGAGTTGGCCCTCGACAGCGACCGGTCCGTCGACCCCGACCTGCTGGTGACCGCCGCGGAGGATGCGATCGGGTTGGCGAATGTGCCGCTGGGGGAACGACTCGCCCGCGCCGCGCTCGACGAGACCGGCGGTTTCGAGGCGGCCGACCTCCTCGCCCGGGCACTTCTGTGGCAGGGCCACGCGACGGAGGCCGAATCGCTGTTGCGCTCCTTTGCGCCCGACAGCCTGGACCAGGTGCAGCTGGTGCGGTGGGGTACGTCGCGGATCGCCAACCTGTTCTGGGCGAGCGGCGAGTCGGAGAAGGCCGACGAGGTGCTCGCCGTGCTGCGCGAGAGGGTGACGCATCGCAGTCTCGTGCCGATCATCGAGGGAATCGGCTCGGTGTGTGCGGTGTTCGAGAACCGGCCCGAGGAGGCGGCAGCGGCAGCCACGGCGATTCTGGCCGCCGATCGGGTGCTGCCGTGGGCGGTGGAGTGGGCGTTCTTCGGCGGCGGGTTGTCCCTCGCTCTGATGGGACGCGGAGACAGCGTGCCGGAACTGGCGGCGCGCAGCGCTGCGGTGGCCGACCAGATCGACGGACTGCTGCGCTTCCCCGCCGCACACGGTGAGATCCTCGCGTTGACCCTGACCGGACGTTTCGATGCGGCGGAGCAGCGTGCCGAGAAGTACCTCTCGCTGGCGTCGAGCGGCCGGTACGTAGCGTGGGGCCTGGCGAACATCCTGGTCGGGACGGTGGAACTGGCGCGCGGCCGGTTCACCGACGCCGCGCATCGACTGGAGCAGGCGATTGCGGCCCTCGACGTGGGCGACACGGCCGACGCAATCTCGTGGAGTTTCCCCGCCTATATCGCCCTCGGTCAGGCGTATGCGGAACTCGGCCGCGTTCACGAGGCGGAGAACATCATCACGCAGGCCCAAGCCCGGAACGGCCGGCACGTTGCCGTGTTCGGCCCCCAACTCGAATTGTCGAAGGCCTGGCTGGCGGCCGCGCGTGGGGAGACGTCCCGAGCGGTCGGCCTCGCGCGATCGGCTGCCGATTCTGCTTGTACCGCCGGTCAGTTCGGAGTCGAGGCGGTGGCGCTGCACCTCGCCACCCGATTCGGTGACACCTCGACGGCGGCGCGGCTGGCCGAGTTGACGGACGTCTGCGACGGCGACCTCGTGCAGGCTGCCGCCCGGCAGGCCGCGGCCGTCGCGGCGAACGACGGGAGCGCGGTGGTGTCGGCGGCCGCCGAGTTCGAGCGAATCGGCGCCCTGCCCGATGCTGCCGACGGCTACGCCCGCGCGGCAATTGCCTTCACGCATGCCGGAGACAAGCGGCATTCGATCGAATGTGCTGCCGCGGCGGAGGCCCTGGCGGCCCGATGCGACCACATGTCGTCTCCGGCGCTCGTGGAGGCCGCTCACCCCCTGCCCCTGACGAGCCGTGAGCGGGAGGTGGGGTCGATGGTGGCGGCGGGGTTGTCGAATCGAGAGATCGCCGATCGGCTGGTGGTGTCGGTCCGCACGGTGGAGGGGCATATCTACCGTGCGTGCATGAAGCTCGATGTCGCTGATCGTGGCGGTCTTGCGAAGGCGATGGGGACGACGGTTCACGCCGACCGAACCACCGGAGTAGTCCGCACCTGGAGCGACGACGAGGGCTGGGGCGTGATCGACTCCGATGCCACCCCCGGTGGCGCGTGGACGCACTACAGCAACCTCACCGGTTCGGGTTGTCGTTCGCTGACGCCGGGACAGCACGTGATATTCGAACCAGAGACGGTGGTCGGCAGAACGCAGGACTGCTACCGCTACCGGGCACTGAACATTCGGAAGGTGGAGTAGAGTCGCTTAGGGGTTTCGGTCATCTCGAGTTTCGAGAGCTCAGCGGCGCCCCCGGAGGAATGCCGTGTCGAACCCGATCGTGTGGCGGAGGTGGTCTCTCATTGGGCGACGCTGGAGTCGTAGTTCACTGGGACCGACTTCATCACTATGCCCCGGTTCGGTGACACGACTACGGCAAGTCGTCTCGCCGAGTTGACCGACATCTGCGACGGCCATTCTTGCCGTGAGTGCAGCCACGCATTCTGCTGCAGAGCAGTAGGGCAAGTGGTGCGACGCGGCATCGGCGCCGACGAGTTCGAGCGGATCGGTGCCCGGCCCGATCCTGTCGACGGTGTGCCACGACGGTTGCCCTTACGCATGTTGGCGTCCGGCGGTATGCGATCGAATGTGCTGCCGCGCGGGATCCCCTCGGCGCGGGGCGGACGGTGGAGGTCATGTCGACCGGGCGTGGATGACGTTGGATGTGGCGGACCGCAGCGGCTTGGCGGAGTCGATGGGACGACGGTGTGATGTCGGGTGTCCGGCGACGACGGCATGCCGATGCGGCGGCAGGAGTCGTCCTGTCGCCGAGTCGGCTTGATGTTGTGTTGTCGTGCGGTCAGGAGGCTCGGGGCCCGGCCCGGTTATGGGCGGGGATCGGCTTCCGTTCCCAGTCGACTTGTTGCGGCGGTATGAACGTGGGGTGCCGGTCGGCTCCCATCTCGATTTCCCAGTCGCTGTGATGCAGTAGTCGGTGGTGAAATCCGCAGAGGAGTACCAGATTGTCCATGTTGGACGGGCCACCTTCGGACCAGTGGATGATGTGGTGGCCTTCGCACCAGGATGGTGGCGCACCGCATCCGGGGAACGCGCATCCGCGGTCTCTCGCGACCAACGCTTTTCGTTGTCGCTTGGTCACGGTTCGGGTGGAGGCGCCGAGGTCGAGTGGTGCCCCGTCGTCTTCGAGCATGATGGGCGTGTAGATGGAGTCGCAGCTGAGGAGGCGGGTTGTTTTGATGCTCAGCGGTCCCATCCATTCGGTCCATGCCACGCCGTCGACGGCGAAGAGTCCACCGTCGGTCGGTGCGGCGGCATTCTCCTCCCCTCGTGTGCTTTTGCCTGTGTTTTCGGCGAGGTCGCGAATGTTGACGTGGAGTGAGACGTGTGGCCGTTCTCCACCTTCTTCGCCGGCGATGCCGGAATTGAGGTAGCGGCGCAGCAGTTCGATAAATCCGTCGGCCCGCCGCTGTCCGGGGGTGCGGTCGTCTTTGGTTCCGTCTTGCGCGGGTCGTGGTTTGGACAGTCCGGAGAGTGCGGAGAGCAGCATTTCGCCGGCGACGGCGTCGAGGTCGCCTTTGACGGCCATGCGTCCGTTGAGTGTTTTGCAGGCGTGGAATTCGTTGAGTTCGGTGTCTTCGCTGGGCGGCGGGTCGTCGGATTCGAAGACGCGTTCCAGTCGGGCGATGACGGCGCGTACTGTGTCGGTGTTGGCGGTGGGACCGGATGCAGCGAGCAGCAGCGCATTTCGGCAGTCGTCGAGCGCCTCGCGTGGCATGCCTTTGGGCGGTCTTTCGCAGAATTTCATGATGAGCGCTGCGTGCTCCGGCGAGATGTTGGTGCCATAGAATTCTTCCGCGATCTCCGGTTGGTGTCGCAAACCTCTGCCCAGCATCACGATTCGCCCCGCCGCACCCACCTCGAGCAGCGTCTTGGAGGCGAGCCACATCTTGATGTTCGGAAATCCCAGCACATCGACCGTGCAGCGGTGGTCGACCGCACCGACCAGTTTGACGCGCAGGGCCTCGAGTTTCTGAATCTCGTCCGAGATACGAACGACCGATTCGAGCAACTCGACCTCGGCCAGACGCCACGCGTCACCGATCGCGGTTGTCAGAATTTCGTCCGACAGCGCCCCCTGGATATCCTCCCCGATCCCCATGTTCCAACCGTAGTTCGAACGTCTGTTCGAGTCAATAGCTGGTATAAAACTTGCCCGCCCGAACGCGCACCACGCGACAATGACGACATGACAACTACTGGCGTCGTCCGCAGCTGGAGCATCGAGGCGATGTGGGGCATCATCGATTCCGACGAGACGCCGGGCGGATGCTGGACGTTGTTCCACAGTGTGGCGGTCGACGGCTTCCCGGCGCTGCGCGAGGGCCAGCAGGTGGAATTCGAGTGGGAGGCGCTCGACAGCCCCATGCACGGGTGCAGCTTCTCCACGATTCGCGCGTGGCCGGCGGGCAGCGAACCGTACATCGCGCCGCCGTCGGCCAGCCCATTCTCGACCCGAGCGTGGGTCACCTTTCCCGACGGCACGGCGAGGGAGCTCACCGAAGCGGACTTCCCTCCCGTTCCGCCGCGGATCCACGCCGACCGAATCACAGGAATCGTGCGCACCTGGATCGACGAAGAGGGTTGGGGCGTGATCGATTCCGACGCAACCCCCGGAGGCGCGTGGTCGCACTTCAGTCTCGTCGAAGGGCCGGGCTTTCGCTCATTGACGCCAGGACACGCGGTGACGTTCGAGCCCGAGACGGTGGTCGGTGGAACCCAGGACGGATACCGCTACCGCGCATTGGACGTTCGGAAGGTGGAATAGGTCGGCACGCGCACCGTTCGCTCCAGATGATGCGAAGTCAGAAACGTACTTGGAAGAACGCTTTGACGAATCCGACCGTCTGATAGAGGTAGATGTACCCCCAGTGCGGGATGCTGAAGTTATAGTCCCGTGGGACCGGCCGCATGACGACCTCGCCGTCGAAATACCGAGAGAAGAGGTACCGCGCCCGCGGCAGGTGGTAGCGCCAGCTGATCACCATGATGCTCGTCCACCCGTGCTGAGCTGCGAGGTCCCGCGTGAACAGGGCCTCGCCTCGTGTCGTAGGCGGTTGCGGCGGGACGCAAGTGACGGTGAAGCGGTGATCTTGGATGGCGCAGAACTCGGCCATCTTGCGGTCGCCCGTCCAGTACGGGTTCGACAGCACCACATTCGCCGCGAAACCCTCACGCGCAAGCTCGATGCCGTATTCCTCGCGACCGTCGCGCTCACCGCCGAGCACGATGATGGCGTCGACAGGCCGCATCGGATCGACTTGCGATTTGGAGTAGAGGTTGTAGCCGGCCCCACCCAGGCCGGCCACGCCTACTGCCGCAGCACCGATAGCACTCACTGCAAGGATCGCCAGGCGCTGCACCGTTCCCAGCCTAGACGGCAACTCAAAAGGCCGCCGGACGAGACGGCTCCAGCGCTGCCCTACGTTCCGCTAGGGCCTTCCCAGACCCCTGTAGTTCCAGCCGGCGTCGCGCCATTGTTGGGGGTCGAGGCAGTTGCGGCCGTCGATGAGGACCTTGTTGCGAACCACGTCGTCCAGATCTGCGGGCTGAAGCTTCTGGAACTCCGGCCATTCGGTCAGCACCAGGACAACGTCGGCGCCTTCGCAGGCATCCATAGCCGTGTCGGAGTATCCGAGTGTGGGGAACAGCGCCCGCGAGTTGTTCATTGCCTTCGGGTCATACACGTTGACAGCGGCGCCCTGTAACTGAATCTGACCGGCAACATTCAGGGCTGGGGAATCCCGCACGTCGTCGGAGTCCGGCTTGAATGCCGCACCGAGCACCGCAACCCTCGCGCCCAAGAGTGAACCGCATGCTTCGCGCGCGAGTTCGACCATGCGGGTACGACGCCGCATGTTGATGTTGTCGACTTCGCGTAGGAAGGTGAGAGCCTGGTCTGCTCCCAGCTCACCGGCCCGCGCCATGAATGCCCGAATGTCCTTCGGCAGGCAGCCACCACCGAAACCGAGACCGGCATTGAGGAAGCGCCGACCGATTCGAGCGTCATGGCCGATTGCGTCGGCAAGCACCGTGACGTCGGCACCGGCTGCTTCGCATACCTCTGCGATCGCGTTGATGAACGAGATCTTCGTCGCGAGAAACGCATTCGCTGAGGCCTTCACCAGTTCGGCGGTCGCAAGATCGGACACAAGGAATGGGATGCCCTCGTCCAGCAGCTGCGCGTAGACCTCGCGCGCAACCGACTCGGCTCGGCCGGGACGGTTGCGATCAACTCCGAGGACCAGGCGGTCCGGGTGCAGGGTGTCTTGAACGGCGAAGCCTTCACGGAGGAACTCGGGATTCCACGCCACCTCGACGGTATCCCCCGCCGGCGACAGGTCCCGAGCGCGCGCGCCCAGTCGTTCGGCCGTACCGACGGGGACCGTCGACTTTCCGAAGATCACCGCGGGACCGGTGAGCAGCGGTGCCAGGGTTTCGATCACCGCATCGACGAACTTCAGATCGGCAGCGAACTCCCCTTTCTTCTGCGGAGTACCAACACCGAGGAAGTGGATGTCGGCGAAGTCGGCCGCCTCCTCGTACGAAGACGTGAACCGAAGGCGCCCCGCGGCGATGTTCCGTCGCAGCACTTCTTCGAGCCCCGGCTCGTAGAAGGGCACCTCGCCGGCTTCGAGTTTGGCGAGCTTTGCCGCGTCGACATCGACGCCGAGCACTTCATGGCCCAATTCAGCCATGCATGCCGCATGGGTTGCACCAAGATAGCCGGTGCCGAACACTGCGATGCGTGTTGTCATTTCGAGTTACCTATCAAAGACAGCGGACATGTCGAGTTCGATCGCCGACTAGGTGCGGACAGTATTCACATGCTCGCGGTACCACTGGACGGTCGACGCTATTCCGTCTCGAAGACCGATCGTGGGCTCCCACCCGGACTGGCGCAGTTTGGTGACATCGAGAAGCTTGCGCGGCGTGCCATCAGGCTTCGTGGTGTCCCACTCGATCTTGCCGCCATAGCCGACCTCGTCGGCAACGATCTCCGCGATCTCTCGGATCGTGGAGTCCTCTCCCGTTCCAACATTGACTTGGTCCGGCCCGTCGTAGTTCTCGAGCAGATGAAGACATGCCGAGGCCATGTCATCGACATGCAGAAACTCTCGACGCGGCGATCCGGTACCCCAGTTTGTCACCGAGCCAGCGCCACTCCGACGTGCCTCATCGAACCGCCGAATCAGGGCAGGGAGGACGTGCGAACCCTGCGGCGAGAAGTTGTCTCCCGGGCCGTAGAGGTTGGTCGGCATGGCAGAGATCCACGGGAGCCCGTATTGGCGACGGACCGCCTGAATCTGCAGGATTCCCGCAATCTTCGCGATGGCGTAGGCATCGTTCGTGGGCTCGAGATGACCGGTGAGGAGGTACTCCTCCTTGATCGGCTGCGGAGCAAGCTTCGGGTAGATGCACGACGACCCCAGAAACAACAGTCGTTCAACCCCGTGTTCTAGAGCCGCATCCAACACGTTGACCTGGATGCGCAGGTTCTCGGAGAGAAAGTCCACCGGGTAGCTACTGTTCGCCAAGATGCCACCCACCTTGGCGGCAGCCAGAACGACATACCGTGGTTTTGTTTCCGCGAAGAACGAGGACACAGCAGCTCGGTCGCGCAGGTCCAAGTCGTGCGACGATCGCCCGATCAGACGGTCGAACCCCGCCGCCTCCAGCTTTCGCCAGATGGCCGAGCCGACGAGGCCGCGATGTCCCGCAACGAAGAACGGCGCTGTCCGGTCGAGAGACCAGGTGGACTGGGGCATCACAGGATCTCCCAGTCCGGATGAGACGGCGAATCAATCCAGGGGCGACCTTCGTGCTCAAGCGCCTTGATGTCGGCGTCGACCATGATCTTGGCCAGCTCGGGGGTGTGCACCGAGGCCTTCCACCCGAGCTTCTCTTCCGCTTTACTTGCGTCGCCGATCAACGCATCAACTTCGGTGGGCCGGAGGTAACGTTCATCGAATCGGACATGCTTCTCCCAGTCCAAGCCGGCGTGCTCGAATGCCACCGTGAGGAAATCGCGCACCGAGTACCGACCGCCGGTAGCCAAGCAATAGTCGTCGGGCTCGTCGGCCTGCAGCATTCGCCACATTCCCTCGACGTACTCCGGGGCGTAGCCCCAGTCCCGGATTGCGTCGAGGTTACCCATGTAAAGGTTCTCCTCGATCCCAGCCTTGATCCGCGCCACCGCGCGAGTGATCTTGCGAGTAACGAACGTCTCACCGCGACGAGGCGACTCATGATTGAACAAGATCCCGTTGACGGCGAAAAGGCCATACGCCTCGCGGTAGTTCTTCGTCACCCAGTAGGAGTAGACCTTGGCCGCACCATAGGGCGAGCGAGGGTAGAACGGCGTCTCCTCGTTCTGAGGGGGCGGGGTAGCGCCAAACATCTCGGAGCTGGACGCTTGGTAGAACTTGCAGTCCAACCCGGCAAGGCGGACAGCCTCAAGCAGGCGTACCGAACCAACCCCAGTCGTATTACCAGTGTGTTCAGGCTCGTCAAAGCTCACACGAACGTGGGACTGCGCTGCCAAGTTGTAAACCTCGTCCGGTTCAATCTGCGAGAGCAACGTGACTAGGCGAGCGCCGTCGCTTAGATCGCCGTAGTGCAGAAACAGCTTTGCCTCGGGATCGTGGGGATCGACATACAAGTGCTCTATTCGTGAGGTATTGAACGTCGATGACCGGCGGATTAGGCCATGAACCTCATACCCCTTACTCAGCAACAACTCCGCGAGGTACGACCCATCTTGACCCGTAATTCCGGACACAAACGCTTTCTTCATTATCGCCTCTAGCCTTCTTTTCAGTATCGATTTTCGCCCAGCCTCACATATAATTTAATCTCATGATCAAATCAAGGTGAATGCTCACGATAAGAACGCTGTAACGCGCCACCCCCCTCACTTTCACACCCCCTCCCCACGACACAAGCTCCGAACACAAAGAATGGAGCCAAATACCATATGAATCCATACGCCAATACAAAAACAGACACAAACGCGATAAGAGCAAAATGCAAACGCGATTCGCGTACCGTCCACGCGTCACGAGCTGCAAGTAGCACCGCAACTACGAAACAGGTGACACCTAGTACGCCAACCCTCAGCAGGAGTTGAACATACCAATTGTGAGGCTGATAAGTCTCAATCAGGCCAGACGGACCAATACGCGCGTAACCATGCCCCATTGGCAGACCCAACGCGGACGCAGCGCTATTTTGCGCAAACAACTCATCAGTTAGCAGGTCCCAACCAGATGTTCTGTTCGTAACAGTACTCCGAGCGCTGAAAACGTCTGCAAAGGAGGTGCTCAATTTATCAAGGAGCAAATCCAGAGCACCCGTGAGATAGAGAAGCGTCGCAAATGACAACCAGCACACAATAGCCGCAACAAAGCGAGTACTTATTGCCCGACCCCGAGAGATCACAGCAAGTGTAACAATTCCAAAAAAAGTCGCAATCCAAACGGAGCGATGCTGAACCACCACAACAACAGATGTCAACACAATCCAGGAGAATACGTATCCGACTTTTCCGGAACGGATCCACGCGGCCAGCGCAACGATTGAGCCTGAACCGAGCACCGCAGCCTGCGATGCCACGACCGGACGCAAAGTTCTGTACGTACCGGTCACATCAATAAAGAACTCGTCCGAGCTCACGAAGCCAACGTCCATTAACCGTGCCACGGCGATAATCACGATCGCGCCGGATGCTGCCAGTGTAGTAAGTAATGCAAGCCTGCGGACACTCGAATCGGACCACTCAATACTCGCAAAGGCTACAATCGCAGCCATAAAATACGCAAAAGGACGGAACTCAACGAGGGAGGCGTTTCCATACTTCACATAGCCCACGACCACCGAAACCATCAACAAGGGCAAGAGCGCTAGCATCACCACAAGCCACGGGCGCAAATTTCTCCACAGCTGTTTTCTCTGAACCACGGAAACCACAATTAATGCAATGGTTATGACATCATAGGGGAATAGATGAATTCCGCCCAACGCGAAAAGAGGGGATGGAGTTTGGTCATTTTCCGTGACCGCAGAAAAGCTGGCCATGCAAAAAAGCGCAGTGGTACCGAGTTTCACATCTTGTTTCGCAAACACGATGGACGAAACCACAATGAAACCCAGGAGAGGAGCCCACGAGACCATGTCACATTCCGCCTTCGCCCAACGACGGAATTAGCGAGTCCGCGGCTTTTGCCAGAACTTCTATATATTGATCTACCACAAGATCAAGAGAGAATGTACCTTGGCATTGCGAAATGGCCGCGACGCTTTGCTGCTCGTAGAAATCCTCATCCGAAACAAGTCGGCTCATCGCGCACGAAATATCTTCTGCGGATTGAACATCAACCAGGATTCCGGAATTTCCTTCTCCTAGCGTATACGCGACTCCACCCGAATCCATTCCCCCGATGCCTGGGATCCCATACGATTGGGCCTCCAAGATTGCCAGACTACACGCTTCCCATCGACTGGTGTGGACCAGGATATCGATCTTAGATTTGAGCAGCGAAATGACTTGTTCGTGCGGGATACACCCCAAGAATTCGATGTTGGTGCAGTGACCAACCGACTGCGCCCACCGTTCACAGGCGCCTCCAGGTTCGTGACCGAGTCCAATCATCGTGAGCTTTGAGTTAGGAAGAGTTCGCCTAAACCGTTGAAAGGCTTTGACCGCACTCGCCGTGTTCTTCCGTCCATCAAATCCATTTGCGATGCACATAAAAGATGGGGAGTCAACATTTTGCACTGAGCGGACCGCAGTTCCGTCCGGAGTTTCAACCCCATTCGCGATCACAATTGGTCGCTCACGAGATCCGCTCGCCGCGATTTCAGTTGCAAGCGTGGGCGATACCGCAGTGAGCGAAACCGAACGCTGGAGCACTTTAGTGCCGAGCTGACTCCTTCTCCGCCAATAGAACCCGGCGAAGTTCTGGGTTAACGCCAACGGAGAGTCGTGTGCTGTAACAACGGTCGCCTTTCCTGAGGAAAGTGCCGCAGCGGCGAACTCATATGTCCAATGCGCATGAACGACGTCAACATCGGACCGCCGTATCAATCTAGCAATACGTCGCCGCTCCAACAAGAAAAGATCGGCCGCTCGCAGTCGAGCCGCCTTCCGGCGGCGACTGATATGAACAGTCAGATTTCCATCTTTAGATAAGTAGGTTCTCTTTGGCCCCGGGGAAGACGATTGCGCAAATACGACAACCGAATGACCCCTATCAAGATACCCATTAACCAGGGCGGCCGTATACGGGAACGAGTACACACCTTCAGTTGGCAGGTCCGGAATATGCCGCAAGAGCGCAGTCGGATCAACCGGCGCAGCGAAACCAATACGCATCACGAATCCACAACTGCGCCAACCACACGGGCAGGATTCCCAGCCACAATGCTACCTGGAGCCACGGACTTCGTAACAATGCTTCCAGCACCAACGACTGATCCTGCACCCACTTTGACCCCTTTAAGAATCATTGCCCTGGCTCCGATAAAACACTCATCACCAATCACAACACCATCAGACTCCGCCGGATCGGGCAAAGGAGCGTAACGACGTCCATCCGACATACGGGGCGCATGGAAATCTGTATCACAGATAATCGCCCCACTGCCGATTAACACCGAATTCCCGATCACTACCGAGCGCGCCGCGCATACTACTGCCCCGCTAACTCCCACATCGTCACCGACGCTCAATAACGCATTGGGCAGTAGCGTCCTCAAAATCACCGGCGTCGTTACCCCGAGCGCTGTATCTTGACTTCTACTGCAAAGAACAACATTGTCGCCGAGAGAAATCACACTCCTGTCGAAGCGAGACACTATCGGCCGTCCTCTCAATAGAACAGTGCCGAACTGGACACCTGCTCGACGGAGAATCCAGCTCGCCCCCACGGTATCGAGACGTCGAATTAGCCTAGATGGCATCGGGAGCCTCCTCCTTCAGCCCAATTCCGTAGGTGTTTCTGACCCAAGACACCGGGCTGCGCACAGCGCGTGTTAACTTGCCGCGTTGAATACTCCGATGCGCCTTCTTCAAATGATGAGCGTATGGCCCAGTGCCCGCGGTGACGAAACCGCGGAGCATCGCAAACGACCCGAGAATGTACGGCCGGCGTGCAAGGTAGCGAAGAAGATGAAGAGCAAAATACAGGGGGTCGTACCCTGTCCACCTGCAGACCCTGCCATTCCGGTACCTGCCATGAAGGCCACCCTGGCTCGCGCCGATTGCTCGCGCAAGCTCAAATCGGGCAGATTCGACAACTGCCACTGAAAGTCCGCGTTGCTGGATCGCGACTTCATCCATCACGTCGAAACCTACCGCAGACGGCAATTCTTCGAGGATTCTATAGGCGCGTACTGAGTAGAGTTTGACCGGTCCAGGAACGTGGAGACGTTGCTCTCTCATTTTGGGGTTTTCGATGACTCCCCCAGCTACACCGACATCGTCGGTGAATCTATCCAATACTAGCTCGAAGTAGTCCGTTGGAAGTCTCACGTCAGCATCTAGCTTCATAATATGCGTATATTTCGCCAGATCTCCAGCGGCATCAACGCCATGACGCCACGCCGAGAATGCGGAGCCACCAATCAGCATTCCATGATTTCGGCGAACCTCAAGCCGAAATCGCTGAATAGCGCCTTTCTCATTAAGCCGCATTACCGAATCGTCGGTGCTGCCATCATCGACGACTACCCAGTCAAATGCCCGAAATGAGAGTTTCGATAACGAGAGTGCTAAATCGCCGATATTTGAACGCTCATTGTGCATTGGCGTCACAATCAGCACTTTTGCATCTGTCACTTTGATCTCCCGGTAGTTGAACGTCGTGCAACTGCTACGAATGGGGGGACATCGCGAAGATAACGAAGAAGGAGTCGATTTGGCTCGCGCGCTATCCTATACATCCACTCCAAACCCAGGCGTTGAAGAATGACAGGGGATCGAGATCGAGCCCCCGCCGCGTAGTCAACTCCCGCGCCTACGCATAGTATCCAGCCATTTCCCGGAAGTGCCGATATCTCAACTGCAAGTATTTCTTGTCTTGGAGTACCGATACCCACAATTACAAGATCGGGCTCAAATCGCTCAACCGCCCGGTAAAGCCGATCGTGCGCTTCGACGCTTCCGAACGACCCAACAGGAAAGTGGTCTACCTCAGTCAACCAACCTCTTGCCCGCATCTTTTCAGCTAGCATTATTCCGCTGGACTCGGTCGATCCTCCGATGATGAATGCCCGACGTCCATCTACTGCGCACTTCGAGACCCGAGTGATCAACCCGGAACCTGTTGTACGACCACGCAGGGGATTACCTAACCGCCGCGCGAGGCTTACCACTGGCCAACCATCAGCAACGACGAACTTCGCAAGGTGATAGGCCGCATCGATCGGCGAGCCGACTTCTAATTGAGCAATATGGTGCATATTCGGGGTTACAACGATTCCCCAATCCTCATCGGAAGACCGCGAGGTAACGAGTTGACATAACTCTTCCTCGCTAATATCCGAAATATGTATCGGCAGTTCGCGAGTCTGAATCGACGCTGTACGGTACATTTCAGAATCTCCGAAGTAGATGGTCTATTGAGATCCGCAGGTATGGGTACGCAAATAGCACTGGCCAGATTGCACCTGCATGTCTTCGCAGGTATCTGTAGTGGCTTCGCCACGGAAGGCCTTTCGTGTGAAGTACACGTCGGTACCTCTCAGACAAGGTGATAGAGGGAGCCTGATATGACTCCCCCACTGGATTACGTTCGCACAACCCAAACCAACCGGGCGCAACAACAATCTCCGCGCCGGCGCGGTGCGCTCTGAGTGTCCAGTCAAAGTCCGCGTACGAGTGCTCAAATTCAGAATCCAATCCCCCAATCCGGCGCAACAGTTCTGTCGGGATTAGTAGAAGATTTCCATTTGCGGCGTCAGCCAATATCGGTTCTGAGGCGGGAACGATGTGCTCCCATCGAGTGATTGGGTAGCCCAGCCTGATGCCGCCATACGTTATAGATCCTTCGGCGTCTCGCATACTGCCAACGACGACCGAGTTGCTCCGATCCGGTCGCGATTGCCACGACGAAATTAATCGTGCCAGCGCGTCATCCGCAAGGGCAACATCATCGTTAATCCACACCACTATCTGTGGATCATCCCCGAGTGCCCTCACCTCGACATGGCTCATTGATTGCGCCCAGAACCACTTTGCGGGCACACGTTCAACTGAGATAGGACCGTCTACGCGACTTAGTCTCTCACGCGTGTCGCTATTGCTCGACGCATCGGCGACCCAGACCCGAACTAGATACTCGTCGGAAATTTGCTGGAGAATGCTGCGAACGCACTGCTCAGTCAGGGCCCCACGATTATGACTCGCCATGATCAGCGCTACCGACAGCATCTGATTCTCCTTCCGTCCTTACGTACCCGTGCTGAAGTAGGTCGCGACTCGAGCTACGGAGCCTGGCCAAATTTTGGATTCCTGCAAGCGCGTCATCGAGGTTGGCGGAATCTAGCGGGTACGGAACACCTCGTCCTCGGGTGTAACGTTCCTCATTCTGCGCATCGAACCTGTAGTTGCTCTCGGGCGGCCATATGTATCCCCGCCCCGATACTCGCGTGAGATGCGGCGCGTACCAGACATATTCGCCCTCGGATAGAAAGGCTGCCAGCATCGAGAAACTTGAGACAGAGCATACGAGCAGGTCGGCGCGAGCCATTATCGATAGATCTGATGTCGGGGATCCGCTCACCACGATCGAACGGTGTGCACGACTCGCAATCGTTGCGAGGCTGTTACAGGTGGCAAGACCCGATGGTTCAGTCACCAAATAGAGCGTATAGTTTTCCAAGGCCGAGTCGATTTCGGCCACTACATCCCGGTACCATGTCACGGGTATTCGTCGGTTGAACGTACCGGGCATCGGCGGTTCGTCTGCGAAATCGCCAGCCCGGACATGAACCGCAACAGTTGGGCCGCTAAGACGATACTTCTCCATCAGGCGGCATTGTTGGTTCGACAACGCAGCGCTGGTGCCAAGTATTCTGGTCCGAATGAATTCGCGGGACGATTTGATAGCCCGGTAGCCGCCCACCATTCCTGATTTATGGATTATAGTACATGGCGCGGAAGTATTCTTATATTTTGCCGATATGAAGTCCGCATAATCTAGAATTCCGGACTGGATGAATTCTTGTTCCCCAATACTGTGTTTCGGGAATATCTGCACACCAAAATACTCAACTGATTGGGTGCGTGATGCCTGCAGTTCACCACGGTATCCCCGCGGGTTGAGCGCCCACGGCATCTCTATATACTTCTTGCCCAAAGTCTGCGCAGCGATCCAAGCCTTACCCATCGGAATTACTTGATTTCCTAGGCCGGCGCCCCTCAGCCCACCGACTGGACTTGCGACTGACCAACCGTTCATGACGGTGCCACCTTCCGGGATCGCCCCAGTTCCCTGAGCACGCCCATAGCTATACGACTCGTCCTCGTCCTCCAACACACGGCACAAATACCTATCACTGCGGCCAGCGACGCGACCAGGGTGAGAGGGAGTGCAATTGCGGAAGTTGGCCCTCCCATTATATTTGCGACCACTGCACCCGAACCCCACGCGGCAATATAGGTAGCAGTACCTTGCAGATAGGAGTTCATTGCACGGCGAATATTTATCATCCGTGCGTTCTTTAGCCGCCGTAGCTGGTCTGCGTGAGAGGCACCAAGCGCCACCGTTGCGCACGCTAGGACACCCTCCGTAGTGGGGAACCGAAGGACGGCAACCGTCAGCGTCAAAACAAGACTTGCTCCACCAATTAGCTGGACGCGCCAAATCTGGCCAAATAGCGCCTGCGATTCGAGGGCCGAGCTCGCGGCGATGTAGCAGAGGTTGATCGTGCAAAAGATCGTCCATAGTGTCAGCAGTCCGTCCGCATCTGCCCATTGCGAGCCAAGCAAGATGGCAATTAGTGGCTGGGCCGATCCAGCGATGACGCCGAAGCATGCAGACCCTATAATTGACGCTATTCCAATAACGCCAGTGATCGGATCAGTTAAGTCGCGCCCATGACGCCCCATCGCTGCAAGTTTGGGGTATACCACTTTAGTAAATGCCGCGGACAGGCTATTCATTGGGATAGTAGAAACGTTTTGCGCTCTTGAGAATAGGCCCACATCCGACGCGCGAGCTATTCTTCCGAGTAGCCACAGCGGAAGCGTAAGAATCGCGTAATGCACGAGATTCTGCATACCAATCTGGTAGGACACTCGAAGAAATTGTCTTGAAGTCACTGCACCACTCGGAATCGGAAACAGCTTCAGAGCCCACCACCCTAAGAGGGCGACGAACACCGGGAAGGCGAGCGAGCCGACTACAAGGATGTATGCGGGCGCGCCCGCGGATATTAGCGCAAGAGTCATCGCAAAGCTGACCACCAATCCGAGCGTCTCACGAAGGGACGCCGCCTTAAACTGCCCTCTTCTTCGAAGAATCGACATTGAGATCGAGGAGATTCCAGCACAAAGTGGAATACCAACCGCAATCAGCATCATCTGGCTTAAGCCGTCAATGTTCCAAATGATCTCGATATTGGTCGCGAGAAGCGTAAGGAGCAGGCCGATTGCGGTACCCGAGATGAGCACCTGACGGACGGCAAGCCCTGCTACATCTTGGTCCGAATCCGGGCTTTGAAGGATGGCCTGCGATACCCCTGAGCCGACGAAGTATGTTGCTACCTGCACAGTGGAGATTGCAATTGCATACGCCCCGAAGTCCGACGGAGTAAAGGATCGCGCCGCAACTGCTGTGTAAATGAGCTGCGCAACCGTGCTTGCGGCCATAGCCCCGTATGTCCATATAGCTCCTCGTGCGAGCTCACCGCGG